>DASUGU010000057.1:0-4285 GCA_036273855.1 Pseudonocardiaceae bacterium
CACCCACCAGCCATAGCTCAGGCCCACCAGCCCGCCGTGCACCAGGCCGACCACATCATTGGCCCGGCGACCACGGAAGATCTGCTTGTGCCCCGCGTCGTGGCCGATGAACGACAGGTGCGTGCAGACCAGAGCCAGGAACCCGGCGACGAACAGTTGCCACCACGAGTTGCCGAGGAAGCCGAACACCACCCATGCCGCTGCGAACGCGGTGACCGTCAGGCCGATGGTGAGCAGATAGTAACCGTAACGCCGCCGGAGGAGTCCCGCGTCGCGGATGGTCCGGGAGAGCTCCGCGTAGTCACTGCCAACTTGGGCAGGGGCGGGCGCGGGTTGGGCCGTGGTCATCCGATCCTCCGATGTAGCGTGGGCGGCACATCGAGGTCCGGGATCTGCCACGTCACGGCGGTACCCGTGACTGCGTCCAGCGTACAGCCTCGGCAGCCGCCGACACGACCACCGCGCGGACTTCACCACGACCACCGGATTACCAGTCGGCCTCACGGTCGGGGTGTACCGTCGGGAGCACCGAGAGTCCCTCGCACGTCGGCAGCCAAGCCGACGCCGTCCTCGGCGCGCAATAGGTCGGTCGCTGGTCGACCGGAGACGGGAGCACCGACATGCCGTCGGTCCCGCACACACATCCCTCCGCCCAGCCGGCGACCTCACCGCCGGCCGGCCACGGCAAGGCCTGCGGCTGCGGTTGGCCGCCGCCACGTCCCCAACCGGTTACGTCGACGGTGGATGGTGGCCGCGTTCTCGGGACCTGTCCGTGGAACTGCCCGTCCTGCTGGCCGAGCTCGCTCCCCAACTGGGCGTAGTCACGATGATCACGTTCGCGCCCGAGGCATGGCAGAGCGTGCCCCCGCAGCTCATAGTCGCGGGCAGGCCGGTATCGCTGGCCGGATCTCGCGGATCCGACCCCTACACCGTGCACTTGTCCGATTCGGACGGCCGCCATCTCACTCTGCTGGTGATCCCGCCGGAGGCACCGGGCAACCCGGCCCACCGCGCCATGATGACCGCCTCGCGGAGCGACAACCCCGATCGTCCCGTGGAGATCCTGGCCGCGGGCGACATCGTGCCGGACAGGCGGGTACCCCGACTGCGACTGGTGTCCGACGACCCGGCCGCGGACGGCCGCGCCTAATCCCGTCGCGCTCGGCCCACCCCTACCTCACCCCACCACCAGGGACACCATGATGACCGCTGCCATCCTCATTCCCATCCTCGTCGTCCTGCTCATCCTGCTGGGCACCAGTGTTCGGCTCGTCCAGCAATACGAAAAGGGCATCGTGCTGCGCTTCGGCCGGCTGCTGCCCGAGATCCGCCAACCCGGCCTGCGGCTGCTCATGCCGTTCGCCGACCGGATGCGCAAGGTGTCCATGCAGACCATCGTGATGGGCATTCCCGCCCAGGGAGCCATCACCCGGGACAACGTGACCCTGACCGTCGACGCGGTCGTCTACTACCGGGTCATCGACCCGGTCAAGGCTGTCATCAACGTCCAGCACTATCCCACGGCCGTGTCCCAGGTCGCCCAGACCTCGTTGCGGTCGATCATCGGCCGCGCCGACCTGGACACGCTGTTGTCCGACCGGGACCAGATCAACGCCGAGCTGCAGGCCGTCATCGACACGCCGACCGAGGGGCCGTGGGGCCTGCACATCGAACGGGTTGAGGTGAAGGACGTCGCACTACCCGAAGGGATGAAGCGCTCGATGTCGCGGCAGGCCGAGGCGGAGCGGGAGCGTCGCGCCAGGGTCATCGCCGCGGACGGCGAGTTCCAGGCATCCAGCAAGCTGGCCCAGGCCGCCGCAGCGATGAGCGACACGCCCGGTGCGCTGCAACTGCGGTTGCTGCAGACCGTGGTCGACGTCGCGGCGGAGAAGAACAGCACCCTCGTGATGCCCTTCCCGGTCGAGCTGCTGCGGTTCTTCGAACGCGCCACGGCACCCGAGGCCAAGCTCGAAACGGCGGTGGCCGCCGCACCGGTGAATCCCGAGGAACTGGTTGGCGGATACCGCACGGCGATCGTCCCGACCGTCACCGAACCGGCCCTCGCCGGGCCCCCGGTCGACGGTGGGTTGACCAAGAACGCAGTGCCCCATCCGGCATGACGACCTGGCGGCCTGCCTCGCTACCAGAGGCTGCGGGGCAGGTCCGCGGTCAGCACGTCGAGCTCGGCGCGGGTCTTCGCGGCATAGGCGGTGGCGATTCGCTCTTCGAACTCGGCCATCGTGATCCGGCCCTCGCCCAGTGCCTGTTGCAGAGCCTCTACGGTTTTTTCCCGTTCGGCGTTGGACGCCCGCAGGTCACGATCCATGGTCGGCACCGCTATCCCTCACTGCTCGGGCGGACCCGCGTCGGCCTGGCCGTAGCGGGCGGCTTCCTGATCCTGCCAGAGCGCCGCCTCATCCAACGCGAACCAAAGCGTGGTACTGCGCGAGTTGTGCGACTTCAGCGCGGACGTGATCTCCTCGCGGGCCAACAGAAGGGGGTTGACCTCCGTCGGCAACACGGTGTGCTCGTCGAGCATGGCAAGATCCCTTCCACCGATTTCCACCGAGGCTACTCTCGCGACGCCGACCTCGGTTTGATTCGAGGGTGGGTGACGAGGATGCTGGGAATGACTGAAACCGTGTCCGGCCTGGATGCGAGGTCGGCGAGTCACCGGCTCGATCTGTTGAACCGAAGCTATTTTCAGGGAAGCGGCGATATGGCCACGACCGACACGATGCCGACGACAACCGGCGTCATGAGGATCGAACAACCCCCGGACACCCAGGACGCCTGCGTCGGGTGCGCGCACCCGTGGTCCGCGCACGATGTGATCAGTGCACGCTTCTGTACGGCTACCGTGGCAGCGGGACTGGTCCGCGGCTGCGTGTGCCCCGACGAGTGACCTGCCTAACACAGACTGTCCTTGAGGGCTGTCGATTGGCCCGGCAGGATTGTCGATCAACCACAACCACGACATCCCCGGTAGCCCCACAATCGCAGCTTCGACCACCCCGGACCCTGGTGGCCTCGTATGGCGCAACCAGGAGGTGTGGCATGCAGGCGAAGGCATCGCCGACCCCGGCGACCGGGTCGCTCCCAGCCACGGACTTGCCGGTGGTGCCGGATCATCCCGAGGTGACTGCGCCACCCGCGGCCGGGTTGCGCGGCTACGTAGCCGCCGTGGCCGGTGCCCTGGGCCTGTCCGTCGCCGGCGCGCACCACGAGGTCACCGACACCACGACCGCCTACATCGCCCTGACCGAGCACAGCCCGACGCTGCCCGATCGGGACCTCATGCTCACCTGGACCGATATCGTCGGCTGGACGCTGGCCATCGAACCCGGCCGCCCGGGCCAGGCCCGGTGGTGCTGGCTCGGCTGGTCCGAGACCCGCTGCCGGCAGCGGCCGTGGTCGCGAGGTTCGTGGACCAGGTACTGGCGGGCGGGTCCGTCGACCAGGCACCGGCGCCTGGTCCCGGCACACTGGCCGAGCGCCTCACCGGCTACCAGCGCGACCACCGCGACCTCGCGCCCGGCGACTGTGTGCGTGCCGAAAACTCCGTCCACGCAGGTCAAGGCCCCAACGCCGGTACTCATCGCTCGCGACGGTCCAGGTAGCTTGGCGTACACCGTCTCGCAGTCCAGTGACCCGCTCGTATGTCGGCCGGGGAGCACGGCGGGGAGCAAATGGGGAGCAAACATGTGCGCGGAACGGCCCTGAACTGCACTCAATGGCTCTGAACGAAACCGCGCCGACCTGCGGAAGTTGCATTTCCGCAGGTCAGCGCATTATGGCGTCCTTGGTCCACACCTAAGAGGTCACCACAACCACCTCATATCAAGCGCCACCCATCTCCGGCGGCTTCCGACGCACCATGGCCAGTGACGCTCGCATTTCGATGACCAGCGGTTGTACCCGCTACCCCGGCGGCAAGGATCCGCCGGTCGGCAGCACGGCCCAAGGCTCGGCAGGTCCTCGTGCGCTGCCTACTGGGATGAACCGGGCCGGAGCGTTCTGTGATCGAGTCTGTCGCCGACAATGACGATCCAGGCCGTCTACAGGCCGTCATACGTCGAAGAATGACCACCGACAACGACCAGCAACAACCACAAAACCACCAGGTCAAATCGGGTGCGTGAGCCTAAGTGGTTAGATTTGGAAGTCCTTCGGGGGTGATCAAGCAACGGTGGGAACCTCGATGGCGGCTTCCTGCTGTTCGTGCTCGCTGATCCTGGCCAGTAGGGCAGCCAGATCCTCGCGGGTGAACTTCCATCGGAACGGT
>DASUGU010000058.1:0-5973 GCA_036273855.1 Pseudonocardiaceae bacterium
TCGCCGGAGCCAGACAGTTCTGCGCGATCCGCAGCTACCTGTCCACCGCTGCCAAACATGGCCAGCATTTCTTCGACGTCCTCGTCATGCTCACCGAGCGCCGTCCCTGGTTGCCCGCGACTGCCTGACCTGACCAGTTACTCCAACTCCTCCCGCCGAAACTCCCGGGACAGGGTATCCCGGAGCCGACCAGGGCCAAGCGCGCGGTCCGTGTGGGCGGAACTACGGTGAGGTGTCGTCGTCGGGACATCGGTCCTGCCCTTGCACGGGCGCCTCCACGACCGGTAACGGACCCGCTCATCGCGCCGAAGACACGGATCAGTTCGCCGCGATCGTATCCGTGCTTCGATGACTTGCAGGACACCGGCTGGCCCGGGAACGCGGCATCGGGTCACGTGCGGGCACTGGTCAGGATGTGTCGGGGCAGTTCGAACCACCAGCGGGCGGCGGTCACCGTGCTCGTCGGCAGCGCGGGGAGTGGCTGATCGTACGCAGGAGTTGCAGGTGGCCGGACATGCCCAGTGCGTACACGACGCGGTCCAGCACTGCGGCATCGTCGGCGGTGCGACTGGTTCGCCACGACGCGGTGCACCACGCGACTGCGATGCGCCAGTACTGGTCGGTACTCGTGCCGCCCACGTGCGCCAGTACCGAGGCTGCCACCCGTCGGGTGACCGACGGGATAGCTTCGTCGAGCAGGATCCGCTCGACGAACGCCTAGCGTGCGGAAATGACCCTCGCCCAACGGGCGGGTCGGCTCGAATACAGGCTCTTGAAAAAGCGAAGCGAGGGTTACGATCGCCAATCGTCGGACCGGCTATTCAAAGTGATGGGATCAGGAGGGATATCGCTAGTGCCGCTTTCGGCCGACTCCCGGTGCTGCGGTGACCTGTTTCATCCAGAGTCCGGCTTGTCGTTCGTCGAGATCCTGCAGCGTTTCCAGTTCGATGCCCCGGGTCGCCTTGCCCATCCCGGTCGGGGTGACGGGCGGCACTGGGTCGAGCAGTGTCGCGCCGTTGATGAACATGAGCTTGACGTGGCCGACGAAGGCACCGCTGCTGAAGCACCAGCCGTCGCCGACGCCGTAGTAGGCCATCCCCCATTTCACCGACCGCTCGAGCCCCGGGAGCGTCCGCGCCGCGAGGTCGTCGATCGCTAGCGCGATGCTCCGTTGCGGCTCGGGCAGACTCGCGATGTAGTCGAAGACAGGGCGATCGCCTACGGCTGGCTTCGCGGGACTCGCCTTGCCGGTCATCGACGTCAACAACGGTGCACCGGCCGCCGAGTTCGCTGCTGAATCCTCGGTTCCGCCCATGGGTACTACCTCTCCGACTCGCCGGAACGGTGACGCGCGTCTGCAGGGCTCTGCTCCGCGTACCAGTGCTGCAGGGTAGCAAGGCGTCCAGGTCGAAGGGGATCGGCCGGCCGGCGAGCGCGGCCTGCAGACGGTCGAACCCGAAGTGGCCACCGACCATGTCACCGCGCCGGATCGCTTCGTCGGGGTCCGGGGACGAAGTGCGTCCCGCGAAGCCGGGTGCCGTCGCCGGCGGGCTCGAGTTCGTAGCGCATCCACGATCGCGGGGCTTGTGTGGGTGTGCTCGAGGCGCGTCGGCTTTTCGACGCGAAAGAAGCGGAACTCCAATTGCGGGCCGTCCGGCCAGTCGGACGTCATTGTCCCGCCGCCATGGAGGTCGACATGGACGTTCGTCGCGAAGGACGGCCACCAGTCCGCGAGACGATCCCGGCCGCGACGAGCTGGCCAGCCTCGCGCACACCGCGCTGGTCCACTCACGGGCGCCGGGCACTGACGCGGACCTACTGCTCAGGCGCGGGAACGGCGACGCAGCCGGTCATCGAGGCGATCGAGGAACTGAGCACCCTGGCCAGCGCTGATCACGACACGAAGATGCGCGGCCTCTACGTCGACTACAACAACGGCTCTCTCCTCAACCCCGCGGACGTGACCGAACCCGAGGCCCTCCGCATGCTCACAAGCCTGCGCGCCTGCCTGGACGATCTGGCCCCGCTGACGGACATCGAGCAGATGTCCGAGTTGGCCTTGGCCATGGCTCAGCTGTCACAGGTGTTCACACAGATGAGGTCCGAGGACGACGTGATCCAGTTGCTGCAGCGTGCCTGAGACGCAGCGCACGTCGTCGGGCAGCCGAAACCACCATGGGAGTTATTCCCCGACGTCTCCCGGCACCGGAGAGCACGTCCTGACGAATGTCATCAGCGATCCGTTGACTCACTTCGGACCAAATGCCGGAACGCGAGCAGTCGGCCGGGACATCTCCTCAACTGCAGGCACGTTGACCGAGTCGATTTGAGCTACCAGCACACGCCGGGTGGCTGCCACGAGATGTCGGCCCGGCGGTTCACCATGGTGAGGTGACCGACGTTCTCCTATTTCATCCTGGCGACCTCAGGGCGCCCTCCAGCAAACGGCCTCATCGCGGAGCCGTGGCGATCCACGATGCGGCCATCAGCGCGGGAGCGAACCCGGCAGCGAGGGTGATGTCGTTCCTGGCTGGCATGATCACCGGCGCGGACTCGATCGAGGATATGGACCGGCTGCGGCATACCGGCGCCTATGTGGTGTTCGAGCAGGTCCGTGCCCCTCGACCTTGGGCAACTCCTGCGGGCGTTCACTCACTGGCACGTACAGCAACTCAACGCGGTGCTGCGTCAGTCGTTGATCGCCTTGGCTGGGCGGTCTCGCTGTTACCGGGTGCGGACGAGATGGTTTTCGTGGATCTGGACTCTACCCACCGGCAGGTCTACTACGGCGAGTCACCTGAGCTCGGGTGGCCCCGGTCGCGTCCGATACTCTGCCGTGCTCAGCGCGCGAGCCGTCTCCGGCGGGCGCGCAGTCGTGGCGGGGGCATATCGGTGTCGAGCAGGTCCGACAGTCGGCGCTGGAGGAATCGCGCCAGGTCCGCCAGTTCGTCTGTGCCTGACGGCCACGGCAGTTCGAGTTCGGGTTCGCGGGAGATCATCGCGTGCCGCAGCCAACGGTTCCACAACCACTCGAGCTGGTACGGCCCGCGTAGGCGTGGTTCCTTGGCAGTGAGGACGCGGCCGTCGGCGAACTCGATGGTTGCGAATTGGATCAGCTCGCGCACCGCGGTCTGTGCGCCGGACGTGCGGATGGCGCTCAGCGGGTCGACGAACAGGCCCGGCTGGAGTCGGCGGCCGACCAGACTGGTGGCGAATAGGTGGTCCCGCTGTCCGCTGTGTGTCGACTTGCGGATCTGCGCTGTGGCGGCGATCTGCTGCGGCGAGGGCCACCCGAGGCGGTGCGCGGCCTCGTGTTGGAAGCGCAAGGCGTCGCGCAGGTCGTGCGCGGGTTCGACGTCGAGGTTGAGCAGCGCGATCCACCTCAGTAGCGGAAGGTGGTCGGAGGGCTGGAACTCCCCGCGCAGCTGTGTCAGTTCGGGCAAGATGGGCGCGAACAAGGCGAGCTCGGCCATCGCCCGCATCGTCAGCACGAAGTCGCTCGGCCGCTCGGGGTCGGCGATCCAACTGCCGAGCTGGGCCAGCAGCCGGTACGTGGTCTCTCCGGGCGTGAGCACACCGGACATCTCGACGGCCCGCCGTAGGTCATCCGGCGAGCCGTTGACGAGTTCAGAGTCATCAGCGTGGACCAAGCGGAGGTGGTAGGCGCACAACAGCGCCGCGATCCTGGCTTCCAGGTGTAGCACCAGCAGTTGCTGGGATGGGCTGGCGGCGAGCAGGACCCGGGAGCCGCCAGGGCCGCCGCACTCCTGTGGGCGCCCCTGCGCGGCCCAGGGCGAGCGGTCTGACGCCAAGGAACTGCGCTCGGCGTGCAGGCGAGCGGTACAGGTTGACCTGGCTGTGCACGACCCGCGGAGACCGTCTCGCGGCACTCGGGTTGCCGGCCGGTTCGGGGGTCCGCGGCACTGTTGGGGGTCCGATCATGGAGTTTCGCGGTGAATTGGCTGTCCGCGCTGCCGCCAGTGCGGCTATCGGCGCGTTGCTGGGCATCATCGTGAACCAGATCGACGTGGTGTCACTGGCCCGGGGTGCGGCGTGCAGCGCTTCGGAGTTCTGTACCACCGCCGATCCCTACGCCGACATCGGATATGCGATCGAAGGCGTCGGAGCGGGCGTCCTCGTTACGGTCGCGGTCTGCTGGATCGGGTTTGCCGTGGCCCGCCTGCGCCCACTCAAGGTCAGCGTGCCGTCAGGCATCGTGCTGGCCCTGATCACTGCACAGGTGTACGCGCAGGTCCGTACGAAGTCGGGCTCGTGGCACGTCGATCAACCGGAGCTGGGTCCAGGCTGGATCGTCAGCGTGGTCTACGCCTCTGTGTTCCTGGCCCTCGCCGTGGGTATGACGCTGTGGGATCGAATGGTTCCGTCATAGCGCGGTGTCGGATATTACCGGGGCGCGGCCTGCTGCTACCTGTTGATCGAGCAGGCAAGCGGCTGCATGAGCTCTATGCCACCGGCGCTGGTGACCGGGTACCAAGTGTGGGTGACGTTAGGGAAGATCCGTTGCAACGTGTCCCCGTAGATGTCTGTCATGAGCGGGCTCTCCGTGAGATCGAATACTTGCCCGCTGGACATGGTCCCGTTCTGCGACAGCGTGACACCGCCGGTCGGCGACGGCGTTGCCAACCAGGTGGGAAAGCCGTTTCCGGCCGCCAGGACCTGCATGTCGCAGTCCATCGACGGTATCGTGGGCGCGGCGGCGGATATCGATGCGGACCCGCCCACCAACAAAGTAGCGGCGACGACCGACAGCACCATTCTCTTCGTGGTCAACACAGCGGCCCCTCCATGTTGTCAAGGATTCCAGACCCAGCGCCGCGGCGGGCTCGGGCGCGCCGACCACGAATACCACGGCTGTCAGACCATGGTGCACTAGGGCCACGGTTTCCGCCTGCCCGCTACTCCTTTCGGTATGGCGACATCAATGATGTTGACGTGGCACAACGCGTTGACCGGGACACACCCGCGATCGTCACATTGTCAAGGCTGGAGATTCGGCAACCGGACCAGCAGGGGTCCGTTGAAATGTGGCGAGAGCTCCGATAATGGGGTGTGTCCTGGTCACCAATCCGGCTACCGGAGGCCTCGTCTGGAGTCGTGCTGGGTCCATGGCTGGCCGGGATCGGTCGGCATCTTGATGTCTGATCCAGTCGAAGGCTGCGGGCGTAGCCGGCGCTGACCTCGCGCTTGAAGGGTTGAGTTGACCGTTTCTGGGCCGTCGTCGTCAGAGTTGCCTTGCGAATTCGGTGGATCAAGCGTCGGCGTGTTACCTCATCCCTGAGCCGAGCCAGGTGCCGCTTCATCCATCGGTGGGTTCGGATCGGCGTCCAGAGCAGCTCGGACGCCCGGACAAGATAGAATGGCAGCCAGAATGAGCCATAGCGCCGCAATCAACGGCGGGTCGAACGGGTTCGCGCATGTGGCGAAGCGCTTGGCAGCGAGACACGGTGGGGCCCTCAGGCAGGTTGCTGTACTCCTCTGCCGTACCGTCACCGCTTGGCCCTCGCAGACGGTGAAGTTGCCGAGGTGGCCTGCGCTCGCTCAGGTGACCCGCGCGGCCACCAGGGTCTCGAAGGTATAGGGCCGCAGCCCATCGGTACGGCCGGCGAAGTACCGCTGCTGGAGGTCTGCACGTGCGGGATGGTCCACGACCTTCAGCCCGCACCGGCCGACCAGCCTCTCGATCTCGGATACCGGCCAGCCAGGCTGAAGAGGCTCGCCGACAGAAGCCGCGATCGGCGTGTAGATACGGGCGTATTCCGTCCCCGCGTCGTCGAGCGCAGCGTCCTCAGCCAGGTAGGAGAACACCACCTCAGCTTGACTCTGTCGGTGATCTTGTTCGCGTCGAAATCAGTTGCTGACGGCCCGCCAGGACTTCAACCGAGGGATCCCATGCTGGTCCAGGAAATCCTGGAACGCGGTCGGTGGGCGGGCCGGGACTGCTTCGCCGGATGC
>DASUGU010000059.1:0-4043 GCA_036273855.1 Pseudonocardiaceae bacterium
CGGATCACGATCAAGGACTCCGGTGACCACTCGGGCGCTGCCGCACACCTGCACCGTGGTGTGCCCGTGCTGGCAGAGGGACCGTTCGGGCACTTCACCACCGATGCCCGCCGCCTGGATCCGGTACTGCTGATCTCCGGCGGCTCCGGGATCGCGCCCGTTCGCGCCCTGGCCGAACAACTGCTGCGGGAACGCGCGGACGTGGTGCTCGTGCACCGGGCCAGCAGTTGGCAGGACGTGCCGCTGCGCGGCGAACTGGACGCCATGGGCCACGCCGGGCTGGTCGTGCACTACCTGATCGGTAGCCGGGCCGACTTGCGAGGTGACCCGCTCACCGCCGGGTCGCTGTACCGGCTGGTGCCCGACGTGCGGCTGCGCAGCGTTTACGTGTGCGGCCCGGACGGCATGACCACCACCGTGCTGGCGTCCCTGCGCCGCCTGGGCGTGCCCGCCCGCAACGTGCACACGGAGGAGTTCAGCCTGCGATGAGTACCCGCCCGCCTCGACGGACCGTCGGTCTGGCCGCGCTGCTGGCCGGTGTCGGACTGGTGGTCGCCGCCAAGGCCGCCACCGACCCTGCCGAGCCGCTTCCCGCGGCAGTGCCGCCTGCCACGCCACCGCAGACCGTCCCGCAGCGTGCCACGACGCCATCACCCACGCCATCACCCACGCCGAGTACGGCACCGGTCGGACGACGGACCGTGGACGGGGACGTCGTCAGCACACCCTACGGACCGGTTCAGGTGGCCGTCGTGATCGAGCGGGGCCGGATCGCCGACGTCCGGACGCTGCACACTCCGAGTGCCGCCGATCGCAGCGTGCGACTGGCAGAGCTGGCCACACCGATCCTGCGCCAGGAGGTCCTCACCGCGCAGTCGGCCCGGATCGACACCGTGTCCGGCGCCACCTACACCTCGGAGGGTTACGCGCAGTCGGTGCAGTACGCGCTGGATCACGCCCCGGGTTGAGCGACCACCGCGTCCAGCCCGGCCGAACGACGGACCCGGCGCTCGGCGTCCACGGCGAACACCAGGCAGCCGGGCTGTGCCGCGGCCCACGCGATGCCCTCCGGTCCCATCGCGAAAGCGGCGGTCGCGGTGGCGTCGGCCCTGGTGAGGTCCTCGGCCACCACCGTCACGCTGAGCAGGCCGCAGGCCGGCCTGCCGGTGCGGCCGTCCAGAATGTGGCGACCACGCTCGTAACACCCGGAGGTGGCGACGGCCCCGTCGCGCAGGCCGAGCACCACACACGTCCGGTCGGCGTGGTCCGGGTGACGCACGCCGACCAGCCACGATCGGCCTGGTTCCGGCTCGCCGCCGGTCACCACGTCGCCACCGGCGTTGACACAGAAGTGCCGCACTCCTCGGGACCGCAGCAGGTCGGCAGCCCGCTGCACCGCCCACCCCTTGACCAGGCCGCTCGGGTCGAGCGGACGGCCGGGCAGCCGGGCCCGGAACGCGCCCGCCGAGCGCCGCTCGTACTCGGCGCACCGGTCCAGCACCTCGGCCAGGTCGGGACTGAACTCGGCCGCCGGGATCTCGCCCCGGCCGGCCCGGGTCACCTCGCTGTCCGCCCGGAACGGGCTGAACCTGGCATCGACCTCCCGCAGCCACGCGAACGCCGAGGCAACGGCGGGCACGGTGTCCTCGGTCGGGCACCGGACGTCCACCGAGACCGGTAGTCCCATCACCTGATCGACCCGCACCATCCGATCAGGACCGTTCATGGTCGGTCCTGTCCATGCCCTCGGTGGCGGGCAGCCGCAACCGCAACGTGGCACCGCGCCGCCCGCTGTCCACCACCGACACCCCGCCCCCGTGCTGCGCGGCCACCTCGCTGACCAGCGCCAGGCCCAGGCCGTACCGACGAGGCGCGACCGGACGTCCGCCCGACGGCACCGTGGCGAACCGGTTGAACATGGTGACCATCACCTCCGGTGCCACGCCCGGCCCGTCGTCGTGCACGTCGACCACGACGTCTCCCCCGTCGACGCCGACCGTGGCGCACACCGAGCCGTCGGCGTGCCGGATCGCGTTGTCCAACAGCGCGGTGACCGCCCGGCGCAGGCTCGCCGGCGAACCGAGCACGGCCGATCGCCCGCCGTCGTCGACCCATGCCAGCGCCACGCCGTGCCGTTCGGCCAGCGGCCGCGCCGACTCCACCGTGTCCTCGACCAGGTCGTTCATGGCGACGACCTCGTCGACGTGCGCCTGCCGGGGATCGGCGGCCAGCAGGAGGTCGTCCAGGACCGCGGTCAGATGTGCCGTGTCGGCGACCAGGCGGTCGACGTCGGACCGGGCGGTCTCCACATCGGGGTCCGGGCCGAGAGCGCGCTGGGCGAACTGCGCACTGGTGCTCAACAGTGTCAACGGAGTGCGCAGCTCGTGTCCGGCGTCGGCGACGAACCGCCGTTGCAGCGCCAGCGCCTCGGCCAACGGCGCCACCGCCCGGCGCCCCAACCACAACCCGATCACCGAGGCCACCACCAGGCCGACGGCACCGCTGATGAGATACGCCTCCAGCAAGCGCGCCCGCTCGGCGTGATCGGCGCTCAGGTCCAGCACCGCCTGCACGACATCGCCATCGGGCCGCCGCCGGGTGTCGACCCGGTAGTCCCGACCGTCGACGGTCACGTCGGCCGACCGGGCCACACCATCCGCGCTGACCAGATCCAACTGTGACTGGTCGGGTAGGCCGGCCGGCAGGCCGGGGCCGACCTCCTGCCTGCCGTTCTCCCGCATGACCAACCACATACCCGCCGGCGGGTCGGTCACGTCATCGGCGATCTCGATGGTCGTGGTGATCGAGCGGTCATCGGCAGCGTGTTGGCCACGCAACACCACCAGCGCCGCGATCGTCGTCAGCCCCAACACCGCCGCCGCGACCGCGACCGCCGTCTGCAATGCGATCCGCCGTGTCGCGCGCCGGATGATCCGCTCGTCGGCCGAGCGGTCTCGCGTCCTCATCTGACCGTACCGATCTGGTATCCGGCACCCCGCACGGTGTCGATCACGCCACGACCCAGCTTGCGGCGCAGGTAGTGCACGTAGGTCTCGACCGTTTCCACGCTGGCGTCGTCGAACACCAGCACCCGTAACTCGTCCCGGGAGAACACCTTCCTCGGCCGGCCCGCCAGCGTCGCCAGCAGGGCGCACTCCCGCGCCGACAGTCGCACCCGCTGCTGACCGGTCACCGACACCTGCCGGGTGTCCAGGTCCAGCACGCCGCACGGCAACGGCAGACACCGTGCCTCGTCCAGATGACGACGCCGCAGCGCTCGCAGCCGGGCAAGCAGTTCGTCGATGCTGAACGGTTTGCCCAGATAGTCCTCCGCACCCGCGTCCAGTCCGGTGACCCTGTCCGCCGGATTGGCCAACGCGGACAGCACCAACGTTGGTGTCACCATCCCGTTCGCCCGCAGCCGCGCCAGCACGTCCAGCCCGTCCAGGACCGGTAGACCACGGTCCAACACCACGACGTCATACGTACGGGTGAGCCCCAGATGCAGAGCGCGCTGGCCGTCGGACGCCACGTCGACGTCGTAGCCACCCTCCACGAGCAGTCGGCGCAGCAACACGACCAACCGGCCGTCGTCCTCGACCAACAGGACACGTGGTCGCTGCTCCGAGATGTCCATCCCACCATTGTGACCAGCGGCGAACGGTAACGCAGCGGGCCAGGAACGACCTTGCCACGAACTCCCAGATTCCGCCAAGAAACGGTGCCCCCGACAACCGGGACTTTCGGCCTCGACCTCGACATCTGCCCGGCCACGGTCCTCACCCACCGAGGTCCTCCCGGAAGGGGAGCTTCGCCAGCGGTGCCCGGACCGGGGCCCGGCCAATACTTCCCTTGCCTACTCGGAAGGAGGCACACCATGTCCATCAAGGACATCAAGACCGCCGCCCCGACCGCCCAGCCGGTCGTTCCCCACCAGGACATGCCGACGCCGGTCGACACCGGCACGCCGGCGACCGCCGCCCGCTTCCAGGTGCTCGCGGTGCTGCGGATCGCCCTGGGCCTGACGTTCCTGTGGGCGTTCC
>DASUGU010000060.1:0-30182 GCA_036273855.1 Pseudonocardiaceae bacterium
TTACCCGTGGCCTCGGACAACGCGAACCCGGCGCGTCCACCGGGCCACCGCTGTGCCCGGGGGCGCGAGGACACCCATCCGAAGATCAACACCACCCGTCTGGAGATCAACTCAGCCCACTACTCGCGGAAACGGGTCTGAACGGTCAGCACACGGAGCACGTGTGCTGGCTTGGGTGAGTTGTCCATCGAGCGGACGATTCGCGTAACCGGCGACTGCCTGAGCTGGCCACTGAATGGTCGGCGCGCAGGGCACGTGTGGTTGCTTGGGTGAGTCGTCCATTGAGTGGCCGATTCGTGTGGCAGGAGTGGACTGCCCTCTGAGCTGGCCACTGAATGGTCGGCACGCGCAGGGATGGCCCGGCCGAGTCGTCCATTGAGCGGCCGATTCGTGCAATGTGGGCGGGCCGGTGTGAGTTGGCTGCTGAGCGGTCGACATGCGTGGCAGACGGCGCGGGTGAGTCGTCCATTGAGAGGTCGATTTGCGCGGCGCGGGCGGGCAGCCAGCCTGCGTGAGCTGATCATTGAGCGGGCGACATGTGTTCGTGATAGGCCCGGGCGAGTCGTCCATTGGGTGGCCGACACGCGATGCGCGATGCGCCTGGCAAGTCGTTCGTTGAGTGGTCGACAAATGCGCGATGGGGTGGGTGCATTATTTGTCAGGCGGCCGACTTGCGCCGGCCGGGAATGAGTCAAGCCGAGTTGGCCGTTTGGCGGACGACTTGCGCGGCCTCGTTGGCTTGTCCGGGCGTGTCGTTCGTTGAGTGGCCTACTCGCGCTGGATCTGCTGGAGTTGACCACTGGGTGGTCGACATGCGCCCGTGCGGGGCTGGGTGTGTTGTCCGGTGGGTGCTGGATGCGGCGGGTGTTAGCGGCTGGCGACTGTGGCTGGTTGCGGTGGGTGAGTGCGTGGTTCGGTGGGGTGGTGGGAGGTGGCGACACGCGGGGGTTCCGTCGCGTGGAGTGGCCGGGACAGGGCATCCTGTCTGCAGGACAGCGCGAGGAGGGCCGAATGCTGGAGATGTCGACAGCCGGGACGGACGCCGCGGCCAGGTCGCGTGTGCAACGCGAACCTAAGTACTGGGGGCTCAAGCGGCACCTCCTTGACCTGCTCCGTTCCATGCCGCCCGGCTCGCCGATCCCCACCGAACGTTCCCTGGCCGCCGAGTTCGACGTGTCGCGTACGACCGTCCGTCAGGCGCTCGCCGAACTGACCGTCGAGGGCCGACTACTCCGCGTACAGGGCAAGGGGACCTTCGCCGCGGAACCCAAGGTCGCCCAGCGCCTCCAGCTCTCCTCGTACACCGAGGACATGCGCGCCCAGGGCCGCCAGCCGAGTTCCCGCCTCCTGGAGATGTCCGAGGAACCGGCCGACTCCGACCTGTCCCGCCTGCTGGGCATCCGCGCCAGCGCCAAAGTGCTGCGCCTCAACCGGTTGCGCCTCGCGGACGGCGAGCCGATGGCAATCGAGACCACCCATCTCCCGCTCGCCCGCTTCCGGGGCCTCCGCCGCTACGTCACCTCCGGCGGCTCGCTGTACCAGGTCCTGCGGGAACGTTTCGGCGTCGAGATGGGACACGCCGAGGAGACGATCGAGACCGCGCTGGCCAGTCCCGCCGAGGCCGAACTGCTCGGCGCCGACATCGGCCTCCCGATGCTTCTCCTGTCCCGGCACTCCTTCGACACCGAGGGCAAGCCCGTGGAATGGGTGCGTTCGGTGTACCGGGGT
The DNA here is from genome assembly GCA_036273855.1 of Pseudonocardiaceae bacterium. GTDB lineage: Bacteria > Actinomycetota > Actinomycetes > Mycobacteriales > Pseudonocardiaceae > DATEPR01. The sequence continues at coordinate 1,729 of DASUGU010000060.1, forward strand.
GATCGTTACAAGTTCGTGGCCACGCTGAACCGGCCATGACCGCGCGACCAGCGGCCCGAGCAGCCAGCGCGGCCCGAGCAGTCAGCGCCCGGGCGACTCGAGACGTCGCCCGGGATGTCAGGCAGCCGACTGTCCGGACGGCCGAGCCAACGACCGCCCGAAGGACGGGTCCGCCGACCGCCAGGAATGCCGGACCGACGATGGCCTGGAAGGCCGAGTCGACGACCTCGCCGGACGTCGAACCCACGGTCGCCGGGAATCCTCGATCGTCGGCTGCCCGGACGGCCGGGCCAATGACCCCGGCGGACGTCGAACCAACGATCGTCGGGAAAGCCGGATCAACGGCCGTCCGGAGAAGTAGACCAACGATCGCTCGGGAAGCGGCCGCATGACTACGGCCATTCCGTGGCGGTCCGCGACGGCCAAGGGCATTCTGGCCACCACGATCATCGGGTCGGGCATGGCCATGCTGGATGGCTCCGTCGTCAACGTGGCGCTGCCCAGGATCGGCACCGACCTGCACGGCACCGTGGCCGATCTCCAGTGGATCGTCGACGGCTACCTGCTCACCCTCGCCGGCCTGGTCCTCGTCGCAGGCGCCCTGGGCGACCGCTACGGCAGGCGCCGCGTCTACCTGATCGGCGTCGTCTGGTTCGGCATCGCCTCCCTGCTCTGCGGCGTCGCCCCGAACATGGGCCTGCTGATCGCCGCCCGCGTCCTGCAGGGCGTCGGCGGCGCGCTACTCACCCCAGGCGCACTCGCGATCCTCGAATCCTCGTTCGCCCGTGACGACCGGGCACGGGCGATCGGGGCGTGGTCGGGGCTGTCGGGCATCGCGGCGGCCGCCGGACCGCTGGTCGGGGGCGCGCTGGTTCAGGTCTGGTCGTGGCGGCTGGCGTTCCTGATCAACCCGCCCGTCGCCGTCGTGTGCGTCATCCTCGCGTTGCGCTACGTGCCTGAGTCCTCCGACGCCGACCTGAAGGGCCGGCCGGACATCGTCGGCTCGGTCACCGGCGCGCTCGGGCTGGCCGGGCTCACCGCGCTGCTCGTCGAGGCACCTGCCGAGGGCCTCGGCAACCCGGTCGTGCTCGGGGCCGGTGTGATCGGCGTCGTCGGTCTGGTCACGTTCGTCGTGCTGCAACGCCGGCAGGCCGATCCGCTCGTGCCGCCGTCGCTGTTCGCCAGCCGCACGTTCACCTCGGCCAACATGCTGACGTTCGTCGTCTACGCGGCACTGGGCGGCGTGCTGCTGTTGCTCGTCGTGCAGCTCCAGGTGTCGCTGGGCTACCCGCCGACGCTGGCCGGGTTGGCCGGGTTGCCGCTCACGATCCTGATGCTGCTGCTGTCCGCCCGGTCCGGTCGCCTGGCGCAGAAGATCGGGCCGCGCCTCCAACTGGTCGTCGGACCACTGTTGCTCGCCGCCGGCATGCTGTTGCTGCGCGAGGTCAAGCCCGGTGCGAGCTACCTGACCGGTGTGCTGCCCGGGATCGTGGTGTTCGGCCTCGGGCTGTCCGCGATGGTCGCTCCGGTGACGGCGACCGTGTTGGCCGCCGCACCGGACCGGTTCGCGGGCGTGGCGTCGGGTGTGAACAACGCTGTCGCCCGTACCGGCAGCCTGCTCGCGGTCGCCGTGCTGCCGGCGGCCGTCGGGCTGACCGGCGCCGCCTACACCGACCCGGTCGCGCTCACCGCGGCCTGGCGCCTCGCCCTGCTGATCTGCGCCGTCCTCGCCCTGGTCGGCGCGGTCGTGGCACTCGGCATCGACAACAACGTCCTGCGCGGCGACGAACCGGCCGTGCAACCCGAGCACAAGGACCCGATGTGCTGCGGCGTGGAGGGTCCGCCGACGCACATCGGGCGCCCGGCTCAGCTCAGGCGGTGAGGATCTCGGCGAGCAGCGTGGGTTCGATGTTGCCGCCGGACACGACCGTGACCACCTTGCCGGCCGGCAACTGATCGGCCCGGAACAGTGCCGCCGCCGTCGCCACCGCGCCCGCCGGCTCGGCCACCAGCCTGGCCTGCCTGGCCAACAGTCCCACCGTGGTGCGGATCTCCGCCTCGCTGACCGTGAGAATCCCGTCCAGCACGCTGGTCAGGTGTGCGAACGTCAACTCGGACGGCTCGGCGCGCAGGCCGTCGGCGATGGTCTTCACCCGCTCCTCGACCGGCCAGTGCACCAGGTGACCGGCGGCCAGGCTGGCAGCGGCGTCACCGGCTAGTTCCGGCTCGACGCCGAACACCGCCGTCTCCGGCCGCAGCGACTTCACCGCGACGCCGACACCGGACGCCAGCCCGCCGCCGCTCACCGGCACCAGCACCACGTCGGCGTCCGGCAGGTCGGCCATGATCTCCAGGCCGATGGTGCCCTGGCCGGCGATCACCGCGGGGTGGTCGAACGGCGGCACCAGCGTCGCGCCGCGTTCCACGGCGATCTCCTCGGCGACCCGCTGCCGGTCGCCCAGCGGCACGGTGACCACCTCGGCGCCCAGCGCCCTGGTCGCCGCCAGCTTCAGTTCCGGGGCTGTGTCGTCGATCACGATCAGCGCGGGGACGCCCGCCTGGCGGGCCGCGTGGGCGACCGCCTGGGCGTGGTTGCCGCTGGAGTACGCGACCACGCCGCGCTCCCGGGCCGAGTCCGGCAGTTGGGCCAGCACGTTCGCCGCGCCCCGGATCTTGAAGGCACCGATGAGCTGGAGGTTCTCCGGCTTGAGCCAGAGTTCCCGGCCTGGGCCTCGAGAATCGGCCGTGGGCTGGGGATACAGCGTGGCCGGCACCAGGGGAGTGCGCAGCGTGGCGCCCTTGATCCGGTTCGCCGCCTCGATGATGTCCGTCTTCGTGACCAGTCGCATGCGTCGATCCTGCCTGTCGCTACCCGCGCAGCGCAGCCGTGAATGCGGCGGCCGCCGCGGTCGGGTCGGGTGCGTCGGTGATCGCCCGCACCACGACGATCCGGGTGGCGCCGGCCGCCAGGACGTCGGGCAGCCGGTCGGCGTCGATGCCGCCGATGGCGAACCACGGCCGCTCGGTGCCCAGCGCGGCGGTGTGCTTCACCAGCGGGAGACCGGGTGCCGGGCGGCCGGGTTTGGTCGGTGTTGGCCAGCACGGGCCGGTGCAGAAGTAGTCCACGCCCGGCTCGGCGGCGGCCGCGTCGGCCTCGGCGGCCGCGTGTGTCGACCGTCCGATGGCCATGTCGTCGCCGACGATCCGGCGGGCCAGCGGTACCGGCAGGTCGTCCTGGCCGAGGTGCAGTACGTCGGCGCCTGCGGTGAGCGCGACGTCGGCCCGGTCGTTCACGGCGAGCAGCGCACCGTGCGCGGCGCACGCGGCGGCGATGATCTCCAACGCGGCGAGTTCCTGCTTGGCCTCCAGCGGCGCACCGCCGGTCTTGTCCCGCAACTGCACGATGTCGACCCCGCCGGCGAGCGCCGCGTCGACGAACTCGGCGAGGTCGCCCCGGTCCCGCCGGGCGTCGGTACACAGGTACAGCCGGGCGTCCGCGAGCCGCTGCCTGATCTGGTGGCGATCCATCCCTGGCACGCCGGTCACGCTACCCGGCGGCGTTCGTGCGCTACCGTGGTCGGCAGTGGTCCACGGGAGTCCGGAGGCACCGGGCTGAGAGGGGGCTTGCCAGCCCCGACCGTCGAACCTGATCCGGATCATGCCGGCGCAGGGAGTGAGGGTCGATGACGAGAATCACGGTCGTGGGTGGCGGGGCGCTGGGCTCCGGCATCGCCTGGCAGGCAGCCGAGTCGGGGGCGCGGGTCACCGTGGTCGACCCGATGCCGATGCGGGCGGCGTCCTGGGTCGCGGGTGGCATGCTCGCGCCGGTCACCGAGGCGTGGCCGGGTGAGGAAACCCTGCTCGACCTGGGCACGGAGTCGTTACGCCGCTGGCCGGAGTTCGCCGAGCGCCTGGCGAAACACGGCAAGGATCCCGGGCTGCGCACCGACGGCACGGTGGTGGCGGCCATGGACGGTGCGGACCGCGACGAGCTGACCCGCCTGGCCGAGTTCCTCGGCAAGCTGGACCGCGACGTCGAGCTGCTCACCGGCCGCGCGCTGCGCGCCATGGAACCCGGCCTGAGCCCGTCCGTCCGGGCCGGACTGTCCGTGCCCGGCGACCTGGCCGTGGACAACCGGATGCTGCTGGGCGCGCTGCGCGGCGCGGGCGCCGAACTCGGCGTCGAGTGGCTCACCGCGACGGTGAAATCCGTCACGCCGGGCGAGGTCACGCTCGCCCACGGGCCGGTGTTGACCGCCGACGTGATCGTGGTCGCGGCGGGCGCGTGGAGCGGGCAGGTGCACGCGGCACTCGCCGACGCCGTGCGGCCGGTGAAGGGCGAGATCCTGCGGCTGCGGGCCAGGCCGGGTTCACTGCCGCCGCCGGTGCGGACCGTGCGCGGCCTGGTCGAGGGCCGGCACGTCTACCTGGTGCCCAGGGACGGCGGCCACCTCGTGGTGGGCGCGACGCAGTACGAGGCCGGGTTCGAGCCGGGCGCCCGGGTGAGCGGCGTGCGCGACCTGCTGGCCGACGCGGAGACGCTGGTGCCCTCGGTCGCCGACTACCACCTGGTGGAGACGGGCGTGGGCTACCGGCCGGGCACCGCGGACAACCTGCCGGTGGTGCGGTGGCTGGAACCCGGCGTGCTGGCCGCGACCGGTCACGGCCGCAACGGACTGCTGTTGCTGCCCGGCACGCTGGCCGAGGTGGCCGGCCTGCTGGCGGAAGGGAGGATCGGATGAGAGCCGTGGTCAACGGCGAGGCGTGGGAACTGGCCGAGGGCACGACCGTGGCGGACGTGCTGCGCAGGCTCGGCGCCCCGGAGACCGGTATCGCGGTGGCGTGCCGGGGCGAGGTGGTACCGCGACCGTCCTGGTCGGACACCCCGGTGCGGGACGGCGACCAGATCGAGGTGCTCACCGCGGTGCAGGGAGGCTGACATGACCACACAGACCGAGACGGCCACCGATCCGTTCACCGTCGCGGGCCGCGACTTCGGCTCCCGACTGGTGATGGGCACCGGCGGTGCGACCAACCTGGCCGTGCTGGAGCGCGCGCTCGTCGAGTCCGGCACCGAGCTGACCACCGTCGCGATGCGGCGGATGGACGCGGACGGCGGCACCGGCGTGCTGGACCTGTTGCGGCGCCTGCACATCGAGATCCTGCCCAACACCGCGGGCTGCCGCTCGGCCGCCGAGGCGGTGCTCACCGCACGGCTGGCCAGGGAGGCGCTGGCCACCGACTGGGTGAAGCTGGAGGTCGTCGCCGACGACCGCACGCTGCTGCCCGATCCGGTGGAACTGCTGGACGCCGCGACCCAGCTCGTCGACGACGGGTTCACCGTCCTGCCCTACACCAACGACGATCCGGTGCTGGCGCTGCGGCTGGAGCAGGCGGGCTGCGCGGCCGTGATGCCGCTCGGGTCGCCGATCGGCACCGGGCTGGGCATCCGCAACCCGCACAACATCGAGCTGATCGTGGCCAGGGCGGGCGTTCCGGTGATCCTGGACGCCGGCATCGGCACCGCGTCGGACGCCTGCCAGGCGCTGGAACTGGGCTGCGCGGGCGTGCTGCTGGCCACTGCCGTCACCCGGGCCACCGATCCGGTGCTGATGGCGGCCGCGATGCGCGATGGCGTGCGGGCCGGGCGGGCGGCCCGGCTGGCCGGGCGGGTGCCGCAGCGGTTCTGGGCGCAGGCGTCCAGCCCACCCCGGTAGGCCCGACCGCAAGTTGCACCCGCACCTGCGGACCGGTGCCGGTACCCGTCATCATGGAGGGATGACGACGGTGCAGACCGACGTGACCGGGCATGAGGACACCGCCCGGCTGTACCTGGCGGTCGGCCGCCTGTCCCGGCTGTTGCGCCGGATCGGCGCCAGTTCCTCGGAACTGGGCCACGGTTCGGTGTCCGCGCTGTTCACCCTGGTGGCCAACAAGCGGATGCGGCTGGGCGACCTGGCGGCCAAGGAGGGTGTCGCCCCGCCGACCCTCTCCCGGATCGTGGCGAGCCTGGTGGACGGCGGGTACGTGCGCCGCACCCCCGACCCGGCCGACGGCCGGGCGTTCCTGGTCACGCCGACCAAGGAGGGGGAGCGGGTCGCGTCCGGCCTGTACTCGACCCGGCTGCGCGAGCTCCAGCGCAGGCTCGACCGGCTGCCGGCCGACCAGGTCCGGCTGCTGATGGCCGCGCTGCCCGCGCTGGAGGGCCTGGTCGCCGAGGACGAGCCGGGCGAGAACGGTGAGCCCGGCGAGACCGCCCAGGTCGCCCAGATGGGTCAGGCCAGCCAGGTCGAGGCCGGTAGCTAGATCGGGTCCAGCCCTTCGAGCCGCCAGAACGGCGACACCGGGCCGACGCCGGCGCCCAGCGGGTAGGCGTCGCGCACCGAGTTGGACACGAACCGCTTGCCGAACCGCACCGCCTCCGGCAGCGGCACGCCACCCGCCAGGGCCGCCGTGATGGACGCCGCCATCGTGTCGCCGCCGCCGTGGGTGTGCTTGGTGGCGTACCGGGGCCCGGGCAGTTCGAGGAACGCCGAGCCGTCGTAGAGCAGGTCGACGCAGTCGGTCTCGTCGGTGAGATGACCGCTCTTGATGAGCGTCCACATCGGCCCGAAGGCGTGGATCGCCTCGGCCGCCTCGACCAGCTGGTCCGGGTGCCGCACGTCCACACCGGCGAGCAGGCGCACCTCGTCCAGGTTGGGCGTGACCAGCGTGGCGCGCGGGAACAGGTCGTAGCGCAGTGCGTCCAACGCCTTCTCGTGCAGCAACTGGTCGCCGTGCATGGACGCGGCGACCGGGTCCACGACGAACGGCGTGGGGTGGGAGCGGCCGATGCCGACCCGGTCGCACGCCTGGGCGATCGCCTCGATGATCTCCCGGTTGGCCAGCATGCCGGTCTTGGCGGCGCCGACGCCGATGTCGCCGGCCACGGTCTCGATCTGCGCGGCCACGACGTCCGGCGGGATCTCGGTGAAACCGCTGACACCCAGCGTGTTCTGCACGGTCACCGCGGTCACCGCGGCCAGGCCGTGCACCCCGCAGGCGAAGAACGTGCGCAGGTCGGCCTGCAGCCCCGCGCCGCCGCCGGAATCGGAACCGGCGATGGTGAGCGCGGTGGGCGGCGCGACCCGAACAGTGTCACCCGCACGGGTGGAATTCATGGCATTCCTTCCTACGCCGGCATTACCCGGTCAGGTTCGGCGGTCGGCGGTGCCGCGTCCGTCCGGGACGCCAGCCGCCCTCTCAGCCCGCTGTGGCGCGAGCTCCCGCGGTCGTTCGATGTGGCCTCCCCCGAGGTTAGTCACGCCTGTCGTCCGGTGCCAGCGCCGAGTCCGTCGTACCGTTTGGCCGTGTCGGATCGGTTTCCGCCCGGTGGGCGACGGGTGCGGCGGCCCGTCGCGGTGCAGCACTGCCTGGCGTGCGGCGAACTGGCCGGCCGCGGCTATCCGACCTGCCCGGACTGTGCCGGGGCGGTGGACGGATTCTGGCTGGCGGACTGGTACGCGCTGCTGGACCAGCACGGCGTGCCGCCGGGTGGGCGGGCCGAACGCGGCTTCGCCGAACGGATCCTGGCCGGCGGTGTCGGGGAGTACCCGTGGACGTGCGTGGACTGGGCGATGGCCACGATCGACTGCCCGTCCTGCCGGGAAGGGCTGGGTACCGGGCCGGTCGGCTGCGTGCTGTGCCGGATCGCGGACGAGACCCGCTGGGAGTGGGAGCACCTCGCGCCGGACTGCTCGATCACCAGCAACGAGCACTCGCTGCGCGAGGCCCGTGTCGTGCTGCTGGCCCCGCACCGGCACCGCGCCACCGTGGTGCTGGCGTGGCGGTTGTCGCTGCCGTTCCTGCTCACCGGTGAGGTGGCCGGCCGGCTGCGCACCCCGTGGCTGAGCGCCTACCTGCGGGCCGGCCGCTACGACGAACTGGCCGCCGCCGGCAGCTACTCGCAACTGGCCGGGACGCCCGAACTGCCCTGGCGCTGACGCCGCCGGAGCGTCGGTGCCCGGCGCTACCCTGGGTGGGTGTCAGCCGGCGAACGGGTCGGGTTCGGTGGCCGGGTCCCAGGACAGGCCCGGCACGCCCCACCGGTTCTGGCGGAGCATCCGCTTGGCGTCCCTGGCGTGCCGCCCGACCAGGCGGTCCAGGTAGAGCAGGCCGTCGAGGTGGTCGGTCTCGTGCTGGAAGCAGCGGGCCAGGTAGCCGGTGCCCTCGACCTTGATCGGCTGCCCGTCGGCGTCGAAGCCGGTCACCCTGGCCCAGTCCGCCCGGCCGGTGGGGAACGACTCGCCGGGCACCGACAGGCAGCCCTCCCAGTCGTCGTCCGGGTCGGGCATGGTCTCCGGCGTCGCGGACGTCTCCAGGGTCGGGTTCACCACGACGCCGGTGTGCCGCACGCCCTCGTCGTCGTCACAGTCGTAGATGAACACCCGCAGGCTCACGCCGATCTGGTTGGCCGCGAGACCGGCACCGTTGGCCGCGGTGTTGGTCTCGAACAGGTCGGCGACCAGTTGACGCAGGTCCTCGTCGAACGAGGTCACCGGGCGGGTCGGCGTGCGCAGGCCGGGGTCGCCGACGATCCGGATCGGGTGAATCGCCATGCCGGTGACCCTAGAGTCACTGGTCGGATGACGCGCCGGTGGATCAGCGGCAGGCGGCCGCCGTCACGTGATGTAATGACGGCCGGGGAATCACAGCGGTGTGATTCGGTGGCCATGACCACGAGGCGAGGAGCCAGATGGACGCCGCAGCGGCCCTGACACCGGCGGACCAGCCGGACGACGGCCTGACCGAACGCGAGCACGCGATCCTGGCCTTCGAACGCCAGTGGTGGAAGTACGCGGGCGCGAAGGACAGGGCCATCCGCGAGCTGTTCGACCTGTCGCCCACGCGGTACTACCAGCTGCTCAACAACCTGATGGACAAGCAGGAAGCGATCCGGGTCGATCCGATGCTGATCAAACGTCTCCGCCGGCAGCGCGCGGTCCGGCAGCGCAGCCGTTCGGCACGTCGACTGGGTTTTGATCCGAGGTGAGCATGCAGGGGATGCGGCCGACCAGGTTGGCCGGCTTCGTGCTGCTCGGCGTCGCCGTGATCGCGGTCGGCCTTGGCGTGTTCACGCTGACCAGCAACGGCGGGAGCCCCGGCGCCCAGGGTCGCCCGCCGGTGACCGGCACCAGCACCGCCACCACCCAGCCGCCCACCACCCGGTCCAGCGCGACCCGCACCACCACGCCGTCCCCCAGGCCGACCACCACCGCGGCGCCGACCACGACGCAGGCGCCGACCCGGACCACCACGGTCGTGCCGCCGCCCCGGCAGACCACGGGCAAGCCGAGCCTGCGGGCCACCGTCCCGGTGCGGGTCTACAACAACAGCTTCATCAAGAACCTGGCCGCCACCGCGGGCGCGGACTTCCGTGCCGACGGCTTCGACGTGGTCACCACGGGCAACTACTCGCAGGGCACCATCCCGACCTCGACCGCGTACTTCACGTCGGCGCCGGGCGAGAAGGAGGTGGCCGAGGAGCTCGGCCACGACTTCGGGATGCGGGTGCTGCCCCGGTTCTCCGGTATCGCGTTCGCCAGCCCCGGTGTGATCGTGATCGTCACCGAGGACTTCAAGGGCGGCAAGTAGTCCGCTACAGCGCCCGCTGGTCGGCGTAGGCGGCCAGCGCGGCCAGTTGCGCCGGGTCCAGTGACGGCCGCACCACCTGCCGGGCCGCCGCCAGGTGCGCCGACGTGACCACGTTGGCGTCCAACGACTCCCGCATCGCGGTGAGCGCGGCCTCGCGGACCAGCGCGGCACAGTCGGCGGCCGAGTAGCCGTCCAGCTCGCCCGCCACGGCCGCCAGGTCGACGTCATCGGCCAGTGGCGTGTTCCTTGCGGTCGAGCGCAGCACGGCGGACCGGGCGTCGACGTCCGGCGGCGGCACGTACACCAGGCGCTCCAGCCGGCCGGGCCGCAGCAGGGCCGGGTCGACCAGTTCCGGCCGGTTGGTCGCGCCGAGCACCACCACGTCCCGGATCGGCTCGACGCCGTCCAGTTCGGTGAGCAGCGCGGCCACCACGCGGTCGGCGACGCCGGAGTCGCCGGACTGGCCACGTCGTGGTGCCAGCGCGTCGATCTCGTCCAGGAACACCAGGGTCGGCGCGGCCTGCCTGGCCCGCGCGAACAGGTCGCGCACGGCCCGTTCGGACTCGCCGACCCACTTGTCCATCAGCTCGGCACCCTTGACCGACAACACGTTCAGCCGACCGGTGCCGGCGAGCGCCCGCACGATGAACGTCTTGCCGCAGCCCGGCGGCCCGTACAGCAGCACGCCACGCGGCGGGTCGATGCCCAGGCGGTCGAACGAGTCCGGGTACTGCAACGGCCACAGCACGGTCTCGGTGAGCGACTGCTTCACCTCGCCCATGTCGCCGACGTCGTCCAGGGTCAGCCCGCCGGACAGCACGACGTCCGATGTGGACATCGACACCGGGCGGACCGTGTCCAGGGCGCCGATCAGGTCCTGCTGGCCGATCTTCGGCTCGTCGGCGTCCCGCTGCCGGATCGCGGCCCGCACGGCGGCCTCCCGGCACAGCGCGCCCAGGTCGGCCACCACGAAACCGGGCGTCCGTTCCGCGACCGCACCCAGGTCCACATCGGACTCGGCCGGCACCCGGCGCAGCAGCACGCGCAGCAGTTCGGTGCGGGCGCGGGCGTCCGGCGCGGGCAACGCCAGTTCCCGGTCCACCAGGTCGGGTTCGCGCAGCCGGGGGTCCACCGAACCGGCGTGCGACGTGGTGCACACCAGGGCGAGCAGCGGCGTGCGCACGGCGGCCCGCAGGGTGTCCAGCACGACCGTGGACACCGGTTGCCGGTTGCTGGCCGGGAGCAGCATGTCGATGTCGGTGAGCAGCAGCACGGCAGGCCCACCGGCGGCGACCGCGCGGTCCACCGCGCTCCGCACGGCTGCTGCCGCCGCGTTGGCCTCCAGCGCGCTCACCCCGGGCGCGGCCAGTTCGACGAGTGTGGCGCCCACCGAGTTGGTCACCGCGCGGACCAGGGTGGTCTTGCCGACGCCCTCCGGTCCGCTGACCAGCGCGGCCAAGCGGGCGGTGGAACCGAGGCGGCGCAACAGATCCGGCTGGCGAAACGTCAGGTCGAACCACTCGGTGAGCCTGCGCACCGCCTCGTCGGCGCCGACCAGGTCGGTGACCGGCGGCACGGTGACCGGTTCGGGGGCCGGCAGGTCGGCCGGCGGCGCGGGCTCCGGTTCGGCCGGGGTGGTGGTCGCACCGTCCCGCCAGGTGAACACGGACGCCGGCCGGACCGCGACCGCGCCTGCCGGTTCGGTGGCGCTGACCGTGATCAGCTCCGACGTCCAGTGGACGCCGATCGCGGTGGACAGCATGCGGCGGGCCGCGGTCACGTCCGAACCGGGCGCGGGCGCGAGATCCTGGGGGAGCAGCGACACGGCGTCGCCGGTGGTGATGACCTTGCCGATCAGCGCCAGCCGCACGGTCTCCGGGGTGAGCAGCGCCTGCGCCATCCGGGTCCCGGCGACGGTGACCGTGCGGGCGGCGGCCACCTCGACCGGCGCGACCACCAGCTCGGAACCCTCGGTGATGCCGACGTTGGACAGCGTCACGTCGTCCACCAGCACTACGCCGACCGGCGCCTTCCGGTCCCCGGCGGCGACCAGCGCGGCACTCACCCTGGCGCCGGTCAGCCGCACCGCGTCCCAGGCCCGCAGGCCGAGTGCGTCGAGCACCTCGGGATGCAGCCGGACGACACCTCGCCGGGTGTCCAGTGCGGACGGCGAGAGCCGTGCGGTCAGGGAGATCTGCGGTGCCGGCACACCGCCAGCCTACTGGCGGACGCCTCAGCCCGGCCGGCGTTCGCCGGGCTCGCCGGGCCGGGCACCGGGCTCGCCCGGCCTGGTCTGGCCGACCCTGCGGGTCACCCGGCGCAGGCCGACGCGGCGCCAGCCACGCCGGGGCAGCAGTTGGGGCGCCGGCAGCAGCTGCGGCATCGGTTGGTCGTGCGGCAGGAGCACGGTGGGCACGTCGTCCCGCCGGGGCCGGCCGACTGCCCGCCGGGCCACACCGGCCACCCGGCGCAGCGGCGGCCGCAGGCCCAGCCGGCGCGCGCTGACCGCCCTGCGGATCGCCCGGCGCTCGCGCGGCGGCGCCGCCCACGCCTCCGGGTGCCTGGCCAGCCAGTGGTAGCGGCGCACCGCGAACGGGATGTGCAGCAGGTACACCAGCATCGCCGCCACCAGCGTGCCCAGCGGGAACGTGATGATGGCCGCGGCGAGCAGCCCGACCAGGACCAAAAGCGGCGCCACCGCCTGGGGCGGCACCTTGACCGTCTTCGCGGACAGCGTGGGGATCCGGCTGATCAGCAGCGCGGCGACGGCGACCGTCCACACGGTCACCACCACCGACGTGGTCCACCAGCCGTCGCCGATCTGCTTGGCCAGTGCCAGCGGCAGCAGCATCAGCAGGCCACCGGCCGGCGCCGGCACGCCGGTGAAGAACTCCTTGGCGTAGGGCGGCTGTTCGGTGTTGTCCAGCAAGGTGTTGAACCGTGCCAGGCGCAGGATCATGCACACCGCGAACACCAGCGTGACCACCCAGCCGGCGCGGTACTCGTGCAGCCGCCAGATGAAGATCACCAGCGCGGGCGCCACCCCGAACGCGATCGCGTCGGACAGCGAGTCCAGCTCGGCGCCCATCTTGCTGGTGGCGTCCAGCAGCCGGGCGATCCGGCCGTCCAGGCTGTCGAACACGGCGGCCAGGCCGACGGCGGCGATGGACAGCTCGTAGAAGCCGGACATGGCGAACTGCACGGCGGACAGGCCGGAACACAGCGCCAGCACGGTGATCGCGTTGGGCAGCACCCGGACGCCGGGCGTCCTAGCGGGCACCGGACACCTCCGGTCCGAACTCGGCGACGACCGTCTCGCCACCGATGGTGCGCTGGCCGGACTCGACCATGATCCGGCTGCCCAGCGGCACGTAGGTGTCCACCCGGGAGCCGAACCGGATCAGGCCGTAGGTGCCGCCGGCCACGGCCTTCCCGCCCTCGGCGGCCGAGCACACGATGCGCCGGGCGATCAGCCCGGCGATCTGCACCACGACCAGGTCGGTGCCGTCCGGGGTGCGCAGCAGCATGCTGTTGCGCTCGTTGTCGTCGCTGGCCTTGTCCAGGTCGGCGGACAGGAACTTGCCGGGCCGGTAGTTGACCCGTACGACCTCGCCGTCCACCGGGAACCGCTGCACGTGCACGTCCAGCACGGACAGGAACACGCTCACCCGCAGCATCGGCTCGACGGGCAGGCCCAGTTCGGCCGGCGGCACGGCCTCGACCACGCTGGACACGGTGCCGTCGGCGGGCGCCACGACGACGCCCGGTCGGCGCGGCGTGACCCGGCGCGGCTCGCGGAAGAACCACGCGCACCACGCGGTGAGCAGGGCGAACGGCACTCCGAGTGCTCTGCTGCGTCGCCGCACCAGCATGGTGATGACGGCCCCTGCCAGGACGAACGGCCGGCCGGCCGGGTGCATGGGCGGGAGCGCCTGCCGGACCAGGGTCACGGCGTGGGCGACGGTGGAGGAGCCGGCGGTGCTGCGTTCAGCGTCGGCGGTCATGATGTTCGGTCAGTCCATTCGGATCGCGGTCGCGAACGGGCGCTACCGTACGCCACGTCGACCGGGCCAGGTGGACGGCGCCCGTGCGCCCCCCGACGGCGCACGTCGCGCCGGCCACCCCACCTGACAACAGTGTAGTTGCCGTCGCGGTGGGTGATGACGGGCGTACGGACCGTGCTCAGCTGGACAGTCCGGCCAGGTCGATGATCTCCACCTCGGCGCCCGCCGGCAGCGCGTCCGCCGCCTCCGGGACCACGAACAGGCAGTTGGCCACGGCGAACGAGCCCAACAGGTGGGAACCCGGCCCGCCGACCGGTGCCACGCTGGCGTCGCCCGGCTCGTAGTGGCCACGCCGGTACTGCCGCTTCCCGGGCGGCGCGGTGACCGCCGTGGCCAGCGCGGCCACCGGGCGGGGCCGCTCGGTCAGCCGGTGGCCCAGCGCGGCCAGCATCGCCGGCCGCACGAAGATCTCGAACGAGATGGCCGCGCTCACCGGGTTGCCGGGCAGCGTCACCACGGGCACGCCGTGGTAGCGGCCGGCGCCCTGCGGCCCGCCCGGCTGCATGGCCACCTTGTAGAAGGTGACGCCCTGCCCGTTCAGCGCGTCCTTCACCACCTCGTAGGCGCCCGCGCTCACCCCGCCGGACGTGATCACCAGGTCGGCGGTGGGCAGGTGGTCGGCCAGGGCGGCGTGGAAGGACGCCACGTCGTCGGGGACGAACCGGAGCTGGCCGGGCTCGCCGCCCGCGGCCCGCACGGCGGCGGCCAGCATGACCCCGTTGGACTCGTAGATCTGACCGGGCAGCAGCGGCCGGCCGGGCTCGACCAGTTCGGACCCGGTGGACAGCACCAGCACCCTGGGCCGACGGCGCACCGGCAGCGCCGCGTTGCCCACGGCGGCGGCCAGGCCGAGCTGGACCGGCCCGAGCACGGTGCCCTCGGCGAGCACCACGCTGCCGCCGGCCACGTCCTCGCCGGCCAGCCGCAGGTGGGTGCCGGCAGCGACCTCGCCGAACAGTCGCACCGTCTCGGTGCCCCCGTCGGTCCGCTCGACCGGGATGACGGCGTCCGCGCCGGGCGGCATGGGCGCGCCGGTCATGATGCGGTGCACGGTGCCCGGCGCCAGCGGCACCACGTCGGTCCGGCCGGCCGGGATGTCCTCGGCCACCGGCAGCGTGACCGGGGTGTCCTGGGTGGCGCCGGCCAGCTCGGCGGCCCGGACCGCGTACCCGTCCATCGCCGAGTTGTCGAACGGCGGCAGCGAGATCGGCGCGGTCAGGTCGGCGGCCAGTACCAGGCCGAGGCAGTCGGCCACCGGCAGGTCGACCACGGGCATGCGGCCGAGCAGGTCCGCCACCCGGGTCCGGTGTTCCTCGACGGTGACCAGTGCTGCGCGTGCGTCAGGCATGCGGACATCCTCACACCCCGACCCGGACCGACCGCCGTACGGTTCGTGCCACACTGCCGTGATCGATCAGTCGGGGGAAGGGATGGACACGTGCAGGTCCGCACGCGCCACACACCCACGTTCGGCGTGGCCAGGCTGGTGCTGGCGCCCAGTGAGGGCGTGTTGACCTCGGCCGGTGCGATGGTCGCGACCAGCTACGGCGTCGGCGTGGAACGCGCGGCGGGCACGGCGTTCAAGCAGCTCGCGAAGTCGTGGAAGGACGCCGAGATCTGCACGGCCCCGCCGGAGGGCGGCTGGATCGACGTCTCACCCGCCCTGCCCGGCGACCTGCACCTGCTGGAACTGGACGGCACCGCGGGCTGGTGCGTCGGCCGCGACTCCTGGGTGGCGGCGGCCAGCACGGTCCGGCTGGAGATCGGCTGGTTCGGGTTCCGCACGATCTTCGGCGGCGACGTCGGTTTCCTGGCGCACGTCGACGGTTCCGGTCCGCTCGTGCTGGCCTGCTGCGGCGCGTTGGACCTGGTCACGCTGGCCCCCGGCGAGCTGATCACCGTCGATCCCGGCCACCTGGTGGCCTACCCGGACACCGTGCAGTGCCGGCTGCGGGCCGTCCACCCGTCGGTGGAGAACCAGTCGGTGCGCACCGGTGAGGGGCTGGTGCTGGACTTCGCCGGCCCGGGCCAACTGGTCACCCAGACCCGGGGACCGAGGGCGATGGCCACCTGGCTGAACGGGCTGGTTCCGGCGGCCCGCTAGGCTGCCGTGCGTGTCGGAGGACCTCACCGGGCGTCGCGTCGGTCATTACCGCATCGACGGTGTGCTGGGCAGAGGCGGCATGAGCGTGATGTACCGCGCCACCGACGTCCGGCTCGGTCGCAAGGTCGCCCTGAAGGTGATGGGCGAGAACCTGACCGGAGATGCCGAGTTCCGCGAGCGGTTCGTCGACGAGGCCCGCAACACCTCCGCCATCGACCACGCGAACGTGGTCCCGCTGTACGACTTCGGCGAGATCGACGGTCTGTTGTTCATCGCCATGCGGCTGGTGGACGGTGCCGACCTGGCCAAGCTGATCAAGGACGGCCCGCTGTCCCCGGCCCGCGCGCTGGCGCTGCTGGCGCAGGTGGCCGAGGCGCTGGACATGCTGCACGACCGGGGCCTGGTGCACCTGGACGTGAAACCGGCCAACGTGCTGGTCACCACGCGGGAGTCGGCCAGCGAACACGTCTACCTGGCCGACTTCGGCCTGACCCGGCGCGGCGCCACCGGCCACCGCACCCGCAGCGGTGACTTCCTCGGCTCGCCCACCTATGCGGCGCCCGAGCACCTGCGCGGCGAACCGGTGGACGGCCGGACCGACGAGTACGCCCTGACCTGCGTGCTGTTCGCGTGCCTCACCGGCAGGCCGCCGTTCCAGGGTGAGGTGCCCTCGGTGATCGCCGGCCACCTCACGCGCGAGCCACCGCCGGTCACCGGGCTGGTGATGCTGCCCGCGTCGATCGACACGGTGATCCGCAAGGGCATGGCCAAGGAGCCCGCCGGCCGCTACCCGGACTGCCGGTCGCTGGTCGCGGCCGCGCGCTCGGCGCTGGCCTCGGTGGCCCGGCCGGGCATGGCGCCGCTGGTCCGGGGCGCCGGTGCCACCCCGGCGGCCGAACCGTCCTCGGGGCCGCAGTCCGGTCCCCGGCCGGCCACGCCGGTGGGTCCGCCGTCCGGCCCGCAGCCGGTGCAGACGCCCCCGCCGTGGCAGGCACCGCAGCCGACCCCGGCCCGGGCCGCGTTCCCGCCCCCGATGAGCCGGCCGACGCCACCGCAACATCAGCAACAGCAGCAGCCACAGCCGCAGCGACCGCCCGGGCAGGGCATGCCCCAGGTCAGTGGTGAGCCGGTCCGGCTGCGGCCACCGGCCCCGGTGAACGCCAGCGCGTTCGCCCCGGAACGCGGGCTGCTGTCCCGGTGGGGACTGCCCATCCTGGTGGGCGTGGCGATCCTCGTGGTGATCGTCGTGCTCATCATCGCGTTCAGCGGGTGACACCCGATCGGGCATCCCACGCCCACCCTGACGTGCTGTTCTTGCACTCGGGAGCGGAGAGTGCTAAACACGGCATTGGCACTCGGACCACCCGAGTGCCAGGCGTGAGTGCGCCGCACGAAACGCCTTGAGGTCGGGACGGTGAGGTCGACGTCCGGGTGGTGCGAACCCCTGGGCCGACCGTCCGTCGCGGGCACCGAGCCTGGCCGAGCCACGTGTCCTGCATGGCAGCGGAACGCACATCCGCGTTCCCGCGCGCCATGGTTGTCCAACCGGAGGACCACACCGCAATGGCCAAGATGATCGCGTTCGACGAGGAAGCCCGCCGCGGACTCGAGCGCGGCATGAACACCCTCGCCGACGCCGTCAAGGTGACGCTCGGCCCGAGGGGCCGGAATGTCGTGCTCGAGAAGAAGTGGGGCGCGCCGACCATCACCAATGACGGCGTCTCCATCGCCAAGGAGATCGAGCTCGAGGACCCGTGGGAGAAGATCGGGGCCGAGCTCGTCAAGGAGGTGGCGAAGAAGACCGACGACGTCGCGGGTGACGGCACCACCACCGCCACCGTGCTGGCCCAGGCACTGGTGCGCGAGGGCCTGCGCAACGTCGCCGCGGGTGCCAACCCGATGGCCCTCAAGCGGGGCATCGAGAAGGCCACCGAGGCGGTCGCCGAGCAGCTGCTGAAGACCGCCAAGGAGGTCGAGACCAAGGAGCAGATCGCTGCCACGGCCTCGATTTCCGCTGCCGACCAGACCATCGGCGACCTGATCGCCGAGGCGATGGACAAGGTCGGCAAGGAAGGCGTCATCACCGTCGAGGAGGCGCAGACGCTCGGGCTGGAGCTGGAGCTCACCGAGGGCATGCGCTTCGACAAGGGTTTCCTGTCCGGTTACTTCGTGACCGACGCCGACCGCCAGGAAGCCGTGCTGGACGACCCGTACATCCTGCTGTTCGGGCAGAAGATCTCCACGGTCAAGGACCTGCTGCCGCTGCTGGAGAAGGTCATGCAGGCCGGCAAGTCGCTGCTGATCATCTCCGAGGACGTCGAGGGCGAGGCCCTGGCCACCCTGATCGTCAACAAGCTGAAGGGCACCTTCAAGTCCGTCGCCGTCAAGGCGCCCGGCTTCGGTGACCGTCGCAAGGCGATGCTGCAGGACATGGCCATCCTCACCGGTGGCACGCTGATCAGCGAGGACGTGGGCCTCAAGCTGGACAGCGCCGACCTGTCGCTGCTGGGCAAGGCCCGCAAGGTCGTCGTCACCAAGGACGAGACGACCATCGTCGAGGGTGCCGGTGACGCCGAGCAGATCCAGGGTCGGGTCAACCAGATCCGCGCCGAGATCGACAAGAGCGACTCCGACTACGACCGCGAGAAGCTGCAGGAGCGGCTGGCCAAGCTGGCCGGCGGCGTCGCGGTGATCAAGGCCGGTGCCGCCACCGAGGTGGAGCTCAAGGAGCGCAAGCACCGCATCGAGGACGCGGTGCGCAACGCCAAGGCCGCCGTCGAGGAGGGCATCGTCGCCGGTGGTGGCGTGGCTCTGCTGCAGGCCGCCAAGGACGCGTTCGGCGGGCTCGGCCTGGAGGGCGACGAGGCCACTGGCGCCAACATCGTCCGGGTCGCCCTGGAGGCGCCGCTCAAGCAGATCGCGATCAACGCCGGTCTCGAGGGTGGCGTCGTGGCGGAGAAGGTCAAGGGCCTGCCCTCGGGTCAGGGTCTGGACGCCGCCACCGGTGAGTACAAGGACCTGATCGCCGCCGGCATCATCGACCCGGCGAAGGTCACCCGGTCCGCGCTGCAGAACGCGGCGTCGATCGCGGCCCTGTTCCTCACCACCGAGGCCGTCGTGGCCGACAAGCCGGAGAAGAACGCCGCCACCCCCGCCTCTCCCGGCGCCGGTGACATGGACTTCTGATCCGTCTGAGGTTCGCAGTACCCGGGTGGCCCCGGACACCGCAGGTGTCCGGGGCCACTCTCTGTGTCCGACTGGTCCATTCGGACCAGGGAGTTGTACACGTCTGTGGATGGACTTGTGGGTACCGATGGTGTGACACCGCACGGCCCACGGTGACCAACGGCGGTGCTCGTCCGTTCAGCGGTGTGCACTCCGCCGGCAAGCCCACCGGCATGACCGGTCACCGGCGATCTGCCCGGCACAACAGCCCGACCGATCAGGGTCGCCCGTTCGGCGCAGTGGCGTGGCCTTTCGCCGAGATGCACTCCCATCGCGTGGGTAGCTGTCGGATTCTGTGGCCATGGGGATCCTGGACGGCAAGGCCATCGTGGTCACGGGCGCGGGCAGGGGACTGGGCGAGGCATACGCGATCCATGCCTCGCACGCCGGCGCCAGGCTGGTGGTCAACGACATCGACGCGGATTTCGCCGAGCGCACGGCGGAGCACATCCGGTCCTACGGCGGGGAGGCCGTGGCCAGTGGCCACGACGTGGCCAAGCCGACCGACGCCCAGGCGCTCATCGACTACTGCCTGGACACCTACGGCGGCATCGACGGCCTGGTCAACAACGCCGGGGTGAACTACGAGGCACTGCCCTGGGACGACAGCCCGGAGCGGATGCGCGAGCTGTTCGAGACCAACTTCTTCGGGGTGTTCCACTGCGGCCAGGCCGCGATCGTCGCGATGCGCGCGGCCGGCACCACCGGGTCGATCGTCAACATCGCCTCGGGCGCCCTGCTCGGCCAGCGCAAGCTCGCCGCCTACGCGGCCAGCAAGGGCGCCATCGCCTCGCTGACCTACTCGTGGGCGCTGGACACCGACGACATCGGCATCCGCGTCAACGCCCTCTGCCCGGTCGCGCACACCCGGATGGTGTGGGAGTCCGAGCGCAGCCTGCGCAACTCACCGCCCGAGCAGACGCCCGGCAGGGTGGCCCCCGTGGTCCTGTTCCTGCTGTCCGAGCGGTCCGCCGGGATCACCGGCCAACTCATCCGGTGCAACGGGCGGGAGCTGCACATCGTCGGCCAGCCCTACCTGAAGCAGCCGATCCTGACCAACAACAACTGGGACACCGCGACGGTCGAGCGGGCGTTCACCGAGGTGTTCCAGGCCCATCTGGAGCCGTTCGGGCTGGAGAAGCGGATGCCGGCCCGGTTGCACGGCCTGCTCACCCCCAGCCGCAGCGCCTGACGCGTCAGCGACCCTCCTCCGGCACCACCATCCAGCACACCAGGTAGGCCACGGCGCCCAGGCCGAAGCCGAAGATCGTGGCGACGACGAGCAGCACCCGCAGCAGCGAGACGTCAATGTCGAGCAGCTTGGCCGCGCCACCGCACACCCCGGCGATCACCCGGTCGTCCGTGCTGCGGCGGAAGGTGCGGACCGGCCGGTCGTTCTGAGTCGTGTATGTCATGACTCCAGGTTCGCCGCGCCGGCCGCCCGCGACATCAGGGCCGGACCCTGACCGACCCCGGAACCCGACCCCGAGCCCCACCTAGACTGCCCTCATGGCCGATGCGATCACCGACGACCCGGTGAGCAGTCCCGACGACCTGGCAGTTCGGCTGGACCGCGTCGGGTATCTCGCCGACCAGGGTCTCGCCACCGCCGCGTACCTGGCGATCACCATGCGCCGCCCGCTGTTCTGCGAGGGCGAGCCGGGCACCGGGAAGACCGCGCTGGCGCTGGCCGTCGCCGAGGCGCTGGGCCTGCGGCTGATCCGGTTGCAGTGCCACGAGGGCATCGACGCGGCACAGGCCCTCTACGACTGGGACTTCCCGCGCCAGTTGCTGCACCTGCGCACGCTGGAGGCGCTGGCCGACGGCGGCCTGGACGCGCAGACAGTGGAGTCGTCGCTGTACACCGAGCGGTTCCTGCTGGCCCGACCGCTGCTGCGAGCGCTGCGCGAGGCGCCGTGCGTGCTGCTGGTGGACGAGGTGGACCGCGCGGACGACGAGTTCGAGGCCTTCCTGCTGGAGGTGTTGAGCGAGCACGCGGTCACCATCCCGGAACTGGGCGAGGTGCGGGCCGCCGTGCCGCCGGTGGTGGTGTTGACGTCCAACCGGACCCGTGAGGTGCACGACGCGCTGAAGCGCCGCTGCCTCTACCACTGGCTGGAGCATCCGGACCTGGCCAGGGAGGTGGCGATCATCAGCCGCCGCCTGCCCGGCATCGGCGACCGGCTGGCCGCGCAGGTGGCCGGTGCGGTGCGCCGGTTGCGCCAGCTGGAGCTGCTCAAGCCGCCCGGTGTGGCGGAGGCGCTGGACTGGGGCGCCGCGCTGCTGGCGTTGGGCGCCTCGGAGTTGGACGCGCAGTCGGCCGCCGCGACGTTGGGCGCGGTGCTGAAGTACCGCGAGGACACCGAGCGCGTGGTGGCCGCGGGACTGGACGCGCTGCTCGCGGGTTGAGTCCGGGGTCCACCCCCGGTCGGAGCGAAGATCGACCACGGTTCCACCCGGGGAGGGGCGATTCGGGGCCCGTGTCCCGGCATCGTTCTCGGTATGGCCGCCACCCCGGCGGCCCACCGAGAAGGAGACACGATGGGAACGCCCTCGATTTCCGCGCTGTACCGGCGAATCGGGCCCGCTGTGCTGGTCAACCTCGTGGCACCGATCGTGGTCTTCGAGCTGATCAAGTCCACTGTGGACAACGACACGGTGTCGCTGGCGATCGGTGCCGCCGTCCCGCTGCTGTGGACACTGGGCAGGCTGGTCGTGTCACGGGCGGTCGACCCGATCGGCGTCGCCGGTGTCGCGCTGTACGGCGCCGGGCTGCTGGTGGTGTGGCTGACCGGCGGCAGCCCGCTGGGGCTGGAGTTGCGGGACGCGGCACCCACCGGGTTGATCGGCCTGGCCTGCCTGGCGTCCGTGCTGGTAGGGCGCCCGCTGATCGTTCCGCTGCTGCGCCTGACCAAGCGCACCGTCACGCTGGACCGCCGTTCCGCCGCCATGATCACCGTGCTGGCCGGTGCGACGCTGGTCACCCACGCCGCCGCGCTGACGGTCCTGGCGATGAGCCTGTCGGTCGGCTCGTACGTGGCCGTGCATCAGGTGGTCGGGCTGTCCATCGTGGCGGCGGGCGCGGCCGGGATCTGGTGGTACCGGCGCCGGATCATCGCAGCGCCGGTCGCCTGACCTGCGGTGATTCCCATCTCCGGCGACTTGGGGTGACAATGCGGGCATGGGTACCGGTACTTCGCCCGTCGAGCCCCTGCCCGGGCTGGTCGGGTTCACGCACGCACTGCGGCGCGCCGGCCTGCCCTGCGACCCCCACCGGACGACCGCCTACCTGGACGCGGTCGGCCGCCTGGACCTGACGGACCCGGCCAGCCTGTACTGGGCAGGCCGGGTCACGCTCTGCGCCCAGCCCGACGACCTGCCCGCCTACGACGAGGCGTTCGCCGCCTGGTTCTCCCCGGGCTGGCGGCCGCCCCGCCCGACGCCACCGGCCGACGACGCCCCGGCGCGCACGCCGATGACCGCGAGCGTGCTGCCGGCGGCGTCGACCGCGACCACCCCGGACGGCGAGCGCACCGCCGTCCCGACGCTCGCCCCGAGTGACGTGGAAGTGTTGCGGCGCCGCAATATCAGCGAACTGTCCGCTGCGGAGCGACAGCACCTGCGGGAACTGCTGGCCCTGCTGCGGATCGAACCGCCCACCCGGCGCGCGTCCCGCAGGCGGCCGTCCCGGCGCGGTGATCTCGACCCGCGCCGAACGCTGCGCGCCCTGCTGGCCAACGGCGGCGAACCGGTCCGGCTGCCCAAGCACCGCGCGGCCACCCGGCCGCGCCGGCTGGTGCTGCTGGTCGACGTGTCCGGGTCGATGAAGCCCTACGCCGACGCGCTGCTGCGGTTCGCGCACGTCATCACCCGGCGGGCACCGGGCTCGACCGAGGTGTTCACCCTGGGCACCCGGATGACCAGGGTGTCCCGGCAGTTGCGGCTGCGTGACCCGGAACAGGCGCTGGCGGCCGCGTCGTCCGCGGTGCCGGACTTCGCCGGCGGGACCCGGTTGGGCGAGGGCCTGCGGGCGTTCCTGAACCGGTGGGGCCAGCGCGGGGTGGCCCGGCGGGCGGTCGTGGTGTTGTTCTCGGACGGCTGGGAACGCGGCGATCCGACCCTGCTCGCGGAGCAGATGGCGCGGCTGCGGCGGCTGGCGCACACGGTGATCTGGGCGAACCCGCACGCCGGTCAGGCGGACTACCGTCCGGTACAGTCCGGAATTACGGCGGCCCTTCCCTACGTTGACAGGTTGGTGGCCGGCCACAGCCTTGCCGCCCTGGAAGCCATCCTTCGGGAGATCCGTGATGCGTGACGTACTGGACGAGTTGTACCGCAGGTGGTCGACCGGGGAACGGGTCGGCCTGGGCACCGTCGTGGCGACGTTCCGGTCGGCGCCCAGGGAGCCGGGGTCCGCGATGCTGGTGGCCGGGGACGGCGAGGTGTCCGGCAGCGTGTCCGGCGGCTGCGTCGAGGGCGCGGTCTACGAACTGGCCCAGGAGAAGATCACCGAGGGCGGCGCGGTGTTGCAGCGCTACGGCGTGAGCGACGACGACGCCTTCGCGGTGGGCCTGACCTGCGGCGGCATCCTGGACGTCTACGTGGAGGCCGTGGACCAGCAGAGCTTCCCCGAACTGCCCGACATCGTCCAGGCGGTACACGACGGCCGGCCGGTCGCGGTGGCCAAGGTGGTCGAGCACCCGGACTCGGACTGGCTGGGCCGCTACCTGGTGGTGTGGCCGGACAAAGTGGTCGGCCAGTTGGGGTCCGAGCGGGCCGACGACGCGATCGCCGACGACGCCAGGGGCCTGCTGGCCGCCGGGCGCAGCGCCACGCTCCAGTACGGGCCGGACGGTCAGCGGCGCGGCGAGGGCATGAAGGTCTTCGTCAACGCCTTCGAGCCGCCACCGAGGATGCTGGTGTTCGGGGCCATCGACTTCGCGGCCGCCATGGCCGGTCTCGGTTCGTACCTCGGGTACCAGGTCACGGTGTGCGACGCGCGTGCCGTGTTCGCCACGGCCACCCGGTTCCCGCACGCCGACGAGGTCGTCGTCGACTGGCCGCACCGGTACCTGGCCGCGGAGGCGGAGGCCGGGCGGATCGACGGGCGGACCGTCGTCACGGTGCTCACCCACGACCCCAAGTTCGACGTGCCGCTGCTGGAGGTCGCGCTGAGCCTGGACCTGGGCTACGTGGGTGCGATGGGTTCCCGGCGCACGCACGAGGATCGTTTGGCGCGGTTGCGGGAGATCGGTGTCACCGAGGAACAACTGGCGAAACTGGCCTCGCCCATCGGACTGGACCTGGGTGCGCGCACCCCGGAGGAGACCGCCGTGTCGATCGCGGCGGAGATGATCGCGCTGCGCTGGGGCGGCCAGGGCGTCCGGCTGGCGGCCACCACGGGCCGGATTCACCGCGAGCCGGGTGTCCCGGCCGAGCAGGCACACTGATCCGCGTCTGCGGATCATTTCGGCGGTTATCACCGCACCTGCGGTGACCTGCGCAAATGGGGGTCATGTGGGCTTGTGAGCCCCTCGGCGAAAGAGCAGGCTTGGTGACCTGCCGGCCGAGGAGGATTCATGCGTATCACCGTCACCGTGGACGGAACCACATTCACCGACGACGTGGAACCACGGCTCCTGCTGGTGCACTATCTGCGGGAGCGGCTGGGCAAGGTCGGCACGGTGGTTGGTTGCGACACCAGCAACTGCGGCGCGTGCACCGTGCATCTCAACGGGCACAGCGTGAAATCGTGTTCGGTGCTGGCCGTGCAGGCCGACGGCGCCGAGATCACCACCATCGAGGGCATCGGCAGGGACGGCACGCTGCATCCGGTGCAGCAGGCGTTTCACGACAATCACGCCCTGCAGTGCGGTTTCTGTACGCCCGGGATGATCATGCAGTCGATCGACCTGCTGGCCGACCATCCCGATCCGGACGAACAGCAGATCCGGCACGGACTGGAAGGCAATCTCTGCCGCTGCACCGGCTACCAGAACATCGTGCGCGCGGTCCGCCAGGCGGCCGACACCATGCGACCCGGCGCCGGCCCCGAGGCCGAGCGGATCAGGGCCCAGCACGCGGTGGGAGGCGAATGATGACCACCACAGCCGAACACGAGATCGGCAGGGCCCGGCTGCGCAAGGAGGACGCCCGCCTGATCACCGGCCGTACCAGGTGGACGGACAACCTGACCGTACCCGGCATGTTGCACATGGCGATCCTGCGCAGCCCGGTCGCGCACGCCACGATCACCCGCGTCGACACCTCGGCGGCGCGCAAGTCCCCCGGTGTGCTCGCGGTGTACACCGGTGCGGACCTGGCCGACGACCAGGGCAGCCTGCCCTGCGCGTGGCCGAT
The DNA here is from genome assembly GCA_036273855.1 of Pseudonocardiaceae bacterium. Lineage (GTDB taxonomy): Bacteria > Actinomycetota > Actinomycetes > Mycobacteriales > Pseudonocardiaceae > DATEPR01. Next base: position 27,115 of record DASUGU010000060.1, read on the forward strand.
CACGCCCGACATGAAGGCGCCTCCCGCCCCGTCGCTGGCCGTGGACCGGGTGAACTTCGCCGGTGAGGCGGTGGCCGTCGTGGTCGCGCGCAGCGCCTACGAGGCGGCCGACGCGGTCAACGCGATCGACGTGGACTACGAGGATCTGCCCGTGGTGCTGGACATGCGCGCCGCACTGGCCGAGGGCGCCGACCTGGTGCACCCCGACCTGGGCACCAACAAGTCCGCGACCTGGGTGTTCGACTCGGCCGCTGCCGGCACCGGCGGTGACGTGGAGCAGGCCATCGCGGACAGCGAGATCGTGGTCCGGCGCACCTTCCGGCAGCAGCGGCTGGTGCCCGCGTTCATGGAGCCCCGCTCGATCCTGGTGGACCCCACCGGCCCGCAGCTGACCATGTGGTCGGCCACCCAGATCCCGCACATCCTGCGGCTGATGCTGGCCATGACGCTGGGCGTGGCGGAGCACCGGGTCCGGGTCATCGCACCGGACGTGGGCGGCGGCTTCGGCGGCAAGCTCCAGGTGACGCCGGAGGAGGTCATCACGTTCCTGGTGGCCCGCAAGCTGGACCGCCCGGTCAAGTACACCGAGTCGCGCAGCGAGAGCGTGCAGGCCGCGCACCACGGCCGCGACCAGATCCAGGAACTGACGCTGTCCGCGCGCAAGGACGGCACGGTGACCGGCCTGAAGGTGGAACTGCTCGCCGACATGGGCGCGTACCTGCGACTGGTCACGCCGGGCGTGCCGATCCTGGGCGCGTTCATGTTCAACGCGATCTACAAGTTCCCCGCGTACCACTTCGCCTGCACCAACGTGTTCACCAACAAGACCCCCACCGACGCCTACCGGGGCGCCGGCCGGCCGGAGGCCACGTTCGCGATCGAGCGGATGATGGACGAGCTTGCCGTGGAACTCGGCGTCGACCCGATGGAAGTGCGGCGCCGCAACTGGATCCGGCACGAGGAGTTCCCGTTCACCACGGTGTGCGGCCTGGTCTACGACAGCGGCAACTACGAGGCCGCCACCGACAAGGCCATGGAACTGTTCGACTACGCGGGTCTGCGCGCCGAACAGGCCAGGCGGCGCGAAGCGAACGATCCGGTACAGCTGGGACTGGGCATCTCGACGTTCACCGAGATGTGCGGCCTGGCACCGTCCCGCGTGCTCGGCTCGCTGTCCTACGGTGCCGGCGGCTGGGAACACGCGGCGATCCGGATGTTGGCGACCGGCAAGGTCGAGGTGGTCACCGGATCGTCGGCACACGGCCAGGGGCACGAGACGGCGTGGAGCCAGATCGTCGCCGACCAGCTCGGCGTGCCGTTCGAGGACATCGAGGTCATCCACGGTGACACGATGTCCTCGCCGAAGGGCATGGACACCTACGGTTCCCGTTCGCTGACGGTGGGTGCGATCGCGGCGGTCAAGGCCGCCGGCAAGGTGATCGACAAGGCCAGGCCGATCGCCGCGCACATGCTGGAGTGCTCGCCGGACGACCTGGAGTTCGCCAACGGCAGGTTCACCGTGCGCGGCACCGAGTCGGCGACCAGCATCCAGGACGTCGCGCTGGCCGTGTTCGCGGCGCACGACCTGCCCGACGGCGTCGAACCGTCGCTGGACTCCGAGGCCACCTACGACCCGGACAACTTCTCGTTCCCGCACGGCACCCACCTGTGCGCCACCGAGGTGGACACCGAGACCGGTGGGGTGAAGATCCGCTCGTACGTCTGCGTCGACGACGTCGGCGTCGTGGTCAACCCGCTGATCGTGGACGGCCAGGTGCACGGCGGCCTGGCGCAGGGCATCGCGCAGGCCCTGTTCGAGGAGGCGATCCACGATGACGCCGGCACCCTGACCACGGCCACCTTCGCGGACTACCTGGTCCCGTCGGCGGCCGACCTGCCGTCGTTCACCACGGACCGGACGCAGACTCCGTCGACGACCAATCCGTTGGGCGTCAAGGGAGTCGGCGAGGCCGGCACGATCGCGTCCACACCGGCCGTGGTGAACGCGGTGGTCGACGCGATCCGTCACCTCGGCGTCAACGACGTCGAGATGCCGTGCACGCCCATGCGGGTGTGGCGGGCGATCAACGGCCGGTCCGGCGACGGTACCGACAACTCAACCAGCGCCGCGGGTGGCGGGCTCGGTTCCATCTCCGGAGGTGCCCAGTGATCCCGGCAGCATTCGACTACGTCGCACCGTCCACTGTGGAGGAGGCGGTGCGGGCGCTCGCCGAAGCGGGCGAGGACGCCAAGGTGCTGGCCGGCGGGCAGAGCCTGCTGCCGGTGCTGCGGATGCGGCTGGCCGACCCCACGGTGATCGTCGACCTGGGCAAGGTGGCCGAACTGCGGGGCGTCCGCGAGGACGGCGACTCGCTGGTCATCGGCGCCATGACGACGCACTACGACGTGCAGCGCGACCCGCTGGTCGCCGAGCACGCCGCGCTGCTCGCGGCCACCGTCGACCACGTGGCCGACCCGCAGGTGCGGCACCGGGGCACGTTCGGCGGCTCGCTGGCGCACGCCGACCCGGCCGGTGACCTGCCGGCACCGGCGCTGGCGCTGGACGCGCGGTTCGTCATCGCGGGCCCGAACGGCCGCCGGACCGTGGCCGCCGCCGACTTCTTCGTGGACTTCTTCACCACCGCGCTGGCCGCGGACGAGATCCTGGTGGAGGTCCAGGTCCCGAAGTACACCGGCTGGGGCGCGCACTACGAGAAGTTCAACCGGGTGGCGCAGGCGTGGTCGATCGTGGCCGTGGCCGCCGCCGTCCGGGTGGAGGGCGGCACGTTCGCCGAGGCCAGGGTGGGCCTGACCAACATGGCGGCGACGCCGGTCCGGGCCACTGCCGTGGAACAGGCCCTGGTCGGGCAGCCGGCCACGGCCGAGTCGGTCCGCGCGGCCGCCGCCCACGCAGCCGAGGGCACCCACCCGACCAGCGACGTGAACTCGGACGCCGACTTCCGGCGGCACCTGGCGACCGTGCTGACGTCCAGGGCGGTGCTGGCGGCAGCCGGCTGAGCAGTGGACATGGCGTGCGCGCGGAGTTGACTGGTGGTCAACTCCGCGCG
>DASUGU010000061.1:0-73974 GCA_036273855.1 Pseudonocardiaceae bacterium
GCGCTCGGTGAAGAGATCACCCCCGATACCTCCGTCGAGCGGCTATGGGCCATCGTCGCCGAGCACGGACCGAAGATTCCGGAGATACCCAAAGACCGCGGCTACGGGCATGGAAAGCTCGTCGAGGAACTGTGGGAGCACCTCGTCGGCAACGCATTGACCGCGCCCACATTCGTCAAGGATTTCCCTGTCGAGACAACACCTTTGACGCGCCAACACCGCAGCATCCCGGGCGTAACGGAGAAATGGGACCTCTATGTGCAGGGCGTCGAGTTGGCCACCGGGTACTCCGAGCTGACTGATCCGATCGTGCAGCGGGAGCGATTCGCCGCCCAGGCGCGCGCCGCGGCCGCCGGTGACGACGAGGCCATGTTGCTCGACGAAGACTTTCTCGCGGCACTCGAGTATGGGATGCCGCCATGCACTGGAACCGGAATGGGTATCGATCGGTTGTTGATGTGTTTGACCGGTCTGTCAATTAGAGAGACAGTTTTGTTCCCGATTGTTCGGCCCCACTCCAGCTGAAAGCTGAACTGTACGTCTCGTCCTCGGATTGAGTATGCTGCTTACATATGGCAGATTGTTAACCGGGGAGTGGGTTCAATCTGCTCAGCAACTGCTCAGGAAGAAACGCGAGGGTAAGCCAATGGCGAAAAAAGTCACCGTCACCTTGGTCGATGATTTCGACGGTGCGGGTGCCGCCGACGAAACTGTCGAATTCGGGCTTGACGGGGTGACCTATGAGATTGATCTTTCGACTAAGAATGCCGCGAAACTCCGCGGTGATCTGAAGCAGTGGGTGGCGGCCGGTCGTCGTGTCGGCGGTCGTCGTCGCGGGCGTTCGGGCTCCGGCCGCGGTCGCGGCGCCATCGACCGCGAGCAGAGCGCTGCGATCCGCGAATGGGCTCGTCGGAACGGTCACAACGTGTCGACGCGCGGCCGCATCCCGGCCGACGTCATCGACGCATTCCACGCGGCGACCTAGCAAAACGATTAACCGGCGTCTGGGCCACACGGCCTGGGCGCCGGTTATTTGTCCCTTTCGCTGGTGGCGAAACAATTGCCGGCGACTAGGGGAAACGATTTGGTGGTTTGGCCCGTTTCACCAATTGCGGCTCGGACGTCGTCGAGAGGTCCCACGATTAGGTGGGATCTGGCGTTGCAGGGCCCGACAGCTTGACACCGGCGAGGTAGGAACCCCGGCGGGCCGACCATTACAGTGGACACCAGCCGGTAGCGAGGTTGTACCGATGGCTAGGGAGAGCAGGTAAGCACCGATGTTTGAGAGATTTACCGACCGTGCCCGCAGGGTGGTCGTCCTGGCCCAAGAAGAGGCCCGGATGCTCAACCACAACTACATCGGCACCGAGCACATCCTGCTGGGGCTGATTCACGAAGGCGAAGGCGTAGCGGCGAAGTCGCTGGAGTCGCTTGGGATCTCGCTCGAGGGCGTCCGCAGCCAGGTCGAGGAGATCATCGGCCAGGGCCAGCAGGCGCCGTCGGGGCACATTCCGTTCACCCCGCGCGCCAAGAAGGTTTTGGAGCTGAGCCTGCGCGAGGCGCTGCAGCTCGGCCACAACTACATCGGCACCGAGCACATTCTGCTGGGGCTGATTCGCGAGGGCGAGGGCGTCGCCGCCCAGGTGCTCGTCAAGCTGGGCGCCGAGCTGACCCGGGTGCGCCAGCAGGTGATCCAGCTGCTGAGCGGCTACCAGGGCAAGGAGGCCGCCGAGGCCGGCACGGGTGGCCGTGGCGGCGAATCGGGCAGCCCGTCCACCTCGTTGGTGCTCGACCAGTTCGGGCGCAACCTGACTGCCGCCGCGATGGAAGGCAAGCTGGACCCCGTTATCGGCCGCGAGAAGGAAATCGAGCGGGTGATGCAGGTGCTGAGCCGGCGCACCAAGAACAACCCGGTGCTGATCGGCGAGCCCGGCGTCGGCAAGACGGCCGTCGTCGAGGGGCTGGCGCAGGCCATCGTGCACGGCGAGGTGCCCGAGACGCTGAAGGACAAGCAGCTCTACACGCTGGACCTGGGATCGCTGGTCGCGGGCAGCCGCTACCGCGGTGACTTCGAGGAGCGCCTCAAGAAGGTACTCAAGGAGATCAACACCCGCGGCGACATCATCCTGTTCATCGACGAGCTGCACACCCTGGTGGGTGCGGGAGCCGCCGAGGGCGCGATCGATGCCGCGAGCATCCTGAAGCCCAAGCTGGCCCGTGGCGAGCTGCAGACGATCGGTGCCACCACGCTCGACGAGTACCGCAAGTACATCGAGAAGGACGCCGCCCTGGAGCGCCGCTTCCAGCCGGTGCAGGTCGGCGAGCCGACGGTGGAGCACACCATCGAGATCCTCAAGGGCCTGCGCGACCGCTACGAGGCACACCACCGCGTGTCGATCACCGACTCGGCGCTGGTGGCCGCGGCCACCCTGGCCGACCGGTACATCAACGACCGCTTCCTGCCGGACAAGGCGATCGACCTGATCGACGAGGCCGGCGCCCGGATGCGCATCCGCCGCATGACCGCGCCGCCCGACCTGCGCGAGTTCGACGAGAAGATCGCGAACGTCCGTCGGGACAAGGAGTCCGCGATCGACGCGCAGGACTTCGAGCGGGCCGCCAAGCTGCGGGACGCGGAGAAGCAGCTGCTCGCGCAGAAGTCCGAGCGGGAGAAGCAGTGGAAGGACGGCGACCTGGACGTCGTCGCCGAGGTGGACGACGAGCAGATCGCCGACGTGCTGGCCAACTGGACCGGCATCCCGGTGTTCAAGCTCACCGAGGAGGAGACCACCCGGCTGCTGCGCATGGAGGACGAGCTGCACAAGCGGATCATCGGCCAGGAGCAGGCGGTCAAGGCCGTCTCCCAGGCGATCCGCCGCACGCGGGCCGGGTTGAAGGACCCGAAGCGCCCGTCGGGCTCGTTCATCTTCGCCGGCCCGTCCGGTGTCGGTAAGACCGAGCTGTCCAAGGCGCTGGCCAACTTCCTGTTCGGCGACGACGACGCGCTCATCCAGATCGACATGGGCGAGTTCCACGACCGGTACACCGCGTCGCGGCTGTTCGGTGCCCCTCCGGGCTACGTCGGCTACGAAGAGGGCGGCCAGCTCACCGAGAAGGTGCGCCGCAAGCCGTTCTCCGTGGTCCTGTTCGACGAGATCGAGAAGGCCCACCAGGAGGTCTACAACACGCTGCTCCAGGTGTTGGAGGACGGCCGCCTGACCGACGGCCAGGGCCGCACGGTGGACTTCAAGAACACGGTGATCATCTTCACGTCGAACCTGGGCACGTCGGACATCTCCAAGGCGGTTGGCCTGGGCTTCGCCCGGGGCGACACCGACGGCTCGAACTACGAGCGGATGAAGAACAAGGTCAACGACGAGCTGAAGAAGCACTTCCGCCCGGAGTTCCTCAACCGCATCGACGACATCATCGTGTTCAACCAGCTCACGCAGGACCAGATCATCGAGATGGTCGACCTGATGGTGACGCGGGTGGAGACGCAGCTCAAGGGCAAGGACATGGGCCTGGAGCTCACGCCGTTGGCCAAGAAGCTGCTCGCCAAGCGCGGTTTCGACCCGGTCCTGGGCGCCCGGCCGCTGCGCCGGACGATCCAGCGGGAGATCGAGGACCAGCTGTCCGAGAAGATCCTGTTCGGCGAACTCCAGCCGGGCCAGATCATCGTCACGGACGTCGAAGACTGGGACGGCGAGACCTCGGACGACAAGGCGCACTTCGTCTTCCGGGGCGAGCCCAAGCCGGCCAGCGTGCCGGACGCCCCGCCGGTCGACCTGGCGGCGTCGGGCGGCGTCAACGACGCCGAGCCCGGCAGCGCCGAGTCCGCCTGACCCACAACCGCACACGCACGCCGGCCGCCCCTCGGGGCGGCCGGCGTCGTTTGGTGACCAGGACGCCGACCGCGACCCGCACGGCCTGAGCGGCCGGGTGTCGGCGTGGGCCCGGGTTGGCTGTGCGGTGTTGCTGGTGGCGGGCTGTCGGTGGGTGGTCGGTCGGGTGTCGTCGTAGGCCCGGGTTGGCTGTGCGCGATATTGCTGGCGGACTCCCGGCGGGTGATCGGTCGGCTGCACCGGGCGACGGCGCGACGTCCGCTTCGCCGGGTCCGCCACGGTCGGTCCGGCGTTCTGCCACAGTAGATCTGTGCGAGTCGCGCTGCTGGGCCCGTTGCGCCTGGCCACCGAGAACGGGGAGGAGGTGCCGCTGGGTGGTGTCCGGCTGCGGATGCTGCTCGCCCGGCTCGCCCTCGAACCCGGCCGGTTCGTCCCGGCCAGCGCCCTCGTGGACGGCCTCTGGGGCGACCAGCCACCGGCGGACGCCGCCAACGCCCTCCAGTCCCTCGTGTCCCGCCTGCGCCGCACCATCCGGGACGCCACGGGTGTCGCCGACGTCGTCCTGTCCGGCCCGGCCGGCTACCAGCTCGCCGTGGCCGCCACCGACGTCGACGTGACCCGTTTCGACCGCCTGGCCGGTGAGGGCCGCGCCCACCTGCGCGCCGACCGTCCCGGCCCGGCCGAGGCCGCCTGCACCGAGGCACTGCGGCTGTGGCACGGTCCGGCGCTCGCCGACGGCGCCGAGGCACCTTTCGCCGCCCCCGTGGCCGCCCGGCTGACCGAGGCCCGGCTGGCCGTCGCCGAGGACCGCTGCGAGGCCGTGCTCGCCCAGGGCCGCCCGGCCGACGCCCTGGCCGAGCTCGACCACCTGGTCGCCGACCACCCGCTGCGCGAACGGCTGGTGGCGCTGCGCCTGCGGGCCCTGGCCGGTGTCGGGCGCCCCGCGGACGCCCTGGCCGACTACGACCGGATCCGCCGGGAACTGGCCGCCGAGCTGGGCGTCGACCCGTCCGCCGAGCTGCGCGCCGCGCACCTGGCCGTGCTGCGCGGCGACGCGGCCCAGTCCGCGCCGCCACCGACCAGGACCCGCGCGGACCTGCCGGCGCCGCTGACCAGTTTCGTCGGCCGCGACGCCGAGCTCGCCGAGGCCAGCGCGCTGCTCAACCAGGGGAGGCTGGTATCGCTGGTCGGTGCCGGTGGCGCCGGCAAGACCCGGCTGGCCGTCGAGCTGGCCGGCCGCGTCGGCACGCCGGGGCGGGTGTGGTTCGTCGAACTGGCACCGGTCCGCGAGGACGCCGGGCTGACCGAGCTGGCACCCGCCGTGCTGTCCGCGCTGGAGCTGCGGGACGTCCGCATCATGGACGGTGCCGCGTCCCGGGACGCCGTCGACCGGCTCGTCGAGCAGTTCGCCGGCCGGCCCGGCCTGCTGGTGCTGGACAACTGTGAGCACCTGGTCGCCGGTGCCGCCGAGCTGGCCGACGTGCTGCTGCGGCGGTGTGCCGCGCTGACCGTGCTGGCCACCACGCGGGAACCGTTGGCCGTCACCGGTGAGGTGGGCTACCGGGTCGGCCCGCTGGACCTGCCGGCCGAACAGGCGTCGCTGGCCGAGGCGCGGGAGTCGCCCGCCGTGCGGTTGTTCGTCGACCGAGCGGCGGCTGCCCGTCCCGGGTTCACGCTGACCGAGGCGAACCTGAACCCGGTGATCGAGATCTGCCGCCGCCTGGACGGCATGCCGCTGGCGCTGGAACTGGCCGCCGCCCGGCTGCGTGCGATGACCCCGCGCCAGGTCGCCGACCTGCTGGACGACCGCTTCCGCCTGCTCACCGTGGGCAGCCGCGCCTCGCTGCCCCGCCACCGCACGCTGCGGGCCGTCGTCGAGTGGAGCTGGGACCTGCTGACCAAGCCGGAACGGGTGCTGGCCCGCCGGTGCGCACTGCTGCCCGCCGGCGCCGACGAGGACGCCGTCGTGGGCGTGTGCGTCGACGACGACCTGCCGGCCGACGACATCCCCTACCTGCTGGCGTCGCTGGTGGAGAAGTCCCTGCTCACCGTCGTCATCGGCCAGGACGACCGGCCGCGCTACCGGATGCTGGAGACGGTCCGCGCCTACGGCCTGGCCGAGCTGGCCGAATCCGGTGAGGCCGACCGGATCGGCGCCGCCTTCGTCGACCACTTCGTCACCGTCGTGGAACGCACCGAGCCGCTGCTGCGCACCCGCGACCAGTTGCACGCGCTCGCCCTACTGGCCGCCGAGCACGACAACGTGATGGCGGCACTGGACCGGGCCGTCGCGATGAGCGAGGCCGACCTCGCCGCCCGGATGGTGGCCGGCATGGCCTGGTACTGGACGATGGCCGGCAACGGCAACGAGGCGGCCAACTGGGCGAAGGTGATCATCGCCCTCCCGCCCGGCCAGGACACCCCGGCCACGGTCGCGGTCCGGCTGGCCCTGCTGGCCGGCGACAACACCGAGGCCGACGTGGCCGCCGTCGACCTCGACGACCTGTGGGCGCGGGGCGAGCGGGTCGGCATGATGGACCGCTACCCGATGCTGGGCCTCATCGAGGCGATCACGCGGATCAGGACGGGCGACACGGACGGTGCCGCCGCGACCGCGGCCCGGCTGACCGCGGGCGCCGACCCGTGGACCGCGGCCGCCGGCCGGCTGATCACGTGCTTCGTCGCCGCCCACGGCGCCGACACCGCCAGTGCGGAGACCGAACTGCTCACCGCGCTGGAGGGTTTCCGGGAACTCGGCGAGCGATGGGGCTCGGCGTTCACGCTCGGGCTGCTCGGCCAGTACCGGATGATGCGCGGCGACCGGGCCGGTGCCGTTGCGGCGCACGAGGAGGCCGTGCGGATCGCCAGCGAGGTGGTCGTGCGCAACAACCTGCCGCCGATGCAGCTCATGCAGCTCGGTGCGGCGCGGGGCATGTCCGGCGACCTGGACGGCGCGGAGCGCGACGTCCGAACCGCACTGGCCACTGTGGACTCCGAGGACCGCGGCCTGCGGCTGATGGGGCTGTGCGTGCTGATCCACATCGCGGTCCTGCGCGCCGACCTGCCGGCGGCCAGGCAGCTCGCCGCCGATGCCGACCACGTGGCCGGTCCCGACGTGCAGATCGCCGACTGGGCCGCCGCACTGGGGATGGCGAAGGCCATGATCGCGCTGGCGGCCGACGAACTGGACGAGGTGGGCCGCCACCTGGACGGCGCGCTGTCCGCCGTGGCGCCGGTGGGGGACATGTCGTCCCTGGCCAGCGTCGGCGAGCGGATCGCCGTGCTGGTGGGCAGGCGCGGCGACGACCGTGCCGCGGCCGAACTGCTCGGCGCTGCCGCCGGCATCCGTGGCCTGCTCGACCAGGGTGAGCCGCACGTGCGGACGCTGGTGGCCGGCCTGACCGAACGGCTCGGCGACGACGGCTACCGCACGGCGTTCCGCAGGGGCTTCGACCTGGACCGGGCCACGGCCGTGGAAGTCCTGCGCAACGCCGTGCGGCAGCGGACCGGTTAGGCCATCCGCCGACGGTAGAAGACCATCGCCAGCGGGAAGAACACCGCGACGATCCCGGCCAGCCATGCGATCGACGCCACCAACGGCCCCGCCACCGGCCCGCCGAGCAGCAGCCCACGGGACATGTCGGCGAGCTGGCTCACCGGGCTGATCGTGGCCCACGTGTGCAGGAACCCGGGCAGCGAGCGGGCCGGCACGAACACGTTGCTGCCGAACGACAGCGGCAGGATGAACGCCACCAGCACGCCCTGCGCGCTCTGCGGGCTGCGCACCAGCATCGACACGAACACACCCACCCAGCACAGCGCCAGACCGGCCAGCAGCATGATCACGATCGCCACCACCAGCGCCGGCGGTGACGTGTGGATGCGGAACCCGAGAATCATGGCGAACGCCAGCGTCACCACGGTCGACGTGAGGAACCGCACCGAGTCACCGATGACGGCCCCGATCAGCGGCGCCGACCGGGCGATGGGCAGGCTGCGGAACCGGTCGAACACGCCCTTGGTGATGTCGGTGCCCAGCGCGATGCCCGTGCCGACGCTGGCCATCAGCGTGCCCTGCGCCATGATGCCCGGCACCAGCGTCTCCAGGTAGACGTGCCAGTCACCGCTGATCGCGCCGCCGAACAGGAACACGAACAGCACCAGGAACAGGATCGGCTGGATGGTGACGTCCAGCAGCACCTCGGGGTTCTTGCGGATCTTCACGATGCTGCGCGAGGCCAGGGTCAGGCCGTGCCGGATGGTGCGGGCCGGGCTGATGTAGCGCCGCGCGACCGTGGGTTCGACAGCGAGGGTTGTCATGACCGCACCTCGCGGGCGCTCGGCACGGCCCTGACGGGGACGACTGTGTCGATTGATGACCTCGCGAGCTCGGTCATGCCGGGCTCCCTTCCGCGACCGGCGCCGGCCGCTCGGTGTCGGTGTATTCGTCGTGCCTGGTCAGGGACAGGAACACCTCGTCCAGGCTGGGCAGCCGCATGGCCAGGTCGTCCGCGGTGACCCCGGCCGAGTCCATCCGGCGCACCAGCGCGGACAGCAGCACCGGGTCGTCGATCCGCACGGTGAGCAGGCCGGACGCGTCGTCCCGGACCGGCTGCTCGCCGGTCAGCTCGACCAGCATCGCGGCCACCTTGTCCAGGTCGCCCAGCAGCGTCGGCCGCACTTCCAGCGTCTGGCGGCCGGTGCGCCGCTTCAGCTCGTCGGGCCGGCCGTCGGCCACCACGGTGCCGTGGTCGATCACGGTGATCCGGTCGGCCAGGTGGTCGGCCTCGTCCAGGTACTGCGTGGTGAGCAGGACGGTGACCCCGTCGGCGGCCAGCGTGCGGATCATCCGCCACACGTCCGCCCTGCTGTGCGGGTCCAGCCCGGTCGTCGGCTCGTCCAGGTACAGCACCCTGGGCCGGCCGACCAGGCTGGCGGCCAGGTCCAGCCGGCGCCGCATGCCGCCGGAGTAGGTCTTGGCGGCCCGGCCGGCCGCGTCGGACAGGTCGAACCTGGCCAGCAGTTCGGCGGCCCTGGCCCGTGCCTCCAGTCGCGGCAGCTCCAGCAGCCTGCCGATCAACGTCAGGTTCTCCGCGCCGGTGAGGTCCTCGTCCACCGAGGCGTACTGCCCGGTCAGGCCGATCAGCCCGCGCACCGCCACCGCGTCCCGCACCACGTCGTAACCGCCGACGGTGGCGTGGCCGCCGTCCGGGCGCAGCAGGGTGGCGAGGATGCGCACGGCGGTCGTCTTGCCGGCGCCGTTCGGGCCGAGCATGCCCACGATGGCACCTGTCGGCACCGAGAAGGACACGCCGGCCAGGGCGGTCGTGGACCCGAACCGCTTGGTCAGGTCCTCCGCCGTGATCGCGTACGTCGTCATGCCACCACGCTGGGCGGCCGGCCTGCCAGCCCGCGCACAGCGGACTGTCAGCCGCTGCCAGGCGCTGTCAGGCGCTGTCAGTCCTTGGCAGCGGGCCCGTTCACCGACAGCACGACCTCGAACTCCAGCAGGTTCGACCCGGTCGACACCGGATCGGCCCGCACACCGGCGTGCGCCGCGATGGCCGGACCGCTGGCCCACGCCTGGTAGGCCGCCTCGCTCTCCCACCGCGTGTACACGAAGTACCTGCTGTCGCCGGCCACCGGGCGCAGCAGCTCGAAGCCGAGGAACCCGGACGCCGAGTCGACCGAGTGCATCCGGTGCGCGAACCGCTTCTCCAGCTCCTCGCCGGCGCCTTCGCGAACCTCGATCGCGTTGATCTTCACGACAGCCATGCCATCCAGCCTAGGGTGCGTGGTGTGGCGGTGGACATGCGCGGCGTGATCGACTTCGGCGGCGCCGGTCGGGGCATCGTGGTGCTGCACGGCCTGATGGGCAGGGCCACCACCTGGTGGCGGACCGCCCGCTGGCTCACCGCACACGGCCACGTGATCGGCCTGGACGCCCGCGCGCACGGCCGCAACCCGCACCGCCACGGCTGCCCGACCGAGCGGTTCGCCGAGGACGTCGCCGGCCGGATCGGCGAACTCGGGTTGGGTCCCAGTGTGGTGATCGGCCACTCGATGGGTGGACTGCACGCCATGGCGCTGGCCGCCGCCCACCCGGAACTCGTGCGGGCCGTGATCGTCGAGGACATGGCACCTGACCACAAAGGACAGACAGTCGACGTGTGGCGGCCGTACTTCGAGTCGTGGCCCGATGTCTTCGCCTCACTGGCCCACGTGCGCGAGTTCTTCGGCCCGGCGGGCGACTACTTCGTCGAATGCGTCGAGGAACGCGCCGACGGCTACCACCTGATCGCCGACGTCGACGAGCTCTACGGCATCGCGGCCGAATGGGGCCGCCGCGACTACTGGGACATCGTCGAACGGGTCCGGGCGCCGCTGCTGGTGATCGAGGCGGGGGAAGGCCCGATGCCGCCCGGCCAGCAGGCCGAGATGGCGCGGCGCAGCGCGGGCCCGGCGTGGCACGTGTGTGTCGAGGGCGCCGGTCACGTCGTGCACGACACGGCGCCGGAACGGTTCCGCGAAGCTGTGGAACGGTTCCTGGCTAGCCTGCCGTGAACAGCTCGTCGAGTTCGCCGGTGCGGGTGTCGACGATGCCGATCTGGCCGATCCGCGCCCGGATCGGCTCGACCAGGTGCAGCGCGGCGAACGCGGCGGTGAGCTGGTCGGGTGTGACGTCCTTGGTGAGTGTGCAGTGCGGCACCCACGCGCCGGGTAGGTAGTACGCCCACGGGTCCCGCACCTTGCCGGCCAGCGTGTCGTGCACCGCGACGTGTACGGCCAGCAGTTCCGCGTCGGTCACGGCGCCGAGGAACAGGCCGTTCTCCGCGGTCGGGAACGTGCCCAGCGTGTAGAGCCACAGCCGGGGCAGCGCCAGCCGGGTGAGGTCGGTGACGAGCGCCTTACGGGCGCCGGGCGGGATGACACCGCCGCCCGCGAACGTCACGTGTGGCCGATGCCTGCCATGGGTCGCGGTGGCCAAGCTGGGCACACCCGCCTGCTCCAACCGCTGCCACAGCGCTCGGACGGCGGTGTCGGCGTCGTCGTCGAAGTAGCACTCAAGAGCTTGTGCCACGGGCGTTCTCCAGGATCTCGCCGGGCAGCGCGAAACGGCCGTCCTCGGACTGCTCGACCAGCCCGTCGACCAGCAACGAGTCCAGGCACCGGTCCCGCTGGCCGGCGTCGGACCAGGCAGCGTCCAGCGCCGCCCTGGACACCGGGCCGGCCGCGCCGCGCAACACGTCCAGCAGCTTGCCCCGCACCTGCCGGTCGGTGCCGGCGAACTTCTGCACCGGCTTGGCCGGACCCTGGTAGGCAGGCCGCCCGGCCCGCACCCACGCGCAGCCGGCAGCGATCGGGCACTCGCCACAACGCGGTGCCCGGACGGTGCACACCACCTGGCCCAGCTCCATCAACCCGGCCGACACGGCGGCCGCCCGCTCGTCGTCCGGGGGCAACAAGGCAGCCACGTCCGCCATGTCGCGCGTCGTCGACGGTGGCCCGGCGTCACCGGCGCCGTGCACGGCCCGCGCCACCACGCGCCGCACGTTGGTGTCCACCACCGGACACCGCCGCCGGTAGGCGAACGCGGCCACCGCGCGGGCCGTGTAGGCGCCGATCCCCGGCAGGTCCAGCAGCGTTGTCACGTCGTCCGGCACCACGTCACCGTGCTCGGCCGCGATCGCCGTGGCGGCCGCGTGTAGGCGTAGCGCCCGGCGCGGGTAACCCAGCTTGCCCCAGGCGCGCAGCACGTCGCCCTGGCTGGCCGCCGCCATCGCCGACGGTGTCGGCCAGCGGGCCAGCCACTCGTGCCAGATCGGTTCGACGCGGGCCACCGGGGTCTGCTGGAGCATGATCTCGCTGACCAGGACACCCCAGGCAGAGCAGTCCGGGCGGCGCCACGGCAGGTCCCTGGCGTGCGCGGCGAACCAGTCGGCGACGGCCTCGGTGTCCATGTGCCGGATTCTGTCAGCCGACCTCGGTGACAGACCCGGTGGCCACGTCGTAGACGAAGCCGCGGACGGCGTCGGTGTGCGGCAGGAACGGGCTGCGCCGGACGCGTTCGACGGACTGCTTCACGCTGGCCTCGACGTTGCGGAACGCCTCCACGGCCCACGTCGGGCGCAGGCCGGTGTCGGATTCCAGCTCGTCCTTGAAGCCCTCCTCGGTGACCGTGCCCATCCCGCACGAGGTGTGCTGCAGAACGATCACTTCACGCGTGCGCAGTTTGCGCTGGCTGATCGCCAGTGACCGCAGCACGTCGTCGGTCGCCACGCCCCCCGCGTTGCGCAGCACGTGCACCTCGCCGCGGTTCAGGTGGAACACGTCGAACACGTCGATGCGGGCGTCCATGCAGGTCAGCACGGCCAGGTGGAGGGAGGGGACGGCGTCGTCGCTGGTGGTCATCCCGGCGGGACGGCCGTCGCGGCGGCTCAGCAGGTCGTCGATCGCGGTCATCGCGGCTCCTCTGCGGTCGGCGTCCCCCGATTGCATCCCGTGGTGGACGCGGAGGCAAGCGCTCCGGGCGAACGTCACGTAAGACGCGACCGCGACACGCCCTCGATCGGGTGTCACGCCACAAGTGGACCGGTTCGGCGTTAGTTTCCGCAGGTGAACGAGCCAAGGGGACCGCAGTCGCCGTCGGTGTACCGGCGACGGCGTGTCGTGGCCATGGCCGGGCTCGGGGTCGGGGCTGTGCTGTTCGTGTGGGCGGTCGGTGCGCTGCTCGGCGGTGGGGACACGCCCGCCGTGCGCGGCACGGCGAACGAGCGGTCGGTGGGCGTGCCGCTCGCCACCACGGAGCCGCCCAGCAACCCGCCACCCACCGGCCTGCTGCTCCTGCCGGGCAGCCCGTCCAGTTCGGCGTCGTCGGCCACGAATGCGCCAGAAACCAGCCCTTCTCCCACCACCACTTCTGTGACTCCGCCCCGTCCGCAGACGTGCCCCGATGCGGCGATCCGGGTCACGGTGACGACGCCGAAGTCGGTGTACGAGGTGGGCGACCAGCCCGTCCTGACGCTGCACATCGCCAACGCCGGTGCCGTGGCGTGCCTCCGCAACGTCAGCCACCAGTTGAGATCGATCGAGATCATTCCGGTGCACGGCCGAAAACCGTTGTGGGACAGCAGTTATTGCTACCAGGCCAGGTCGGATGAGGTTCGGCTGCTGCAGCCCGGGCAGAGCGTGTCCTATTCGGTCCGGTGGGCCGGCCGAACCGCCGCCCCCGGCTGCCCGGTCTCCCGCACCATGCTCCCGGCCGGCACGTACGACGCGGTAGGCATCCTGGGCTCGATCAAGGGCCCCAGAACCCACATCACGCTAGTCAGCTAACCCGAGCCGACCACTCAACGGCCGACACCCCGCTGCCGACCAGCTGTACGGCCCCGAGAGACGGGAGCCGGCAGGAGCCGGACGGACCCCGACCAGAAGTCGCCCACGTGTCGTCCCCCCGACGGTCGGCACACCCGACGAGGTACCGGGCACTGCTGCATAGCGTCCGCCCGCACGTGCCCGACGGCCTCCCCGCCGCAATTGCCGAATGAGTCGTCCACGAGCAGTCGACTCGCCCACCAGCGTGATAGTTGATCAAGCCGCAACACGCCAGCCCGCGAACCCGGCGGGACCGGTGATGAGAGGTTGCGGGTGTGTCGTCGGTCCGACGGTCGACTCGCCTGGGAGCCGAGTCGAAGCGCCGCCACATGCCGGCGCGCGAGCCTGGCCGGATCGGTGGTGAGAGGTTGTGGGCGTGTCGTGCGCTCGATGGTCGACTCGCCCGGGCGGCGACTCGAAGCGCCCCACATGCCGGCGCGCGAGCCTGGCGGGATCAGTCGTGCGATGGCGGGTGTGTCGTTCGCCCGGCGGTCGACTCGCCCGGACGGCGAGTCGAAGTGCCGCCACATGCTGGCGCGCGAGATTGGCGTGATCGGTGGTGAGAGGTTGCGGGTGTGTCGTCCGTTCGATGGTCGACTGGCACGGGCGGCGAGTCGAAGTGCCGCCATATGCTGGTGCGCGAGTGTGGGGTGATCGGTGGTGAGAGGTTGCGGGTGTGTCGTCCATCCGACGGTCGACTCGTCCGGGGCGAACAGGTCGGTTCATCGCCGGTGGAGCAGCTCGTCGTGCGCTGCTTCGTGTCCGTGCGGCGCGCGTCTGGTGGGATGGCCGCGCGGTTGCTGGCGTGTCGTCCGGTCGGTGGTCGACTCGCTCCGGCGCGCGGGCGGATTGATCTTGCTGCCGTGCGGCCGTGCGCGGGCTGGCAGGATCGGCTACGTCCTGGCGTCTCGTCCATCCAGTGGCCGGCTCGCTGGCGGCTCGCCAGCTGTGCGCGTGTCGTCCGGCGGACGGTCGACTCGTTGGTGGCTCCAACTACTGGGCCGAGTCGCGTTCTCCCGCTGCCGGGTGCGTGCCTGGCTGTTCGCGTGTCGTCCGGCTAGTGGTCGACTCGTGCTTCGTTGGCAGCTTTTGCCTACCCGTGCGGCCGGCCGCCTTGCGTGTCGTCTGCTGGAGGGTCGGCACAGGCCGACGAACGGCACCTGTCAGGGGCCGAACCAACGTTCTTCCGCACTGTGCGGCCGCGCCGACGTCTTCCCCAGCACCAGCTCCGTCTTGAGCGTCACCGTGCGCGGCCGGCTGGGCTCCGAGCTGTCCAGCAGCAGGCGCCCCGCCGCCCGGCCCTTCTCCAGCATCGGCTGTCGAACCGTCGTCAACCCCGACTGCTCCGCCTCGGCGATCCCGTCGAACCCGGTCACCGACAGGTCCTGCGGCACCCGCAACCCGCGCCGCGCCGCCTCGTCCAACGCCCCCATCGCCAGGATGTCCGACGTGCACACCAACGCCGTGATCCGCGGGTCCCGGTCCAGCAGCTGCGCCGCCGCCGACTGCCCGTTGTCCACTGAGTGGTCGAACCGTTCCACGACGGGCACTCCGGCCCAGTCGACCCCGGCCGCCTCGAAACCCTCGGCCAGGCCGGCCAACCGGGCCCGCTGCACGTGAAAATGCGCGCCTCGCTGGCGCTCCGGCGAGGCGAAGTCGTCGTTCCGGTTCCGACCCAGTCGCATGCACACCACGCCGATCCGCCGGTGCCCGAGCGCGACCAGGTGAGTGGCGAGCTCGTTCATCGCGGACCGGTCGTCGATGCCGACCCGGTCGACGTTGCCAATGTGAGGCTGGTCACACACGACCGTGGGCACCGGCCGTTCCAGCACGGCTGCCAGGTGCGGGTCGTCGTCGGGCACGGAGTAGACGACGAAGCCGTCGACGCCCGCCCGGTGCACCGCTGCCACGTCCTCCCGCTCTGGGTTGGCCGGCACCAGGTGCAGGCCCTGGCCGGCGTCCTCGCACGCGAGCGCGAGACCCTCCAGGAAACCGACCGCCGCCGGGTCGCGGAAGGCGTAGGCGAGGTTCTCGGTCAGCAGCACGCCGACCGCGCCCGCCTTCCTGGTGCGCAGCGACCTGGCCACCGGGTCCGGACCCGGGTAACCCAGGCGCCGGGCCGTTTCCAGTACCCTGCGGCGCAGTTCCGGCGAGAGCTGGTCGGGCCGGTTGTACGCGTTGGACACCGTTGTGCGCGAGACGCCCAGTTCCGCGGCGAGCGAGGCGAGAGTCGCCGGGCGTCGGGAATGCAGTGACCGCACCATGCAGTGACCGTAACGTTTCAGAACCAATTGTAGAAGCGTGGGTGACGAGCGTCCCGCTGCTGGGCGAATACCGCAGGTAGGGGGATCGACCTGGCAACCTGGTCTAGACCACTGGCCATTCGCAATAGTACGCTGAGGCCGTTGTCAAGGGCCTAACGCCCTAGGGTCCATACCAATTCGGTATGTCCACCGAACGCGCGGCCGGGTACGGTGGGACGGTCGCGTCCGACGTGAAGGGTTGTCACATGGCCGAAGTCGCCTACGCCGGTGCCTCGCGGGTCTTTGCCGGGTCACCCCCGGTGCGCGCGGTGGACGCGCTCGATCTCGAGGTCTCGGATGGAGAGTTCCTCGTCCTGGTCGGGCCGTCCGGCTCGGGCAAGTCCACGGCGCTGCGCATGCTGGCCGGCCTGGAGGACATCGACGAGGGTTCGATCTCCATCGGCGGCCGCGACGTGACGAACGTGCAGCCCAAGGACCGCGACATCGCCATGGTGTTCCAGTCCTACGCGCTGTACCCGCACATGACCGTCGCCGAGAACATGGGCTTCGCCCTGCGCCTGCGCGGCATGCCGAAGCCGAAGATCAAGGAGAAGGTCGGCGAGGCGGCCGAGATGCTCGACCTCACCCGCTACCTCGACCGCAAGCCCAAGGCTCTCTCCGGCGGCCAGCGGCAGCGCGTCGCCATGGGCCGCGCGATCGTCCGCGAACCCAGTGTGTTCCTGATGGACGAACCGCTGTCCAACTTGGACGCCAAGCTCCGGGTCGAGACCCGCGCCAACATCGCCGCACTGCAGCACCGCTTGGGCACCACCACGATCTACGTCACCCACGACCAGGTCGAGGCCATGACCATGGGCCACCGGGTCGCCGTGCTCAGGGACGGCATGCTCCAGCAGGTAGACACGCCCCGCGCGCTGTACGACCGCCCGGCCAACGCGTTCGTGGCCGGCTTCATCGGGTCCCCGGCGATGAACCTGAAGACCCTGCCGCTGAGCGCCGAAGGTGCCCTGCTCGACGGCGTGAGCGTGCCGCTGAGCCGTTCCGCGATGGCCACCGCCTCCGCGCAGCACCTGTCCGAGATCGTCTTCGGCGTCCGCCCCGAGTCGCTCCGCCTGGCCGACTCGGAGGAGACCGGCTTCGCGATGATCGTCGAACTGGTCGAGGAACTCGGCGCCGACGCCTACGTCCACGGCGCCGTGCGCATCGGCGACACCAGCGAGCGCTTCGTGGTCCGCGTCGACGGCCGCACCCCGCCGGCCATCGGCCAGCAGGTCACCGTCGCCGTCCGCGACACCGACGAGATCCACCTCTTCCACCCGGAGACGGGCCTCCGCCTGGAGGACTGACCTCTCAGAACTGGAAGTGATGAACGGGACCCGGACCGGCCTGGGCGATGATCGCCGAATCGGTCTCTGACCAGCGCTGACACGTCTCGGCAGTTCTCACCGATTCTCGCCGTTACCCGACATCTGACGGCCTGGCAACGGCCTGATCTTGGTCTGCCCACACCACTCCGTCCGACCCGACACGAAGCCCGAAACGCGGCCGGTGGTGCTGTGTCAAGGCACGCTTTCCCGCCTTGACACAGTGCTGCCGGCCGTTGTCATGCTCGGCGCGTCGGGTTGCGAGGCACCAGAGGTGTCTAGCCTCGGTGTGCTGGAGAGGCATCGACCGACCAGGAGGCACGTTGAGTGAGATCGAAGGATGGCCGGGGCGCGGCGGTCGATCGGGTGATCGGTGCTACTGCGGGCGGTGACCTTGTGCGCCGTCGCTGGGGGCGTCCCAGCTTGGGCGCGAAGCGCCGCTCGGCGCCCGGCCGGGAGCGGAGCGGGAGGCCGGTGTGCCGAGCAGTCCGGGACGGCGTGAACGCGACCGGCACGCGCGCCGCCGGCGGCGGCTCCTTGATCTCATAGAGCCAAATTCGGCAGCGGGTCGGACAATCAGTTCCAATTGATCCGAGCGCACTGGCGACTCGAATCCACTCCAACTATGATCGCACGGTGGAACCGGACGACACTTCGAACGACCCACCTTCGATGCCCACAGTTCCGGAAACCCGCTGGGTGGACAATCTGCGCGAACTTGTGCTGGGAGGTGTTGGGACAGTCCCCATCGTAGGCTCCGCCGCAAGCGCCGTGGTTGCAGTATTGTGGCGATCAGGCTACGAGAAGCGCGTGCAGGCCTTTCTGACGATAGTTGCGTCGGAGCTCAACAAGCTGAGTAACGAGGTCGATAACCTGCCCGAATTGCTCCAGCGTGAGCTCGCAGTCTCCGTTGGCCTGGCGGCAGCAGCCGCCGCTGGGAAGACTCACGACCACAAGAAGCTCGAATATCTAGCCGCAGCAGTGGTAGGTGTTACACGTGACGTGAAGTGGGATGCCAAGGCTGACTTTGCCTTGCTACTTTTGCAGCTAGTTGACGATCTTACTGTAACGCATGTTCACGTCCTCGCCACAATGGGCGAACAGGAGGATTGGAAACAGCGCCTGGCTGACAAGTTTGGCAACGACGCACAAGCGCTGACGTACGAAATGGCAGCCAGTATGTTTCCGGAACGTGATCCCGTTGCGTTGCAAGGAATCCTATCCGATCTCACGGCAAAGAACCTGATGGCCAATGCCACTACATGGTTCGGGGTTACGCATCCCAGCCCTGACGGGCCTACCGAATTAGGGAAAGCACTTCTCAAGTTTATCGGCGAGAGTTCGTAAAGCGTGTGGTCCATGACCAAGTTGACGCCTCGAGTGTATTCGGCGCGCTACGTTGGAGACCTATGTTCTCGGTGTGTGGCATGTGCCGAGGTCAGCGACCGGACGAATACCCGTCTCTCAAATCGACTCCATCGTGCGCTCGCGTACGAACACCGTGCCGCTGGATACCATCAATGACCCGGATCGCATAAGCTGGCGTCATTGCCTGTTTGACTTGGTCAATGGTCATCCAGCACACCTCCCGTGACTCGTCGCTTGTCGAGATGCTTCCGGCTTCGAGTGTGCACTGAAAGACAAGGGCGACAATGAGTCGGCTCATATTCTTGTAGACACCTGTTAGACGGTCGACGTTGACCCAAAATCCTGTTTCTTCGTGAACTTCCCTCCGAACTCCCTGTTCGAAGGTCTCTCCGGCTTCGAGGATGCCGCCGGGTGGTTCCCAGCGGTTGTTGTCGCGGCGGCGGATGACGAGGACCTTGCCTTCGTCGTTGACGACGATGCCGGCCACGCTGACCGAATGGGGTCGTTGCTCGGTCATCCTGCGCTTTCCTCCCCGCTGTGGGTGTGGGACACTGCTACTACATGTCTAGTCGTCTAAAGGAGCGTGCTATGTGATTGACCTTGGAGAGATCGACAGGTCTGACGATCGGCCGCCGTACCGTCAGATCGCCGGGCTGCTGCGGGACCGGATCAAGCTCGGCCGGCTCAAGCCCGGTGAGCAGCTCCCGTCCGAGAGTGAGCTTATCCAACACTTCGGCGTTGCTCGGATGACCGTCCGGCAGGCCGTCCAGGAACTTCGCGGTGAGGGCCTGGTCGTGGCCGAGCATGGCAAGGGTGTGTTCGTGCGGTCGGCTCCCCCGGTGCGCCGGCTGGCGTCTGACCGGTTCGCCCGTCGCCATCGTGAGCAGGGCAAGTCGGCGTTCCTGGCCGAGGCCGAGGCATCCGGACATGCGCCCCTGGTCGACCAGATCCGGGTGACCAACGAGGCCGTCACTGCCGAGCTGGCCGAACGGCTGCACCTGAGCACGGATGACCGCGTGATCGCCCGGTCCCGCAGGTACCTGGCCGATGGCGTGCCGGTGGAGATCGCGACCTCCTACATCCCGGAGCGCATCGCGCGGGGCACCAAGATCACGGATGTGAACAGCGGCCCGGGTGGGATCTACGCCCGGATCGAGGAAGCCGGTCACGAGCTGGGCCACTTCACCGAGGAAGTCTCGTCACGGATGCCGACCCCGGATGAGCGCAAGGTCCTCCAGATCGGCTCCGGGGTGCCGGTGCTGACGCTGCTGCGGACCGCCTACGACGTGCACGAGGTTCCCGTGGAGGTCTGCGACACGGTGAAGGTGTCGCACGCCTACATCCTGGAGTACGACGTCCCAGCCAGGTAGCCGGACCGCTTGCGAAAGCGAACGAATCGTGTGATCGCTTGAAGTCCTCTAGACGTCTATGTACCGTGAACTTGTCTAGAGGACTAGGTAACTAACAGAGAGGATCGATCATGGGAGTGCCGAGGAATCTGCGCCTGCCGGCGGAGTTCGATGAGTGGTTCCCGCAGGGGTTGTTCCTGGTCGGGGAGATCGTGCCGGTGACGGAGTACCAGTCCCAGGAGGACCGGGCACGCAATCGTCCGGTGCGGCCGCGCACTGACGAGGTGAGCGGGCTGCCGTTGTTCCGGGGGACGTTCGCCGACCCGTCGGCGGAGAAGGACCGGGAGAAGTCGGTCACGGTGGAGTTCGCCGCCAAGGTCCAACCCGTGCCACCGCCGGCAGTGGCGGGCGTGCCGTTCCGGCCGGTCGTGCTGGAAGGCATGACCGTGCAGCCTCGGGCAGAGACGTCCGGTCAGGCGAAGTGGATCACCTGGATGATCCGGGCGGCCGGGATGGTCGCGCCCGGTTCGGCGGCCAAGCCGCCCCGCTCCGGCGAGTCGAAGGCGGCGTGATCATGGCGGACGTGACGGTGCCGTCCGGTGAGGCCGGGTCGCCGGGGACGTTGTTCTGCTGGCCGGGCGCACGGGCGACGGCGGGTGTGATCGGCGTCGACCTGGTGGACGTGCACCTGATGTTGTTGCTGGACCCGTTGATGATGGCGGTGACCATGCCACCGAACGAGGCGGAGTGGCCGGCGATGGCGCGGTTCCTGCGGGAGTTGGCCGACTCGGCGGATCTGATCGCCGATCGGATCGACCCGGCCGGGCTCATGCAGCCGAGTTGGATCGACTCGCCGGCCGACGGCTCGGAGGCCAGGGGTGAGTGAGCCGAGAACGGCGGCCCGGACGCCTCCGCCGGTGACGGGCCGGGGTGGCGTGGTGCCCTACGTCGCGATGTGGAGCGGGGAGTCCACGGTGCGCACGACCGTGGTGCAGCGCGGCCGGTGGGGCATCGGTTACGCCGATGAGCTGCTCACCGACCGGGATCGGGACGGGGTGTTGTGGACCCGCGCGGTGTCCCGGCCCGGCCAGGGTCGGCCGCTGTACGCCAAGCTGCATCCGGTGCGGCAGCGTCGGGCGATGCGCCGGTTGCTGTGCCAGGTGTGCGGTCAGCCGGCTGACTACACCGAGCAGGGGCACCTGTGGTTGGCGGTGGAGCAGCACGACATGTGGCCTGGTTGGCCGGAAGACTCGGTCAATCCGTTCCCGCCGGTCTGTACCGGGTGCGCGGCGCGCAGTGTGCGTCTGTGCCCGCCGCTGCGGCGCGGGTTCACCGCGTTCCGGGCGCAGTCCACGTTGCATGGCGTGATCGGGGTGCAGTTTCGGCCCGGTCCGGCATATCCGGGCGTGATGCTGGCTGAGGATGATGGCGGCCGGCCAGTGGCCTTTTCCAACCCAGTGATCCACTGGACGCAGGCCACGCAACTGACCAGGACGATGCACCAGTGCAGACTCGTCGATCTCGACGCATTGGCAGAGAGTTCGTGACGCCGAATAGCTGAGTTCTAGCAGGATTTCCGGCCACCACGAATCACTCATAGTTCCGTGGCGGGGAGACCTGTCTGTGCTGCCACTCAACATATTTGACGCGCAGAAGCGGTGACGGATGGCACCCCTTACCGCTTCTGCGCTGCCCACTCGGTCAGGAGTGAACAGTGATGAGAATATCCGATAACGGTGGTGGTTCCGCAAGTCCTCGATACGGTGCACGTAGGCAGCGAAATGGCCAGAAATGCCCGCGATGCAAACTGTTCGGTACGTTTGCGCCTAATGCAATTGTGTGCGATCGGTGCATGGGAACGCTGCCGCTGATTTTCGCGGTCACGGTGATGGTGATCGGCGGTGGCTGGTCATGAGCGCGCACGGAGCCGGCTTGCTGATCCTCGGGATCAGTGGCCTGGGCGTGGTGGTGTGGGTACTGGCCAGGCTGGGCAGGCTACTGGGCAAGGCAGCGGAGGCCATAGCGGCGGCTGCGGTGCTGGTCGTGGGGTTGTGGCTGGTAGTCAAGGCCATCGCATGGCTGTTGCGGCAGGCCGTGACTTACCGGCGGACCAGCGTGACCGTGCTTGTCGTGGGGGCATGGTGGCACTGGCTGGGCTGGCTCTCCCTTGTGATCGTCATAGGTGCGGTCGCGGTGTCGCTGGCCGTGTGGCGGCTGACCGATCTGGCCAGCTTCGACCGGTGGGCCGGGCGGTGGCTGCGGGCGTGGTGGCTGCGCTGGACCACCTATGCGCCCAAGCTGCCCACCTGGTTGCACGCCTGCGGCCTGTCCGTCCGTGACGACTCGACGCCGGTGGAAACAACAGTGAACTTGATCGGGCGGCGGAAGGTTCGCCGTGCTCGGTCGGCAGTGCGGTTCCCGGTCGTCCTCGGCGTCCGGTCCGGGCCGTCGTGGGATCACGTGCGGGTGCGGTTGGTGCCCGGCCAGAAACCGGAGGATTACGACGAAGCCGCCCGAGCGCTCGCCTCGGCCCGGCACGTGGCGCGCTGCCAGGTGCGGGAGCTTCGGCCGCACGTCGTGTCGATCGACTTTCAACGCCGCAACCTGCTCGTCGACGCCGTTCCTTGCCGCTCGGTGGCCGATGGCCCGGTGGACCTACGGCGGGTGTGGTCCGGGCGCACTGAGTACGGCCAGGACTGGCACGTCTCCCTGGCCGGCAGCCACACCCTCGTGGCCGGCTCCACGGGCGCGGGCAAGAACTCGGTCATGTGGTGCCCGTTGGTCTCGATCGCCCCTGCCATCCGAGACGGGCTGGTCCGGGTGTCGGGGATCGACCCCAAGGGTATGGAACTCGCGTACGGCCGGCGGGTCTTCACTCGCTACGCCGTAACCGGCGCGGACGCGCTGACACTGCTGGATGAGCTGGTGTCCGCAATGGACACGCGCAAGGCCGAGTTTGCCGGTCGGGTTCGCACGGTGCCGATCTCTACCGAGCATCCGCTGGAGATCCTGGAGTTCGACGAGATCGGCGCGCTGACGAAGTACACCGACCGCAAGACGCGGGAGGCCATCACCGAACGGGTCGCGCTGCTGACCACTCAGGGTCGGGCGTTGGGGTTCACCGTGCGCGGCTACGTCCAGGAGCCCACCAAGGACACCGTCCCGGTGCGGGAACTGTTCCCCCGCCGGATCTGCCTACGGGTGGCCGCCAAGTCCCACGTCGCGATGGTGCTGGGGGACCAGGCGTACGAGCGGGGTGCGTGGGCGAACCGGATCGGCGAGTCCGAGGCGGGCGTGGGCTATGTGTTCGGCGAGGGCGTGCGGGAACCGCTGCGCATCCGGGCCGGGTGGGTGCCCGACGAGACCGTCAAGGAGCTGGAGGCGTTCGTGGCCGGCGGCCAGGTCGTCACCTTTCCGACCGAACCGAAGGGCGTGGCGGCATGACGACGACAGCAGACGTCGCTCGCCTGGTGCTGGAACACATGGCCGAGCACGGATTGCCTGAACCGGCTTCGCTGCACATCTCTGCCGCGTTCGGTCAGGCCGAGTCCCGCGTCCAGGTGCGCGGCGACGGGCTACGAGACACCGTCGGGGTGCTGCTGCGCTGGGCCGGTTCCGTGGCTACGGTGCGGTTCCGGGCCTGGCGGACACGGCGGGACAGTGTGCATCTGGACGTGGACACCACCCTCACCGGTTCTGGTGGCACGGTGGCGCTGACCGTGTACGGCGGCGTCGAGTTCGATCACGTCACCTTCACCGGACTGGAGATCGGCGCGGCCCGGCCGGTTTCGCTCGGCGAGTTCACGGCCTGGGCAACCGGCGGTGTAGGAGCGCCGTCGTGACCGCGCCGGCGGCAAGCCTGTCCGGGACCAGGGCGGAACGGATGCGCCAACCTCTGGCGACTGATGTGGTGACCGCGCTGGCCGAACAGCACGGCGTGTGCGTGCGGCCGTTCACCATGGAGGTCGGCGACCCGGACACCGGCGAACTGCGGTACGTCCCCATGCCGTGTGGTTCCACCGTCGAATCGGTGTGCGGACCGTGCGCCCGGAAGGCTCGGGCGTTGCGGATGGTCCAGTGCCGGGAAGGCTGGCATCTGGACACCGAGCCGGCATTCGAGTGCGATCGACCCACCGACGACCAGACGGCGCAGTTGGCCGTGCGGGCCGACCTGATAGCGCTGTACCGGCAGGCAGTCGAGACCGGTCGGGGCGGGGACGCTGACGAGTTGCGGGAGGCCATTGCCGAGGCCGATGAGGAACTTCGGCAACTTGGGGTGCGAGGCCGGCTGCCCTCGCCGGATCTGCCCGGTCGGCGCCCAGCCCGGCGGTCCACCAAACGGCGACAAGATGCGCCCGACCTACCCATTCGGCGCGTGTCGAAGGCGACCGTGGGCAGGGAGTTCGCCGGCCGGTATCGCCCGTCGATGTTCGTCACGCTGACCTGTGACAGTTATGGACGGGTCCGGGAAGACGGCACACCGGTCGACCCCAGCCGATATGACTACCGGCGGGCGGCGCGGGATGCGGTGCACTTCGCCGCACTGGCCGACCGGTGGTGGCAGAACCTCCGCCGGGTCGTGGGTTGGGATGTGCAGTACTTCGCCACCGTCGAACCACAGAAGCGCGCTGCACCCCACCTGCATGCGGCAATCCGCGGTTCGATCCCGCACGATGTGCTGCGCCAGGTCACGGCGGCGACCTACCACCAGGTGTGGTGGCCGGCCCATGACGAACTCGTCTACGGCGGGGACCGGGTGCCGGCGTGGGAGCCACACTCTCGGACCTTTGTGGACCCCGACACCCGCGAGCCGCTGACCGGTTGGGTGGACGCCGTGGACCAGGTGGACGAGCCCGTCCACGTCGCGCGGTTCGGGGCGCAGGTGCACTCCAAGGGCATCCTCGGCGGCTCCGAGGAAGCCGGCCGGCACATCGGCTATCTGACCAAGTACCTGACCAAGTCGATCAGCGAGGTTGTGGAGCCGGCGACCGAGGCCCAGCAGCAGCATGCAGACCGGCTACTCGACGAGCTACGGGTCACGCCGTGCTCGCCGCGCTGCCCCATCTGGCTGCTCTACGGCATCCAACCCCTCGGTGCCACGTCCAAGACCGTGCCGGGGCACTGCAAGGGACGGGCGCATCGGCGAACCACCCTCGGCCTACCCGGCCGGCGGGTCCTGGTGTCGCGCAAGTGGTCGGGCAAGACGCTCGCCGATCACCGGGCGGACCGGAAAGCCTTTGTGGCACAAGCACTCGCAGCCGTGGGGATCGTCAAACAGGAGGCTGACCCTGCCCGGTTGATCTGGCGCAAGGTCGCACCTGGCGATCAGAACGTGCCACCACGAGCGCACCTGCTCATGCACGCCGTAGCCGAACGGATCTCCTGGCGGGCCGAGTACGACCGGGCGATGTTGGCGGCTGCCGGGCCACCAGGTCAGCCCGATCTTTCGGCAATTCCGCAGGCGGCGTGACCAGGGACAGGGGGAGTCGTGACCGACATCGGCTCGATCGACCGGCTATGGACCGTCGAGGACGTGTCGAACTACCTCGGCGTGCCGGTGAAGACGCTCTACCAGTGGAAATGGCGTGGTGAGGGGCCGCCGGTTCGGAAGGTGGGCCGTCACCTTCGGTACGACCCTGCGGCAGTCAAGCGGTGGATCGCGCAAGCGGCGTGATCATTCGGCAATGGGAGGACAGCGGTGGGACACATCCAAGATCGTTGGTACAGGACGGAGACCGACCCACAGACGGGACGGCCGGTCCGGATCAAGACCAGCCTCTACGGGAAGGGGATGCGGTACAAGGTCCGCTACCTCGACCCTGACGGGCGGGAGCTGTCACGGTCGTTCCCCGACCGGGCGAAACGTCAGGCGGACGAGTTCCTGCACAAGGTGGAGAACGACAAGCGTGAGGGCACCTATCTCGATCCCTCGGGCGGCAAGGTCAAGTTCAGGGAGTACGCGGAGCAATGGCTCGCCGGCCAGTCGTTCAAGGCGACTACGCGGGTCAACGTGCCGTCGCGGCTCAAGAACCAGGCGTATCCGTTCCTGGGGAACATCGAACTCGGCTCGATCACCCCGACGACGGTTCGCAACTGGATTCGGTGGATGAAGGACCACGGCGCCGCGCAGAGCTATCGCCACGTCTGCTTCGTGCATGTCTCGGCGATCCTCAGCGCTGCCGTGGACGACCGGAAGATCGCGACCAACCCATGCAAGGCGCGGAGCGTGACCAAGCCGGCTGTTGGACCGCACAAGGTCGTCCCGTGGACGGACGCGAGGCTCAAGGCTGTCCGGCTGGCTCTGCCGCCGCTCGTGAAGATCGCCGTACCGCTGGGTGCTGGTGCTGGCTTGCGGCAGGGCGAGATGTTCGGACTGTCGCCGGATGACATCGACCGCGACGCTCAGGTCATCCACGTTGTCCGCCAGGTCCAGCAGACGAACAGCGAATTGATCTTCTGCCTGCCCAAGCGGGACAAGGTGCGGGACGTCCCACTCTCGGCCGCGACGCTCGCGGCGCTGGACCTCTATATAGAGATGTTCCCGCCGGCATCGGTCACGCTCCCCTGGGAGGAAGCGGACGGCAAGCCGGCGACGGTCGACCTGATCATGACGGACGACGAGGGCCGGGCCTGGTGGCGGCAGGTCTTCAACCGGGACCAGTGGCGGCCGGCGCTCGATCGGGCGGGTATGACGAACGCGACTCGCGAAGACGGGACGCACGCGCTCCGTCACTTCTACGCCTCGGTGCTCCTGGAAGGTGGCGTCAGTATCAAGGCGCTGTCCGAGTACCTGGGCCACGCCGACCCAGGCTTCACCCTGCGGACGTACACGCACCTGATGCCGGCAAGCCACGAGCGGACTCGGCGGGTGATCGACTCGCGGATCGGACGGTCTGACGGCCTGGAGACGGCCTACGAGGCTTCCGACGACGAAAACAGCAGCTCAGACGGGGTACAGATCAAAACTGGAAGTACAGGAACGGGCTGAACGTGCCCGACGCGATCAGGATCGTCGAGTACGCCAGCCCGGCCGTCATCACGCCGATCCGCACCGCGCCGGCCACCCGCGTCCGCGACGACTCCAGGAACGGGCCGGTCACCGGTGACGTCGGCAGGAACACGACGAGCAGTGCCACCAGCAGGATGACCAGCCGCTGGTGTGTCAGGGCCGCGTCGACCACGCCCGTGAGTCCACGCCCGTCCGGCGTGAACATGTGACCCAGCATGGACAGTGCCTGGGGCAGGTCGGTCGCGCGGAACAGGACCCAGCCGATCACCACCAGCAGCAGGGTCAGGGCCCGGCGCAGCGCGCGCCGCCACCGGCCGACCGGGGTGCCGCCGACGCCGAATGCCCGCTCGATCACCAGCAGCGAACCGTGGTACAGGCCCCACACCAGGAACGTCCAGTTGGCGCCGTGCCAGAACCCGACCAGCACGAACACGATCACCAGGTTCCGGTACGTGTGCACCGTGCCGCGACGGTTGCCGCCCAGCGGGATGTACACGTAGTCGCGGAACCACCGGGACAGCGACATGTGCCAGCGCCGCCAGAACTCGGTGATCGTGACCGACGAGTACGGCCGGGCGAAGTTCTCCGGTAACCGGAAGCCGAGCATGCGGCCCAGGCCGATCGCCATGTCCGAGTAGCCGGAGAAGTCGAAGAACAGTTGGAGCGTGTAGCCGATCGCGCCGAGCCACGCGATGCCGAACGTCATGTCCTGGCCGGACGTGCCGAAGCAGGCGTTCACCAGGGGCGCCAGCGAGTCGGCGATGACGACCTTCTTGGTCAGTCCCAGCGCGAACCGGGGGAAGCCGGCCGCGATGTCGTCCAGGCGGTGGGTGCGCTGCTGCGGCAACTGGTCGGCGATCTCCCGGTAGCGGACGATCGGGCCGGCGATGAGCTGCGGGAACATCGCGATGTACGTCACGAACGACACCGGGTTGCGCAGCGCCCGGCGCTCACCGCGATACACGTCCACGACGTAGGAGATGTGGTGGAACGTGTAGAACGAGATCCCGATCGGCAGCACCACGTGCACCACTGGGAAGTCGCCGCCGAACAGCCGGGCGAACCCGTCGAGCTGGGCGCTCACGAACCCGGCGTACTTCCACACGAACAGCGTGCCGAGGTCGACCGCGACGACCCCGATCAGCAGCCACCGGCGCCGCGCGCCCGCCAGGTCCCAGCTGTCCGGCTCCAGCCACGGCCCGGCGGCGAAGTTGACCACGATGCACGACAGCAGCAGCAATGTCGTCGCGCCCGCGCCGACCGCGTAGAACACCAGGCTGGCCACTGCGATCACGCCGTTGCGCCAGGCCGGCGGCGCCACCAGTACGGCGGCGAGCACCACCGGCAGGAAGTACCACAGGAACAACGGCGTGGCGAACGACATGCTCCTGCCTTCTGGTCAGGGACGATCCTCAGCGACCCTAACCGAGCAGGCGGCGACGCACGGTGAAATCAGACGCGTCCGGCAACTCGCCTGCGCCGCGCCACCTCCGCCAGCACCACACCGGCCGCCACGGACGCGTTGAGCGACTCGACGCCGGCCGCCATCGGGATGGACAGCGTGGCGTCGCACGTCTCGCGGACCAGGCGGGACAGGCCGCGACCCTCGGCGCCGACGACCACCACGAGCGGGCCGGTGGCCAGGTCGCCGAGTTCGTCCAGCGTCATCGAGGCGTCCGTGTCCAGGCCGACGATCATCAGCCCGCGTTCCGCCCAGTCGCGCAGGGTTCGGGTCAGGTTGGTGGCCATCGCCACCGGCAGCCGTGCGGCCATGCCGGCGCTGGTCCGCCACGCCACCGCGGTGACTCCGGCGCTGCGCCGCTGCGGCACCACCACGCCGCCGGCACCGAACGCGGCGGCCGAGCGGATCACCGCGCCCAGGTTGCGCGGGTCGGTCACGCCGTCCAGCGCGACCAGCAGCGGCGGTTCGCCGGTGTCGTCGGCCGCGGCGACGAGATCGTCGGGGTGGGCGTACTCGAACGGCGGCATCTGCAGGGCGATGCCCTGGTGCACCGCGCCGCCGGTCAGCCGGTCCAGTTCCGGGCGGGCGACCTCCAGGACCGAGATGCCCCGGTCGGCGGCCAGCCGGACGGCCTCGGTGACGCGGTCGTCGGCGTCCACGCCCAGCGCCACGTACAGCGCGGACGCGGGCACGCCGGCCCGCAGGCACTCGGCGACCGGGTTGCGGCCGGCCACCAGTTCCGCGGTCTCGCCGGGCACCTTGCGCCGCTGCCGGTTCTCGGCCGCCGCGCGGGCAGCCGCCATCCGGGCGGCCGGGTGGTTGACCCGCTGCTCCGCCTTGGGCGTGGGACCCTTGCCGCGCAACGACTTCTTGCCCTGGCCGCCGGAGCCCTTGACGGCGCCCTTCTTCGTGCCCGGCTTGCGCATCGCGCCTCGCCGTTGCGAATTACCCGCCACGTCACGATTCCTTGATTGTCCACTGCGGACCGTCGGAGGTGTCCTCGACGGCGATTCCGGCGGCCAGCAGGCGATCGCGCAGCTCGTCGGCCAACGCGAAGTCCCGGGCCGCCCTGGCCTGCTGCCGCTGCTCGAGCAGGCGCTCGACCAGCGTGGTGAGCGCGGCCTTCAGTCCCGTGTCGGCACCCGGCGCGTCGGCCCACTGCTCGTCCAGCGGGTCCAGACCCAGCACCCCGGTCATGGCGCGCACGCTCGCCGCCGCGCCCCGGGCCGCCGAGTCGTCGCCCGCGTCCAGCGCGGTGTTGCCCTCGCGCACGGTGTTGTGCACGGCGGCCAGCGCGGCCGGCGTGCCGATGTTGTCGTCCATCGCCTCGGTGAACTCGGCGCACAGCACGCCGGGCCGCACGGCACCGGTCCGCTGTGTCACCCGCTGAACGAACGACTCGATCCGGCGGTACGCGGCGACGGCCTCGTCCAGCGCGGCCCGGGAGTACTCGATGTTGGACTGGTAGTGCGGCCCGACCAGGTAGTACCGCAGGTCGACCGGCCGCACCAGCTTCAGCATCTCCGGGATCGACACCACGTTGCCCAGCGACTTGGACATCTTCTCGCCGGACAGCGTCACCCAGCCGTTGTACAGCCAGTAGCGGGCGAACGGGTCGCCCGCCGCGTTCGACTGGGCCCGCTCGTTCTCGTGGTGCGGGAAAATCAGATCGGTGCCGCCGCCGTGGATGTCGAACTCCGGCCCCAGGTACGTGGTGGCCATGGCGGAGCATTCCAGGTGCCAGCCGGGCCGGCCGCGGCCCCACGGCGTCGGCCACGACGGCTCGCCGGGCTTGACCGCCTTCCACAGGGTGAAGTCCCGCGGGTCGCGCTTGCCGGCGCCGTGCTGCTCGCCCTGCTGCACCTCGTCCAGCTTCTGGCGGCTCAGTTCGCCGTAGCCGGGGAACGACGCCACCGAGAAGTACACGTTGCCGTCGGCCGCGTAGGCGTGGTCGCCGTCGACCAGCCGCTGCATCAGCTCGATCATCTGCGTGATGTGACCGGTGGCCCTCGGCGTGACGGACGGCGGCAGGCAGCCCAGCGTGGTGTACGACCACTCGAAGATCCGCTCGTGGGTGGCCGCCCACTCCCACCACGGCCGGCCGGCGTCGGCCGCCTTGGTGAGGATCTTGTCGTCGATGTCGGTGACGTTGCGCACCAGCGTCACGTCCAGCCCGCCGTGCGCGAGCCACCGCCGCACCACGTCGAAGTTCAGGCCGCTGCGCACGTGCCCGATGTGCGGGATGCCCTGCACGGTCGCCCCACACAGGTAGATGGACGCCGTCCCACTGCGCACGGGCACGAACTCCCGTTGGCTCCGGGTCGCGGTGTCGTACAGCTGGGGGGTCACACCGGAAATGGTACGGGTCTGCCGCTACAGCCCGTGCTTGGCCAGCGCCGCGAGTAGCGCGTCCGGCCGTTCCCAGGTCGGGATCGCCGGCACGATCTCCACCGCGCAGCCCACCGCCGCCGCGCCGCCGTCGGCCTGCGCGCTGTCGCCGATCATCAGCGCCTCGGCCGGATCCACGCCGAGCCGGTCGCAGGCGACCCGGAACAGCTTCTCGTCCGGCTTCATCGAGCCTTCCAGGTAGGACAGGACGAATTCGGCGACCAGGTCGGTGATGCCGGCACGGTCGAAGATCGACCGGATGTCCCACGCGATGTTGCTCACCACGGCGACCGGGACACCGGCGCCCCGCAAGCGGCGCAGCGCCGCACCGGCGTCCGGGTACGCGGTCCAGCTGACCGGGTCGAGCACCTGTGCGTACGCGCGCTCCACGTGCCCGTCGGGGATGCCGGCCTGGCGGAACGCTTCGGTGAACATCCGGTGGTGGGTGTCCTGGTCGAGATCGCGCCGGGCCCAGTCCGGGTCGTCGTGCACCGGCAGCGGCCGCGTCGGCCCCGCGGTCATCGACAGCATGATCCGCTGCGTACGCGCGGATTCCTCGTCCTTCGGGAACTTGGGATCGCTGAACTCGAGCCGGAACAGGGTGCTGGAGAAGTCGAACAGGACGCCACGGATGGTCACGCCCGCCACGCTACCTCGTGTCCGAAATGGTCTAAACCTGATTGTTCGACGGCAGCACCAGCGCGGTCGCGATCGCCGCGACGCCCTCGCCGCGGCCGGTCAGGCCGAGCCCGTCGGTGGTGGTGCCGGACAGCGTGACCGGGGCGCCGACCGCGTCGGACAGCACCCGTTGGGCCTCGTCCCGCCGCTTGTTGATGCGTGGCGCGTTCCCGATCACCTGCACGGTCGCGTTGCCCACGGTGTAGCCGGCGTCGGCCAGCCGGGCGCGGACCTCGGTGAGCAGTGTCACGCCGTGCGCGCCCGACCAGCGTGGGTCGCCGGTGCCGAACACCGCGCCGAGATCGCCCAGCCCGGCGGCGGACAGCAGCGCGTCGCACAGCGCGTGGGCGGCGACGTCGCCGTCGGAGTGGCCGGCGCAGCCGTCGACACCGTCCCAGCGCAACCCGGCCATCCAGCACTCGCGGCCGGCCTGTACCGGGTGCACGTCCGTGCCCAGCCCCACCCGAGGGATCACGCGGGTCCTCCGTCGATCGTCACGGCGCCGACGGGCACCCTACCTGCCACGACGGCACCGGACGTGATCAACTCGGCGGGGTAGCCGACGGGGGAGACCACCACGCGCAGCTCGCCGCGGTCCGGTGTGTCCATGACCACAGCGGAGTCGTCGAGGCGCTTGACGGTGTCACTGCAGGGCAGCACGGGCACCACGGGCCGGCCGGTCGCCACGACCTCGCGGACCACACGGGACGCCACCACGGAGGAGAGTTCACCGCACACCGGGTCGTGCACCAGCACCACCCGCACACCGGGCAGCACAGCCGTGACGGCAGCGTCCAGCGGCAGCTCGGGGGTCACCACGACCACCCGTCCGGCCACCTCGGCGAGACGCCGAACAGCGGCCGTCGCGTCAACGTCCTGTTCGGCCGGCCCGGTGACCAGCACAAAGGCGACGACACTCGCGTCACTCATGCCGGCGACCGGGCTCGACCACAGGAGTTCGACGGTATTCGGGGAAGCGGCGCTCAGGACGCGGTGGCCAGCACCTCGTCGAGCAGGACTTCCGCCTTGTCCTCGTCGGTGCCCTCGGCCAGGGCGAGTTCACTGACCAGTATCTGCCTGGCCTTGGCCAGCATCCGCTTCTCACCGGCGGACAGGCCGCGGTCCTTCTCGCGTCGCCAGAGGTCGCGCACCACTTCGGCCACCTTGTTCACGTCGCCGGAGGCGAGCTTCTCAAGATTGGCCTTGTATCGCCGAGACCAGTTCGTCGGCTCTTCGGTGTGGGGAGCTCGCAACACATCGAAGACCCGGTTCAGGCCCTCCTGGCCGACGACATCCCGCACACCCACGATCTCGGCGTTGTCAGCGGGGACGCGAACGGTCAGATCACCTTGCGCGACTTTGAGGACGAGGTACTTCTTTTCCTCGCCCTTGATCACGCGGGTCTCGATTGCTTCGATGAGAGCGGCACCGTGGTGCGGGTAGACGACGGTCTCTCCGACCTTGAAAACCATGTGTCCTCTGCCCCTTTCGCTTCTTCTATCTTAACACGTGCCGCAATCCCCGCGCACCGGCCGCCAGGTTCGTATTCGCAGGTCAGGAGGCCATTCGGGGGTTGACAAACCGACTCTCATCGTGCTCGGGCCGCTGTGGTGACAGCGAGTCGACACCACTGTGGACGACTCGCGGACGTCGTCGTCGGGCCGTGTCAAGGTCGCTCCCGCCACCACCTGCCGGGCCTCGGTGGGGCCCCGGTTAGGCTGCCCCTGCAGGTCGCCGGTACCGAGGAAGGACGCGAAACCGTGAGCCGTGCGGAGCACTCCACCCCGACGCGCAGGCGCGTTCTGTCCGGCATCGTCCCGTCCGTACTCGGGATCGGACTCGCCGCCACGCTCGTCGGCTGCGGTGCCGGTCAGATCACCCAGACCGCCACGCAGCAGTCCGTGGTGAACGGTGCCAGCGGGATGGCGGGCGCGATCGCGATCCGCAACGTGCAGCTGGCGTTCCCGAACAACCCGCAGGGCACGTACGCGCCCGGTTCCACCGCGCGCCTGGTCCTGACCATCGTGAACACCGGCATCGGCGATGACACGCTCGTCCGGATCACCAGCCCGGCCGTCACGTCGGTGAACATCGACGGCTCGCCCACCGGCTCCAAGGTCATCCCGGGCGGCTTCTCGGTGGCCTCGGGCGTGGACGAGGACGACTCCACCGTCGCGCCGTCGGCCTCGGCCGCATCGTCCACCACGTCGGCCGCGCCCACCACCACGGCCACGTCGGTGCCGCCCAGCAGCGGCTTGGTGTCGCCGCCGGCCAGCGGCTCGGTCGCGCCCACCACGGCGGCCGTGACGACGACGTCGAGCGCGCCACAGGCGCCGGGCAAGGTCACCATCGACCTGGTCGGCATCCGGTCGATCAACGGCGCCTCGCTACGCGCCGGCCTCACCATCCCGATGACGTTCTACTTCGCCCACGCCGGCCAGGTCACCCTGGCGCAGGTGCCGATCGGCGCGCCGCCGGACAGCAGTAGCTGAACGCTGTCGGTCCGCCCGGCTAGGTTCGCCCGGTGACCACCAGCAGGACCCGCGCCGCCCGTCCCGCCTACCGCTGTGCCGACTGCGGCCACGAGGTGGCCAAATGGGTCGGCCGCTGCCCGGAATGCCAGGCGTGGGGCACCGTCGAGGAGAAGGCGGGCGCCCGGCCCGCGCTGGCCAGGATCGGCGCCGCCGGCCCGCCGCGCACTCCTGCCCTGCCGATCGGCCAGGTCGACGTCGAGGTCGCCAGGGCCGTGCCCACCCACGTCGACGAGTTGGACCGGGTGCTGGGCGGCGGGATCGTGCCCGGTGCCGTGGTGCTGCTGGCCGGTGAGCCCGGGGTGGGCAAGTCGACCCTGCTGCTGGAGGTCGCGCACCGCTGGGCCGCCGGGTCCGGCCGGCCGTCGCTGTACATCACCGGTGAGGAGTCGGCGGGCCAGGTGCGGCTGCGGGCCGAGCGCACCGGCAACCTGCACGACCGCCTGTACCTGGCCGCGGAGAGCGAACTGTCCGCCGTGCTCGGACACGTGGACGCGGTCGCACCGGGACTGTTGATCGTGGACTCGGTGCAGACGATCTCGTCGGCGCTGGTGGACGGTGCCGCGGGTGGGGTCACCCAGGTCCGCGCGATGGCGGGGGCGCTCGTCGCGCTGGCCAAGGAGCGCGACCTGCCGGTGGTCCTGGTGGGGCACGTCACCAAGGACGGCACCGTCGCCGGTCCGCGCCTGCTGGAGCACCTGGTCGATGTCGTCCTGCACTTCGAGGGTGACCGCCACTCCACGTTGCGGCTGGTGCGCGGGGTGAAGAACCGGTTCGGCCCGGCCGACGAGGTCGGCTGCTTCGAACTGCGCGAGGACGGCATCGTCGGCGTGCCCGACCCGAGCGGGCTGTTCCTCAACCGGCGGGACGCCGACGTTCCGGGCACCGCCGTCACCGTCGTGCTGGAGGGCAAGCGGCCCCTGCTGTCCGAGGTGCAGGCACTGGTGTCCAAGTCGTACCTGCCGGCACCGCGCCGGGCCGTGAGCGGGCTGGACTCGGCGCGCGTCTCGATGGCCCTGGCCGTGCTGGAGAAGCGCGGTCGGGTCCGGCTGGGCGAGCAGGACGTCTACGCGGCCACCGTGGGCGGCATGCGCGTCGTGGAGCCGGCCGCCGATCTCGCGCTCGCGCTCGCCGTCGCGTCAGCGCACACCGACCGGCCGATCCCGGCCGATCTCGTGGTGATCGGTGAGGTCGGCCTGGCCGGCGAGGTGCGCCGGGTGCCGAACGTGGGCCGCAGGCTCGCCGAGGCGGCCCGGCTGGGGTTCACCAGGGCGCTGGTGCCACCGGACTCGGGCCGGCTGCCCCCGGAGGTCAAGGCCCTCGTCGTGCCCGATCTGGGTGCCGCACTGGCCGAACTGGGCTGACTCAGCCGTCCAGCAGCTGCGCGCAGCGGATCAGGCCCAGGTGCGAGTACGCCTGCGGGTGGTTGCCCAGCGACCGTTCCGCGATCGGGTCGTACTCCTCGGGCAACAGCCCGGTCGGCCCGGCCGCGTCCAGCAACTGCTCGAACAGCTCCTCGGCCTCGGTCCGCCTGCCCACCAGTAGATAGGCCTCGACCATCCAGGCCGCGCACAGGTGGAACCCGCCCTCACTGCCGGGCAGCCCGTCGTCGCGGTGGTAGCGGTACACCGTGGAACCCGACCGCAGTTCGGCCTCCACGGCCGTCACCGTCGCCACGAACCGGGGATCGGTCGGGTCGACCAGGCCGGCCAGGCCCACGTGCAGTGACGCGGCGTCCAGGTCGATGCCGTCGTAGGCCGTGGTGAACGCGCCGATGCCGCCGCACGCCTCGGCGTGCCAGCCGCGCCCGACCACGTCGGCCGCGATCTTCTCGCGCAGCCCGGCCCAACTCGGGTCCACCGGCCGGCCCCAGCGTTCGGCCAGCTTCAGCGCCCGGTCGATGGTCACCCAGCACTGCACCTTGGAGTAGACGTGGTGCCGGGGCGCGTGCCGCTCCTCCCAGATGCCGTGGTCGGGTTCCATCCACCGGGCCGCGACCGCCCGCGCCATGGCCTCGACGAGCCACCAGTCGCCGTCGGTCAGCGAGCCACGGACCGTGCACAGTTCCTCGATCAGGTCCACCACGGGCCCGAACACGTCCAACTGCACCTGGTTGGTGGCCAGGTTGCCGACGCGCACCGGCCGGGAGCCCGCGTAGCCGGGCAGCGTGTCGATGACCGCCTCGGGTACCAGCGAACCGCCGGACAGCGTGTACAGCGGGTGCAGGTACTCCGGGCCGGGCAGGCCGGCGACGATGCCGTGCAGCCACCGCAGGTAGCCGTCGGCCTCATCGATGGAACCCAGTGACACCAACGCTTTCGCGGTCAGCGCACCGTCCCGCAGCCAGCAGTACCGGTAGTCCCAGTTGCGCACCCCGCCGATCTCCTCGGGCAGCGACGTGGTCGCGGCGGCCAGGATGCCGCCGGACTCCGCGTCGCACAGGCCGCGCAGCGTCAACGCCGACCGCGCCACCATGTCCCGCGCCCTGCCGGGCAGCACCAGATCGGCCAGCCAGTCCGACCAGTACGAGTTCGCCCGCGTCCGCCAGCGGATCTCCTCGCCGTCCCGGGCCGTCAGATCCGTTGTGCCGCAACGCAGTTCGAGCACGACCGGAGCGTCGGGCGTGACGGTCACGGTGGCCTGGGCCGTCTCGTGCATGCCGTCGGACGACACGTCCCACGTGACACCGGGGGAGCGCAGCACGATCGCGTCACCGGTGCCCATCACACGCAGGCCCTCGGAGTCGGTCAGCAGCCGCACCGGCACCTGCCCGAACTCCGGCCGGGGCGCGAACGTCACCGTCGCCTTCGTCGAGCCGCTGATCACCCGCACGATGTCGGTGCGGTGCGACGGCAGGCCGTGCACCAGGTAGTCGGTGACCAGCAGCTGTGACCAGCGCGTCTCCACGGTCATCGTGCCCGGCACGTACCGCTGGCCCAGCGGCAGCCCGTTGCGTTCCGGCCGCACGCTGAAATGCCCGGCGCCGGTGCCGCCGACCAGGTCCGCGAACACCGCGGCCGTGTCCGGACCGGGGTGGCACAACCACGACAGCCGCGCGTCCGGCGTGACCAGCGCGACCGACGACTCGTTGGCCAGCATGGACAGCCGCTCGATCGGCGGGGCCGAGTCGCCGTACAGCCAGGCCCGCCGCTCCTCCACCAGGAACGCCAGCACGGTCGCGACCGCGTCCGGATCGGCCACCCGGAACGTGGCGGCCGAGCGGCCGGTACCCACCTTGATGCCCACGTCCGGACCGGCCAGCCGGGCGAACGCCCGCTCGTCGGTCACGTCGTCGCCGACGAACACCGCGGCCGACGCGCCCGCCTCGTGGCGCAGCACGTCCAGCGCGTGGCCCTTGTCGGTGGCGATGACGGCCAGTTCGATCACGGCCTTGCCCTCGGTCACCGACACGCCGGGCCAGGCCGCCGGGCCCGAGCGCACGCTGGCCAGGATCCGCTCGCCGGTCTCGGACTCGGCCCGCCGCACGTGCACCGCGATCGACGCCGGCTTGACCTCAAGGCCGACCCCGGGCGAGCCCTCGACCAGGGTCTCCAGCGCGGCGGACAGCTTGCGGTGCAGCGCGCGGGCGTCGGAGTCCAGCGCGTGCACGAAACCGACGTCGAACTCCGAGCCGTGCGAACCGACCAGGTGCACCTCGGCGGGCAGCCGGGACAGCGTCGCCAGATCCCGCAGCGCGCGGCCGGAGATCACCGCGGCCGTCGTCTCGTGCAACCCGGCGAGTACCCGCAGCGCGCCCACCGACTCGGGCAGCGGCCGGGCCTGTTCCGGGTCGGCCACGATCGGTGCCAGTGTGCCGTCGTAGTCGCTGGCCACCAACAACCGAGGTACCCGGGCAACCCGAACCAGCGCACGACGCAACTCGGGAGATAGAGATTCGGCTGTCACTGTCATCGGCTTTCTGAACAGCAGGAACGGGTATGTCCCCAGGTCTGGTGATCATGGCGTACCTGCCGGGACGGTGGCACTGTAGCCGACCGGGCTTGTCCGGTCCGGGACTGTTGGCCAGCCGCCAGGAAGTCCACTGTCATGGGCGTTCACCCGATCGTGCTACTGGTGGGTAGGGTTCAGTACGCTTGCTCGTTCTGATCAACAGGGTTCAGCGCGGCCAGGAAGGAGCGCGCCCATCTGTCCACGTCGTGGGTGAGCACCTGGCGGCGCAGTGCCCGCATCCGGCGTCTGCCCTCGCCGGGGTCCATGGTCAACGCGGTCAGCAGCGCGTTCTTCACGCCGTCCAGGTCGTGCGGGTTGACCAGCAACGCACTGGTCAGTTCGGCCGCGGCGCCGGCGAACTCGGACAGCACCAGCGCACCGCCCAGGTCGTGCCGGCTGGCCACGTACTCCTTGCACACCAGGTTCATGCCGTCCCGCACCGGCGTCACGACCATGACGTCGGCGGCGGAGAAGAAGGCCACCAGCTCCTCACGGTTCACCGACTGGTGCAGGTAGTGGATCACCGGCCGGCCGACCCTGGCGAACTCGCCGTTGATCCGCCCGACC
Organism: Pseudonocardiaceae bacterium; assembly: GCA_036273855.1. Classification (GTDB taxonomy): domain Bacteria; phylum Actinomycetota; class Actinomycetes; order Mycobacteriales; family Pseudonocardiaceae; genus DATEPR01. Next base: position 38,152 of record DASUGU010000061.1, read on the forward strand.
TGGCCCTCGATGCTGCCGCGCATCTGCCGGTAGTGCTCGACGCGTTCCCGGCTGGGCGTGGCGAGTTGGATCATCACCACGTCGGCCGGGTCGATCCGGTTCTCCTCCAACATCTCGCCCAGCGCGCGCAGCCGGACGTCGATGCCCTTGGTGTAGTCCAGTCGGTCGACGCCGAGCATGATCTTGCGCGGATTGCCCAGATCGGCCCGGATCTGCTTGGCCCGCGTGATCACGTCACGCCGCCGGGACAGCAGGTCCAACCCGGCCGCGTCGATGGAGATCGGGAACGCCCCCACTCGAACGGTCCGGTCGCCGAACTGGACCAGACCAGGCCGGGTCCGCACACCCACCGCGGCCCGGCTCGGCTCCAGCCCGATCAGCCGGCGGGCCAGCCACAGGAAGTTCTGCGCGCCGCCGGGCAGGTGGAAACCGACCAAATCGGCGCCCAGCAGGCCGCGGATGATCTCGGTCCGCCACGGCAACTGCATGAACAGCTCGACCGGCGGGAACGGGATGTGCAGGAAGAACCCGATCCGCAGGTCGGGCCGCTGGTCGCGGAGCATCGCCGGGACCAGTTGCAGCTGGTAGTCCTGCACCCACACCGTGGCACCGTCGGCCGCGACCTTGGCGCAGGCGTCGGCGAACCGCTGGTTGACCTTGACGTAGCTGTCCCACCAGGTGCGGTCGAACACCGGCGGAGCGACCACGTCGTGGTAGAGCGGCCACAGCGTGCCATTGGAGAAACCCTCGTAGTAGTCGCGGACCTCCACCGAGGACAGTGCCACGGGGTGCAGCACCATGCCCTCGTCGGCGAACTCCTCGACGTCCACGTCGGCCACGCCGGGCCAGCCGACCCAGGCGCCGTGCCGGGAGCGCAGGAACGGTTCCAGGGCGGTGACCAGCCCACCAGGGCTGTGCCGCCACTTCTCCGAGCCGTCGTCCAGCCGTTCCAGGTCGACAGGAAGGCGGTTGGCAACCACCACGAAATTCGCGGCCGAACCCGAACCTGCGCTCACCTGGATAGCCCTCCTCGCGACTCGCACCCACTCACACACGGCGAAGCGCACCGGCGCGCCACAGTCGAGGCTAATCAGCCACGACGTGTGGCGCGTCCCCATGATGGCGCCACCCCGAGGTGGCCCGGGTCACCCTCTGGCGTGCGGCTCAGTCCAGCCTGCGGCGGGACGGCCGCAGCGGACCCGCCATCCGGGGGCCGGACAGCCGCCGTTCCAGCCGGCCCAGCCCGGTGCGTACCGGCTGGGCGAAGTACTCACCGAGTACCACACCGGCGGCCAGCGCCAACGCGGTAGCCACGGCCGTCGCCGCCGTGGACAGCCCGGTTGGTGACCGTTGAACGGCCAACTCGAACATCGCCCGGTACGTCGTCAGACCCGGCAGCAGCGGTGTGATCCCGGACACGGCGATGACCAGCGGCGGCAGCCGTAGCCGCCGGGAGACCGTGCCGCCGCAGAACCCGAGCGCCACGGCCGCCACGGCGGTAGCGGAGATCTGGTTGAACCCGAGCAGGTCCAGCGCGGCATGGACCCCGGCTCCCAACGCCCCCGCACCCGCCGACGCGGGCAGCGCACCGAACGGCGCATAACAGGCGAACGCGAAGCAGGCCGCCGCCGCGGCACCCGCCACCACCTGGACCGGCAGCCGCAACGCCGTCTGCGGCAGCGAGTCGGCCAGAGGTGCGTTCGGCAACCCGAACCGCACCGCCGCACCCAGCGCGATCACCACGCCCGCCACCAACCCGGCCGACATCATCCCGGTCTCGACGGTCCGCCCGGCCGCGGTGAGGTTGAACCCGGAGATCGCGTCCTGCACCGCACCCACGACGGACAACCCGGACAGCAACACCGTGATCGCCGCAGCCACCACCAGCGACGGAGCCACCCCGAGGGGAAGGAAGCCGATCCGCATCAACACGAGCGTCACCGCCGTGGCCAGCCCACCACCCACCAGTTGCTGGAAGAAGAACGGCAGCCCACGCCGGTTCAACAACCGCCCCACCCGGTCGATCGCGGCCGTGGTGAGCCCGGCGATCACCGCGACGCGCGGACTACCGCCGATCAGCACGGCGATCGACGCCGCCATCAACGCCCAGGCGGCGGTAGCCATCCAGCGCGGGTAGGGATGTGGCGCCTCGTTGATGTCCCGCAGCCGGGCACTCGCGGTCGGCGCGTCGGCCCGCCCCGCGGTGATGTCCCGCACCAGCTGCTCGACGTCGGCCAGCCGCGTGTAGTCCATCGCGCGGCCACGCACCACGCGGTGGGTGGTCACCGGCGCCAGATCCGCGCCGCGCTGGCAACAGATGCTGATCGACGTGAAGATCACGTCGACCTCGCAGCGCGGCAGCCCGTACGCCGACGTCACCGCGATCACGGTCGCGGTCACGTCCGACGCGCCGGCGCCACTGGCCATGAGCACTTCACCGATCCGCAGCGCCACGTCCAGAACCAGGTTGACCGTCGTGTCATCGGGCAACTGCGGCCCGATTTGTTGCTGCTGCCGAGTCGTGCCCGACGTCGCCGACACCCACCGACGCATGCTCTTCCGGTCGAGCCGCACCCCTGCGCTCCCCTTTCCCACGTGGCGTACCTCACGCCGGCCGTCCAGTGATCGCCCACCAGTGGATCACTGATCGCCCGAGTAGCCACCACGATGTGGCAGGACAGGCACCGCAGCACCCGAGCGAGCGACCGGTCAGCAGCGCAATGCCGCGATGCTCACACCCGGAGTAGAGCGATAGCCGCAGGTAACGAACGGTAGAGCCCTCTACCATGTTCCCGGGCCCTCCGGCCCACGCCGGCGTAGCTCAATCGGCAGAGCACCCGCCTTGTAAGCGGAAGGTTAGGGGTTCAAGTCCCCTCGCCGGCTCCACCTCCTACCAGCGGCTGTCCTGGTCGACCTGGGCGGCGCCGAATACCCATGGGGACGTCTGGGTGATGAAGTCGGATGGGAAGCCGACGGTGAACTCGGTCGCCTGTTCCAGTCGCGTGATGGCTTCGGGCGGGAGGGTCAGGGTTGCGGCGGCGAGGTTGTCTCGTAGTTGTTCGGTGTGGCGGGCGCCGATGATGGGGTGGATGGCGTGGGAGCGGAGCATCGTCCAGGCGATCGCTACCTGGGAGGGGGTGGCGTGCAGGTCGTCGGCTACTTTCTGCACGGCGCGGGCGACGGCGTGGTCGCGGGTGGACAGTGAGTCGGCGGTCAGGCGGGTGCCGGTGGTCGTCCCCGCGTCGCCTCGGGTGTACTTGCCGGACAGCACGCCGCCGGCCAGCGGGCTCCAGGTTGTGACGCCCAGGCCTAGGGATTCGGCCATCGGCAGCAGTTCACGCTCGATGTCTCGTTGCAGCAGGCTGTACGGGACCTGCAGGCCGGTGAACGGACTCCAGTCGCGCCACTGGGCGAGGGTGTGGGCTCGGGCCACGACCCAGGCCGGCGCGTCGGAAATGCCCACGTACAGGACCTTGCCGGCTCGGACCGCCTCGTCCAGCGCGCGCATCGTCTCCTCGATCGGCGTGTGCCTGTCCCACATGTGGACCCAGTACAGATCGACGTAGTCGGTGCGCAGCCTGCGCAGGCTGCTCTCCAGCGACGCGCGCAGGTTCTTACGATGATTACCGGCGGCGTTCGGATCGTCCCGGTCGCGGGAGACCGTGTACTTGGTTCCCAGCACGAAAGAGTCGCGTCGACCTTGCAGCAGCTCGCCGAGGATTTCCTCGCTGGCGCCGTTTCGGTAGTTGATCGCCGTGTCGACAGCGTTGCCGCCGGCTTCGGCGTACAGGTCCAGCATTCGCCGGCACTCGTCCAGTGGCGCGCCTACGCCGCCGTGCTCGCCGAAGGTCATCGCGCCCAGGATCAAGTCGGAGACTCGTAAGCCGCTGGCGCCCAGGGTTCGGTACCTCATGCCGTCACCTACTCGCCTTGCTGGGTGGTCGCCGCGCCGAACAGTTCGGCGGCCCGCCGGGCGACCTCGTCGGCCGGCACGTCACTGACGTGCTGGTCCAGTGCCCAGCGGTGGCCGGACGGGTCGAGCAGTTGGCCGGTGCGGTCGCCCCAGAATGCGTGGTGCAGCGGTTCGAAGATCGTGGCTCCGGCCTGGATCGCCCGGTCCCATGCGGTGTCCACATCGGGGACCTGGACATGGAACGCGGCCGGAGTGCCGCCGAGCCCTGCCGGTGTGCGCATGCCCTGGGCGGGAAATTCGCCGGCCACTGCCACGGTGGTGTCGCCCACGCGGAGTTCGATCGTGAGTGTGTTGCCGTCGGGCAGGGTGAGCCTGCTGGTCTCGACCGCGCCCAGCGCCCGGGTGTACCACGCGGCGGCCTCGTCGGGGTCGGTGACTACGAGATGGATCGCTATCGCTGCCATGCCGGCGACCATACACGATGTACAGACGGTGCGTCTGTACATCGTGTGCGTATCCTGACGACCATGCCTGCCAAACGCGCCGCGGGTTCCGCTCGCCGGTCCAGCGCCGCCCCCGCCCCCGCCGAACTGCGGGACCGCATCCTGGCCGCGACCCGCGACCTGCTGCGCGACCACCGCTTCGACGCCCTGAGCGTGGCCGACATCCTCGCCGCGGCGAAGGTGTCCCGCGCCAGCTTCTACTTCTACTTCCCCGGCAAGCAGGCCGTACTCGCCGAACTCGTCCGCGACGCCGTGGCCCAGGGGCAGCAGGCAGCCCAGCCGTGGATCACCGGCGAGGCAGACCCGATCGCCGCGCTGCGGTCCGGCGTGCGTGACGGCGCCCGACTATGGCGCGAGAACGCGGGCGTGCTCATGGCGATCGTGGAGAACTGGGCCTCCGACGACGACCTGCACAGCCTGTGGCTCGAACAGATGGACCTGTTCACCCAGGCCGCCGTCGCACGGATCCAGTCCGACCCGCACGCCCGCGAGCGGCTCCGCCACCTCGACGTGCAGACCGTCGCCGCCTCGCTGACCTGGCTGGGCGAACGGCTCTACTACCTCGCCGCGGCCGGCGTCGCGCCGTTCGACGACGAGGACGTCCTGGTCGACACGCTCACCCACGCGTGGACCTCGGTCCTGTATGGACAGTCGGAGGGCGGTTGGTCCTGATCCGGTCGGCGCCAATCCGGGTTCCGGCCGAGCAGCGCCACGATGGTGTCCATCGCTGTTCTCGCCGGGTCGTCCGGTAGTGGAGGTTGGTACACGCCGGTCAGTGGGCTGCCGGGTGCGGTGATCGACCTCGCGATCGGCAGTGCGGCGGCCGTCAGGCGCTCAGGGACCGGGCAGGGGGCGGCCTGCGGTCCGCGACAGGTCCCAGCGGCGGGTCAGCATGTCGACCAGGTGCACCGCCAGCACGCTGTCGGTACCGACCGGTCCCAGGTCCGGCACGTGCACGGTCTCGCCGGCCTGTTCCATCGCCACCACCCAACGCGCGGCGATGTGGGCGAAGCCGTCCCGTCGACGGTCTGCTCGGACGTCCAGCGGTGTGCACCCGGGCGCGAGCACCGCTGTCGACGAGGCATCCCGGATCGGCCTGGACGGCCTCACCATCGGCTCACTCGCGGGCGGGCTGGCCATGAGCAAGGCCGGTGTCGTCGGTCCGTTCGGATCCCGCGAAAACCTGCAACTGTGGCTCTGGAGCGGGCCGGGCGCATCTTTCACGCCGCCGTCATCGCCCCGCTCGCCGAGCTGCCTCCGGGTCCGACCCGGCTGGCCAGACTGATCGACGCCTGGATCGACTACCTGGTTGACTGTCCGTTCCCCGGCGGGTGTTTCGTGACCGCCGCATCGTCCGAACTGGACGGACGGCCGGGACCGTTGCGGGATCGGCTCCGCTCCATGGTCATCGACTGGCGCGCCTTCCTCATCACCGAAATCACCGCCGCGGCGCCCGCGTCGCCACGGCCGCCGGACGAGATCGCCACCGTGCTGATCGGCATCTCCATGGCCGTCAATCAGGATGTCCAACTCCGGGGCGACCCGTCCGGTGCCGGCCGCGGCCGGGCAGCCATGTACGCCGCGGCCGGCTGCCCTGACTACGGATGGGCGGTCCGAGGGTCACCGTCGAGTGCGGCGAGTTTCTGCTCCCGCAAGCAGTTCGGGTCGCTTGCCGGGACCGGACCGTCGCAGAACGAGTCGCCGCCGGTGGTCCACCACCCGATGCCGACGAAGCCGTTCGACACGGCGGTGTCGTACGCGTCCTGCATGGCGCTCGGGCCCTTGGTCAGGTCGCTGTCCTGCACGTCGGACTTGACGCCCAACTCGCCGACGGCCCACGGCCGCCCGGCCAGCGGCATGCCCAGTGCGGTCCACCGGTTCTTCACCGTGGCGATCGTGGTGGACAGCAACTGCCACTTGTCGGTGTTGATCAGTGGGATGTAGACGTCGATCGAGAGGATGTCGATGACCCGGTCGGCGCCGGTGTACCAGTCGGCCGCGGTGCCGGTGTTGGTGCCCTTCCAGTCCGGTTCCCACCAGGCGGGGTTGCGCCCGGACGCGGTGCCGAAGGAGAACGGCGCCTGCAGTGTCGGTTCGGTCCACGCCACGTTGGTGACGCCCATCGCGTCGCAGGTGTGCACGGTGTTGCGGAACAGTGCCCGGTAGTCGGCGGCCTGGGCGGCGGTGGTCAGGTTGTCCTCCGGTTCGTGGTAGACGGTCGCCCAGATCGGGTGCGGCGCGAACGACTTGAGGTCGGCGCACACGGTGTCGATGGCCGACTGCGGCACGGTGCTGACCGTGTACGGGGCCAGTTTCCACGACGCGAACGGGATCTCGTGGTTGGCGATGGCATTGGCGACGGCCTTCTTGGGCACGCCCCAGTTGTTGCCGTTGTAGACCCGGCGGATGCCCAGCGGCGCGGGCAGATGCGACTGGACGGCCGCATAGGCGGGGACGTCGTTGAGGCCCAGCCAGACCTTGCCGGGGCCGGGGTCGCCCGGGAACCGTGCCGTGGCGGTCGGCGCCTGGTGGGTCACCGTCAGCACCAGCCGGGGGCCGGGCTTGCCGGCGGTGTTGTCCTTGGGCTGGAAGTTCATCCGCGCCGGGTACGAGTTCACCGGCGACCACAGCGCGAACGCGTAGGTGCCGTTACCGGTGATCGTGCTGCCCGGCATGGCGAACGGCGAGTCCTGCCCGAAGGCATGGTGCGCCTGACTGGCCACGGTCGCGCCGAGCGCGGGCCGCGTGTTCCACGTGACGGTCGACTCGGCCCAGGACGTCGGCACGGTCGCGAGGTCGACCGGCTTGGCACCGGTCGCGTCGCCCTTGTCGTTCACCAGGACCGTCGCCGCCGTGACGGTGTCGCCCGCGACCAGTCCGGTGACCGTGAACGCGAGCAGGCACTCCTGGCGGGTTCCGGTGTCGTCGTTGACGAAGCAGTCCTTGCGGTCGGCGGTGCCCTCGGCGGTGCCCGGCGTGGCCTCGGCGACGGTGGCGTCGGCCGTGGCGGGGAATGTCAAGGCAGGGGCGGTCGTGGCCGCGGCACGGGCTGTGCCGCTGGTGGTCGTGGGCGGGTGCGGAACCGGGACGGCGGTGGCGGCCGGTGCCGGAGCTGCCGTCGGGGTGGCGGTCGCCGGGACGCCGATGGCCGTCGGCGTCACCGTGGTCTGGCCCGCCGTCGCCGGGATGATCAGCGCGGCACTGGCGAGGGCCCCCGCCACCACCGGAATCAGCCACGTGCGCTTACGGATCGATCGCATTCGCGTCCTTTCACCCGTCGTGTCGGGGCACGAGTAAAGGGGGGCGTGGTCCGCGGCGGCAAGGTTTTGCGGGCGGCACAACGGAAGCTGCCGGACCGGCACAACCGGCAGGAACGGCCGGTTACGGCTACGTACCGCCTGGTACGAGTGGCATGATCGGCAGCCCACCGACCGAGGAGAGTCATGCCTGCGTCGAGCGACGGCGCACTCGCTGACCTGGTGCGCCGCTACCGCCGCGCCGCCGGCCTGACGCAGGCCGAGCTGGCCGTGCGGGCGCGGCTGAGCATACGGATGATCCGCAATCTGGAAAGCGGCCTGACCCGGCATCCGCATCGCGAGTCGGTGCGGCTGCTGTCCGACGCGCTGCGGCTCGACGCGGCCGCGCACGAACAGTTGCACGCGGCGATCGCCCGGCCCGGTTCCGCGGGCGGGTCGGTGGATCACCCGCAGGGCACGCCGTCGGTGGTGCCCGCGATGCTCCCCACGGTCACCGCCCATTTCGCGGGCCGCCAGGCGGAGTTGACCGAACTCGACGGTCTCGCGGCCGCGGCGGCATCGGCGACGGGCACGTCGGTGGCCGCGATCGTCGGCCCCGGCGGCATCGGCAAGACCTCACTGGCCGTGTGGTGGGCGCGCACGGCCGCGGAGCGGTTCCCGGACGGCCAGTTGTTCGTGGACCTGCGCGGTTTCCACGCGCGCCGGGTGCTGGGACCGGAGCAGGCGTTGGCCCGGCTGCTGTTCGCGCTGGGCGTGTCCAACGATCGCGTGCCCACGGACGTGGACGACGCCGTCGCGCTCTACCGGTCGGTGCTGCACGGCCGACGGATGCTGGTGGTGCTGGACAACGTGCGGTCGGTGGACCAGGTGCGACCGCTGTTACCGGCCGGCCCCGGCTGTTTCACGCTGGTGACCAGCCGCGACCGGCTGACCGGCCTGATCGTCGAGGCGTCCGCGCACCGGCTGGCGCTGGCTCCGTTGCCGGTGCCCGCCGGCGCGTGGCTGGTGGCCAGGATCGTCGGCCGCGACCGGGTCGACGCCGATCCCGCGGCGGTCCGTGACCTGGTGGCGGTCTGCGACGGACTGCCGCTGGCGCTGTCGATCGCGTCGGCGAACCTGGCCGACCGGCCCGAGTTGTCGATCGCCGCGTACGTGCGCGAACTGCGGGCCGGCGACCAGTTGGTCGACATCCGGGCAGGTCACGACGGCCCCGCGTTGCTGCCCGCGTTCGAGCTGACGTACTCGATGCTGTCCGAGCAGGCGCGGACGGTGTTCCGCCGGGTCGGGGTGGTGCCGTGCGCGGACTTCACGGCCGATGCGGTCGCCGCGCCGTGCGGCATGCCCGTGGCGGACGCTCGAGCGCACCTGGAACGGCTGGTGGACACCCATCTCGTGCAGTCGCACCACCCCGGCCGGTACACGGTCCACGACCTGTTGCGCCGCTACGCCCGGCAGATCGCCGACGAGACCGACATCGCGGCGACCGACGCACTGCTGGCGTACTTCATCCGGTGGTCGCGCGCGGCCGCCGAACTGCTGTACCCGCAGATGCTGCGGCTGCCGCTGGCCGACACCGGCGGTGGTCCGGACTCGGCCGACGACGCGCGGGCCTGGCTGGCGGCCGAGATCCACAACCTGGTGGCGGCCTGCCTGCACGCCGCGGAGCACGGGCCGCACGAGGCGGCGTGGCTGATCGCGGACGCCCTGCGCGGCTACTTCTGGCACCGCCACCAGGCGACCGACTGGCAGCTCACGGCCACGGCGGCGGCCCGGGCGGCCGAGCAGGCCGACGACACCCGCGCCCGGGCGGCGATGCAGATCAACCTGGCGCATCTGCGATTCCTGTTGCGGAATCCCGAGGCGTCGATGCGGCACTGGTCGGCGGCCGTGCGGCTCGCGCGACAGGCGGGGTGGGGTGCGGCCGAGTCGACGGCCACCGCCAACCTGGCCACCGACCACTCCGAACGGGGCAACTACCGCGAGGCGGTGGGACTGTGGCGGAACGCGCTGGCCCTGCACCGTGCGGCGGGCTTCCGCTTCGGGGAGGCCACGGTGCTCGGCAACTACGGCTACGCCGAGTCGTTGCTGGGCAACCTGGACTCGGCGCTGGACCTGCTCCGCCAGGCGCTCGCGGTGCATACCGAACTGGGCTCGGCGGCCGGCCAGGGCGTGGTGCTGGCCAACCTGAGCGGTGTGGAGATCGACGTGGGCCGGTTCGCCGACGCGGAGCGGCACGCCCACGACGCGCTCGCCCTGGCCAGGCAGAGCGGCCGGATGGACACCGAGGTCATCGCGTTGACGAACCTGTCCACGCTGCACCTGGCCCGCGCCGAGACCGACGCGGCACTGGACATGGCCAGGGAGGCGGTGGACAGCACCGCGCAGTTGGACGGCGACACGCTCCGGGCGGAGGCGATGACCGCACTCGCCCTGGCCCGGTCGGGGGCGGGCGACCAGGACGGTGCCGCGACCGATCTGCACGCCGCGCTCCGACTCGCCCGGCCGCTGGGCCATCCGGTGCTGGTGGTCAAGGCCCTGCTCGGGTTGGCCACCGTCGAGCGGCGGCGGGGTGGCGAGGCGCGGACGCTGCTGATCGAGGCGGCAACCCTGGCCGACAGACACGGTTTCGAATTGCTGCGCCGCAGGGCGACCGAGCTGGCCGCCACGGCCGGGTGAGTCGCTGATCACGCACTTTCTCCGCCGAATGCTGGTGATCGGGATGGGTCCGTGGTGTGCTACCGAGCACTGTCCGATCGATAGGGGAAGGGTGAGCCGGTGAACTTCGGGCGAAACCATGGTGGCGTGTTGAGGACGGCTGCCGCGGTCGCGGTGACCGCCGTGCTGGTCGGGGGCGCTTCGGCACTGGCTGCTCCGGGTGGGCATCACGACAGCGATCCGCCGAACATCGGGCTGGTGGAGCAGCAGGTCGAGACGTTCTACGGCGACACCGTCGACTCGGCGGGTCATCACCACGCCTCCGAGAACAGCCAGTGGGGTCACGAGACGGCTGCCGCGATCGCCAGTGGTCAGCGGTACCTGGAGCAGCGCCTGCGGCACGGCGTGCACAACCCGGCGATCGTGCTGGACGTGGACGACACCTCCGAGGTGACCTTCGGCTGGGAGGCCGACAACCAGTTCGGCTTCAACGCCGCGTCCAACGAGGCGGCCATCGACGCCGACCAGTTCCCGGCCATCACGCCCACCCTCAACCTGGCCAAGTGGGCCGCGGCGCACCACGTCGCGGTGTTCTTCCTGACCGGCCGGCCCGAGCACCAGCGGGCCGCGACCGTGGCCGACCTGTTCACCGACGACGGTTACCCGCAGCCGGTGGCGCTGTTCATGAAGACCGAGGCCGGCACCCCGCCGCCCGCCTACCTGACCTGCGGCACCACGTGCACGACCGACCAGTACAAGTCCCTGACCCGCGCGCACATCCAGGCCGAGGGCTTCGACATCGTGCTCAACGTCGGTGACCAGGAGAGCGACCTGTCGATGGGCCACGAGGACCGCGCGGTGAAGCTGCCCAACCCGCAGTACTTCCTGCCGTAGGCCTGAACCCCTGGGTCACACCTCGCTCATCGCGCCGATCACCGCGTCGGGGCGATGGGCGAGGAACAACTCACGGCTGCCGGGTCGGTGGGCGTACGCGATGGCGGGCAGGCCGGCCGCCCGGGCCGCCTGCACGTCCGCCACCGACCCGGCGACCAGGCACGCCCGGTCCGGCGTGGTGTCCAGCAGCAGGATGGCCTGGGTGAGCAGGTACGGGTCGGGCGTGAGCGGGGTGGTCTCGACGCTGTGCCGGGCGCTGATCTCGTACACGTACCGGCCCAGTTCGCAGCCGGCCAGGTAGGCGACGACCGCGTCGGTGGAGTGGTTGCTCACCACGGTCACCTTGTGGCCGTGTAACACCAGGTCGCGCACCAGGTCCAGCGCGCCCGGCGTCTCGACGGCCGTGGCGACCGCGGCCAGTTCCTGCTTGCGCAACTCCAGTTCCACCAGCCGGCCGGTGGTCTCGGAGCGGGTCCTGGCCCAGGTCAGCACCTCGAACGGGTCGGCGGCCACGCCGTCGGGTAGGTGCGGGTCGAGGTAGGCGCACAGCCGGTCGGCCACCACCCGGTCGCCGACACCGGCGAAGACCGAGCACACCGGCCCGTTGAACGTGAGCAACACGTGTTCGCGTTCGGCGAGCAGGCTGGCGGGGCTGGCCACGGCGTCACGTCCTCGTGCGGTCGGTCGATCCGACCATACGCGCCCACCTGGGGCAGGATCGGGTGATGACCGCAACGCTACGGCTGGGCATTCTCGGCGCGGCCCGCATCGCACCGTCGGCGGTGATCGGGCCGGCGAAGAACAGCGCCGAAGTGGACGTCGTCGCGGTGGCGGCGCGGGATGCCCAGCGCGCCAAGGACTTCGCCGCGAAACACCGGATCGCGAAGGCGTACGGCGACTACTCCGAACTGCTCGCCGACCCGGACGTCGACGCCGTCTACAACCCGCTGCCCAACGGGCTGCACGGCCGCTGGACGCTCGCCGCGCTGGCCGCCGGCAAGCACGTGCTGTGTGAGAAACCCTTCACCGCGAACGCCGACGAGGCCCGCGAGGTGGCCACCGCGGCTGCCGGCACGGACCGCGTGGTGATGGAGGCGTTCCACTACCGCTACCACCCGCTGGCCGCGCGGATGGCCGACATCGTCGCGTCCGGTGAGCTCGGCACGCTGCGTGAGGTGCGGACCAGCGTGTGCTTCCCGTTGCCGCGCTTCAGTGACATCCGCTACCGGTTCGACCTGGCGGGTGGCGCGCTGATGGACGCCGGCTGCTACGCCGTGCACATGGCCCGGCTGCTGGGCGGTGAACCGGAGGTGGTCACCGCGAAGGCGACCACCAACACGGCGAACGTGGACCGCGCGATGCGCGCCGGCCTCACCTTCCCCGGCGGCCACACCGGCGTGGTGCGCTGCTCGCTGTGGTCGTCCGACGTGCTGCGCGTGGCGGCCATCGCGATCGGCTCGCGCGGCACGATGAGCGTGCTCAACCCGTTGGCACCGCAGTTCTTCCACCGCCTGACCGTCCGTGTCGACGACGGCAGGCGCACCGAACGGCTGACCAAGCGACCCAGCTACGCCTACCAGTTGGACGCCTTCGCCGGCGCCGTCCTGCGCGGTGAGCCGATCCTCACCGGACCCGACGACTCGATCGCCACCATGACCGTGATCGACGCGATCTACCGTGCCGCCGGCCTACCGTTGCGGGAACCCACCGCATGACCTGGACCGTCACCGAGTCGCCGGTCGGCGACCCGACCGCCGTCGACCTGCTGCGCCGTTACTTCGACGACGTGGCGAGTTCCTGGTACGGCCGGCCGGCCACCGATGCCGAGGTGGCCGCTGCGCTGGCCGAGGACCCGAGCGACCACCTCGCCGTGTTCCTAGTCGGACAGCTGGCGGGCAAGCCGGTCGGCTGTGCCGGACTGTCCTTCGGCACACCGGGTTTCGCCGAGCTGGCCAGGGTGTTCGTGGCGCCGGAAGCGCGCGGCACCGGCGGTGGCCCCGCCCTGCTGGCCGCCGCCGAACGACACGCCCGCGACCACGGTGCGCACACGATCCGGCTGGACACCCGCCTGGACCTGACGGCCGCCCGCCGGCTGTACACCACGCACGGCTACCGCGAGATCCCCGCCTTCACGACCGGCCCGTACGCGCAGTGCTGGTACGCGAAGGAGCTGACATGATGGCGCCCGTCCTGTCGTCTTTGGAAGGAGTGCTCCGCATGGAGCTGCGCAAGCCCGACGTCGGTCCGGTGGCCGGCCCGCCGCCCGCCGATCTCGTGATCACCGACATCACGGTCGGCGACGGGGACGAGGCCAAGCCAGGCCAGACGGTGACCGTGCACTACGTGGGCGTGACGCACGCCGGCGGTGACGAGTTCGACGCGTCCTGGAACCGCGGTGAGCCGTTCCGGTTCCCGCTGGGTGGCGGCCGGGTCATCGCCGGCTGGGACCAGGGTGTCGCCGGGATGAAGGTGGGCGGCCGCCGGCAGCTGGTGATCCCGCCGCACCTCGCTTACGGTGACCGCGGCGCCGGTGGCGTCATCGCTCCGGGAGCCACTCTGGTGTTCGTCGTGGACCTGCTGGGCGTCGGTTAGGCCTGGTAACAGCCCCAACACACCGCCGCGGGTACGCTGTGACCCGTCGTGCCCAGCCGACTCCGAAGCGTCGTCAGCCCTGTCGTGGCATCGCGCTCGGATCACTGCTTCGGGCAGTATCGAGAGCGGAAGCGGCGAGGGGAAGTGAGTGATGGACGACACCGGGCGGCAGATCGGTGCCCGCCGGGGTCAACAGCCCAGACGCAACGGCGCCCGCCGGCCGGTCAGCGGATCGGCCGGCGGGCCGCCGGACGACGGCGCACCCGACGGGTTCGAGCAGGGCTGGTTCGGCAAGCCGGATCAGCTCGCCGACCGGCGCAACCCCGGCTCGGGCCGGATGCCGCCGGTGCCCCGCCCCGATGCCAGTTCCGGTCGGATGCCACCGGTACCGCGTCCCGACCAGAGTTCCGGTCGGATGCCGCCGGTACCGCGTCCGCACCAGAGTTCCCGTGGCCTGCCGCCGGTGCCCGAGCCGTTCGACCGCGAACGGTTCGACGAGGCCCTCACCGATCCCGGTCCGTTCAGCCGGGTGCCGTTCGAGACACAGCCGGTCAAGCCCGTTCCGCCGCCCGACGACGACCTCTACGACCGGCTCTACGGCGATGACCCGCAGGACGATCCGCGCGACCCGGAGCCGCCCGCCAAGGCCAAGAGGGACGAGAAGCGCAAGCGCAAGATGCCGTTCTGGATCGAACTACCGGTCCTCATCGTCGTGGCGCTGCTGTTCACGTTCCTGGTGCAGACGTTCGTGGCCAGGGTCTACGTCATCCCGTCCGGCTCGATGGAGCGGACCCTCAACGGCAACAACGGCACCGGCGACCGCATCCTGGTGGACAAGGTCGTCTACGACTTCCATGGCCCCCGACCGGGTGACGTGATCGTCTTCAAGGGCCCACCGGGCTGGGATCAGACCGAGTTCTTCCCGGACAGCAGCAGCAACCCGGTGGTGGGTTGGCTGCGCCAGTTGGGCGCCTCCATCGGCGTGGCGAAACCCAACGAGTACGACCTGGTCAAGCGCGTGATCGCGGTCGGCGGCCAGACCGTCAAGTGCTGCGACGCGCAGAACCGGGTGCTGGTCGACGACAAGCCGCTGGACGAGCCCTACGTCTACTGGCAGCCGGGGCGTCCCGGACCTGCCCAGCAGTTGCACTTCGGCCCGGTCACCGTGCCCAGGGGCTACCTGTGGGTGGAGGGCGACAACCGCAGCAACTCCGACGACTCCCGCTACCAGGACGGCGGCGGCAGCCACGGTGTCGTGCCGGTGGCCAACGTGATCGGCAAGGCCCGCACCATCATCTGGCCGCCGTCACGCTGGCAGGGCATCGGCGACCACGACCCGCAGTCGCAGGCCGTGGCGCTCCCGGCGCCGGGCTGGCCGGCCAGCACCGGCATCGGTGCCCTGGCCACGCTGCCCACGCTGTGGCTGGGCAGGCGGTTCCGGCCGGCGCTGCGGGCCGCGGCCGGCATCAAGCAGGCGCCGAGGTCGAAGAAGCGCGGCTGACGTGCGGTTACAGGGGGTCGGGAAGCGTTACGGCGACGGCGCGTGGATCCTCTCCGACGTCGACCTCGACCTGCGGGCCGGTGACGTCGTGGCCGTGGCCGGGGCGAACGGTGCCGGCAAATCGACGCTGTTACGGGTGCTGGTCGGCCTGTCCCGGCCGACCGTCGGTGACGTCACCGGCCGCCCGACGGCCGTCGGCTACGTACCGGATCGCTTCCCACCGCACGACCGCATGTCCGCCCGCGCCTACCTCACCCACATGGGTCGAATCCGCGGGCTGCGCGGCCGGCAGGCCCGGCGTCGCGCCGACGAACTGCTGGACCGCCTGGCCCTGGCCGGCGGCGCGGACACCGCGCTGCGCAGGCTGTCCCGGGGCAACAGCCAGAAGGTCGCGCTGGCCCAGGCACTGCTGGTGCAGCCGGAGCTGCTGGTGCTGGACGAGCCGTGGTCCGGCCTGGACGCCGAGGCCCACGGCACGCTCGGCGAGATCATCACCGAACTGGGTCGGGACGGCAGCCGCGTCGTGTTCACCGACCACCGCGAGGCCGTCACCGCCGCCCACGCCCACCGCACGTACCGCATCGACGCCGGCCGGCTCACCGAAGCCGTCACCGCGGCGCCGGCCAGGGTCGAACTCCGGCCCACCGGCGACGATCCGGTGGCGTTGGCCGACCTGCCCGGTGTCACCGGCACACAGGAACGTGACGGCACGGTGACCATGCTGGTCGACGCCGAGCACTGCGACGCCGTGCTGCGCGCGGCACTGGATGGTGGGTGGTCCGTGATGGCGGTGCGCCGGTCGGCGGGCGTGCTGCGATGACCGCACTCGTCCGGTACACGCTGGCGAATGTCGTGCTGTCCCAACGGTATCTGCCGGCCGTGCTGGTGTTCCTGGTCGTGCTCGTGGTGTTCACCGGTGCGGATTCCGGTCCGCTGCTGCCGGTCTACGCGGTCAGCGCGGCTGCCGTG
Organism: Pseudonocardiaceae bacterium; assembly: GCA_036273855.1. Taxonomy (GTDB): domain Bacteria; phylum Actinomycetota; class Actinomycetes; order Mycobacteriales; family Pseudonocardiaceae; genus DATEPR01. The sequence goes on from DASUGU010000061.1 coordinate 54,436, forward strand.
TTCGCGTGCGGCACGTGGTTGACGGTCGTCACGATCAACGCCGAGGACCCCACCCAGCGGGCCGTCACCGTGGTCAACGCGGGCGGTTCCGGGCGGGTGCTGGTGGCGTCGGTGTGGGTGGCGTTCGCGTGGTGCGTGTTCCTCGGCGTGATCGGCCTGTTCTATCCACTGCTCACCGGCCATCATCGGGCCGTGCCGGCAGAGTTCGCGCTCGGTGCGGTCGCGGAGCTGACCAGTGCGTGCACCGGCATCGCGGTCGGGTTGCTGTGCTCGCGGATCGTGGTGCGCCGGACCGGTGTCGCGGTGCTGGCCGCGCTGGCCGGGATCTTCGCGTTCCTGCTGGTGCCCGGGCTGCCGCCGGTGCGATCGGAGTTCCTGCTGCTGGCCGGTGGCCGGCCGGCGTCGGCGGTGCTGGCGCCTGCCGTCGGTTTCGCCGCTGTTGCGGTGGTATTGCTGATGGGCATGAGCGTGCTGACGCGGTACGTGGCGCGACGAAAGGACTGAGCATGGGGCAGGCCTGGTGGCGCAACGCGGTGATCTACCAGGTGTACGTGCGGAGTTTCGCCGACGGCGACGGTGACGGGATCGGCGACCTCCTCGGCGTGCGCGGCCGGCTGCGCTACCTGGCCGACCTGGGTGTGGATGCGGTGTGGCTGACGCCGTTCTACCCGTCGCCGATGGTCGACGGCGGCTACGACGTCGCCGACTACCGGGACGTCGACCCGTTGTTCGGCTCGCTCGCCGACATCCGGTCGCTGGTCGACGATGCCCACCGGTACCACCTGCGGATCATCGTCGACCTCGTGCCCAACCACACCTCCACCGCGCACCCGTGGTTCGTGGAGGCCCTCGTCACCGGTCCCGGTTCCGCCGCCCGCGACCGGTACCTGTTCCGGGACGGCAAGGGCGACCAGCCGCCCAACGACTGGCGGTCGGTGTTCGGCGGGCCTGCGTGGACCCAGGTTCCGGACGGCCAGTGGTACCTGCACCTGTTCGCGCCCGAACAGCCGGACCTGAACTGGGACCGCGCCGACGTGCGCGCCGAGTTCCTGGACATCCTGCGGTTCTGGCTGGACCTGGGCGTGGACGGGTTCCGGATCGACGTGGCCACCGGCATGGTCAAGGCGCCCGGCCTGCCCGACGCCGGCATCGGCGGCGTCGACAACCGCGACATCTCCGACCTGCCCTACTTCGACCAGGACGGCGTGCACGAGATCTACCGCTCGTGGCGCGCGGTGCTCGACTCGTATCCCGGCGAGCGGATCGGCATCGCCGAGGCGTGGGTCCGCGACGCCCAACGGCTCGCCCGCTACGTCCGACCCGACGAACTGCACCAGGCGTTCAACTTCCTGTTCCTGCGCACACCGTGGTCCGCCGAGGCGTTCCGATCGGTGGTCGACACCTCGATCGCGGCACTGGCGGCGGTGGACGTGCCGAACACGTGGGTACTGTCCAATCACGACGTCGTCCGGCACGTGACCCGCTACGGCAGCGTCCGCCGGGCCCGGGCCGCCGCGCTGTTCACGTTGGCGCTGCCCGGTTCCGTGTACGTCTACCAGGGCGACGAACTCGGCCTGCCCGAGGTCACCGACCTGCCGGACGACATGTTGCAGGACCCGACGTGGGAGCGCTCCGGCCACTCCGACCGCGGCCGCGACGGCTCCCGGGTGCCACTCCCGTGGTCGGGCACCCAACCGCCGTTCGGCTTCAGCCCACCCGCTGACTCGTCGCCCTGGCTACCGCAGCCCGTCGACTGGGCGTCGTTGACGGTCGAGGCGGAACTGTCCGATCCGGACTCCGTGTTGTCCTTGTACCACAGGGCTTTGCGGCTGCGGCGGGACCTGGACGGGTCGTTGTGCTGGCTGCCGGCGCCGGACGGCGTGTTGGCGTTCGGGCGCGGGTCGGGGTTCGTCTGCACGGTCAACTTCACCGGTGAGCCGGTGGCCGTCGACCGTCCCGGCTCACTGTTGTTGGCCAGCGAGTCGACCGTCGACGGGCCGACTCAGATCCTGCCGCCGGAGTCGGCCGCCTGGTGGTCGGTCACTCCAGCCACGTGAGGTGGACGGTGTCGGCGGTGCGGCGGTGGATGGTGCCGATCCGTTCGGCCGTCTCGGTGCGATGGGGTTCGCCGAGGTCCATTCCCCAGCCCGGGAACGGCATTGCCGGGCGGATCAGCGGGATATGTCGAGGTCGGCGACTCGGGGCTGTTCCGGGTCAGTGCACCACGAGCCTGAGGATCACCACGAACACGGCCAGTGCCACGATGGTCGTGACCCAGCCCTGCCAGGTCTGCGGCCGCAGACCGAACCCGATGCGCTTGGGGCCGAACCATGGCCGCCCCATCACGCGAACTCCGGCCGCAGCACGAACAGCCCTGCCACGGCCCCGTCCGCGCGGTACGACACCCGGCCGGTCATCTCGCCGGCCTCGAACCGCAGCGGTATGTCGACAACGGTGTAATCGCCCTGCGGGCGGGTGAACGGCGCGCCGATGCCTTCGTAGGCCCCGACCATCGCGGCGACCTGGGCGTTGGTCTCGGCCAACGTGGCCGCGTCCAGGGCGGCCAGCATGGTGTCGTCGAAGTCGTGGCGGACGTCCTCGTAGCGGCCCGCCATGAGGTCGACCAACAGTGCCACCGCGCGTTCCGCCGCGCCGGGCAACACAGTCCGCTCCATCGGTGCTCCCGTCCGTGGATCGATCGGGCGGCCGAACCGCTGGAAGGCGGCCTGCCGCGAGGTACCCAGCAGATCGCCGATGGTCTGCCAGGTGCGACCGGCCTGCCGGGCCCTGGTCACCGCGGCACGCAATGCGCCGTCCACGGCGCTGGCCAGGTCCCTGGCGGAGGTGACGGCGGTCAGCGGGTCCGGGTCGGCCCAGCCCAGGCCGAACCGGTCGGCGGCGTCAGCCACCTGCCCGACCACGTCGTCGCTCTCGGTCACTCTGTCAAGGCTGGCTTTACGAGCCGCAATTGTCAAGCCCTCATTTACGTCACCCGGTCGGCCGTTGCTCAGCGGGCGGGATCGATCCCGTCGGGCGGCGCTCCGACAGGTGGGTCCGCAGTACTGGCGTAGCCGACCACGGCCTGCTTGCATGGGTAATGGCCGGCCGCAGGCGGCACAGTTGGTCGGCTGGAGTACATTGGCCATCACGTCCCACCTCCGATATCCGTGTTGGCACGTAAAACTATAACGTGCTCTCTGGGTACCAAGGTCGCCGGGGCATGGGAACCGTAAGGTGATCCTTCTCACCAGGGTTTTTCCGGATCCGCAGGTGAACGGGAAGATCACCGATCGCCCACCGTGCCCGTCACGAAAAACCCTGTTACGTTCGGAAAACATGTCGGCAAAACCGAACCGCGTCGGGGGCGGAGCGGCACTGGCGGACGACATCACGTTCGACGTGCCCGGACTGCCCGACGCAGCAAAGCTGTGGCGGATCGCCAAGGACAGCGCAGCACTCGACCTCAACTCGTCGTACGCGTACCTGTTGTGGTGCCGCGATTTCGCCGACACGTCGGTGGTCGCGCGGTACCAGGGTGACGTGATCGGTTTCGTCACCGGCTACCGCCGGCCGACGTCGATGGACACGCTGCTGGTGTGGCAGGTGGCCGTCGACGACAGCCACCGCGGTCACGGCGTGGCCGCGCGGCTACTGGACGATCTGCTGAATCGCCTTGTGCCGCAAGGCATCCGGTACATGGAGACCACTGTCACCGAGGACAACACCGCCTCCAACCGATTGTTCCAGTCGCTGGCCCTGCGCCGGCGTGCCGGCATCGACAGGACGGAACTGTTCGGCTCGGCTGACTTTCCCGATGACCACGAAACCGAGTTCCGCTACCGGATCGGTCCACTGTAGATCCGGACATCGTTGGAGGAACACCGAAAGTGAACATCTTCGATACTCTGGAGTCCGAGGTCCGGAGCTACTGCAGGGACTGGCCCGTGGTGTTCGACACCGCGTCCGGGAGCCACATCACCGACGAGGACGGCACGACCTACCTCGACTTCTTCGCCGGCGCGGGCGCGCTGAACTACGGGCACAACAACCCCGTGCTCAAACAGGCCCTGCTGGACTACCTCACCGGCGACCACGTCATCCACGCGCTGGACATGCACACGGTGGCCAAGCGCGACTTCCTGACCACCTTCCAGGAGTCCGTGCTGCGCCCGCGCGGCCTGGACTACAAGGTGATGTTCCCGGGCCCGACCGGTGCCAACGCCGTCGAGGCGGCGCTGAAACTGGCCAGGAAGGTGACCGGTCGCGAGGCGGTCGTCAACTTCACCAACGCGTTCCACGGCATGACGCTGGGCGCGCTGTCGGTGACCGGCAACTCGATGAAGCGCGGCGGCGCCGGCATTCCGCTGGTGCACGCCACCCCGATGCCGTTCGACAACTACTTCGGCGGCGAGGTGCCGGACTTCCTGTGGTTCGAGCGCCTGCTGTGCGACGCGGGCAGCGGCCTGAACGAGCCGGCCGCGGTGATCGTGGAGACCGTGCAGGGTGAGGGCGGCATCAACGTGGCGCGCGCCGAGTGGCTGCGCGGCCTGGCCGACCTGTGCCACCGGCACGACATCCTGCTGATCGTGGACGACGTGCAGATGGGCTGCGGCCGCACGGGTCCCTTCTTCAGCTTCGAGGAGGCCGGGATCACCCCGGACATCGTGTGCCTGTCCAAGTCGATCGGCGGTTACGGCAGCCCGATGGCGGTCACGCTGTTCCGGCCCGACCTCGACGTGTGGGAGCCGGGCGAGCACAACGGCACGTTCCGCGGCTACAACCCGGCGTTCGTCACCGCGACCGCCGCGCTGCGCACGTACTGGGCCGACGATGCCCTACAGCAGAGCACCCTGGCCAAGGGTGAGCGGATCGGCGGGGTGCTGGACGAGCTGGCCGCCCGGCACACCGGCGTCACCGCGCGCGGTCGGGGCCTGGCCCGTGGCCTCGCCTTCGATCAGGGTGAACTGGCCAGGAAGGTGTGCACGGCGGCGTTTGAACGGGGCCTGCTGGTGGAAACCGCCGGTCCGAGCGGCGAGGTCGCCAAGCTGATGCCGCCGTTGACCATCAGCGACGAGGAACTGGACGAGGGGCTGGCGACGTTCGCGGACGCGGTCGGCGCGATCTGCTGATCAATTCGGAGGTAAGAATGATCGTCCGGTCTCTGTTGGAGATCGAGGACACCGATCGGGACATCCGCACGCCCCACTGGCGCAGCAAGCGACTGATACTGGCCAGGGAGCAGGTCGGCTTCTCGATGCACGAGACCGTCCTGGAAGCGGGCTCGATCAACGACTTCTGGTACGCCAACCACGTCGAAGCCGTGTTCGTGATAGCCGGCGAGGGTGAGCTGCTGGACAAGGAGACCGGCATCACCTACCAGCTCGGCCCGGGCAGTCTCTACCTGCTCGACGGGCACGAGCACCACCAGTTGCGGCCCAAGACCGAGATGCGCACCGTGTGCGTCTTCAACCCACCGGTGACCGGCGGGGAGGTGCATGACGAGAACGGCGTGTACCCCCTGCTGACCGACCCGGCGGGGACGCCGTCGGGAGGCGAATGACATGACGTTGGTGGACGAGACCACCGTCCCGGAGAGCCGCCAGGACATGTACCCGACCCGGCTCGAAGGCCAACCCACGCCGATGGTGCGGCCCGACCCGACGGTGTGGCCGGCCGACTCCGGTGAGCGGCCGGCCGGGCCGTTCGACGCTGCCGCGCTGGCCGCGTACAACGCCGACGGCTGCGCCATCGTCCAGGGACTGCTGTCCCCGGCCGAGGTGGGGTCGTACTCCGCCGAGCTGGCCAGGCTCACGTCCGACGAGAGCCTGGCCACCGACGAGCGCAGCGTGGTGGAGAAGGAGTCCCGGGAGATCCGGTCGATCTTCGCGGTGCACGAGATCAGCCCACTGATCGCGGAACTCGTGCGTGATCCGCGGGTCGTGGACCGGGCGCGGCAGGTGCTCGGTTCGGACGTGTACGTGCACCAGAGCCGGATCAACTACATGCCCGGATTCCGCGGCCGCGGTTTCTACTGGCACTCGGACTTCGAGACGTGGCACGCCGAGGACGGCATGGCCACCCCGAGGGCGTGCAGCATGTCCATCGCGCTCACCGACAATCATCCGTTCAACGGTGGGCTGATGGTGATGCCCGGTTCGCACCGCACCTACGTGCCGTGCGCGGGTGCCACTCCCGAAGATCATTACCAGGAGTCGCTGCGGGAGCAGGAGATCGGCGTACCGAGCGAATCCGATCTCACCGCGCTGGCCACCGAACACGGCATCGCGCAGTTCACCGGACCCGCCGGTGACGCGTTGCTGTTCGACTCCAACATCATGCACGGCTCCGGCAACAACATCACGCCGATGCCCAGGTCGAACATCTTCGTGGTCTTCAACAGCGTGCACAACGCGCTGGGTGAGCCGTACAGCGCGCCTCGGCCACGGCCGGAGTTCGTCGCCAGCCGTGACTTCACTCCCGTCGGCCGTTGATGCCCCGGTGACCGGGCAAACGCGGTCTGTTATGTTGTATACCGCACGTGTCGGCAGCGCCGTGCGTGCGCGTGTGATGAGAAACGCTCCGGCCGGCATGGCCAAGAGCAAGCCGGAGTTCCGCTCGGGGTGAGCCCCGGACTGCTGTTGGCCACAAATTTCGGAGTTGACTTCGGGCCGTTCGGATCGGGACCGGGCGGCCCGAAGTCGTGTCCGGACCCGTTGTTTGTATGCAATGGGAACGAAAGACCGACATCTCGACCATCCGTCGCACTGTTGACAACGATCTTCCCGTACTTTGCCTGCCATACCGGGGTGGAGGCGAATGCGTTGTCGGGGTCGACGGAGAACAAGGACGGAGCCGGGCCGTACTTCACGGTGCTGGGCCCGGTCCAGGTGATCGTCGACGGCGAGCCGGTGACCATCGGCAGTCCCGGTGCCCGCGCCCTGCTGTTGCTGCTGGTGCTGCACGCCAACCAGGTGGTGTCGATCGAGCGGATCATCGACGGGCTGTGGGGCGACGACCCGCCGGCCACCGCGCGCACCATCGTGCACGGCTACGTGTCCCGGCTGCGGCGGATGATCGAGCCGGGCGGCGGTGCCGCGCTGCTCACCCGGTCGCCCGGCTACGAACTGCGGGTGGACGAGTCGCGGGTCGACCTGTTCCAGGCGCGCCGGCTGCTGGACGCCTCCCGTGGCCAACCGTCCGCGCGCCGGGCCGATCTGCTGCGCGCGGCCGCCGCGCTGTGGCGGGGCCCGGTGCCGGTGAACCCGCCGACCGAGGCGGTCGCCGTCGAGCTCGGCGAGTTACGGCTGGTGATCACCGAGGAGCGGATCGAGGCCGACCTGGAACTGGGCCGGCACGCCGAACTCGTCGGTGAACTGCGCAACCTGGTCCGCGAGCACCCGTTCGACGAGGTGCTGGTCGGCCAGTTGATCCGCGCGCTCTACCGGTCCGGGCAGCGGGCCGACGCGCTGGAGACCTACCGGACGTTCCAGCGGCGAGTGGCCGACGAACTGGGCATCGACCCCGGTCCGGCGCTGCGCGAACTGCAGGAGTCGTTGCTGCGCGACGATCCCACGCTGCGCGAACCGGCCCGCGTCATCGCGTCGCCGCCCCCGCCGCCCGCCGACCCGCCCGCTGTCGTGCCCGCGCAACTGCCGCCCTCGGCGTCCGGTTTCACCGGGCGGGACCGGGAAATGGCGTGGTTGAGCCGGTTGCTGCCGGACGGCGAGGCCGACGCGACGACCATCGCGGTGATCACCGGCACGCCGGGTGTCGGCAAGACCGCGCTGGCGGTCACATGGGGCCACCGGGTGGTGGGCAGCTTCCCGGACGGCGTGCTGTTCGCCCGGCTGCGCGGGTTCGACCCGAACCGGCCGCCGGTGGCCGCCACCGACGTGGTGTCCCGGTTCCTGCTGGCGCTGGGCGTGCGGCCCGGTGATCTGCCGGATGAGCCCGAGGAACAGGTCGCGCTGTACCGGTCGCTGCTGGCCGCCCGGCGGGTGCTGGTGGTGCTGGACGACGCGCGCGACTCCGAACACGTCCGCCCGCTGTTGCCCGGCGGCAGCGGATCACTGGTGCTGGTGACCAGCAGGCGCAGGCTGGACGGGCTGGTCGCCCGCAGCGGTGCCCGGCTGTTGCCGCTGGCCACGCTGGAAGCCGCCCCGGCCGCCGCGCTGATCACCGACGCCGCCGAGGTGGCCGGTGTGACGATCAGCGGGGGCCAGGCGGCCGAACTGGCCCGGTTGTGCGACCACCTGCCGCTGGCGCTGCGGGTGGTGGCCGCGCGCCTGGCGGTACAGCCGGCCAGGACCGTGGCCAACCTGGTGGTCGAGCTGGCCGACGAGCGGACCCGGTTGGCCGCGCTGGATCTGGAGGATGCGGACACCAGCGTGCGGGCCGCGCTGGACGTGTCCTACCGGGGGCTGCACCCGGCGATCGGCAGCGCGTTCCGGATGCTGGGCCTGGTGCCCGGCCCGTCGGTCGACCCGTACGTGGTGGCGGCGCTGTGCGGGACCGACGTGGCCGCCGCCCGGCGTCGGCTACGGGCCCTGGCCGAGGCCAATCTGGTCGCCGAGGTGGGCGCCCAGCGGTACGTCATGCACGATCTGGTCCGCTTGCACGCCAGGGGACTCGCCGAAGGCGAACTGTCCACAACGGACGCACTGGACGCGCTGGGCAGGCTGCTCGGCTACTACCTGCGGGCGTGCGACCAGGCTCGGCGGCTGCTCCACCCGCCCCGCGACGACCTGGACTTCACCACCGACTCGCCGAGGATCGCGCTGCCCACGCTGGTGTCGCCGGGCCAGGCGCTGGACTGGTTCGGCGAGGAGTGGCCCAACCTGACCGAACTGTTGCGCGCCACCGTGGCCGCCGGCCAGCACCGGCGGGCGTGGCAACTGGTTCTGCTCACCTCGCACTTCCTCACCACGCGCAGCACCTACGCCGACTGGTCGCACTGGGGTCGCACTGGGCTGTCCTGCGCCCGGTCCGCTGCCGACACCCAGGGCGAGGTGCTGATGCTGATCGTGCTGGCGACCGCCCGCAGCCGGTACGGCCACGCGCTGGCCGCGCTGGAGGACGCCAAGCTCGCCCTGCGTCTGGCCACCGAACTGGGCGACGAGCGGCACATCCACGCGGCGCTGGGCAACGTGGGCAGCTGCCTGTACGAGCAGGGCCGCTACCCCGAGGCGCTGGAGCGCGACCAGGAGTCGTACCAGTTGGCCGTGCGCACCGGTGATCTCATGGCGCAGGCGCACGCGCTGAACAACATGTCCCAGGTGGAGCGGATGCTCGACGACCGCGAGCAGGCCACCGAGCACGTGCGCACCGCGGTCGAGTTGTTCGACGAGATCGGCGACGTCGGCTACCACCACCTGGCCCGCAACAACCTCATCGAGCTGTGCCTGGAACTGGGCAAGCTGGACGAGGCCGAGTCGCTGGCGGTGGACGCGCTGGCGTCGGTGCACAGCCACCGGCCGGATCTCCAGCAGGCGTTCACCAAGGAGCTGTTCGGCAGGGTGCTGCTGGCCAGGTCGGACCCGGCGGCGATCGGCGAGCTACGGGCCGCGCTGGCCTGGTCGCGCCGGCTGGCCGGACCACGCACCCCGCACATCGTGGAGCTGCTCACCTCGCTGGGGATAGCCGATCCGGACGCAGGTGGCGTGGGCGAGCCGGCCGAGTAGTGGCGGCCGCTCGGCGCAACCGGAGCGCGAACGCTTGCCGGACCGTCCGACGGGGCCGTTTAGCGAGCCGTTAGTCCATGTGCAGTCCGGCCTGTCAAGGTGTGAATCGGCGGCCAAGGTTCATGCGACCGACGCCGGGGTGACGCCGGGGGAACGGGGAGATCCAGTCACCCCACCGTTTCCGGCCGGCACCGTGGGGGAGGTGCCGGCCGGGCGGCCGCTACTCGACAGGAGTCAGTTCCGGCCGCTTGGGCAGCAGTCCGTCACCCGACGAGCGGCCGTGCAGGTGCCGGTTGATCCAGGGCAGGAAGTGCTCCCTGGTCCACCGGATGTCCGAGCGGCGCCGGTCCAGCCAGTCGATGGCCGGCGCGTCCGGCCACGGTTCCTGCCAGTCGCCCTCAGCCGGCACACCCAACACCTCGGCCGCGCGCAGCGCGACCCGTTGATGGCCGGCCGTCGACAGGTGCAGCCGGTCGTCACTCCAGGCGCGGACGTCGTGCAGCGGTCGCATGGACCACAGGTCGACCATCCGGCAGCCGTGCCGGTCGGCGATCGACCACAGATGCCCGTTGTAGGTGGCGATCCGGCCCCGCACCCGGCGGATGACGGGCATGGCGCGAGGGTCGAAACCGGTGAAGATCACCACGTCGGTGCCCTGCGCGCGGAGCTTCACCACGGCCGCCTCGTACTCGACGGCCAGCGCGTCCGGATCACCGGAGGGCCGCAGGATGTCGTTGCCGCCGGCGCAGAACGTCACCAGATCGGGCTTGGCGGCCAAAGCGATCGGGAACTGGTCGGCGAGGACCTGACGCAGATACTTGCCTCGGATGGCCAGATTGGCGTAGCGCATGCCGGGTTGGTCGACGGCCAGGTACGCGGCCAGGCGGTCGGCCCAGCCTCGGTAGTGGCCGTCCGGCCCGGGATCGTTGAGCCCCTCGGTGAAACTGTCACCGATCGCCATGAAGCTGGTCCAGCCGTGCAAGGCACCCTCCCCACCGTCGTTCGCCGCCGAACCAATGGATTCTGCCAAGCGGTCCGGACGGTCGCGACCGAGTTGACTGTGTCCTCCGTCGCGGAACCGCTGGTCGGGCCCGGTTCGCGTGACGCGGCTCGCACGCGCGGCCACTGCCAGGTGGTTTATTTTCACTTAGAACTGTCTTAAGGTTGGAAGTTCACTGGACGCGGGCCGGGATGACCAGTATTTTCCTAATGGTCTGGACCAATTGGGAGGACCGTTGGATACCGTTGTCGCCGCGCCGCACGCCCTGATCGACCGTGCGATCGCCGGCCCCACCCAGGTTCGGGTGCGAGCCGGACGCATCGTCGACGTCCGGGCCGGGCACCCCGACTCGTCGTGCCTCGAAGGTGGCCTGCTCACCCCCGGTCTGATCGACATCCAGATCAACGGTGCCGTCGGGGTGGACTTCGCCGAGGTCACCGACCGCGACATGTGCCGGGTCGCCGGCTGGCTGCCCACCACGGGCGTCACCCGGTTCCTGCCCACGTTGATCACCGCACCCGTGTCGGACCTGCTCACCCAGGCCAGCGCGGTGCTCGCCGCATCGGCCGCGCTGCCGGGTGGCAGCGGAGCGATTCCCCTTGGCGTACACCTGGAAGGGCCGTTCCTGTCGTCGGTCCGGCACGGCGTGCACGAGGCCGCGCTGATGGTCGACCCGACCGAGGCCGAGATCGAGCGGATCATCACCGATCCCGTTGTCGCGTCCGGGTTGCGCATGCTCACCCTGGCGCCGGAACGCACCGGTGCGCTGGCCGCGATCCGCACCCTGGTCACCGCGGGCGTCCTGGTCTCGGTGGGGCACACCGACGCCACGGCCGCCCAGACCAGGGCCGCCGCAGACGCGGGCGCCCGGATGATCACCCACCTGTTCAACGCCCAGCGCGGCCTCGGCCACCGCGAGCCCGGCGTGCCCGGCGCCGCCTTCAGCGACCACCGGTTCACCCTCGGCCTGATCGCCGATCTGGCGCACGTGGCACCGGATGTCTGCAAACTGGTCTTCCAGGTGGCGGGCGACCGGGTCGCCCTGGTCACCGACGCCGTTGCCGCCGCCGGGATGCCGCCCGGGCACTACCAGTTGGGCGGCCAGGACGTCCTGCTGACCGGCGACGGCGTCCCCCGCTCCGCCGACGGCACCATCGCCGGCAGCGCCCTGACCCTGGACCGCGCCGTGCGCAACATCGTGTCGTTGGGCGTCGACCCGGCGGTGGCCCTGTCCGCCGCCACGATCACACCGGCCGACACCATCGGCGAGCCCTCGTTGGGGCGGCTCGAACCGGGCGCGGTCGCCGATCTGGTGTGGTGGGACGAGAACCTGCACCCGAAGCGCGTGTGGACGGCCGGCCAGGTGGTCTACGACGCCGAAACCGCCGACTACGAGGCCCCGGCGGTAGCCCTGCCGGCACACTGACGTGCCATCTCCGCAACTCCGGGTAGCGTTCCACTCGAAGGTGCGGCTCGTGGTCGGTGCATCGCCAGTTTCCTCCGGCCACAATGGTCGCCGACCTGAGGAGACGCCGTGACGGCACTGCCCGAGCCAGATCCGGGGTCGGAGCCTCGTCTGCTCACAGTCGGCGAGTACGCCGCGCTCGGTGAAACCGAGACCGGTTACACCGAGTTGCAGGAGGGCCACGTCTTGATGTCCCCGAGCCCCACGCTGAAACACAACCGGGCGAGTTTCAGGTTGTGTACACAGTTGAGTGCTGGGTTGCCGGGCGGGCTCGAAGCGACACAGGACGTCGACGTCGACCTGGAGCTGGTTGTCAAGGACCGGCCCGGTTTTTCCCGTCGCCCGGACCTGGTGGTAGTCGACCACGCCGCATTTCACCGGGTGGACTCGGAGGGTGGTCTGCTCCGGGCATCCGAGGTGCGTTTGGTGGTGGAGATCGTGCATCGGGGTTCGCGGCGGATGGACAACGTCATCAAGGTCGGCGAGTACGGTGATGCCGGCATTCCCTACTACTGGATCGTCGATCTGGACCCGCCGGTGTCGCTGCACGTCTGGCACCTCGCCGGTGAGTTCGGCTACCAGGATTCCGGCACGTTCACCGGGCAGGTCGACCTGATGGATCCGGTGAAGGTGCGCCTCGACCTGGACTCACTGATCTGACCGACTACCGCGTCCGGGTGACCTTGCTCAGGCCGCGGGGCTGGTCCGGGTCGCCGCCCCTGGTGATGGACAGTGCGTGGGCGAGGCGTTGCACCGGCAGGATTTCCAGGATCGGCGCCACTTCCTCGGCCGTCTCCGGCACCACGATCGTGCTCGTGGCCGGCATGTCCAGCGCCGCCGAGCCGATGGCCAGGACGTCGGCGCCACGCTCGTGCACCACACACAGCGCGTCGCGCATCGCGTTGCCGCCCTTGCCCTTGCTGGTCACCGCGAGCACGCCCGTCTCCGCGTCCACCGCGGCGACCGGGCCGTGCAGCAGGTCGGCGCCGCTGTACGCGCGGGCCGACAGGTAGCTGGTCTCGGCCAGTTTCAGCGCCGCTTCCAGCGCACTGGCCAGGGAGTAGCCGCGGCCCGTGGTCACCATGCGGTCGACGTACCGGTACCGCTGGGCGGCCTCGTCCGCCATCGCAGCGCCATCCAAAGTGGACTGGGCCAGCGCGGGGAGGTCAACCGCCGCCTCGCCGTGGCCGCCACGGATCGCGTCCACCAGTAGGTAGAGGGCCAGCAGCGTGGAGGTGTAGGTCTTCGTCGCGGCTACCGCCAGTTCGTGGCCGGCCCGCACGTCGACGGACAGTTCCGCCGCCGCGTCCAGGGCCGAGCCGGGCGTGTTGGTCACCGCTATGGTCAGCGCGCCACGGGACCGGGCCGCCTGCGTCGCCTCCACCAGATCGGGTGAACCACCGCTCTGGCTGACCGCGATCCACAGCACGTCGGTCAGGTCGGGTTGCGCTCCGTACAACGTGGTCGTCGACGGCGACACCAGGCCGGCCGGCAACTGGAGCAGTACCTCGATCAGGTATTTCGCGTACAGCGCAGCGTGGTCACTCGACCCGCGAGCGGTCAACAGGGCGAACCGGGGCCGCGCCCGCGCCACCCGCTCCGCGACGGCCGCGATCTTCGCCCGGTGCTCGATCAGTTCGGCCAGCGCGGCCGGCTGCGCGGCGATCTCGTCGGCCATCAGGACACCCGGACCGGTCATCACGCTCTCCCGTCCACACCGACCAGTGACGCCAGGTACTCGGCCGCCGCCAGCAGACAGACCCGCGCGCCGCCGTGCGTGTCCACCCGCGCCAGGATGCCCAGGTCGGGTCCCGGTACCCCGGTCTCGACCCGGATCAACTCCAGGCCGCGTTTGGCCAGCCCGCCGGCGAGGTCCACCACCCACGGGTACCGCTGGGCGTCCCGCGTCACCACCACGACCGGCCGTCCGGCCGCCGTGTCGGCCACCGACTCCGCGTCGACACCGTCCCGCTCGGCGACCCGCAGCACGGACGTGCCGGGCACCAACTCCGCCAACGTCGGCCCCAACCCCCACGGTACGTCGCCCACCGCGATCGAGGGCGACACCACGAGGTCCAGCACCAGCGGCGGCCCGGACAGCGTCGGCGAGCCGCTGACCTGCAACGCCCGCCGGGCGGCGACCAGGCCGATCGTGTCGTCGTAGCCGTCCGGCATCGGTGGCGCGACGCCGATCGCGGCCACCCGGGCAGCCGCCTCGGCCAGGCGCTCCACCGGCAGCCTGCCCGTCCGGACCGCCGCCGCCAGGGCGTCGACCAGCTCGTCGAGGGTGTGCTCGTCGGTGAACGACCCGCCAACGCACAGCGCGTCCGCGCCGGCCAGCAACGCGCGCACCGCGCCGTCCGCCATGCCCGCCGTGCCGGCGACCGCACCCATGTCCAGCGCGTCGGTGATCACGCAACCGGTGAAACCCAGGTCCTCGCGCAACACCCGCAGCGCGGTCGGGTTCAACGTGGCCGGACCCTCACCCCACGCCGGCACCACGAGATGGCCCGTCATCATCGACCGCACCCCGGCCCGCACGGCCGCCGCGAACGGCACCAGTTCGACCGTCCGCAGCTCGTCCGGCGTCCGGTTGAGCACCGGGAGGGTGCGGTGCGAGTCCTCGGTGGCGGCGCCGTGGCCGGGGAAGTGCTTGGCGCACGCGGCCACCCCGCCGGCCTGCAACCCGGTGACGAAGGCGGCCACGTGCCGCGCGGCCAGCCCGGGGTCGCCGCCGAACGCCCGCACCCCGATGATCGGATCGTCCAGGTGCAGTGCCAGATCCGCCGGTGGTGCCAGGTCGACGGTGACACCGCAGGCCGCGAGCCGGTTGCCCAGCGCGGTGGCCACCTCGGTGGTGAGCTCCACGTCGTCGGCGGCACCCAGCGCGTGGTTGCCCGGCAGGTTGGAGCCGACCCGGGCGTCCAGGCGGGTGACGTCACCACCCTCCTCGTCGATGCCGATGGTCACGCCGGCCCGTTCCGCGCGCAGTGCGGCGGTGAGCGCGGCGACCTGCTCGTCGTCGACGACGTTGCGGCCGAACAGCACCACGCCGCCCAACCCGTCGGCGATCCGGCGGCGCAGCCAGTCCGGTGCCGTGGTGCCGGCGAATCCCGGAAGCAGCACACCTGCCGCGAGTTCCGCCGGCTCCGCCATACCCGTCATCCCTTCACCGCGCCGGCGGTGATGCCGGCGACCAGATTGCGTTGCACGATCAGGAAGAACACCAGCACGGGAATCGTGAACAGCGTGGACGCGGCCATCGTGCCACCCCAGTCGGTGCCGAACGCCGTCTGGAACGTGGACAGCCACACCGGCAGGGTGTACTTCGAGTTGTCCTGCAGGAACACGAAGGCGTACAGGAACTCGTTCCACGCCGTGATGAACGCGTACACCGACGTGGCCACCAGGCCGGGGCCCAGCAGCGGGAACGTGACCCGCCAGAACGCGGCCCACCGCCCGCAGCCGTCCACCATCGCGGCCTCCTCGAGATCCTCGGGGATGCCGTTGATGAAGCCACGCAACGTCCACACGGTGAACGGGAGCGTGAAGATGAAGTAGATCAACACCAGAGCGGTCAGGCTGGTGTCCAGGCCGAAGTGCCGCATGAACAGGTAGTACGGCACCAGCAGCGCCTCGAACGGCGCGAGCTGCGCGACGAGGATCAGCAGCATGAAGCCCTTGCGGCCACTGAACCGCAGCCGGGCCAGGGGCACGGCCGCCAGCAGCCCGACGACCATCGCGAACAGCAGCGCCGCGATGGTGACGAACAGGCTGTTCCGCAGGTAGGTGGTGAAATGCTGCCGGGTCACCGCGTCGATGAAGTGCTGGATCGTGAGGTTCAGCGGCACCAGGTTGTACTTCGACGTGGTGATGTCACCCGCCGGCGTGAACGCGGTGCTGACCATCCAGTACGTCGGGAACAGGAACAGGAGCGCGACGATGACGGCCGCCGCGGAGATCCATGGCTTCCTGCGGGTCCTCATGACGACAGCACCTCCTGCGAGCGCACCAGCATCCGGATGTACTGCGCGGTGATCACCGTCAAGATGATGATCATGACCACGGAGACGGCCGCCGCGACGCCGTAGTGGCTGCCGGCGATGCCGTCCAGGTACTGGAGCACGGACAGCGTCGTGCTACCGCCGTCCGGACCGCCCTGCCGGATCACCCACACCTGCGTGAAGACCTTGAAGTCCCATAGCACCTCCAGGAACGCGGTCAGCATGAAGATCGGCCGGATGCCCGGCCAGGTCACCGACCGGAACGACTGCCACGCGCTGGCGCCGTCGATGCTGCTCGCCTCGTACAGGTCGCCGGGCACCGCGAGCAGGCCCGCGTAGAGCGTGAACGCCGCGAACGGGATGCCCTGCCAGGCGATCATCACGATGATGATGGTCAGTGTCGAGAAGCTGGTGGTGAACCAGTCGTAGTGGGCGAAGCCGGCGAAGCCCAGCTTGACCAGGGTCTTGTTCAGGATTCCGTAGTTCTGGTCGAACAGGAACTGGAACACCGTGGTCGTCGAGATCACCGGCATGGCCCACGCCAGCAGCAGCGCGATCTGCAGGATCAGCCGCACCACCTTGTTGGTGTGCCGCATCAACTGCGCCGTGACCAGCCCACCCATCATGATCGCGGCCACCGAGCCGAACGTGAACGCCAGCGTGCGGCCCGTGATGACCCAGAAGTCGGGGTCGGTCAGGATCTCGCGGTAGTTCTCGAACCCGACCCACTCGGTCAGGTGCAGGTTCACCTGGCGCGGCCCGAGATCCTGGAAACTGTCGATCACCACGGACACGACGGGCCAGCCGAGCAGTCCGAGGATGGCCACCACCGCCGGAGCGAGCAGCAGGTACGGCACGGTCTTCGCGCTGATCCGGCGCGCGGCCGGCTTGCGCCCAGGCGCGGTACGCCGAGATGCCGGCACGCTTTCGCGTGCCGGCACCACGGTGTTCGGACTTGCTGTCATATCGCTCAGTTACCGGACTGCAGGATCTTGTTCAACTGGGAGTCCGCGTCGTTGACGGCCTGCTGGGTCGTCTTGGTGCCCGAGAGGACCGCGGTGAGCATCGTCTTCAGCGGGTTGTTGCCCGCCTCGACGGTGGCCCAGTTCGGCGTGATCGGGGTGACCTCGCCATCCTTGGACGCGAGACCCATCGCCGGGCCGACCGGGTTGGCCGACAGGCCGGTCAGGTCGGTCGAGGTGCCGGGGACCGAGCCGTTGTCAGCCAGCAGACCCTGGTACTTGCTGCTGGCCAGCAGGGCGAGGTAGGCCTGCGCCGCCGCGGAGTTCTTGCTGTTCGCCGCGATGCCCAGGTCCGAGCCACCCAGGAAGACCGGAGCGGTCTTGCCGGCGGTGTGCGACGGGATCGGGAACGCACCGAGCTGGTTGGCCAGCTGCGGGTCGTCGGTGGCGACACCGGCCTCCTCCCACGGCAGACCGATCATCATCGCGACGTGGCCGCCATCCTTGGCCATGACGTCACCCTGCGTCGGGTTGGCCTCGTCCGTGTCCTTGGGCGCGGTGGTACCGGACGCGTTGTAGAGCTGCTTGTAGAAGTTGATGCCGGCCTGGGCCTGCGGGGTGTTCAGGGTCGCGGTGAAGGTGCCGTTCTTGTCCTTCGCCACGTCGCCGCCCTGGTCCCAGATGAACGACAGGAGCGTGTACCACTCCTGACCGGGCAGGTACAGGGACTGGAACTCGGGGTCGTTCGCGTTGGCGGCCTTCAGCTTGCCCAGATCGGCGATCCACTGGGCGTCCGTGGTGGGCGGGGTCTTGATGCCGGCCTTGGCGAACATGTCCTTGCGGTAGATCACGGTGCGGTTCGCGCCGTAGAACGGAATCGCGTACTGCTTCTGGTCGAAGGCGCCGGAGTCCTTCAGCGCCTGGTTCCACTGCGAGCACTGGAACTCGTTGCTCATGCTGGTCAGATCGGCCAGCTCGCCCGCCTCCGCGTAGGAGACGGCCTGCGTGTTGCCGAGCTCGACCACGTCGGGCGGTGAGGTCGAGGAGAGTGCCTTGTTGAGCTTGGCGACGATGCCGTCCCACTCCTGGATCTGGTAATTGATCTTCCAGCCCGGGTGGTCTTTTGCGAACTCGGCGTTGAGCTGTTCCGCCCAACCTTTGGGAGCCGAACCGTCCATCAGCCAGACGGTCAGCGTGCCGCCGCCGCTGACGGACGGCGGGGTGGAACTGCCGGCACACGCCGGCGATGCCGAGGCGGGCTTGGCGCCGCCCGGGGCGCCGCCACTACCACTGCTCTGGGGAGTGCTGCTGCCGCAGCCAGCAGCGGCCAGCGCCACCGTAGCGGCGCAGACCGCCAACAGGGTCACGCGCTTCACTGTTGCCGTCCTTCCGTGTCCGGCCGCTGGGCTGGCCAGACTGGTTTAGACCAATGCGGACCAGGGTGGTCCACACCACAGGTCCTGTCAAGGACGATGCCAAGTCGTTGCACAACGACGCCCCAGGACATCCGGAATGTCAGATAAGGCCGCCTACCCTGCGCAACCATCCGCTGGCCCACCCGCCAAACGGCCACAATTCCAGCCGCGCCGGCGCGTGTACTGCCGGCGGCCAACCCCCACGACCCGACCACTCGACGGCCGACACGCCCGGCGCCCGGCTCCGGCGAGTCGTCCCCTGAACGGCCGACCGGCGAGGGCACGGAACCCCAGGACGCGACCCGACCACCAAACGGCCGACACCCGCAGCAGCAACTCGGGCGAGCCGCCCAGCCAACGCGCAACTCAGACGGCCCAAGCGGCCAACCCGAGCCGGCCATCCAACGGTCGACACGCGCGGCAAGCAACGCAGCTGAGTCGTCCAGCAAGCGGCCGATCCGCGCAGCGAGATCGACAGCCCGGCTGAGCTGGCCATCGAACGGTCGACACGCGGGGCGTGTGCGGCGCGGGTGAGTCGTCCGCCCAGCGGCCGATTCGCGCGGCAGGGGTAGACAGCTCACCAGAGCTGGCCATCGAACGGTCAACACGCGGGGACGGCGCCGAGTTATCGATCAAGCGGCCGATTCGGGTGGCGGGCAGAGCCCGTCTGCCTGAGCTGGCCACTGAGTGGTCGGCACGCGTGGAGGTGGCACGGCCGAGCCGTCCATCGAGTGGCCGATTCATGCAGTGCGAGCGGAGAGCTCATCGAGCCAGCCCCGGGAGCTGTCGACCGGCGCGACGGATAACGAGGCGCCGAGTGCCGACAGGAATGGCCGATTCTCGTGGCGGAATTGGGCCTCCGCCTGAGTTGCCCTCTGACCCGTTTCCGCGAGTAGTGCGGTAACACACGCCTGGAGATAGCGATAGGTGCCCCTCTGACCTGGGATGATGTTGGTTGCGAAGGCCACATCGATCTCATGGAGAGGACACCTATCTGGTGGGTAGCTTACGTG
>DASUGU010000062.1:0-60154 GCA_036273855.1 Pseudonocardiaceae bacterium
GTGAACAGCGGCACCTGCGCGGGCACGCCGCTGGCCTGCTGGGCCAGGACCAGCGGGGCGTGCTCGTGGGCTAGCAGCCCGGCCAGCTGCCCCTGCATGGCAGTCACCGCCTCGGCCACCCCCGTCGCGTCGACCCTCACCCGCACCGGCAGGGTGTTCATGAACAGGCCAGGTACCCGGTCCGCGCCCGGCCCGGCATCCATCCGGCCCAGCAGTACGGTGCCGAAGACCACGTCATCGCGGCCGGAGATCGCGGCCAGCACCCGGGCCCAGGCCAGGTGGAAGATCGCGGCTGGGGACACCCCCAGCGCGCGGGCCCGCTCCCGCACCCGCCCGGCCGCCGCCGCCTCCACCGGCAGGGCAGCGCTCTGGGCTTCCGTCCCGTCCTTATGCACGTCCAGCAGCCCGAACGGGGCGGTCGGCTCACTCACGTCGCCCAGCAGGTCCGCGAAGTACCGCTCATGCTCCTCCCGGGACACCCCCAGCCGGGCCCTGGCCACGAAGTCACGGAACGGCAGCGGCTCCGGCAGCAGGCCCCCTTCCCCCGCCAGGAGCGCCGCCACCTCCGTCATCACCACTTCCAGCGCGGTGTGATCCAGCATGATGTGATGCCGTTGCACGAGGGCGAGCCATCCGGGTGCGCCCGGCTCGGCGGCCGTGTGCATCCGCAGCAGCGGCGCCCGGCGCAGGTCCATCCGCGGCCCGGCCACGGCCAGCATCCCGGCCACCGGGTCACCGCCGCCGTCGGGCAGGGTCACCTCCGTCACCGCCAGCCCGGCATGCCGCCACACCACCTGCACCGGCTCGGGCAGCCCCTGCCAGGCGATGGACGTCCGCAGAATGTCATGCCGGGCGATCATCTCCCCCAGCGCCGCCGTCAGCGCATCCAGCCGTGCCCGGGACTCACACCGCAGCACGAACGATTCCAGGTACACGTCCGGACCGTCGTCCTCGGCCAGCATGTGATGGAAGAACATGCCTTCCTGAAGCGGGGCCAGCGGGTAGATATCGGCCACGTTGGCCGGCCCGCCCTCAACCCCCGCCACCACCCGGTCAACCTGCTCTTGCGTCAGCTCCACCAGCGGCAGCATGTCCGGGGTAATCCGCGCCGCCCCGGCCGGGATCAGGTTCGGCGGCACCTGCGCCCCGCCCCGCCCCGCCGCCGCGGCCAGCCCGGCCGGCGTCGGCGCCTCGAACAGCGCCCGCACCGCCACCACCACCCCGCGCTCCCGCAGCCGCTCCACCAGCCGCACCGCCAGCAGCGAGTGCCCGCCCAGCGCGAAGAAGTTGTCCTCCGGCCCGGCCTGCTCCAGACCCAGCACCTCGGCGAACGCCCCGCACACGATCTCCTCGGCCACCGTGGCCGGCCCCCGCCCGCCACCCGCCGCCGCGTAAACCGGGGCCGGCAGCGCCTTGCGGTCCAGCTTCCCGCTCGGCGTCAGCGGCACCGCCTCCAGCACCACCACCGCCGAGGGCACCATGTAATCCGGCAGCCGCGCCCCGGCGAACCGCCGCACCACCGCCGGCAAGTCGCCGTTACCCTCGCCTGCGGCGGGCACCACGTACCCAACCAGCCGCTTACCGCCAGGCGCATCCTCCCGGACCGCCACCACCGCCCGGGCTACCCCCGGGCAGCCCGCCAGCACCGCCTCCACCTCGCCCGGCTCGACCCGGAACCCGCGGATCTTCACCTGATCGTCCCGCCGGCCGGCGAAGTACAGCCGCCCGGACCGGTCCAGCCAGCCCCGATCGCCGGTCCGGTACAGCCGTGATCCCCTGCCGGCGAACGAATCCGGAACGAAGCGCTCGGCAGTCCGGGCCGGATCGCCGTGATATCCCCATGCGACGCCCGCACCACCGACCACGATCTCGCCGACCACTCCCCGCGGCACTACGTCGAAATACTCGTCGACCACGTACACACTGCTCGCGGACAGCGCCGTGCCGATCCCCACCGGTCGGTCCGTGGCGTCGGGCCCAACGGCGTACATCGTGCTGACGCTGGAGTTCTCGGTCGGGCCGTAGGCGTTCACCACCTCCGGCACCACCGCTCGGGCCCGCTGGGCGTGGGTCGGTGAGATCGCGTCGCCACCGGTCAGCACCTGGTGCAGCGGGCGCATGACCTCCACGTCGGTGTCCACGATGACGTTGAACAGACCGGCGGTGAAGAACGCGGAGCCGACCGCACGCTCGGCGATGACCGCGCCGATCCGGGCGACGTTGGGCTGGCCGCCCGCCACCACTAGGCTGCCGCCACGCAGCAACGGCGTGAACACCTCGATGGTGGTGGCGTCGAACGCCGGGGTGGCCAGGTGCAGCCAGCGCAGCTCGCCGCCGGGCATCGCCATGGCCAGCCGGACCGTGCCTCGGTGCGGCAGGACGACGGCCTTCGGCCGCCCGGTCGAGCCGGAGGTGAACAGCACGCACGCCGCGGCATCACCGCCGCCGGCCGGCGTCGCGGCAAGTCGGCCGGCACCGGTGAGTCCGGTCCACGGCAGCGTCGCACCGTCCACGCCGTCCACCTCGACGCCGTCGCCGGTGATCACCAGCCGGACACCGGCATCGGCGGTCATGGCGCGCAGCCGCGCGGCCGGGTAGCCGGGGTCGAGCGGAACATAGGCCGCTCCCGCCCGGAGTACGGCGAACATGGCGACGACCAGGTCCACCGAACGGGGCATCGCGAGGCCGACGAACTCGCCCGGCCGCACCCCCGCGGTCACCAGAGCCGCGGCGGACTCGGCGATCCGGTCGCCCAACTCGGCGTAGCTGATCGCGCGACCGTCCTCGTCCAACAGTGCCGGCCGGTCCGGATGACGGCCGGCCACCTCGTCGAACACCGCGTCGACCCGCCGGTCGCATGCCGCTTCGGGGATGGGCAGCACCGGGGATTCGCTTCGTATCAGGGGTTCGGTGATCCGCAGCGCACTGATCCGATGCGCGGCGCCGTCCGCGACCGCTCGCACCAGCCGCAGGTAGCCGTCGGCCATCGTGGCCACCGTGTCCCGGTCGAACAGGTCTGTGTCGTACTCGAAGGTGGCCACCAGGTCGCGGCCGGGTCCGTTGTCGACGATCTCCAGGTTGAGCTCGAACTTGGCGTGCCCGGTGTAGACGCGCTCGACCGTCGTGTCGAGGCCGGGCAGGTCCATCGCGCTGGTCAGGTCGTGCACCACGCCGAACGCGACGTCGTAGCGGGCGGATGGCACCGGTGACGGTGCCTCCAGCGCGGCCACCAGGGCGGCGGCGATCTCGGCGGCGACGTGGCCGAATGGCGGGTTGCCGGCGAGGGCGAACCGGACCGGCACGGTGTTGACCAGGAGCCCGACCGTCCGCTGCCACCGCGGGTCGGCCCGGTTGGCGGTGGGCACCGCCACGATCAGGTCGTGCTGGCCGCTGTGCCGGTGCAGCAGCACGCCGTAGGCGGCGAGCAACGTCGCGGTCAACGACGCCCGCCCGCCGCGCAGTCGGTCCGTCTCCCCGGCCGGGATGGTCAGCTCGAACAGTGCGCCCGGCCGGCGCGGCACCATCGGCCGAGGTCGGTCCGTGGGCAGGTCGAGCGGTTCGACCCCGTCGATCCGGGACAGCGCGTGTTCGATCCGCTCGGCGCCGACCGGACTACCGGTCACGGCCCGCTCGGCCGCGATGTAGGGCCGGTAACTGGTTGCCCGCAGGTCCGGCTCGCCGCCGGCCGTCCGCACCCGGTGGGCGGCGGCCAGGTCATCGAGCAGCACGCCGATGCTCCAACCGTCGGCCACCAAGTGGTGCATGGTGAGCACAAGCTGGTGGTACTGCTCGCCGACCCGGGCCAGCCGGGCGCGGATGAGGGGGCCGCGGACCGTGTCGAACGGCTCGGCCCCCTCGGCGACCGCGTCAACGGATGCACCGGAATCGACCAGCGGCAGATCCGGCACCAGGGTCTCCCGCACCCGCTGCACGGGCTGACCGTCGACCGTGGGAAAGGTCGTCCGCAGCGCCTCGTGGGCGCGCACCACATCGGCCAGCGCCCGACGCAGCGCGTCGACGTCGAGGGCGCCACGCAGGTGCAGGACCCGGCAGATGTGGTACGCGGGCACGCCGGGGACACTGGCCCCGGCCAGCCACATCGCCTGCTGCGCCGCCGACAGCGGGGCAAGGCCCGCCGACGCCACCGCCCGGCGCATCCGCTCGACGTCGCCGCGTCCTGCTGAGCCCGCCGACTCACTCATGGCCGGCCCCCTCGTCCGGCAGCGCGCCGAGCAGTGTCCGCAGTTCCTGCTCGCCCAGCAGATCCTCGACCTCCGGCAGCGGGTCGGCCGTGGCCGTGGCGACGCCCCGGCCGTCGAGCAGTCCGGCGAGCCCGGCGAGCGTCGCCGACCCGAAGAACTCGGCAACGCGGACCTGGCTGCCGAACTCCTCACAAACCTCGCCGAGCAGCCGCACGACGAGCAGCGAATGTCCGCCCAGTTCGAAGAAGTTCGCCGACACGTCCACGGTGGACAGATTGAGCAGGCGAAGCCAGATCGGCGCCAGCCGGCGCTCGGTCGGCGTCCGCGGGGCCACCGCGCCGGGCCGGTCGATGGCCGCCGGCGCGGGCAGCGCGGCCAGGTCGACCTTGCCGTGCGGGCCGATCGGCAGCGCCGGCAGCACGACGATCGCGCTCGGCAGCAGGTAGTCGGGCAGCCGGTCGGCCAGGAACGTCCGCAGCCGGGCGGCGTCGCCACCGACCGGATAGGCGACCAGCCTGCGGTCGGCACCGTCGCCGGCCACCGCGACCACCGCGTCGGCCACGTCGGGATGCTCGCGCAGCACGTGCTCCAGCTCCGCGGGCTCCACCCGGAAGCCGCGGATCTTGACCTGCCGGTCGATCCGGCCCAGGAAATCGAGCCGGCCGTCCTCGCGCCACCGGCACAGGTCGCCGGTGCGGTACATCCGGGATCCGGGCGGGCCATCCGGGTCCGGTACGTAACTGGCCGCGGTCCGGGCCGGATCACCGAGGTAGCCCCGCCCGACGCCGGCACCCCCGATCGCCAGTTCCCCGGGCACACCGACCGGCTGCGGCCGCCAGCCGTGCAGGACCCGGGCGGTGGCACCGGCGACGGGCCGGCCGATGGGCGGCATCGAACCCTCGACCGGCACCTGTGCGACAGCCACCACCGTTGTCTCGGTCGGGCCGTACCAGTTCTCCAACTGGGTGATGTGCGGGACGGGCCCGGCACGCAGCCGGTCGCCACCGGCGGCGAGCACCCTCGGCGCCGGCCCGCCCTGCCACGGCACGTCAAGCACCAACTCCGCCAACGGGGTCGTCAGGAACGTCACGTCGATCCGGCTCGCGGCCAGCCACTCGACGATCCCGGCCGGATCCGCGCGTAGCCGCGGCGGCAGCACGTGCAGCGAGGCACCGGCGCCGAGCGTCGACCAGATCTCCCACATCGAGGCGTCGAATCCGGGGCTGGCCGCCAGCGCTGCCCGGTCACCGCGGCCGGGCACCCGGCGACGCACGCTCCAGTCGACCAGGTTGGCCAGATTGGCATGGCTGATCACCACGCCCTTGGGCCGGCCGGTCGAACCGGACGTGTGGATCACGCACGCGGCCGACAGCGGGTGCGGGCGCCGCGGGGTGAACGGCCTCGGCGGCACGTCCTCGAGACGGACCACCTCGACCGTCGACAGCAGTCCCGCATGTTCCCGACTGCTCAGCGCCAGCGCGGCGCCCGCTCTCGTGACGTTGTGCGCGATCCGCTCAGCCGGGTAGTCAGGGTCGACCGGCACGTACGCGGCCCCGGCGAGCAGCACGCCGAGCTCGGCCACCACGAGATCGACCGACCGCGGCAGGCACACCACGACCAGCGACTCCTGGCCGGCCCCGCGGGCGGCCAGTTCGGCGGCGACCGAGCCGGCGCGCTCCAGCAGCCGCGCGTAGGTCAGCGAGCCACGCTCGTCCTCGAGGGCGACGGTGTGGGGACGGGTGTACGCGTGCTCGATGACCAACTCGACCACGGACGGATGGTCCTTGACGGGTGCCGGGACGGCGGCCGGGACCGGCCCGATGACCAACTCGACAACCGGGGTGTCCGGCCGCTCGATCGCCGCGGCGAGCAGAGCCAGGTACTGGTCGACCATTCGACGCATCGTCGGCTCGTCGAACAGGTCGGTCATGTACTCCCAGAGGAGGATCAGCCGATCGTCGTCGGGGTCGGCGTCGCGGCCGAACCGCTGCGCGGCTCTGGGTACCACCACGATGTTGAGGTCGGTCTTGGCCGAACCGTTGTGCCGCTCGGTGATCCTGCCGGTCAGCCCGCCGAAGTCGAGGTCGGGCACCGGCGAGTCGTGGAAGCTGAACATCACCTGGAACAGCGGGTTGCGACCGGGTTCTCGCGGCAGGTCGCTGGACCGGATCAGCTCGTCGACCGGCACGTCCGGCCAGTCGTACGCGGCCGTGGTCGCCACGTGCGCCCGCGCCACCAGCTCACGGAACGTAGGCGCGCCGCCGGTGCGCACCCGAAGCACCAGGGTGTTGACGACCATGCCGAGAACCGACTCGAGGCCGTCGACCGCCCGGTTGGCCGAACCCGTGCCGATCAGCAGGTCGGGTTGGCGGGTGTAGCGGCTGAGCAGCGCGGCGAAACCGGCGAGCATCGTCGCGAACAGCGGCCGACGGGTGCGCCGGGAGAACTCGCGCAGGCCGGCGGCCAACTGCTCGTCGACCACCGTGCGCAACTGGTGGCCGCGGAAGGACTGGCGAGCGGGCCGTGGTCGGTCGGTGGGTAGCTCCAGCACCGTGGGCGCACCGCGCAGCAACTCACGCCAGTGGGTCAGATGCGCGTCGAGGATCTCGCCGCGCATCCATTCCCGCTGGGCGATGGCGAAGTCGGCATACTGCAGGTGCGGCTCGGCGAGCGGCGACGCCCTCCCCGCGGCGAACGCCGGGTAGAGCGCGACGATCTCCGACATCAGCACCCCGAACGACCAGCCGTCGTGGACGAAGTGGTGCTCGACCTGCACCAGCGTGTGGTCGGCCGCGCCGTGCCGGATGACCAGCCACCGGGCCAGCGGCGGATCGGCGAGATCGAACGGGCGGCGCAGTTCCGTCTCGATGATCGCCTCGGCGCCATCGGGCAGCGCCTCGCACACCGGCACCCGGACCGCCATCGGCGCCAGCACCTGCTGCTCCGGTTGTCCGGCCGCTTCGACGAACCGGGTCCGCAGCACCTCGTGCCTGCGGACGATCTCGGTCAGCGTCGCCGCCAGTGCGTCGACGTCCAGCGGACCGGCGAGTCGCATGGTGACCTGGGTGTGGTATGCGAGGCTGTCCGGTGCGAGCTTGTGCAGGAACCAAATCCGTTGCTGGGGCAAGGAAAGCGGAATCGGCCCGGTTCGCGCCACGCGACCGATCGGCGGTGCCACCGGGGCAGCTGTGCCGATTGGCTCGTCGATCATCTCGGCGAGCATGCGGACGGTGCGTGCCCGGAAGACGGCCGACATCGGCAGGTGCACACCCAGGTCCGAGCCGACCCGGACGGCGAGTCGGCCGAGCAGCAGCGAATGCACACCGATCGCGAAGAAGTCGTCGTCGATGCCCACCGTGGCACTGCTGTCGCCGGTCAGCTCCTCGATGATCGCCGCGACCGCCCGCTCGGTGCCGGTGCCCGGCGGCACCGGCTCGGCGCCGAGGCCGGACGCGACCCTGGCCGGCGCCGGCAACGCCGCCCGGTCCACCTTGCCGGCCTTGGTAAGGGGGAAGGCGGCGAGCCACATCAGTGCCGAGGGCACCTCGTAGGCGGGCAACCGCTCCGCCGCGAACGCCAGCACCTCGGCCGCCGGGACCTCGGCCGCCGGGACCTCGGCCGCCGGGACTTCGCTGCCGGCCGCGATGGCGTAGGCGACGAGCCGGGTGGCGGTGGCGTCCGGCACCACGACCGCATCCGCGACGCCCGGATGCTCGCGCAGCACCTCGGCGATCTCGCCCGGCTCGACCCGGAAGCCGCGGACCTTGACCTGGTGGTCGGCCCGGCCCACGAACGCCAGTGAGCCGTCGACATCCCGCCCGACGATGTCACCGGTGCGGTACACCCGGGCGCCTGGCCGATCACCGGAGGGATCAGGCACGAACCGTGCCGCGGTCAGGCCGGGGTCGCCGAGGTAGCCGCGCGCCACGCCGGTGCCGCCGACCAGCAGTTCGCCGGTTTCCGTCGCGCGCAGACCGGCATCGACCACCAGCGTGGCCGTGCCGGGGAACGGCTCGCCGATACCGATGTGATCGGCGGTGGCCGCCCCGACGCTGGCCCAGACCGTGACCTCGGTCGGGCCGTGGCCGTTGAGGAGCAACCGGCCCGGTGCCCACCTGGTCGCCAGCCGCCGGGGCAGCGCCTCGCCACCGCTGCCGATGACACGCAGGTCGGGCAGGTCGGCCGCGGCCACCGATGGGACGGCGGCCAGCGCGGACGGCGAGATCAGCAGGTGGGTTATCCGCTCCCGGCGCAGCACGTCGACCAAGCCCCGTCCGGGCAGCAGATCGTGCCTCGGCGCAAGGACCAGGGTGCCGCCGCTGGTCAGCGCGATGACCAGTTCGGCGACGCTGGCGTCGAAGGTGGCCGGGGCGAACTGCAGCACCCGGGATGAGGCGTCGGCGGCATGACGCCGCGCCTTGACCGTCGCGAGCTCGGTGAGCGCGGCGCGGGTGATCATGACGGCCTTGGGCCGGCCGGTGGATCCCGACGTGTAGAGGACGTAGGCGAGGTTGAGCGGGTGGCAGCGGACTTCGGGCGGCGTGGCCCGAGCGGTCCGGTCCGGCTCGATCACCCGCAGACCTAGACCGGTGAACACGCCCGCCCGGCGCGGGCCGCTGACCAACAGGGACATGCCGGCGTCCGCGACCAGGTAGGTGAGCCGCCTCGGCGGCGTGGCCGGGTCCATCGGCAGCCACGCACCACCAGCCATCGCGACCGCGAGGACACCGACGACCAGGTCGACGACGGGCTCCGCCGAAATCCCGACGATCACCTCCGGACCGACGCCCTCGGCCCGCAGCCGCAGGGCCAACGCGCCCGCGCAGCCGAACAGTTCCCGATAGGTCAACCGACTGGTGCCGCATTGCACCGCGACCGCGTCCGGCGTGTCCTCGGCAAAACGACCTACGGCGTCCACAAATGACGCCTCAGTTCTTGCGGAACCTTCTGTGAACGCAAGACCAGCCAGCTGATCCATGACGTCTCCTCATGCATTACACGCACGATGTCCGCACCGTAGCTGGACGACCGGAACTTTTCGGAATCAGGGCTGAAATGCCACACGTATGACGCAAATATCACGAATTGAGCGAAAACGCTCATCATCGGCAACAACCAGGTCAGCGGACCGACCGAGCTGTCGGACCGGCGCTGGGCGAGCGCCGGACCACCAACCGCGAGCCCGCGAACCATGGTCGCCACCAGGCAGGACCGGCCGGCCCGAACATTGCCCGAGCGGGAATTACGTTCTACAGCAAACGCCTGCGGTCCATGCAGTGGCTGCTAAACCAACGGTATGCCCGCAGATTCTTGACCGATTCGCGAAAACATCATGAGCGGCGCCGCAAATGCACCTCAAGAGGACTCTACATGACCGAGTTTCCCAATCGTGAGCTGGGCTGATCTCGACGCCGCCGCGGTCGTTCCGTCGTCTCGATCTCGCCTGCCTTCGTGCGAACACCGGAACCCTACCTGGCGGAACCGGTGGAGACCCGGTAGAAACCTTGCGGTCAAAGGATGAGGCGACAAGACTGCACGGAGCGGAGCCTCGGTATTGGGGGACGCGATGCTGATCTGCCGGCTGTTGGGGCCGGTCGAGGTGTGGTTGGACAGCCGGCCGGTCGAGCTGGGCTACCGACGGCAACGAAGCCTGCTGGCGATGCTGTTGGTCGACGTGAACCGACTGGTGACGGTCGACTCCCTGATCAGCCGAATCTGGGGCGATCATCCGCCGCTCAAGGCCGCGGACACGTTGTACACCGACGTCTCCAAACTTCGCCGCACGCTCACGTCGATAGCTCAACTCCGCCTGGTCAGACGCGCGGGTGGTTACCTGATCGAAGCCGATCCGCTGACGATCGATCTACATCGATTCCGGGACCTTGTCGGACGGGTACCCCACAGTCGCAGCGACGAGGAGGGCGCCGCGCTGCTCGACGAGGCACTGGAACTGTGGCGCGGCGAACCGTTCGCCGGCCTGAACCTCCCGTGGCTGACGAGCCTTCGTGCCTCCCTGGACTCGGAGCAGCTCGCCGCCGTCCTGGAACGCAACGACAGGCAACTTCGGTTGGGCCGACACACCTATCTGCTCACCGACCTCGCCGCGGTGAGCGCCGCCCATCCCCTGGACGAACGACTCGCTGCCCAGTACATGCTCGCGTTGTACCGCTGCGGCCGCCGCGCAGATGCCCTCAGCCACTATCACCATGCGCGACAGCAGCTGAGCGAGCTCGGCGTCGACCCCAGCCACGAACTGCGCGAACTGTACGAGCAGATCCTGCGCGACGACCTCGGTCCGCACACCGTCGCAGCACGATCCGCGCCGACCCAACCGACACCGCGGCAACTACCAGCGCAGGCCGCGCATTTCATCGGCCGCACGGCCGAACTGGACCAGCTCACCGCGTGGTGCGACGGCGGCCAGGACACGGGCGGCACCGTGGTGATCTCGGCGATCGGCGGGGCCGGGGGCATCGGGAAGACCTGGCTCGCGCTGCACTGGGCCTACCAGCATCTGGACCGGTTCCCTGACGGCCAGTTGTTCGTCGACCTCCGTGGCTTCACACCGGTCGGCGAGATGGTCACTCCCGAGAGTGCGGTGCGCGGTTTCCTCGACGGTCTCGGGGTGCCGGCGGATCGGATCCCCATCGGTCTCGACGCCCAGATCGCGTTGTACCGGAGCATCCTGGCCGGCAGACGCATGCTCATCGTGTTGGACAACGCAGCCGACGCCGCCCAGGTCACTCCGCTGTTGCCGGGGAACTCGACGTGCACGGTGTTGATGACCACCCGGCAGTACCTGCCCAGCCTGGTCACCGGCCACAGCGCGCACCACGTTCAGCTGGACGCGCTGACCGAGGGCGAGGCCCGCGACCTGCTACGGGCCCGGCTGGGCGCCGATCGGGTGGGCGCGGAGGCCGAGGCCGTCGAAACACTGCTTGCCTGTTGCGGTGGGTTTCCGTTGGCGCTCGGCGTCGTCGTCGGGCGGGTGTTGGCGCATCCGGAGTTTCCGCTCTCGGGGTTGGCGGCCGAGCTCAGCGACAGCGCCAGAGCGCTGGGCGCGTGGGACGACGGGGATGCCGCGGCCAGCCTGCCGGCGGTGCTGTCCTGGTCGATCCGGGCGTTGAGCACCGAACAGACCCGGATGTTCGGTCTGGTGGGCATGGCAGGAGACCCGGACATCAGCCTGGCCGCCGCCGCGGCTCTGACCGGCCTTGCGGCGCCGAGGACACGCGCGGTACTGCGGGAGCTGGAACACGCTTCGCTGATCCAGCAGCACGCACCGGACCGATACCGGATGCACGACCTGATCCGTCGGTGTGCCGCCGATACCGCCCACCGGGAACTGACCGAGGAGGATCGAGAGGCGGCGCTCCGGCGAGTGCTGGCCTTCTACGTCCACACCGCCTACACCGCCGACCGTCACCTGCACCCTCACCGCCCGCCGATCCAGCTCGACGACGCGCCCCCCGGAGTGCACCCGCTTTCGTTACCCGACGCTCCGGCGGCGCTGACCTGGTTCGACACCGAACACCGCGCTCTGCTGGCCGCGCAGCAGGCCGCCATCGAGCACGCCTGGCATCCCGCCGTGTGGCAGCTGGCCTGGGTCCTGGACACGTACCAGTACCGGCGGGGACACCGACATGACCACCTTGCCGTGTGCCAAGCGGCGGTGGACGCGGTCGCGCACGTCTGTGATCCCACCACTCGCATCCTCGTCCACCAACGGCTCGGCAATACCTACGCCGACCTGGAGCGCTACGAGGAGGGGATCGAGCAGCTACACGAGGCTCTCGCTTCGGCCGAACAGTACGGCGATGTTCTCCAGCAGGCGCGCACCCATCTCAGCATCGGGTGGGTCATGACGCGGTCGGGGAACGATCGTCGAGCCCTTGATCACGCCAACCGTGCACTGGACTTCTTCCGCGCACTCGGCCGGCCGGTGTGGGAAGCCGACGCGCTCAACGCCGCGGGTTGGTGCGCGGCCCGGCTGGGCGAGTTCGATGCCGCGCGCTCCCACTGCGAGGCGGCCCTCAGCCTGTACCGGCGGCACAACGAGCTGACCGGTGAGGCGGTCGCCCTGGACAGCCTGGGTTACATCGCCCACCACAGCGGCCATGACGAGCAGGCCATCCGCCACTATCACCACGCCCTCACCATGTTCCGCACGCTCGGCAACACCTCCGACGCCGCCGACACCCTGGACAACCTCGGGCACCCGTACGTCGCCCTCGGCGAACACGAGCAGGCCCGCGATGTCTGGCAGCAAGCGTTACAGCTGTACCGGGAGCAGGGTCGCGACACCGATGCCGAACGCATCCGACAACGGCTCGCCTCGGGCTGACGGCCGCCATCAGGAAGGGATGCTGCTGGCCGACCTGTCCATCCGGACCGCTGGCCCTGGCCCTCGGCTGGCCAACGTACGCGTCACGGGCGGCGTTGGATCACACGACGCCGACATGGAGCCACAATGGACCTCCACGGTCAACGCGAGGGTGCCGCCACTCTTGCCGGTCAACGAGACCGCCGCATAGCAATCACCGGAATGCCAACAGAACAGCCAAACGCCACTGCTTCAGACACCCGCCAGTGCGCCAGACGTCACCGATGCGTCCACAACGACCATCACTCATAGTGTCTGTCCCGCCGGCACATCCGGCCAACTCCGGCCGCACACGGTGACTTCGCATTCCCGCCCGACCACAGGGGGTCGTCAAGCGACGGCTCGCGGCGAACCGTAGAACCATGCACCGCGACCACAGCGAGCCAACCCGCGGATCGGCACTGCCGATCCGCGAACCACGCGCGGTCGCGCTCGCGCCTCACCATCAGTACGACGGCCAAGCCACCGCGCCCCATAGTTCCGGACGGCCCCGTCGCGCGGTGGTTCCACCGCGCTGATGGCCTGCGTCGCCACGAAATCCTTCTCGCTCATCAACGGCTCGTGCGCGACCACCCGCGAGACCAGCCACTCCCCTGCCGGGTTCCGCACCACGGCGATGCCGATTGCGATCCCGATCCACGGCCGACGGGCAGCCAACGCCCCGTTCATTCAAGGTCCGTGCGATATCGGTGATGCCGCACCCGGACAAGCGTCGAGCAAAGACCCGCCGGTACCACCTCCATTCCGTCAATCGCCTGCGGCGGGGATGCGACTGATCATGCTCGAGTCGGGTCAAGACGGCTGCCCGGCGCGGCTCGCTTCGCGGCGGGCCATCTCGCGACGAGGAAGTGTGGTGGCGACGAGAGCGCCGCCCACAGCCACCCCGACCGCGATCAGATAGGCGTTGGCCAGTGTGAGTACGGCCGCGACGGCGGCGATGGCCGCGGTACCGACGGCGGAACCCAACTGTGGTGCGGCATTGAGCAGACCCGACGCCAGGCCCTGGTCGGCATCGATCACGGCCGAGGTGCCAACCGTGCTGACCGCGACCGACGCTCCGCCCAGGCCGAATCCCGACAACACGAGGCTGAGTACGAGCAGCACACCGCTGGCCAGCGTCACGGCCGCGGTGCTGACCAGCATCGCGACGGCCACGGCGATCACGCCTGCCGTCACCGTCACGCGATGTCCCCAACGCCCACTCGCTCGCCTGCTCAACCAACTGCCCACGACGACGGCCAGGCTGAACGGCGCGAACATCAACCCCGTCACTGCGGCCGAGTGGCCCAGCCGGTCCTGAAGGAAGAGTGCGCCGAGCACGCTTGCCGGTGTCGTGGTGAACGTGAGTACGCACGCGACACCGAGCGATCGGACGAACCCCTCGGATCGCAGGAGCTCCTTTGGCAGCAACGGATTGCTCGATCGTCGCTCGGTGATGGCGAACACGCCGAGCAGCGCACCAGAGCCTGCCAGGACAGCCGGTCGCGCGACCGGGCCGACTGCGGTGATCCCGGCCAGCAGGCCGATGAGGCCGACGGTGACGAGGGCGGCGCCGGTCAGGTCGGTCGGTCGGTCGGACGGCGCTGGCCGGGACACCGGCAGACCCGGGGACGCGGCCAGGGCGGCGAGGCACAACGGGACGTTGACCAGGAACACCGACCGCCAACCTGCGGCGTCGACCAGCAGCCCGCCGGTCAGGAAGCCGGCGGCACCGCCCGCGGCGCCAGCGGCCGTCCAGATCGCGAGCGCCTGGTGTCGGCCGGCGCCGAGTGGAAACCTGGCCAGCAGCATCGCCAATGCGGCGGGCACCATGAACGCGGCCGCCAGGCCTTGTACCGCCCTGCCCACGATCACGGCCACCAGGTCCGGCGCCACCGCACTCAGCAGGCTGCCCGCCGCCAGTGCCGCCACGCCGGTTACGAACGTCCGTCGGTGCCCGCACCGGTCCCCCATCCTGCCCGCAGCGATCAACAAACCTCCGAACAGCAGGGCATAGCCGCTGACCACCCATTGCAGTTCCGACTGTGGCGCCTGGAACCGGTTACCCAGCGCGGGCAGCGCGACCACCGCGATCGTGACACCGAGCACATCGACGAACTGGGCCACGCAGAGCACAGCAAGCACGCCACAGCGCCTCATGACCGCGCACACTGCCGCAGGTAGGGCAGGCCGTTGAGATGGACGAGGGATTCGTCGGTGACACCGAGGCAGATCCGGCGGCTGCCGGCATGCGGACCCCACGGTGCGGTGCTCGGTCCGTGCTCGTCAGGGCTGACCCACGTGCCGGACGGCCCCGGCACCAGTCGGGCGTGCTTGCTCCCACTGGTCACCGCGAGTGCGTCACCGTCCGCGCGTACCGCGACCGATTCGGCACCGACGCGGTAGTAGTCGCCGGTCACCTCGGTAGCGGTGATCGGGCCGTGCGGCGCCGTCCCGGTGGGAGTGCGGCCGAGTCCGTCGAACAGTTCGCCGAGCAGTTCGTAGCGCTGCTCACGAAGCTCCTCGCCACGGTTGTCCATCCACACCACGCCGACATCCTTGCCCACATCCAGGACGAGTTTGATCCACATTCCGTCCAAGAAGCCTTCGTGCCCCACCAAACGCATCCCGTCCACGGCAGGGCCCAGGTAACACGTGAGTCCGTACCGAATGTCGACGTCCAGGTGTGGGTTGACGTGCGGCTGGTGCATTTGACCGAGCCAGTTCCTCGACAACAGCCATCCGGCGCCGCCGAGGTGGGCAGCGCCGAACCGCCCGATGTCCACGACCGTGGAGTAACACTGGGATGCGGGTTCGTGTTTCACCGCGTGACGGGCGTCGTGCGCGACGCCCAGGTCGCCATGCTCGGTCAGTATGTGGTGCTGGGCAAGCGGATACGTCATCGCGACAGCCGGGTCATGTGTGGTGTTCGCCATCTCTAGTGGCCGGTACAACCGGTCCCGCATGAATTCGCCGAACGGCTCGCCCCCGATGCGTTGACCGATGAGGCCGGCGAGGCTGACTCCGAGATTGCTGTACGAGTACAGCTCGCCCGGTGCGGCCAGTCGCGGCATCCGGGCGACCTCGTTCAGGACGTTTCGTTCCAGGCCGCCCGCGTCACGTTCCAGACCGTCATGGCGCACCGAGTCGGGCAGCCAGCCGGCGTGGTGACTGAGCAGGTGCCGCAGCGTGATTCCGCCGTCGTCGGCCGAGCCCCTCACCCTCAGTTCGGGCAGGTACTGGTTGATGGGCGCGTCGAGCTTGACCAGGCCCTCGGCGGCCAGCGTGACGACAGCGGATCCGGTCAGCAGCTTCGTCAGCGAGTAGATCCGAAACATGGTGTCCGGCGTAACCGGCGCGCCGGACTCCGTGCTCGCGGTGCCGGAACCGATCGCGTATCGCGGTCCCTCGGATGTGAACGCACACAACGCGACTCCGGGTACCCGATGCCGGCGACGGAACTCATCCAGGGCGGCACGAACCGTGGTCTCATCGAGCATCCGCCAGCACCTCCCGGTGCGTCTGCTCCGGCTGCAAAGCTGATCGCACAGCCGCCACGACGTACTCGATCTGGTCGATGGACAGTTGCGGTGACAACGGCAGGTTGAGCAGTCGGGTGAACCACAGTCGTTCGGCAACGGGTGCGGTTCCCAGCCGGCACCCCTTCGCGCGCCATTCCGGCAACAGGTGCAACGGGAAATAACGCAACACGATCTCGACGCCGAGCGCCTCCAGCCGCCGGGCCACGTCGTCCCGCGCGGGGGTCGGTCCATCCAGCAACACGGGATACAGGTGTCGTGCGTGCTCGTGTCCTGGGGGGACCGGCAGCACGCGCACACCCGATACGTCGGCCAGTCCCCGGTCGAGGAGACCTGCCAGCATCCGGCGCCGTTCGAGCAGGTCGGGCAGCCTGGCCAGTTGCGTGCGACCCACTGCCGCGGCCGGTTCGCTCATCGTCGCGTTCAAGCCGCTGCCGCGAATCGACGCGCAGTCGTGGGTGTAGGCGTTCTTCTCGTGGGTCACCGGGCGAGGCAGGGTCGGCGTGCCGTAACGGCCGAACGACATCGACCGGTGCCTGGGTACGAACCGGGCATCGGGATTCATGGCTCGCAGGGCTCTGATCCGCTCCGCTCGTTCCGGGTCTCTGGTGGTCACCATGCCGCCCTGGCCGAGCGTGGAGATGTTCTTCAACGAATGAAAGCTCCAGCAGCCGAAGTCGCCCCACGACCCAGCCGCCTTGTCGTCCGCTGAAGCGCCCAGCGCATGCGCGCAGTCCTCCACCAGGGTGATGTCGTGCTGCTGCGCCAACGAGGCCAGTTCCCTGATGCCGCCGCACAGCCCGGCATAGTGTGTGGTGTAGATCGCCCTGGTTCGTGGGGTGATCAGCCGGGCGACGGCGGCCGGGTCAAGGCACAGCGTGTCCGGATCGATGTCGGCGAAGCGCACTCGCACCGGCAGGCCGAGCAGAGCGGCAGTCGTGGCCTGGAATGTCAGCGGAGTGGCGATGACCTCGTCGCCGGCACGCAGGTCCAGGACCCGGGTGACCAACTCCAGCGCCATCGTGCAACTCGTCACCGCCACGGCATCCCGGGCGCCGATGCGGGTGGCGAAGTCGCGCTCGAACAGGGCGACCTGATGGCCGTCGGACAAGTGTGCTGGCGAGCGCAGGAGGTCGACGACCGCGGCGATGTCCGCATCGTCGTATCCGCTGCCTTGCCCGGTCTGCGGTACCCGATAGGCCATGACCTCCTCCATCAGCTCGCCACCGCCGGCGTCTCGTCGGTCTGATCCGGCCGGAAGATCGTCGGCATGGCAGGCATCTCCGGTGCGTCGCCGAGCACCTCGGCCAATGACCGCACGCCGGAGCTCAAGGACGTCCGCGGCCGATAGCCCAATCGGCGCAGCCGGGAGATGTCCGGGACGTGGCGGTAGCTGTCATCGGTGATCGACTCGTCCACCCGTAGGTCGACCGGGCGCCCGGTGGCCTCGCCGATCACGTCGACCAGGTCGCGGAGGCTGTGTTCGCTGCCGGTGCCGATGTTGTAGACGGCCGAGGTCGCACCGCGCTCCCCGACGGTGTGCAGTGCCCGCACCACGTCGGTGACGTGCGCGAAGTCGCGTGTCTTGCGGTCCATGATGCCGGTGGCGTGCACCGGGTGGTGGTTCAGGTGCCACCGTAGGTACTGGGAGACCTCCCCGCCCGCGATCTTCGGATCCTCGCCGGGGCCGTAGATCACGAACGCTCGGCCGATGGCGGTGTCCAAGCCGAACGTCTCGTGGAAGGACTGCACCATGTGTTCGGCAGACAATTTGGACGCGCCGTAGGGCAGGAACGGTTCGGTGGGGTGGTCTTCGGTGATCGGTACGGCGATGGGGCGGCCGTACACCATTGCGGTGGACAGGTAGACCAGACGGGAGACGCCGACGGCGACGGCGGCCTGGCACACGTTCGCGGTACCGACGGCGTTGGCCTGGAAGTCGAACAGCGGCTCGACGACCGAACGGGTGCCGCTGGAGTTGCCTGCCAGATGGTAGATGGTGTCCAGCCCGGCGCACGCGGCGGTCACCGCGCTCGGCTCGCGCAGGTCGACCTGGCGGAATCGCGCACCGGGCGGCAGGGTGCCGGGCCGAGGGTGATTGACGTCCAGGACGACCACGTCGTTGCCCTCGGCGAGTAAGTGCCGGGTCAGATGATGGCCGACGAACCCCAACCCTCCGGTGACCGCGAGGCGGCGCGGCCGTGCCGTGGCGTGGGTCCACTGAGCTACCTCTGTCATGTTGTTCCCCTGTTCGGCTGGTGTCGAGTGCGGAGGTGCCGGTCTTTTGAGGAAATCCAAGCTCGCGGCCGGTGGGCAACCGAATGGCCGCTTCCTGCCATCCCCGACGGCTGGCAGGAAGCCGCAACGCGGTTGCCGACAAATCCCTCCGGCGCAAGGCTCGATAGCGAAACCGAGGAGGTGACGGAATGGGGAACCTGTTGGCGGCAGACCTTCCCACAACCTGTGTGGACTACATGTCCCGTGTGGACAGCGACTGTCTGGATTGTGTCTCCGACGACCTGGCGCTGGCGCTGGCGGTGCACGGAGTCGCCGACGTGCGCCAACCTTTCGGCATGGACTGGCGATTCGAACTTGCCGACAGCGAAATCGAACCGCCGCGGCTCGACCTCCCCCCTGCCAACCAGGATGACCTGTTGGCCGCGCGAACCGGCTGGCGGCCCCGATGGCACACGACCGGTGTGCCCGCGGCGGACCTGGCCACGTGGACGCACGAACTGCGCCGCGGCAGGCCGGTGATCGTCGTCGGTGACGCCTACCACCTGCCATGGCTGCCCTACCACGGCCACGAGCACATGGATCACGGGTTCGTCCTGACCGGCGTGCGGAACGGCGTGCTGCTGGCGGTCGATCCCTACGACAACGCGACCGAATGGGGTAAGGCCACCCCGCTGGCCACCGAACTGCCAGCAGGTCAACTCGACGCTGCCCTCGCCGACGGCCGATGGGCGGTGCTTGAGCCTGCCGAACGCACCGACCCGGAACCGCCGGACAACGCGGCGGCGATCGTCGCGGCGGCAGATGGCGGTGTCTACGGACGGTTTCTGGACGGCCATGCGAAAGCGGGTTTGGCCGAGTTGCACAATCTGTCACTCCAGTGCTGGCTCCTGGCCCGCAGCCGCGGCCTGCACGCGCGCTGGCTCGCCGCGGACAGCAAGTCCACATCAGACGTCTCCACCCGTTTCATCGACCACGTCGTTCCGGCCTGGCAGCGAGCGAGCGAGCTTGCCTACGTGGCACTGCGCCGCGTCCGGTCCGGTAGACGCGCACCGACCGCCGTGCTCGACGCGGTGCGCACAGCTGCCGACGGCGAGGTGCGGCTCGCCCGGGAGCTGCTGCGCCACCGCAATCGGACCGACGGGAGGAACCGGCTCTCATGCTGATCCACGAGACGGTCATCTCGGCCGCACATGACCATCCCGACTCGCCGGCGCTGGTTGGACCCACCGGGGACGTGACCACCTACCGGGAGCTACGTGCCGATGTAACGGCATTGGCCGACCGGATCCGTGGCCTGACCGGTTGCGGCGACCGAATCGCCGTGGCCAGTCGCAAACAACCCGGCACGGTCATCGCCATGCTCGCCACGCTGGTCGCCGGCCGCTGCTATGTGCCCATCGATCCAAGCGCGCCCGCGGAACGTCAGGAGTTCATTCTCGCCCAGAGCGAGGCGAAGCTACTGATCACCGAGACACCGACGGCGTCACCAGTGCCCACGATCAACCCATGGGGCCCTGGGCCCGATCGGCCATCAGCGGCCGAAGCGCGACCGATCTCCCCGGACGACGAGGCTTATGTGCTCTACACGTCCGGCTCGACCGGCGAGCCGAAGGGCGTGGTGATCACCCACCGCAACGCTCGGGCGTTCGTCTCGTGGGCGGCGCAGATGTACCCACTGCGGCCGGGCGACCAGGTGGCCGTGCACGCGCCACTGCACTTCGACCTGCCCGTCTACGACCTGTACGTCGGTCTGGGCGGTGGCGCGACCCTGCATCTGGTGGACGAGCGAACTGCATTGTTCCCCCAGGGTCTGCTCCGGTTCCTGGCCGAACACGCGATCACCCACCTGTACGCGGTGCCGTCCGCGCTGACAGCGCTGGTGAACCGGTCCACGCTGGCCGCGGACGGCCTGCCGGCGTTGCGCCGGCTGCTGTACGCGGGCGAGGAGTTCCGGCCCTCGGCGCTGGCCCGGTGGCTGGCCTGCGTGCCCGACGCGGCCGTGAGCAATCTGTACGGCCCGATCGAGACCAACGTGATCACCCACTGGCCGCTGGCGGGTTCACCGGCAAGCGACGAGCGGGTGCCGGTCGGTCGCCCTGTGCCCGGCGCCGTCATCGCGCTTCTCGACCCGGACGGCATCGCCTCGGAACGCGCGGTGATGGAGGGCGAGATCGTGGTCGCGGGCGACTGCGTCACACCGGGCTACCTCAATCGACCGGACCTCACCGAGCAGGCCGTCGTGCGGCTGACGACGGAGACGGGTGCGCACCGGTACTACCGCACCGGCGACATCGGCCGCCGGACAGAGGACGGCGTGTTACACCTGCTCGGCAGGCGCGACGGCCTGGTCAAGACCCGCGGTTTCCGGGTGGAGTTGGGCGACATCGAAGCCGCACTGAGTAGCCATCCACGCGTCGCCGAGGTGGCCGTGCTGGCCGTGCCCGATCCGGCCACCACTCACGAACTGCACGCCGTCGTCGTACCCGTCGGTGTCCCGGACGACGAGCTCACCGCCCAGCTTCTCGGGCACTGCCGACGCAAACTACCCAGCTACATGGTGCCCGGCCATCTCCACCTCGCGGCCGACGTGCCGCACACGGGGACCGGAAAACTGGCCCGCGCCGAACTCACCGATCTCGTCGCCGACCGGTCCGGAGAAGCGCCGTGAAGCCGGGCCGGACGCCCCAGGACCTGGTGGCGGAGGTGGTCAGCGCCGTGTTGGGCACGCCCACGGCGGATGTCCTGGCCACGGCGACTCTCTTCGATCTGCCCGGCTTCGACTCACTCGCCGTCGTCTCCGTGCTGGATCGGCTCGAAACGGAGCTGCACGTCGAGGTGCCGCCCGAACTCATCGTGCCGGAAGCCTTCGAGTCGGTGGACTCCATCCTCCAGTTGCTCGCCCAGACCCTGGCACCGAGGTGCGTTCCCGGAGGTCACTCATGATCATGCAACCGACATCGACCCCGACCTTGCTGCACGACATTCTCGATCAGCGGGCCGCGGCCGCGCCCACCGCGCAGGCCCTGCGCCGTGGCAACCGAACCTGGTCGTACCGCGAACTCGCCGGTCGGTCCGACGCTGCTGCCCGATGGTTGAGCGGCCTGGGCGTCGGCCGGGGCGACCGTATCGTTCTGCTCGGCCACAACCAGATCGAACTCGTGCCGTTGCTGTTCGCCGCGTCCCGTCTCGGCGCGATCTTCGTGCTGCTCAGCGATCGCACCACGGCCTACCATCTGCGGCACATCCTGGCCGATTGCACGCCGACCGTGGTGATAGGCGGCCCCGTGGCGGTGGATCTGGTGCGGGCCAGTACCGACGTCGACATGCCTGTCCACACCTTGGCCGACGCTCCTGCGGCGACGACGCAACCGGCAACCGACGTCAGCCGCCCGTGCCTGTCCGTCGACCCAGTGTGTCTCATCTACACGTCCGGCAGCACCGCGTTGCCCAAAGCAGTGGTGTGCACGCACCGGCAGGTGCTCTTCGCCGCGCTCGCGATCCACAGCAGGCTGAGCTACCGGTCCGACGACACCGTGTTCTGCTGCCTGCCACTGTCCTTCGACTACGGCCTCTACCAGGTTTTCCTGTGCTGCGTGGCCGGGGCACGACTCGTCCTGGGTGACGACGGCGACGCCGGTCCCACGCTGCTGCGTCGGCTGGACGCGGAGAACGTGTCGGTGCTACCGCTGGTGCCGAGCCTGGCCGCGACGCTGTGCCGGCTGGTACGCCGCGTCGGCATCGCGCCCACACGCCTGCGGATGGTGACGAACACCGGCGCCGACCTCAGCCCGGCCCGTTGTGCCACGCTCCGCACGGCCATGCCCGGGCTGGCCGTGGTGGCGATGTTCGGGCTCACCGAGTGCAAGCGCGTGTCGATCGCCGAGCCGAACCTGGACCTCATCCGGCCAGGCTCGGTGGGTCGACCACTACCGGACACCGAAGTGTCCATCGTGGACGAAAAGGGCCAGCCGCTGCCACCCGGCGTGCCCGGTGAGCTGGTGGTTCGGGGCCCCAACGTGATGGCCGGCTACTGGAACGCGCCAGAGCTCACC
This sequence comes from Pseudonocardiaceae bacterium, assembly GCA_036273855.1. GTDB lineage: Bacteria > Actinomycetota > Actinomycetes > Mycobacteriales > Pseudonocardiaceae > DATEPR01. Next base: position 22,394 of record DASUGU010000062.1, read on the forward strand.
GCCGCGCGATACCGCACCGGCAAGCACGGTCAGCCGGTACTCCACACCGGCGATCGCTGCCTGATCGACGACGACGGATACCTGTACTTCGTCGGCCGTGCCGACGACATCTTCAAACAGCATGGCTTCCGCGTGAGCACGACCGAGATCGAAGCGGCCGCGCTCGACATACCCGGTGTCGAGGCGGCGGCGGCACTGCCGCCCGACGGAGAGCACGGCTCGCGGCTCGCCGTGTGCGGTGACCTGACCGACCGGCAAGTGGCCGACGGCCTGGTGGCGCGGCTCGAAGAGCCGAAGCTGCCCGGCGAATGCCGGGTCGTGCCCGGACTGCCGTTGACCGTCAACGGCAAGGTCGACAAGCGCACACTCGCCGAGCAATGGGCGGGCGTGCCGGAGGAGGCCGTGGCGTGAGGCTGCACGACATCGCGGACGAGTTCGGCACACCCGCCTACGTCTACGACCTTGCCGTCGTCCGAGCCGCCGAGACGGACCTGCGCGCGATGCTGCCCGAGGAAGCGATCGTCTACTACTCGGTCAAGGCCTGTCCGCATCCCCTCATAGTGGGCGAACTCGCCCGACGCGGCTGCCGCGCCGAGGTGAGCTCGGTCGGCGAGACGGACGCCGCGCTCGGTGCGGGCATGTCCGCGGAACGGGTGCTGCTCACCGGGCCGGCCAAGACGTCCGAGTGCCTCGACCATGCTCTGAGCCGCGGCGTCCGCCGGATGTCCGTCGACTCGCCCACCGACCTCGGGCGGGTGGGTGAGGCCGCGGACCGGGCCGAAGCCGACGTCGAGTGTCTGTTGCGGGTGAACGCCGACCGGCCGGTGCCCGGGATGGGCCTGGCGATGACCGGCACAGCTTCCCAGTTCGGCGCCGACGGAACCTGGGTTGCCGAACGGCCGGAGCTGTTCCGCGGCAGCGGCCGGGCTCGCGTCACCGGACTGCACCTGTACATGGGCACCAACCTCACCGACGAGGAGGCACTCCTGCGCCAGTTCGGAACCGCCGCGACACTCGCCGCGGAACTCGGTGCACAGCTTGGTGACCTGACCGAGATCGATCTCGGCGGCGGCTTCGGCACGCCATATGCCCGTGCCGGTGATCGTCCGAAATGGATGGGGTTGCGTGCGGGCCTGATCCGGCTGTTGGACCGCCACCTGCCTGGCTGGCGACATGGCATGCCCCGCGTGTCGTTCGAGTCCGGCCGTTATCTCACCGGTGGCTGCGGGACGCTGCTGTGCCGCGTGATGGACGTGAAGCGGTCCAAGGACGAGGTGTTCACCGTGCTCGACGGTGGCATCAACCACCTCGGCGGCATGGCCGGGCTGCGCCGCATCCCGCCCGTCTCACCGACCGTCCAGCACGTGGAGCCGTCCTCGCCGGACCAGCCGGCGATCCGGACCACGGTGGTCGGACCGCTGTGTACTCCGTTGGACGTGTTGGCCCGCCGCGCGGAACTGCCACCGCACGGGCCCGGGGATGTCGTGGCTGTGCCGAACGTCGGCGCCTACGGCCTCAGCGCGAGCCTGCTGGCATTCCTCGGCCACCCCGCGCCCGTCGAAGTCGTCACGGACCGCGGCGATGTGCTCGACGTGTCCCGGCTGAACCTGACCAGAAGCCCCGAAGCACAGACTCTTGAGGAGGTCTGATGAATCCCGCGTTCGAGACCGTTGTGCGACGCCACCTCACCTGGCTGGACGCCGGCGAACCACTACCTACGGAGCGGCCGTTGAAAGACCTGGGCCTGGACTCCATGCGGGCCGTGGACCTGGTCTTCGATCTGGAGGACGAGTTGGGCGTCGTGCTACCCGACGAAGCGATGACCGCCAACACGTTCGCCACCGCGGGCAGCCTGTGGGCCGCGGTGACCGAGGCGAGCGAACCATTGAGTGCGGGAACTGTCCGATGACCGCAGAGCTCCTGACACCGACCGGCACGCCTACACCGGACCTGGACCAGCGGGTGGACGCTGTCCTGCCGGTCATTCGCGACCAGGCCCGGATCGTGGACGATCAGGCGTGCTTCCCGAAGGAAGGCCTGGTGGCGCTGCGGCGGTCCGGCCTGCTCGGCCTGCTGGTGCCGACCGAGTTCGGCGGGCTGGGCGGCACGATGCACGACCTCGTCCGGGTCGCCGACCGGCTCGCGGGCGAGTGTCTGTCCACAGCGATGATCTGGGCGATGCACTGCCAGCAGGTCAGCACCGTCGTGGCACACGCCACCCCGAGGCTCCGATCTCGGCTGCTGCCCCGGATCGCACGCGGCGAGGTCTATGTCGCCTCGGTCACCAGCGAGCGAGGAAAAGGCGGGCACCTGCTGACGTCGCGGGCACCACTCACCAGGACCGGTGGCGCGCTGCGCATCGACCGCGACGCGCCGATCGTGACCGGGGGCGCCGACGCGGACGGCTTTCTGATCACCATGCAGGACAGCGTCGACACCGATCACGCTGCCGACGGCAAAGTATCGCTCGTCTACGCCGACCGAGCCGACCTGCGACTCACTACCAGCGGATCCTGGAACCCGATGGGCATGCGCGGCACTCACAGCGTCGCGATGCGGATCACCGGCACAGTCTCCGATGATCAGGTGGTCGGCGTGCCCGGTGACTTCCGCGCGGCCGCGGTCAGCACATTCGCCCCGGTCGGCCACCTAGCCTGGGCCGCCTGCTGGCTGGGCGCGGCTCGAGGCGCACTGGCCGGCGTGCTCGATCTGCTCTGCAGCCCGGCCGGCCGCAGACAGTTCGACCTCGGCTCGGATCTGCTGCGCATCCGCGTCGCGCGTGTCCGGATGGAGCTCGACGTCATGGCCGCGCTGGTGGCCCAGTGCCTACGCGACGTCGAGTCGTGCGGTGACCTTGCGGCGAACCCGGTCCAACTGCGGCTCAACGCCCTGAAGGTCGTCACCTCGGAGCGCAGTCACCACGTCGTCGACCAGCTCATCGAACTCGCCGGGTTGCGGCACGGATATCTCCGCGACTCGACCCTCGGTCTGGAACGCACGCTGCGCGACCTGCGCTCGGCCAGCCTCAACTACTCCAACGACCGGCTGTTGCTGGCCAACGGCGCACTCGCGCTGCTCGACCGAGGAGTCACGCTCAGCTACTGACCGCCGGGAGGAACGATGAACATTCCGCTCTCCTGGTACAGCATCGCCGCGGACCCGCGGTTCGAGCTGCCCCGGGACCTGCGGCAACGTGTCGGGCCGCCGCAGTCGCTGCCGCCAGGCCTCGCTCGGCAGGAACTGGCCAGGGAACCGTGGCTACCCATTCCCAGGGAGGTGCGCGAGCGGTACGCCATGTGGCGCCCGACGCCGTTGCGGCGCGCCACGAACCTGGAACGGTCACTACGCACCAGGGCTCGGCTGTACTACAAGTACGAAGGTGGCAATCTGGCCGGCGGCCACGAGTTGAACACAGCCGTCGCCCAGGCGTATTACCACCGCATTGCCGGAACGGGTGCGCTGACCGCGACGACGCACACGGGCCGGTGGGGCACGGCCGCCGCGGTGGCATGTCACATGTTCGGCCTGCCGTGTCACATCCATCTCGAACAGGCCGACTCAGCGGCCCAAGCCCAGCACCGGATGCTGATGGAGCTGTTGGGTGCGTCAGTCACCTCAGCGGATGCCGGTCCTGAACCGATCACCACCGGCAAGCCCACGCTCTACGAGGGTGAGCCGGTCTCGGTGCCGCACCACAGCGTGATCGGGCTGGAAGCATTCGAACAGATGCGCCACCACGGTGCCATGCCCGGAGTCGTGGTGGCGGGCAGGGACTTCGCAGGCACCGCGGGTCCGTTCCTGTATGAGGCTGCCGAGCGGAATCTGCCGATCCGCTGCGTCTCCGCCGAAGCGGCGCCCACCAGATCAGGCCTGGTCAACACCCTGCGGCGACGCAAACTGGTCGAGGTTGTCACCTATCCGCAGGACGAGGTGTTCGCGTCCTTGAAGTTGTTCACGCGATCAGAAGGCATCCTGCCGACGCTGGACAGCGCGTTCGCCGTGCACGGTGCGCTCGTTGAGGCCGTTCGCGCCGACCAGCAGGGCAGAGCACCGACGATCTTGTTCTCGCTCAGCAGTCACGGGCTGTTCGACCTGCCCGCGTATCGCTCATACCTGGACGCAGACGACCCACGTACACCGTGGGAGGGAGAAACACATGGTCACCCCCATACCCTTGGCCAGATGTCCTGACGTCACGGCTGCCACCGCCGAACAGTTCCGTGCGTTCATGCGGCGCTGGCCGACCGGTGTCGCCGTGGTCACCAGCCATGACCGCGGCACTCCCGTTGGGTGCACGGTCAACGCGATGATGTCGGTCTCGCTGGCTCCGCCACGGCTGGTCGTGGCGCTGGCCGACACCAGTACGACGCTCGGCGCGATCCGCGCGACCGGCGTGTTCGGTGTCAACGTGCTCGCCTCAGGGCAACGCGAGCTGTGTCGACGATTCGCCCATGGCACTCAGCGCGACCGGTTCCGAGGGCTCTCCTATCGCACGCCGCATCGGCTCCCGATGCTTGCCGGCGTGCTGGTCGGCAGTGGCTGCGCGGTCAAGGACATCACCACCCACGGCGATCACGCCCTGGTGTTCGGAGAGCCGCAGTGGTTCGCGATCGATGAGGTGAGTGAGCCGCTGGTATTCCACGAACGGGCGTACCGCGACCTCGTCCGCATGGAGGAGGTGGCGACGTGCCGGCGGACGCTTTCACAGTGACGCGCCAGCCCGAGACGGGCATCGCGGAGCTGCGCCTGCACGGTACGTCCTCGGGCAACGCGATGGGCGCGGCCGTGTGGCACGACCTGCCCGAGGTGGTCGCCGAACTGGAATCGGACGAGTCGGTTCGCGCCGTGGTCCTGCGAGGCGCCGATGACTGCTTCTCCGTCGGCCTGGACCTGCGCTGGTACCTGACCCACTACCGGCGGATGATCCGCGCCAGCGATGGTGGGCAGGCCATGCGCAGGCAGCTGGCGGCCGAGGCCGAAGCCATGCAGGGCGCGATCAGCACTATATGCGCCAGCCCGCTCCCGTTCGTCGCGGCGGTGCACGGAGCGTGCGTCGGTGCCGGGCTCGATCTGGTCGCTGCGTGCGACATCCGGTTCGCGAGCGCGCCTGCCTACTTCTCGTTGCGTGAAGTGCGCATCGGCGTGGTGGCCGATCTTGGTTCCTTGCAACGACTCCCGAGAATGATCGGTGCCGGGCCCACCCGGGAGTGGGCGCTCACCGGCCGGGACGTGAGCGCCGATGAGGCATGGCGGCGTGGATTGGTATCCCGCGTGTTCGCGGATTCGGCAACTCTCTTCCTGCATGCCCATACAATTGCCGAGCAAATAGCGAGCCATCCACCACACGTGGTAGCCGGCGTCAAGAACGTGATGGAGCAGACGCAGGATCTGTCGGTACCAGCCGGACTTCGCTACGTCGGCGTCTGGAATGCCGCTTTTTTACCATCCCAAGAACTGCCGGACCTGCTCGCGGCAGCACTACGCACTTCCGCCACCGATCCGCCGGGAAGAACATTTCCAACCGCCTCCGAGAATGACACATATTGATCTCCGGAACGGGTTACCCGATCCCTGTCGGCGAAGCCGGTGATGGCCGCCCCGGTTCCAGGATCGAACGGAACCTCTCCAGGAGGACCGATGTGGGATTTGCTCGGGCTCGACGAGACGGACGAGTCCGTCTACCGCTACGACGTGAGACGGCCGGGGCGAGCCCCGAGTCAGGTTGCCCGGTCGACCGGACTATCCGAACAGACCGTGGAGACAAGTCGGAAACGACTCATCGCAGGCGGCCTGTTGCGCGAGGAGCAAACCGGCGGCATAGCACCGACACCGAACGGCCCAGCCATGATCGCGGCCCGCCTACGCGACGAACTTGACAGCGAATACGCACACCGTCGTCGAGAAGTTGGCCTGCTCCAAGCAGAAATGACACGCCTGGTCAACGATCGCCTGCTGGCCGGACCCCATGGATCAGCTCCCGACATCGACCGCCTGCCGAGCAGCGAAGCCGCGGCCGTCCGCGTCCACGAATTGCTCTGCATCGCCAGGAATGACGTCGTGCACGCGGAGCCGGGCCACACGGCCGAACCGGGCGACTTCGAACTGATGAGGCCCGCGAAGATCAAGGCGGCCGAGCGCGGTGTCAATGTCCGGGTCATCTATCCGCCGACCACGCTCGCGAGCCCGAAGATCCAACACGCCGTCGACGACGAGTTGCGCGCGGGCATCTCCGTCCGCACTGCCGCCGTGCCGGCGACCACATTGACCATTGTCGACCACTCGGTGGCCGTGCTGGTCGATCGCCGTGGCAGTCGGGGCGACCAGACGATGATACTCAGAGACAGCTTGCTCGTGCATGCGCTGATCCAACTCTTCGAGACCACCTGGATCCATGCCAAAGACGCTATGGTCGCACTGCCGAGGACCGAGCACGGCGATGACCGCAGTGCCGAACTCAACATCGACGACCACCTACTCCTGCAGTTGCTCGGCGAAGGTATGAAGGACGAATTGATCGCCAAACAACTCGGTGTCTCCGTCCGCACGATACGACGGAAAATCAGCGGTCTGCTCAACCGGCTGAATGCCTGCAGCAGGTTCCAGGCAGGCGTCCTGGCCTGCCGGCGTGACTGGCTCTGACCCGAATCCGGCCGAGATCCGCCGTCGAGTGCCGCAAGGTATCCGCCGTACGGCACTCAAGGATATCCGGCGCCGGCGGGCTGGCAGGGGGTCGACCTTGTGCACTTCACCGTGTCGTCGTCCGGACAGAGCAGGACGCCCCGGGTCTGGTTGCCGTGGCGGCCGTCGACGCTGATGGCGTGAGCGCTGTACCGCTTCGACAGCGGCAGCCAACCCGTTTCACGCGATCTTCGCCCGTCACATCGACGGAACCACGTCGTGTGTACGGCAATACCACGATCCAGCCTGGATCGGTCATGCCGCAGCCGTCCCGCACGGCGTCAGCGTCGACGGGCGAACCAGTTTCCCAGCCGTTGCCGGAGCACACCGAACGCCAGCGACAGCACGCCGGCACCACGACTGTGGCGTGGGGCGCCGCCGACGGCCGTCCGCTCGACGGCCTCGGCGAACTGCTCGAACATCCGCTTGCCGACGTCGCCGGCCAGCGACCGGCCGAACTGTGCGATCCGTCCGGTCAGGTACACGTCGGCGGCGGCGGACAGTCGCGTGCCGGCTGCCGTGGGCGTGGCGACGAGCGTCAACCTGGCCTGCGTTCCACCGCCTCCGGCGTCGGATCCCTTGGCCAGCACCAGCATCCGGTGGCCGTCCGGATCGCGCTCCACGACGTGGGCGACGCCGTCGAAGGACAACCGGATCGGCCCGAGCGACACCCTCGCCCGGCCCGCGTAGCGGTCACCGCCCAGATCGCCCGTCAGTTCGGCTCCTGGCAGGCAGGACGCCAGCAGCCGCACGTCCGACAGCACAGCCCACACCGCGGCCACCGGCGCCGCCACGTCACTGGCCACCTCGACCGCGGCCGTCGGTGGTGTGTCCGGCAGCTCGATGGCATCGTCCTGCCGCCGCCGTGCCGGTTCCGGTTCCGGCTCCGTCGTCGCGACACCGGCTGATCTGCCGGCCAGCGCCCGGATGCCGCAGTTGAGCGGTGCCGGCACGCCGTCCCGGTAGGTCTCGGCGACCTCGGCGACCGCGGCCGCGATGTTGCGGTACCCGGTGCACCGGCACAGCACGCCGGACAGCTCGACGGCCAACTCGTCGGCCCGCACGTCGGGCCGGTGGCACAGCAGGTCGTAGGCGCTGAGCAGGAACCCGGGCGTGCAGAACCCGCACTGCAGCGCGTGATGGCGGGAGAACGCCTCCTGCAGCGGGTGCTGCCGGTCCGGCGTTCCCATGCCCTCGATCGTGACGATCTCGGCGCCGTCGAGCTGGCAGGCGAACAGGATGCAGGACCGGGCGGCGCAGCCGTCCACCAGCACCGTGCACATGCCACAGACACCGTGCTCGCATCCGACGTGTGTCCCGGTGAGGCCGAGCCGGTCCCGGAGCAGGTCGGCCAAGGTCAGCCGGGGTGGCACGGACAGCGTGACCGGGGTGCCGTTCACCGTGCAGGACACCTCGACCAGGTCGCCCGCGCCCGCGCGGACCGGACGTGGACCGCTCATCACTCGCCTCCCGATGTCGCGCTGTGGTACGCCCGCGCGAGTTCCGCGGCGCCGAGCACGCCCAGCAGCCGCACGCGGTAACCGCGGGAGCCGTGCGCGTCCCCGGCGGTGTCGACCATGCCGTGGGCCAGTTCGGCCACCGGGTCGGCCAGCGCGGTCCGCGTCGACTCCTCGTCCTCCCGCGCGGCCGACGCGACGAGATCGGTGACGTCGCGGGTCACGGGCCGGTCGGACACCCCGAACCCGGTCAGCACGGCACCGGTGACCCGCTCGCCGTCCATCCGCACCCTGGTCGCGACCCCGGCGAGCGCGAAATCTCCGTGCCGCCGCGCCAGTTCCGCGAAACCGAAGCCCTCCCCCGGCCCGGCGACGGGAAACCGCACGCCGGTGAGCAGCTCGCACGGCCCGACGGTGGTGGTCAGCGCGCCGGTGAAGAACGCCCGCGCCCGCTCCGTCCGGGTGCCCGAGGGTCCGGCGATGTCCAGCTCGGCGTCCAGGCAACCGGCCACCGCGCCCAACTCGGCGGCCGGGTCGGCGTGCGCGAGACTCCCGCACACGGTTCCCCTGCTGCGCAGCTCACGGTGGCCGACCCAGGGCAGGGCGAGCCGCAGCAGTGGCACCCGGCCCGCCAGCGGGTGGTGCTCGACCGTCCGCTGCCGTGCGGTCGCGCCGATCACCAACCGGTCGCCGTCGACGGACACCCGGTCGAGGCCGGGGATCGCGTTGATGTCCACCAGGGTGGCCGGCCGGCCCAGCCGCATGGCGAGCACCGGCACCAGCGACTGCCCGCCGGCGAGCACCTTCGCCTCACCGGAGTCCAGTTCGGACAGTGCGTCGGCGACGGACCCGGGGCGGACGTAGGCGAACGGTGCCGCTTTCATGGTGACACACTCACCTGCCCTGGAACTTGGGCTTGCGCTTCTCGGTGAACGCGGCCACGCCCTCGGCGAAGTCGTTGCTGGCACGGAGCATCGCGTATGCCTTGCGTTCCAGCTCGATACCGGTGTACAGGGGGCCGTCGGTGCCCCGGTCGATGACCTCCTTCGCGGTGCGCAGCGCCAGCGGCGAGTAGCCCAGCAGGGTGTCGACCACGGTCTCGGTGGCCTGGCGCAGCGCGTCCGCGTCCGGCACCACCTGCGCCACCATGCCCCACTGCTCGGCCCGCTCGGCCGGGATGCGTTCCGCGGTCAGCACGTGGTACTTGGCACGGCTGGTGCCGATCAGTCGCGCGAGCCGCTGCGTGCCGCCACTGCCGGGGATCATGCCCAGCCGTATCTCCGGCAGCGCGAACCGGCTCCGCTCGGTGGCCAGCCGGATGTCCGCGGACAGCGCCAACTCCAGCCCGACGCCGAAGCAGTACCCGTCGACCGCCACGATCACCGGTTTGGGGCTGCGGGCGGCTGCGGTGACGTTGTGGCCGAGATCGGTGAAGTCCACGGGATCGACCTCCATGAACCCGGGAATGTCGCCGCCGGTGGAGAAGTGCTCGCCCGCCGAGCGGATCACGACCACCCGTACGTCCGGATCGGCGTCGATCTCGGCGAAGCGGTCGGCCATCCGCTGCCGCATCTCCCACGTGATGATCGTCATCGGACCGTTGCGCAGCGTCAGGTACGCGACCTGACCGTCGTGGCCGCGCTCCAGATCCACCGATCCTCCGGTCAGCGCCATGTGGTCCGTTCTCCTTCCCGCTGCTCCAGCAGCGCGTGCAGCACGTTGCCGTGCAACGGCAACGAGGTGATGTCGATCCCCTCCGGCGCGAGGGCGTCCGCCACCGCGTTGGCGATGGCGACCGGCAGGCTCATGCTGCTGCCCTCCCCGGAACCCTTCGCCCCCAACCGGGTGAACGGCGACGGCGTCTCGATGTGGTCGCTGTCCAACGGGTACAGGGCCTCCGCGCTCGTCGGGCACAGGTAGTCCAGGAATGTCGCCGACGTCGGCTGCCCGGACTCGGCGTAGCGGAACTCCTCGAACAGCGCGCCACCCAGGCCGTGCGCCAGCGCGCCGTGCACCTGGCCCGCCAGCAGGGTCCGGTCCAGTACGGTGCCCGCGTCGTGCACGCTGACCACCTGGTCGACGTCGATCCGCAGCGTCGCCGGGTCGATCCGGCACGCCACCAGTTCGGCGACGAAGCCGTAGCAGAGGCTGGAGTTGATCCGGTCGTCCGGCGTCGCCGCCTTCGACTGCGGCGGAGTGAACGCGACCTGTTCGTACAGCCGGGCGGGACTGCCCTCGGGCAGTGCCCCAGGGTCCCAGTGCACCAGTCCGGCCGCGTGCCGGAACTCGACAGCGGTGGTGGGATCGTCGACCCGCCTGACCTTGCCGCCGGCCAGTTCCAGCGCATCGGGGTCGGCGTCCAGCAGTACGGCACCCGCCTGCCGGACGGTCCGCGCGATGCGGTCGGTCGCCTCGACGAGCGCACTGGTCAGCAGTGGCGCGAACCGGGACGAGTAACTCCCGGACGTCACCGTCCACGGTGTACTCGCCGTGTCCATCTCGACCACCGGGCGCACCCGGTCCGGTGGCAGGCCGAGCCGTTGCGCGACCACCGCACGTGCCACCGTGGCATGTCCCTGGCCCTGCGGCACGGTGCCGAGCAGGACGGTCACGATGCCCTGCAGGTCCACGGAGACACGGACGTGCTCGGTGGATCCCGACTTGCCCCGGCCCGCCGCCCGCTGCTCGGCGGGCGTGGCCAGGCCGACGTAGCCGATGTTCGTCGCGGACGGGTCCACGATCGTGGCCACCCCGATGCCGTAGTACTCGCCGCGCGCCCGCGCCTCCCGCTGCCGCGCCCGCAGGTCAGTGTACTTGGCGTTGCGCAGCAACAGATCCACGGCCGCCGGGTAGTCGCCGGAGTCGTACACGCCGCCGGTCGGCGTGTGGTACGGGAACTCGGCCGGGCCGATCAGGTTGCGCCTGCGCAGCACGACCGGATCCAGGCCGCACTCCTGAGCGATCCGGTCCATCAACCGCTCCAGGCCGAAGTACAGCTGCTGGCCGCCGAACCCGCGGTTCAGCCCGGTCGGCATGCAGTTGCTGACCACCGCCCGCGCCCGGATCGCCACCGCGCCGATGCGGTAGGCGCCGGTGAGATTGCCGTAGCAGCGGTACAGCGTGCTCGGTTCCGGTGGCCGCAGGTAGGCCCCGACGTTGTCCACCAGGTCGGCGCGCAGCGCCCGTACCGTCCCGTCGTCATCGACCGCCGCGTCGAACCGCATCGCCCTGCCCGCACCGGTGGAACTGGCCAGCAGGTGTTCCATCCGGTCCTCCGTCCACCGCACCGGACGGCCGGCGTGCTTGCTGGCCAACGCCATCAGCACCACATACGGATAGGTGGCCGACTTGATACCGAAGCTGCCACCGATGTCGGCCGGCACCCGCACCCGCAGCTTCGACGTGGGGATGCCCAGCGCCGACGCCATGATCGGGACCATGGTGAACGGGCCGTGGAAGTTGGCCCACGCATCCACGGCGGGCCCGTCGGCCTCCGCCCGCCATTCGGCGATGACGCAGTAGCACTCCATCGGGACGGACGAGTACCGGGGGAACGTGTACTCGCCGCTGACCACCCGGGCGGCCCGCGCGAACTCCCGGTCGACGTCGCCGAAGCGGAAGCTCCGGTCGGTGGCGACATTGCCCGGCGCGTCCTCGTGCAGCCGGGGTGCGTCGGCGGCGAGCGCCGCCCGGGTGTCCACGACGGCCGGCAGCGGCTCGTAGTCCACGTCGACCAGTTCGGCGGCGTCCTCGGCGACATACCGGTCGGTGGCCACCACGACCGCGACGGGCTCGCCGACGTAACGAACCTTGCCGGTCGCGGCCGGGTGGTAGGGCATCGGTATCCGCACCGACAGCGGGAACGGCCGCAACTCCCGCTCGACGTCGGCGGGACCGATCACCGCGGCCACGCCGGGGTGGGCCAGCGCCCGGCTGGTGTCGACCGACCTGATCCTGGCGTGCGGATGCGGGCTGCGCACGATCGCGGCGGTCAGCGTGCCGGGCAGCGGGTCCATGTCGTCCAGGAACCTGCCCTGGCCGCAGACCAGTGCGCTGTCCTCGATCCGCGCGGGACCGCCGGTCACGCCGGCACCGGCCCGCCGCTGGACGCCAGCCGAGGGTGATCGCCCTCGGTCAGCGCGCGGCGCAGGATCTTGCCGACGGCCGACTTGGGGATGGCCGGCACGGCGATCACCTGCTTCGGCTGCTTCAGGCCGGGCAGCCCGGTGGACCGGCGCGCGAACCGGCACAGTTCGTCGACAGCCTGCTGCGGCGGGATGCCAGCCGCGGGCACGACGAACGCCGTCACGGCCTGCCCCCACCGGTCGTCCGGCAGGCCGACCACGACCACCTCGGCGACCGACGGGCAGCGCACCAGCGCGGCCTCGATCTCGTCCGGGTAGACGTTCTCCCCGCCGGAGTTGATCATGTCGTCGGCCCGGCCGGTCACCCACAGGTCGCCGTCCTCGTCCGCGATCGCGAGATCCCCGGTGAGGTACCAGCCGTCCCGGATCGCCCTGGCGTCGGCGTCGGGCCGGTGCCAGTAACCGTGGAACGCCTCCGGGCTGTCCAGCGACACCACGATCTGGCCCTGCTCCCCCGGTGCCACCACGTCATCGGGTGTGGCCGACCGGTCCGGTGAGATCAGCCGCACGTTGGCGAACACGCCGGCCCGGCCCGCGCAGCCCGGTTTCGCCGCCACGTCGGGACAGACGGTGAACGTGTAGACCTCGGTGCTGCCCACGTGGTTGACGAACACCTCGGGTCGCATCGCCGCGACCAGTTCCTCGGTCAGGGCCGGGGTCATCGGCGCGCCCGCGTACGCCAGCCTGCGCACCGACCGCACCTTCCCACCCGGCGCCGCGCGCAGCAGGGACCAGAAGATGGTCGGCACCAGGTAGAGCGAGCTGATCCGGTCCCGGTCGATCAGCTCGATGGTCTCGTCGGCGTCGAACCTCGCCTGCGGCACCCAGGTGCCGCCCACGATGATCGTGCCAATCAGGTTGCGCAGGCCCATCGTGTGGAACAGCGGCATGACGCCCAGCGTCGTCTCGCCCGGCCCGTACCGCGCCTGGATCACGTGTGCCACGGCGGCGGAGTGTTCCGCGTGGTGGGTGCGGGGTACGCCCTTGGGGCGGCCGGTGGTGCCGGACGTGTAGAGCAGCACGCTGACGTCGGTGTCGGCCGGCCGGGTGGGTAGCGGCCCGTCCGGTTCCGCGGCGGCCGTGCGGGTGATGCCGGCGGCGGCGTGCGGGGTGGCGTCGTCCGGCACGGTCGGTGTCGTGCTCTCGTCGGTGACCAGCAGGCGGATGTCGGCGTCGGCCAGGCAGTACGCCAACTCGTCCCGGCCGAACCGGACGGACAGCGGGACCGACGTGGCGGCGAGTTTCTGCAGCGCGAGGTGCAGGCTGGCCATCGGCTCACCCCCGCCCATCAGCAGGGCGACGCGGTCACCGGCGCGGACACCGAGCCCGGCCAGCGCCCTGGCCAGGCGATTCGTTCGCGCGTCCCATTCCCGGTAGGTCAGCGGTCGGGGCCCACCGATCGCGCGGCGCAGCGGAAACCGATCGGCCGCCCAGCTCAGCGCGGTGCCGACGTCCATGTCCTGCTCCTTTCGCGCGGCTGCTCGTGGTCGGTATCATACGATCTGAAACAGACTATTGAAACCGGCCGCCGGCCCCCCATCTAGGCTGTGATCGATGTCGAACGCCCGCCTCTCGCCGACCTCGTACCTGGTGCTCGGCATGATCGCCCTGCGTGGCCCGTCGACCTCCTACGATCTGAAACGGGCGGTCAGCCACTCGGTCGGGTTCTTCTGGTACTTCCCGCACGCCCAGCTCTACTCGGAGCCGCAGCGGCTGGTCGAACTCGGGCTGCTGGAGGTCGAGTCGGAGGAATCGGGTCGGCGCAGGCGGACGTTCTCCGTCACCGACGCCGGTCGGGCGGCATTGCGCCAGTGGCTGGCCGAACCCACCGAAGAACATTTCGAGATGCGCAACGTCGCCGAACTCAAGCTGTTCTTCAGCGAGACGGGCGAACCCGACAACGTCGTCGAACTCGCCCACCAGCAGCGCAGGCAGCACCAGCAGCGCCTCGCCGAGTACGAGGCCATCCAGGACCGGTTCGGCGACAACGCCGACGTCGCGTCCCGGATGATCACACTGCAACTCGGCACCCAGATCGAACTGGCCACACTGCGCTTCTGGGACGCCCTGATCGCCGAACTGGAGTCCGGAAAGGACCCGCTGTCCCCGGCCGACTACCTGCACGGCCTGCGCAAGCGCCTGGCGGAGCCCTAGCCCTGCCGAGCACTGGTGGGGTTCGGGCTGGCTGGTAGGTCCGTCGCCGGTAAACCGCCATCCCGGATGGGCGCTCGCGGTGACGACCCCGAGTACCCCCGTGCGCGATGCTCGGTGCACAACGACACAGTCCCTCCGCAGGACAGCCAGTGCGACGGGAGCGCGACACGTTCGGTCGCGGGTCGACTCCGTCGGGCGACCTGTTGCGCCGGCTGCCGGCCGCTCGGGCGGCTCCCCGAGGCCGCTCCGGCGGCCGCGGCCCCACGAGAGATCACATGATGACCTTGACCACCGTCAGGAACCACCACACCAACGTCCGATTCTGCCGCACGTGCCGCCGCTGGCACTGCCGCTGTGACGGGTGCGGTTGGATCTGGAACTCGGCCTGCTCGTTCAATGAGGCGTTGCGCCACACCAGAATCCACCAGTGGGATCGGACCTACCTGGAATCCCAGCGCTGACCGGCGCGGACGCACGACCTTGACGATCGCGCCCGGTCGGACGTGAGCCATGCACCGGCCCGGCATCGGGGTCCTCCGCCCGCTGCGCGACGCGACGGTCTCGCCGATCGCCTCGGCGTGCCGATCAGGTCCGTCATGTCCCGTTCCCACGCCGTGCTCCGACACCGTGCCCCGCCGACGGGCAACCCGATCTGGTCGGGTTCGCGTAGAAACCGCAGGATGTCCGGCGTGCGAACCCCTCATTTCCGGGGGTCATGGCACCCTCCAGGCCAGGCTGCCCTCGTGTGGTCGTCCGAGGAAACTGGTTCGGTGACCCGGCTCCGTCGTCGATGGCCGCGCGTGGGCACCCCGTGATGTGAAGGCGAGGAACGGTATGCAGCTCGGACGCCAACTGGCCATGCTTGCCGTCATGGCCGTCGCCGGTACCGCCCTGACCCTGATCTCCGCAGGCACGGCGTCCGCGGCGGCAGTCACGCCCATCGCCCCGCCCCCGCCGATGCTGATCGGCGCGGAAGCGCATGCCGGGACCCACGACGTGCAACTGGTGTTCGACCAGGAGCTGATGACCTCGTCGGCGGGCTTGCCCGGCCTCAGTCGGTTCGTGGTGACCGTCAACGGTGTCGCGCGCAACGTCACCGCTCTCAAGGTGACCGACGACGTGACAGCGGGCGAGGGACTCGTCGACCTGACGCTGTCCGGCCTGCCGCTGGCATCCGGTGGCACGGTGACGGTGACCTACCGCAAGCCGTTGTCGGGCACCGTACCGCCGCCGCTGGTGGGCGTGAACGGTGTGCCCGTCAACAGCTTCGGCCCCGTGTCGATCCTGGTTTCCTGACCGCTGTTCACCGCTACGCTGGGCGGCTGCTCCGGTACTCCGCGCGCAGGTACTCGGCGGGCGCGCCGCTCAGGCCGGCCCGGTGCCGCCTGCCCCGTCGCCCGAACCAGTTGACCAGCGCCGCGAACGGCAACGGCGAGATGGTCGCCAACCACACCAGCCAGAACGGGACGCCGGGCACCGTCGCGCCCAGCACCATGGCGAGGACCGTGAGCAGCGTCAGCCACAGGAACAGTGCCCTGAGCTGCGCTTGGCCGAAGGGGCTCTCCGACGGGGTGGTGGTGTCAGCGCCGAACGGGCCGGGTGGCCGTACCCGACCGGACTCGGCTGGCCGGTCAGCCGGTGCCCGTGGCAGGAGCGGGGCCGGCGCGGGTGCGTCGGGTCCCGCTCCGGTGCGGGCGGCGACAAGCCGTGACCATGCCTGCCGGTAGCGCAGGGTCTGGTCGGGCTCGTCCAGTTCCACGGCCAGCACCTCGACCAGGGCCGCGACCTGGCCCGGCCGTCGCGGCAACGACTTCCCGCCCAGCAGGCCGGCCAGAGTGCTGCGGGCCATGGCATGCCGCGCGTCGGTGCGTACCATCCGCGCCGCGATGTCCCGGTAGCTCAACCCACTGCGGGCCTTCAGTTCCCGCAGCCCGTCCATGAACTCGCGCTCGGAGCGGAAGTCGTCCTCGCCTGCCATGAGTTCAGTATTCGCCTGCCCCGGCCGGACAGGCATCGGCCAGCCGGCCGAGCTTGTCCGAAATCGTCCAACCATGGGCGCGGGCTACCCCGCGACGTCCTCCGGGTGGACCTGGTGATCGCCTTCCGGAGTGATGGTGCGCCACGCTGAGCCGGTGGCTCGTGCGCGGATATCAGGCTGTCGCTCGGGGCGCGAAGCCAGCCGGCAGAGCAGAAATACGGTGGCGAGCGCGCAGAGGCCGGCGCAGATCCAGAACACGTTTCCATACCCCACCTCGTCGGCGACCACCCCGGTGACGGCCCCGCCCAGCAGTTGGGCAACCGTGAAGTTGATCGAGTAGAGCGCGGACACGGCGCCTGCCCCGCCGGGCACTTCATCCTGCACCATCACCATGGGAATGTTCATGATCACCGCGGTCCACACGGCGTTCGGCAGTTGGAGGGCGATCAGGACCGGGATCGAACCGAACCCCGGCAACAGGCAGAAGAACAGGACAGCGACGACCGCGGCGGCGATCACCAGGCGCAGCCTTCCGATGCGGTCGGCGTAGCGGCCCACCAACATCATGAGAGGAATCTCCAGTGCCGCGCAGATTCCGGCCATCAGGCCGACCAAGGTCGGTGACAGGTGCAGATCCTTGGTGACATACAGCGCGATGTCGATGAGGTACATCTGGTCGGCCACGTTGACCGCGATGACCGATCCAATCAGCAGCCAGGTACGGCCGGGCACGGTGGCGATGATTCGACGCATCCCTGGCCGGCGGTTGTTCGCGCCTTCGTCGGGCGGCGGTGTGGGCGGCGCGGGCAGGGCCGGCAGGAACCAGCGGCCGAGCAGCGCGGTCAGCAACAGCAGGCCCGCGACGGTCGCGTACAGGAATCCGAAGCCCCATTGCGACAGCAGGAAAAGGCCGGCCGGCGGGCCGACTATCCAGCCGGCGGAAATGACCGCCCGCACGCCGGAACTGAACGGGGCCAGCTCTCGGCCGGTGGCCTCGACGAACTCCTTGACATAGGCGAACAGCTGGGAAAGGTAGCCGCCGTTCAGGCCGATGAGCACGGCCCCGGTGACGAACACGACCGCGTAGTGCCGGACAACCATGAACAACAGCGCGCCGGCGACCCCGGCCAACGCGGTGGCGGCCAAGGGGATCCGCCGGTCGGTCAGCCGGTCGGACAGCCATCCGGTGCCCAGGTTGACGCCGATCCCGGCGACGGAGCACCCCGTGAAGTAGGCGCCGATGAGCAGCGGTCCCACCCGGACCGCATCCGCGAGGAACAGGCTGGTCGTGGTGGAGAACACCGAGTTCGCCATGCCGAAACACCCGGTGCCGATGCCCAGCGATATCGCCGCCCAGCCGAGCCGACGGGACCCGGGTGAACCATTCGCAGCCTCAGGTCGACTGTTACGTGCAAGCTTCACATCGCGCCTTTTGCCGCCATTGAACCAGAGACGGGAGCACCACCAAGGAATTCGATTCAGTGTGCGACGGCCTCCAGCCGGTCCGGTTCGATTCTGGCGTAACCGCCTTCCGCTGTCAACATGGCATAGTAGGCGCGATTATCTTTCCAGGTCGGCACTAATCCGGGTAGCATCCCGAGCTCAGCTGAATGAGAAGGAGATCTGACGTGACGATCCGCTTCGTGTCGGTCGTCGGTGCCGATACCGGCCTGCTGGATGCCGCTGTCCGCCATTATCGTGACCTCGGCGTCGAGGCTTTCCACGTGGCCCGGCACATCGAGTCGTTCGACGACTCGGAATTCCAGCGGGATCGGGAGGTGCTGGCCCGGCACGGCCTGGAATTCGCCGCGGTACACCAGGGTCCCTGGGACGAGGACCTCAACGCGTACCTGATCCGGGCGCAGATGCGACGGCATCCCGACGACTGGTGGGTGGTCGCGGACCTGGACGAGTTCCATGTCTACGATCGGCCGCTGACCGAGGTCATCGCCGCCTGCGAGGCCGGTGGCCATGACCACGTCGTCGGGGCGATGCTGGACCGGGTGGCCGCCGACGGCGGTCTGCCGGCGCTGCGGCGCGACGAGTCGATCTGGGAGCAGTTCCCGCTGGCCGGACTGGTGACGCTGCGCGTGCCGCAGGCGGGGTCGTCGAAGCTGACGCTCGCCCGCGGCAACGTGCGGTTGAACCTCGGCCAGCACGGGGCGGTGACGGGCCGGCGGCTGCCCGCGGAGCAGGCCTTCCCGCAGGTGCACCACTTCAAATGGACCGACACCGTGCTGCCGAGGCTCATCCGCCGCGTCGAGGCCTACTCGTCCGGTGACTGGTTCCTGACCTATCAGGACACCACCGACGAGTCGCGCCGGATGCTCAAGCACCTGGAGGACAACGGCGGCCGCATCGACATCACGGCCGACGATCTCATGATGCGCCGCTGCGGCAGTGATTACGCGGACTACGAGCCGTGGCCGGACCTCATCCCCGAGCTCAAGGCCCGTAGGTAGGCAGGAGACCCTCGGGTATCTGCCGGATTGCCCGGGCGACGGCCGCGAAGTCGTCGTTCGGCAGGTGCGTGAACCGGCGACGCAGGCTCGGGTCCGCGTTGCCCACGACCATGGCGTCGTCGGCCAGCTCCAGCATGGACAGATCGTTCAGCTGGTCACCGAAGACGACCAGCCGCCTGGACCGGCCGGTACCGGCCAGCCAGGCTCGCACGGCGTTGCCCTTGGTGGCGCTGCGACTGCAGAGCTGGACCAGGCCGGCCGACTGCGTTTCCCGCATTATGGTGACGGAGATGCTCTCGTCGGTCAGACAGGCGGTCGCGGCGAACAGCGCGTCCTGGGTCCGCGGGCGGAAGAAGATCCGGGCCATCGGTCCCAGCCCGCACAGCTCCTGGAGCGAACCGACCCGGGCGGTCACGCCGATGTCCGTGGCGGGCCAGCCGAGATAGCCGTGCTCGTGGCCGAGGCCGGTGCCGAACTCGACGGCGTACGTACCAGCGATGTGTGCGTCCCGCAGGGTGCGCCGGGCCCGGTGGGCGGCGCTCGGCGGCAGCGGCAGGTGGACTCCCGCCGGCTCCGGCACGACCTGCTCGGCCCCGTCGCACGTGATGATGCAGTCGAACAGGGCCCGTTGCTCCATCGGCAGGTCGAGGCACCGAGAGGGACGGCTGGTGGCCAGCACACAGGTGGCGCCGCGTTCCCTCGCCCACCGCAGGGCCCCGGCGTTCGCCGCCGAGATGCTGCCACTGGCGTCGCTCAGGGTTCCGTCCAGGTCACATACTATGATCATGCGCCACACCCGGAACGGTAGGCCCTGGCGGCCTTCCGGTAGCCCAGCAGGAAGACCACTCGGCGCACGACGGGATACGACGCCAGCACCGGATTGCGCGTTCCCACCGCGATGCGGACGACGGCCCGTAGGGTCTTGGCGAACTCGTGCCGCAGTGCGACCTTGGGAAAGAAGCCCAGGACCTCACCCTTGTGCTGGCCGGCCCCGTAGCTGCGGACACTGGCCAGATCGGCCTTGAAGCTCAGTGGTTTGTGGATCACGGTGCCCTCGGGGACGAACGAGATCGGTAGCCCCGCCGCGCGTCGGCGCAGTTCGAAGTCCCGGTCCTCACGCCAGGCCAGGCGCGAATCGAAGTGGTAGTCGCCCATCTTCCTGATGACGTCCTTGCGGTACAGCAGCGGTGGGCTGTAGGCGTTCGGGCGACCGGTTCGCAGCGCGTCCTCCGTGTACTCCCGCGTGCGGGCCGTCATGCGGGTGGCCCAGTTGTGGCTGGAGAAAACCGTGCGTCCCCGGGAGAAGTCACCGCTGCCCAGGCCGGTGGCCAGTGCTCGGATACTCCCCGGCGTGAACACACAGTCCGAGTCCATCAGGAGGATGAAGTCACCGGACGCCTTCTCCGCGCCGGCGTTGAACGCCGCGCCGATACCCGGTTCGTCCAGTGAGACGATCTCGATGGGGTACTTGTCGAACGAGCCCAGGAGCTCCAGGAAGGCCGGCGTGCTGCCGTTGGTCACCACGACGACCTCGACATGCTCGTCAACCGACTCCAGGCAGCGGATGATCAGCGGGTCGTCCTTGACGGGAATCACGATGGATGTCCGGCTCACGAGGTCGTCCTCGGCCGTCATAGCTCAGCTCCCTCGAACGTGCGGGCCAGGTGGTGCAGCACCAGCTCGGTGTCGACCGCGAGAACCACTTCCACCCGGCCGTGGTCGGACCGGTGGAAGGTCGTGGCGCCGAGCGAGGCGGTCAGCGACGTGTCGACGCGCACGTGGCCCGTCACGCTGCGGGTCACGATCTCCGGTTCGGTCAGCACCAACGCGGCCACGAGATCCCACAGCGGCTCACGGAAATCCGGCTGTGCCCGAAAAATCGCGCCCTTGGTTCGCTCGAGGTCCCGGCTGAACGGCCCGGGTCCGGACACGATCCGTCGGTACTGGGGCAGGCCGTAGGTGAGGTCGGTCGTCACGTCGAGCGGGACGACCGTGACCCGGGCGAACCGGGTCGCGAACACCTCGGCCGCCGCGAGGGGATCCGCCAGAACGTTGAACTCGGCGTGCTGGCCGACATTGCCCGGGACACCGAAGGCGCCGCCGGAGAAGACGAGCTGCCGGATGTCCGCGGCGGCAAGTGCCGTGGACGCCAGGGCGTCCCGGAGGTTGCCGAGCGGCCCGAGCGCCAGGTAGTCGACCGGGCCCGCCGGCCGCGAGTAGGTGATGGCCGAACCACGTTCCGTCGTCACGCAATGCGTGCGCGGGCTGCCCAGGTCACCCAGATAGGCCGACTCACCGAGTTCCTTGCGCAGCTTCCGGTGATGTTCGTGGATCTCCGGCGTCCATCCCGCAGGACAGTCCGGACCGGCCTGCGTCGGCACGTCGACGGCGTGGTGCGCGAGCAGGTCGCGGACGTCGTCGAGGCTGTCCGAGGCGAGGGTGTTGCCCGAGCACGTGGTGACGAGCGACGGGATTCGCTGGTGCGTCAGGAGGAAGTGCAGTGCGAACGCGTCGTCGTTGACGCCCTTGAGGTCTGTGTCGACGATCAGTTCCGCCTGGCATGGGTCGGCGGCGCTCATCGCCGCCCCGCCCCGCGGCAGTCGGACATCGGCGCCTGATCGACGGGCCCACGCTGATGGAAGTCGAGGGCTCGATCGATCAGTTCCGGATACCAGGGTTTCACCTGGGACAGCACGCTCTTCGCCTCGGTCGAGGGCAGCATCCGCACGGCGGTGATCTGCTCCGCGCCGGGCGGACTGGTCGGCGGTCCGTCCTGGACGGCGTCGCAGACGCCCCACAGCCATGCCTTCTTGGGATGCGGCAGATGCGGTCGGTACGGCGTGGGCTTGTAGCCGTCGGCCATGTGGACGCCGAACCAGATGGGCCGGCCCCTGATCGTGAGGCCGGCCTCCTCACGCAGCTCCCGAACCGCGCAGGCCACCGTGGACTCGCCCGGCTCACGGGTGCCGCCGGGCAGGAACACGTTTCCCGTGTCGTCCTGGCAGACGCAGATGTGCCCGGCCTCGTCCAGGACGACGAGGTGGACGCTCTGCACCAGTTCTTCCGGTGGCAGGTTTTCGGTGTAGCTGGCCCAGACCTGGACTTCCGGCCAGTGCTGTCGGTCGTAGAGGGTGGATTCGCGCATCACGAGGCTCTCCGGTACTGGGATGTGTCGGACGGTGGGACGGGACGAACCTCCAACCGCCGGTTGCGCGCGTTGGCGCATCCTCCGGTGGCCAGGTCGAAGGTGAAGTTGTGGCGCAGGCAGGTGAGCTGACGGCCCTCCACGATGGCCCCCACCGACAGGTCCTCACCGGCGTGCGGGCAGTACCGGGGGATGTCGTACGCGTTGCCCGCGTCGTCGTTGACGGTGATGCGCTCGTCGGAATGCCGTGTCGTGTCGTACTTCTCGACGGCCCGGAGCGCTTCCTCGTCCGCGTGCTTGAACAGCCCGACCAGGTACTCGTTGTACACGTCGGGATCGCGCTGGAAGCGCACCCGCAGTGACAGGAGCAGTCCCTCCCAGCTGATCCGCCCGGTGAGCACCGCGAGCAGCCACCGTCCGTCCACCGTGAGCTGGTAGTTGGGCTTCCCGGCCGCATCTTCGTGCACCGTCACCCCGTCCTGGCCGAAGGTGACGTCCCACTGGCCACCGTGCGGGCCGTTGACCGTGAACCGCACTGTCATGTCGATCTGGCTGTTGAAGTACTCGCTGAGCTGACCCAACCGGGTCATGTGCTCGGTGAACAGCGCACGCAGGTCCGGGCCCGGCTGCGGGCAGCTCGCCCTGACCCGGGCGATGGCTGGGGCCCGGTCGGCGGCGTACCGCGCCAGGTAGGCCTGCCGGTCCTCGAAGCGGAACGATGCGGACACCTCGTCCCGGGTCACCTCGCGGCTGCCCAGTTCGATGGTGTCGCCGGGCCGGAAGACCTCCCACTGCTGCTGCGGATCGTGTTCCGACAGCCAGGCCAGCGCTTCCTCGGGGTCGGTGTACGCCCCGTCGGGGCCGCGGTCGAGCACCCAGTTGTACTCGCTGAGGTCGGTGTCGAGGAAGCATGGCGGGCCGGCGAACGGAACCGCGAGCTCGGGCTTCGTGGCCCGCACCAGACGGGACACCGCACGCAGCTTGGACAGCTTCCGGTCCCACCCGATCTGTCGGACCTCGTCGTGGGTGTAGTTGTCGTAGGCCATGGGATGCCAGGAAGCGCGCGAGGACTGCAGCGCCATCAACGACAGCGCTCCCCCGGCCATGCGCTTGGCCCGGCGGGCCTGCGCGGGACTGAGCCGGGCGTCGTTGCAGTTCAGCACGGCGTACCCGTCCGCGACGATCAGGAAGGCCGAGTCGTGCCACATCGGCGAGACCTCGGGGATCGCGATGATCCAGGAGCCCCGGTCGTCCAGCGGAAACGGTTCCCACGGTGCGAGTTCGACGATCTTGTCGACCCCGGCCTCCCTTACCTTGCGGTGGAAGCCGGCGGCCGGGTACTGGGGGATGAGCACGCGCGTCTCGGCCGAGATCTGAGCGAGGAAGCCCGGGTCGAAGTGGTCGAGGTGCTCGTGGCTGATCGCCACCCAGTCCGCCTGCCGCAGCGGCGCCAGGTCCAGATGATCGTTGCGGGGGTACTGGTGCCAGGAGCCCAGGTTCGCTCCGGCGCTGTCGAACCAAGGGTCGCACACCAGCCGGAACGCGGAGGCGTCCACCGATAATCCGGCGTGTCCGATAAATGTGACGGTCGGCGCGGACATGCTAATCCCACTCGCCTCTGCTGACGATCTCCCGGACACGGTCGCCGAAGGTCGGGTCGGCACCCTCGTACTGGTTGGTGACGATGGTTCCCTCGTCGAGGAAATGGGCCACTCCGCGGCCCATCTTGCGCCCCGCCTCGGTGTGACAGTCGATCGCGTAGTCCGGGATGACCGGCCCACGGAGGTGGTTGTTCATCACGTGCCGCGACCACATGCAGATCTCGTCGCTCGTCATGTCCTTCTGGGACGAGACCAGGTAGCGGACGGCCTGGACGATGAACAGCCAGCGCTCGCCGGTCCCCCGCTGCATCCGCAGGCACACCCGGTTGAGGGATTCCACGATGGGCGTCTGCCGGAAGGTCCCGTCATTGCAGTCGGACGCGGAAATCACCAGCAGCCGGGTCCACAGGTGTGTTTCCAGTTCCTGGCTCGTCTCGTACATCTCCCGGGCGACGAGCAGCGCCTCCTCCAGGTTGCCCCGGCGGATGTATTTCTGCAGAGCGGATACGAGCTCGTCGGCCTTGAGACCGCGTACACTCGTGACGTGGACCCAGGGGTCCCTTGTGGAAGGTTTGAGAGACAAGGTTCATCATCCTTCGTTCATGCCAAATCAGGAATTGCGATCCGCCGGGTCGGCGAAATCGTGTCAGCCCAGCCGCGGCGAATCGGCGGCGCGAATGGCCTCGACCATCACCGGCGTGACGTGCGCGCGGATCGGGCAACCGATGTCCGACCGCGTTGCCTCCATGCTGGTACCCTCCGGGTCATCGCGGGAAAACAGGCAACCGGCCGGCACGGGAAAGTCGGCCCGTTACTACGATTTTTCGCGAATGCGGAGCGGAAATCCAGCGAGAATGTCTGTACGAAAACGTGCAGCGTAGCTGAACAATGCGGACGATCAGGCTACGCCACGTTCGGTGCGGTCGCCGATCACGTCGTCCAGCGCGTCCAACACCACGGCGACGTGCGGCGTGTGTTCGGCGCCGGTGCGGGTGACGGCGACCAGATGGTGGCGCAACGGCTCACCGACCGGCGTGCGCGCCACCACCTCGGCCGGCAGGTCCGTCAGCATCAGTCGGGGCACCAGTGCGACACCGAGGCCGACGCGCACGGCGGCCAGCGTCGTGGCCCAGTCACCCAGCGCGTGCGCGACGGCCGGCCGGAATCCGGCGGCATGGCAGGCGGCGAGGCCGATCTCCCGGCACAGGCCGTCGCTCACGAACACCCAGTTGTCGGTGGCGAGATCGGCCAGCCCGACCGAGGGGGCGTAGGCCAGCCGGTGGCACGCCGGTAGCACCAGGTCGAACTGGTCGATCACCACCGACGTGGCCAGCAGGCCGCCATTGCCGGCGACCGAGTGGAAACTGGCCTCCGGGCCGAGTGCGACGTCGATCTCGTCGCGCAGCACCATCCCGACCGACTCGTCAGGGGCGACGTCGTGCAGGGTCACGAGCAACTCCGGGCGCATCTGGCGGATCCGCACGGCGACATCGAGGCCCAGACCGCCGAGGACACCGTCGTGGCCGGCGATCCGCACCCTGACCCGGTCGCCGGTGGCGTAGCCGGCCAGCGCGACCCACGCGCGCTCCACCTCGGCCAGGATGTCGTGCGCGTGCTCCACCAGCACCTTCCCGGCCTCGGTGAGCCGGATCCGCCGGCCGTCCGGCTCGACGAGTTGCACGCCGATCTCCCGGCCGAGCGCGGCGAGCTGCTGGGACACCGCGGATGGCGTCATGTGCAGCGTGGACGCCACCGCCGCGACGGTCCCCCGCGCGTCCAATTCGCTGAGCAGACGCAACTTGCGAACGTCCATGTCGCGCACCACAGGAGGCTATCGTCGCGGGCGCGGACCACCACAGCGCGACCCGACGGAGTACGCGGCCGCGAACCGGCCTGCTGTGCCGCCAATGATGTGTCGGCTGTCAGGCCCAATCACTCCGCAGGATGAGCTGGCCGATCTGGGCGAACTCGCGGTGGGTCACGCCGTGGATGGCGACGTCCGCGCCGGCGTAGCGGGCGATCACCAGCTCGTCGGGGATGGCGACCCGGTGCACCACGAGGAGGCCCCGGTCGGGAACTCCGAGCAGGAACTGGCCGTAGTTGCCGATCGACAGGAAGGCCTGGCCCTGGGGTAGTCGGGGCAGCCACCACTGATAGCCGTAGTTGTTCGCGTACGGCGTCAAGCTCTGGGCCAGCCACTGTTGCGGGATCAGGCCACGTCCCCCTTCCAGTACGAGCAGCCCGATCCGGGCCAGGTCGCGGCCGGAGAGGAACAAGTGGTGGGCCAGGTGCCGCGAGATCTCCGGGCGGCCGAGCAGGCGTTGCCGGGCGGGGTCGAAGTCCTCGAACCCGAGCGGCCCGGCCAGATCCTCGGCGACCGCGTCGAACACACGCCGGCCGGTCTGCCGCTCGTAGATCGTGCCGAGGACGTTGGCGTCCCACGGGGTGTAATGGAACTCGGTGCCGGGCTCGACCGTGCCCCGTTCGGGGAGTAGCGCTTCCAGGCCGGTCGGGCTCCCAGCCGGGTGGTAGACCCCGGAGCGACCGGTCAGCAGGTCCTGGACGGTGGCTCGGCGCTCGCGCGGCAGCAGGCACTGGACGTCGTCGATGCCGAGCTCTGCCAGGGTGCTGTGCAGGGTGATGACGCCGTCGGTGACCGGGCGCCCGTAGAGCAGGGAGAGGATGCTTTTGCGGACCGAAGCCAGGTAGCTGACTTCGGTGGGGTCGCCGTACTCGTAGACGGTCCTGCCGTTCTTGATGACCAGTAGGCAGGTCGTGGGCAGGGCGTCGAGGGCCTGGGACAGTTCCATCGATCACTTCCCCTGTAGATAGCGGTTGAGGTGGTCGTTGATCTGGCGGGCGGCGGCGGCGCGGGTGACACCGTGGGCCGCGAGGAGCTGGCCGGCCGAACTGGCCGGGTTGCGGAGCAGGCCGAGCAGGAGGTGAGCGGCGGCCACCTCGTGCCCGGCGCCGTGGGCTTCGGCGGCCGCGGCGTCCAGAGCCCGGCGGGCGTCGTCGGTCAGCAGGGCGGACGTGTCCACGCCCGCTGCGTCCGCCGACGGCATGGCGCCGGTCTTCGTGGTGAGGGCGGTGCGGAGGGTCCCGGGCGGAGCGCCGAGGGCGGTGAGCGTCGTGACGGCGAGGCCGCCGGTGTCGTCGAGGATGGCCAGCAGCAGATGCTCGGTGCCCACGGCGTCCCGGCCGAGGGCGTACCGCGCGGCGGCATGAAGGCAGTCCATGGCCCGGGGCCCGAAGTTCGCCAGCGTGCCGGCGGCGGTGAGCTCGGCGAGCGTGAGCCGGGAGATGTAGGGCGCGTACCGCTGCTGCGCGGCCTGGCGGCTGATGCCCTTACGGGCGCCGATGTCGGCCCAGGAAAAGCCCTCGGCCCGGGCCTGCTCCACGAAGTAGCCCACCAGCCGCTCGCCCAGCACCGAAAGCCCGGCAGCCAGCCGCTCGGCATCGACGAGCTGGGCCAACGGATCCCGAGGCTCGCCGATGCCGCTGAGGATGACCTGACCGACGAGATCTCTGAGCTGCGGCACGCTCGACATACCAACAGAATAGTTGACATCATGACGGCGTCAACCATCTCCTTGACACCGCCGCCCACGTGAGAGATGCGAGCACGTGTAGTGACCGGTGAAGTTGATCATCGGTGGCAGTACTCGCGGAACTCGGTTGGGGCGAGGCTTGACGGTTGGTTACCGTCGGCCGCCGTGACCCGTCCAGGCTTCGACTCGTACCTGATCTGCGCGACGCCACGCACGGGAAGCACCCTGCTGTGCGGCCTGCTGAAGTCCTCCGGAGTCGCCGGCCGCCCAGCCTCCTACTTCAACCGTCGAGGCCTGCATGACTACGCCGACACGTGGCGGATAGCTCGACCTCGTGACGGACGGATCGACGAAGCCTACGTTCGAGCGGCACTGGCCGCAGGCACGACACCGAATGGCGTCTTCGGCGGACGGATCATGGCCGAGACGCTGCCGGAACTGCTCGGTGACCTTGGCGCCGATTCCGGATCAGCGGCGACCGACGTGGAACTGTTGAGCGCCCAGTTCGGTCGGCTCAAATTCGTCCACCTGCGACGACGTGACGTGGTGGCCCAGGCGGTGTCGTGGGCGAAGGCGCTGCAAACCCACTACTGGCATCCCGGTGAGACCGTCCAACCCGGAGGCCAACAACCCCACTATGACGACGAACTGATCGGCCGGCTGGTCACCACAATCGACATGTTCGAGGCGGACTGGACCCGCTGGTTCGCCGCCCACGACATCGCGCCCCATCAGGTTGTCTACGAGGAGTTGGCGGCCGACCCGCTCCGCACCGCACACCAGGTGCTGGACCATCTCGGCCTTGACGTTCCGCCGGGCCGGCAACTGGTGATCGGGCACCATCGACAGGCCGATCACGTCAACGCCGACTGGACTGTGCGATTCAAGACGCACTGAAGCAGCACACCCAAGCGGTCCGCCGTGGCACTCTGGCGGCGGGGTCAAAAACGCCAGACAACCGGGATGATGCCCACTGTCACGATCAATGTCCAGGCCATCACGACGAGCCCGAGTCGCCAGAACTCGCCGAACTTGTATCCGCCCGGTCCGTACACCATCAGGCTGACGCCGTTGGCGAACGGGGTGAGAAGCGATGCGCTGGCGCCCATGGCCACGCCCAGCATCATGGGTAGCGCGGACACGCCCAGATCGGCCGCGGCGGCCAGGCCGATCGGCATCATCACCAGCGCGGCCGGACGTGTTGGAGATGAACTGGCTGATCACCGCCGACACGATGAAGATCCCTGCCAGCGCGGCACGCGGACCGGCGCCGCCACCGATCGCCTTGTGTCAGCAGGACTTCGGTCCGAGCGGGATGCATCACCTCTCCGGGCGATGAGCCCGGCCCGACATCGCTGCCGCGCATTTCAGGTCACGTACCCCGCCAATGGGCAGCCGAGGCACGCCGACCAACACCATCACCAACGCGTCAACCTATTGGCCTTGCCGGACCGGGGTGAGCGTCGTCTGGGCGGATGTGCCGCCCTTCTCCACCGTGAGATCCACGGTCTGACCCGACCGGGCGCCGAGTTCCGCGACCGTCAACTGCTCGGGGCTGACCGCCGGCTCGTCTCCGATCTTCGTGACGACATCACCCTGCGTGATGCCGGCCTGGGCCGCAGGTCCGCCGCTGGTCACCGATTCGACGAACAGCCCGGCGGGCAGCCCCGCGCGGCGCGCGACCTCCGGTGGCAGCGTCTGCACCTGCATGCCGACGCTGAAGTGGCTGACGGTGCCCCGGTCGATCAGCTCGTCCGCGATCGGCACCGCCACGTCCGACGCGATCGAGAACCCGAGACCGACGCTGCCGCCACCACCCTGCCCCGCCTCGTTGGGCACCGTCGCGATCGCCGTGTTCACCCCCACCAACGCGGCTGCGCAGTTCACCAGCGGACCACCACTGTTGCCCGGGTTGATCGACGCGTCGGTCTGAATCGCGCCGACCAGATGCGCGGACTGGCCGGCATCGCCCGGTACTTCGACGTCCCGGTCGGTCGCGCTCACGATGCCCGCCGTGACGGTGCCGAACAGGCCCAGCGGCGCACCGAGCGCGACCACCGGCTGTCCGACGACGAGCGACTTCGATGAGCCCACGGCGATCACCGGCAGGCCCTTCGCACCGTCGTCCGCCTTGAGCACCGCCAAATCGGTCAGCGGATCACGGCCCACGATCGTGGCCTTCACCGAGCGGCCGTCGTTGTAGAGCACCTCGACGGTGCCGCCGTTCGCGGCCACGGAGATAACGTGGTTGTTGGTCAGGATGTAGCCCCCGGCCCGGATGATCTCGCCGGTACCGGTGCCGCCGCCCTGACCGCCGGGGGCCTGCGCCGAGATGGTCACGACCGAGGGCAGCCCCTTGTCGGCCACCGTGGTGGCCTGGCACACGGACTGGGTGCCCGTGGCCGTCGGCGTCGACGAACCGCCGCTGGTGCCCCGGACGATGAACCCGCCGATGACGCCGCCCACGATGGCCGCGAGCGCGCCGGCGAGCACGCCGAGCCAGCCGATCCTGCGGGTCTTCGGCTGGGGGTGATCGCCACTACCCTCTCCCCCGGGTGCACCCGATGTCACCACGTCAGCTCCGATCACCACCGGCCCGCGCCCACCGCCGCCGTCCGCGACGACATGGTCGGCCGCCCGTCACACGCCGTCCTCACCCGTGCCGGGTGGGCTTGTGACGGGTCACACGAGCTGGGCGATGCCCGAGGCGATGAGGTAGGCGCCGAAGCCGGCCGCCACGGTGATGACGATGGTGCGGCCATGTCTCGCCAGCCAAGCGTTCACGGCGGTGACCCAGCGGATCGTCGCGTCCGGCCAGATGGCGTGGGCGATGATCGGTATCTCGATCAGCAGCAGGTAGATCACGGCGACGAGGATGATGTCCAGCACCGTCACCAGCAGGCCGGCATGCGCCTTCGCGATGGCATGCAGCGAGGCCAGATACAGCAGTGACGGCCTGTACATCAGCAGACCGATGCCCAGCAGCCCGATCACGCCGAGTTCCCGGCGCTGCTTGGCGGCCTTGGGTCCGCGCGGCGGCCGGAAGTAGATCACCAGGGCGAAGGCCACCAGCAGGATGCCGATGGCGAGGTCGATCCAGTGCGGCACGGCGCGGTGCCTGGCACTCTCGGCTCCACTGGCCTGCACCACCAGCACCGAGAGGATGCCGAAGCCCAGGGTGATGAGCACGGCGCCGGCCAGGAAGATCAGCGCCCGTCGCCCGGGTCGCGGGCTGACCAGCAGGAACGCGATGAACACCAAGGCAGGCGGGCGGATCGCCGCACCGAACGCGGCAGGAACCGCTTCGGACCACATCGCCCTCCGCTGCCTCTCTCTGCCTGTTGTCCTCATCGCACCGCGGCGACGTCATCCGGCACCGGTGATGCCGACGTCCACGTCACAGGATCGCGATCGGATTGACGGGGGAACCGGTGGCGGCGGGCAGTCGCAGTGGCGCGATCACGCACAGGAACGTCCACCGTCCTTCCCGTGCGCAGAGCGGCGCGAGGTCCTCGAATCCCAGGTAGTCCATCAGGTGCAGTCCCATCGCGTGGATGGCGAGCACATGCACGGGGTAAGCGACGCCCTGTGTCGCACTCGGGGCCGTGTCGTTGTTGCCGTCACTGCCGAGCACGGCCACCTGCCGGTCGGCGAGAAATCGCATGGCGGTCGGATGGAGGCCGGCCCGCGCGTCGGCAACGTCCCACGGGCCGAATTCGTCGCGGCGGCGTCGGTGGCCGACCCGGACGAGGAGGATGTCGCCGCGGTCGACCCGCAGCCCCTGCCGGGCCTCGGCGGCGGCAAGGTCCTCGATGGTCACGTGGGATCCGGGTTCGAGCCAGGGGACGCCGTGCAGTCGCGGGATGTCCAGCAGCACGCCACGGCTGACGATGCCGTCGCGGGCCAGGTCGATGGACTTCTCGTTCGCTCCGTCCGGAGACAGGGCGTCCGCCGCCGGCACACCGCCGTGCACGGTGCCGTCGTAGATGACATGGCACAGCGCGTCGATGTGGCTGTCGACGTCGCCGTGAATGTTCATGGCGATGCGGTCTCGGGCGAACTGGAGGCCGTTCGACTCCGGGACACCGCCGGCGGGGGCGGTGAGCCGGTGCACGGCCGGTTCGGCGTTGTCCGGTCCGCGAGTCGTGTCCACCGGGGCGGCGAGCGAGACGGTTCGTCCGGAACGGACCTCGCGGGCGGATGCCAGCACCTGTTCGGGCGTGATGGTGCCCAGGGCACCGCCGGGGGCCGTGTCGCGTAGCCGGCGGTAGAGCGAATCGAACTCTGACCTGCTCATCGCATCGGGTGACCGCATGTGCCCACCATCCGGCAGCCGCGCCGATCCCGCACGCCGGAGCGCAGGCGCGGTCGCGTCCGGGTTGCCGATGCCCGGCACCGCAACGTTAATGACATGACCGGGCGCGCCTGGGATCTCGCCCCACAGACGGAGGTTCGGATGGACGTGATCCATGTCCGAGCGGTGAGCCCGCCGGACCTGACCGACCGCACCATGGCCCTGCTCAGTACCGAGCCCTGTGTCCTGAACCTCGTCCTGCATCCCGACTGCGTACGCCACCCCGACGGCGACGCCATCGAGTGCGACGTCCTGACCGGAGCCGCCAACGACGTGCTGCGGGGCCTGCGGAAGCTCGGGATCGACGACCGTGGCTCCCTGGTCCTCGATCCGGTCGACACGGCGTTCTCCGAACGCGCGGCCAGGGCAGGCGCGGCGGAGCTCGGCAGCCGGGCGCAGGCGCCGGTGTGGGAACAGGTCGAGGCCCGGATCCGGGGTCAGGGGCGATATCCCCCGAGCTTCTTCCTGTTCCTGGTCATCGCCGGGTTGATCGCCGCGGTCGGCATCATCACCAACTCGCAGATCCTCATCGTCGCGGCCATGGTGGTCGGACCGGAGTACGGGGCCATCACCAGCGTCGCGCTCGGGATCGACCGCCGTTCGCGACCGAGAATCCGGCGTGGCCTGATGGCGCTGTTGTGGGGTTTCCTGATGGCCATCGCGGCCGCGGTCCTCTTCGGCCTCCTGGTACGAGCGCTCGATCTGCAACCGATGGCTTTCGATCAGGGCATCAGGCCGGTGTCGAGCCTCATCAACACCCCCAACTTCTTCTCCGCCGTGGTGGCGGTGCTCGCCGGGGTCGTCGGCATCGTGTCGCTGAGCGAGGCCCGCACCAGCGCGCTGCTCGGCGTCTTCATCTCGGTCACCACCATTCCGGCGGCGGCCGACATCGGTGTCTCGTGTGCGTTCTCCGCCTGGCCCGAGGCGTGGGGGTCACTCCTCCAACTGTTGCTCAACATCGTCCTGCTGGTGCTGGTCGGCACCGGCACGCTCAAATGCCAGCGGGCGATCTGGCGGCGGGTCGGCGAGCGGCCGCACCAGCACCTGGGGTGAACGGGGAGCCGGTGGTCACCGGAGTCGCTCCAGCAGGTGGTCGCCGACGCGGATGGCGTTCGCCATCGTGGTGAGCGCCGGGTTCACCGCACTGATGCTGGGGAAGAAGCTGGTGTCCACGACGTACGTGTTGTCCAGTTCGTGCGCCCGGCAGTCGGAGTCGAGCACGGACGTCGTGGGATCGGTGCCGAACCGGGCCGTACCGGCCTGGTGGGCGCATCCGGCGATCGGTATGTCGGTCTTCATGTACGCGAACCGGTCGACGAGATGGTCCGGGTGCATGCCGAGTCCGCCGAGCATCGACTTGAGCTGGTGGTAGAGCCGCTTCGCCGCGGTCGGGTTGCTCGGGGTGTAGGTCAGTGTGACGTTGCCGTCCTTGGTCAGCGTCACGCGGTTGTCCGCCTTTGGCAGGTCCTCGGTGGACAGCCAGAAGTCGACGGCGTGCTCGGCGACGTCCCGCAGCGCCCAGTTCGGTGCGAGCTTCGTCTCGATGGGCTTCTCACCTCGGAACATCTCCGCCTGTGACTTGCCGATCATCTGGATGTTGCCCATCGGGTACTCGAAGTCGGGACCGCTGAAGTAGAAGTCGTTGACGCCCAGGGTCTTCTGGAAGACCGTAGGGTTCGGCTCCTTGGACAGCGCCAGTACGGCCTGGCTGTCGTGGTACATGAAGTTGCGGCCGAGCTGGCCCGATCCGTTGGCCAGCCCGTTGGGGTGCTTGTCGTTGGCGGAGGCGAGCAGCAGCTTCGCCGAGTTGACGGCACCGCAGGCGACCACGACGATGTCGCCCCCATAGGTGACCGTCTCGCCGTCGTGCTCGACCCGCACGCCGGTGACCGTGGTACCCGCCGTGTCGGTGTCCAGCTTCACGACCCGTGCATTCCTGACGAGGGTGACGTTGGCGTGTTCGAGAGCGGGTCGGACCCCGATGACCTCGGCGTCGGACTTGGCGTGCAGCGGGCAGGGGAAGCCGTCACAGTCCCCACAGCGAACGCATGTGCTGAACGGCAGGTTCACCTCGTCCAGCAGCACGCCGCACGGCGCGTGGAACGGGTGATAGCCGTTGGCCGCGAGATCGTCGGACAACTGCTGGATGCGCGGCTCGTGCGAGACGGCCGGATGAGGGTAGGGCCCGCTCGCGTGCGGCTCCGTCGGATCCTCGCCGCGCGCGCCGTGCACCTGGTAGAGCGCCTCGGCCGCGGCGTAGTAGGACTCCATGTCCTGGTAGGAGATCGGCCAGGCCGGTGACACGCCGTCGTGGTGGCGAAGTTCGCCGAAATCCGCCTCGCGCATCCGGTACAGCGCCGCTCCGTACAGTTTGGTCGCGCCACCGACGAAGTAGTGCACCTGCGGCTGGAAGGGCTTGCCGCGGCCGGTGTACCAGGTGTCGGGCGAGATGTACCGGCCGTCGACGAACACGTCGGCCGTGGACCAGTTCGCGGGTTCCCTCGGCAGCCAGTCACCGCGTTCCAGCAGCAGGATGCGCTTGCCGGAGGGGGCGAGGTGGCGGGCGAGCGTGCCACCGCCCGCACCGGTCCCGATCACGATGACGTCGTAGTGTTCAGTCATCCCGGATTCCCTTCCTTGGTCGGCGTGACCACGGTGGTGAAGTGCTCTCTGCCGATCCGCTTGCGGAACACGTAGTACGTCCACGCCTGATAGGCGAGCACCACCGGCAGGAAGATGATCACGATGATGGTCAGGACCTTCAGTGCGTAGTCGCCGGATGCGGTGTTGGTCGTGGTGAGGCTGAAGGCGGCGTTGGTGCTGGACACCATCACGCGCGGATAGAGCTCGGCGAACAGCGACACGATGGTGGCGGCCATCGCGCAGGTGGTCGCCGCGAACGCCCAGCCCTCGGCGTGCTCGTGGACCAGCCAGGCGGACGCGATGATCGCGAGCGCGGCGGCGAGCTCGGCCAGGTTCAGGAAGAACCCCTTGCCCGCGGCGACGTGCGTCCAGAACGCGAAGGCCAGGACGATCAGTGCGACCACCGGCGCCACCCGGCGGGCCAGCCTGCCGGCCCGGTCGCGCAACCGGCCGGTCGTCTTGAGCGCGATGAACGTGGCCCCGTGCAGGACGCAGATCGCCACCAGCGTCACGCCGGTGAACAGCGCGTAGGGCTGCAGCAGGTCGACGAACGACCCGGTGAACTCCTGGCGGGAGTCGATCGGCAGGCCCGCGAGCAGGTTGCCCAGGGCCACCCCGATCAGCAACGGTGCGAGCACGCTCCCGCCGGTCAGCAGTGTGTCCCAGGTGCGGCGCCAACGGACGCTGTCGCGCTTGCCGCGGAACTCGAAGGACACACCGCGCACGATCAGCGCCATCAGCAGCACCACGAGGACCAGGTACATACCGGAGAACATGGTGGCGTACCAGCCGGGGAACGCCGCGAACATGGCGGCCGCCGCGACGACCAGCCACACCTCGTTGCCGTCCCAGAGCGGCCCGATCGTGTTGATCACCGCACGGCGGCCGGGTTCGTCCTCACCGAGGACGCCGTGCAGGATGCCGACGCCGAAGTCGAATCCTTCGAGGACGAAGAAACCCGTCCACAGCACCGTGATCACGATGAACCAGAACACGATCATAGTGGCCTCAATACTCGACCGCCGGCGCGAGTTCGTCGGCGCCGGCCGCCACGGGTGAGTCGGGCACCGCCTTGCGCGCGTACCGCACCATCAGTACGAAGTCGACGACGGCCAGAACGAGATACAGCAAGGCGAACAACACGATGCTGATCACGACACCGGTGATCCCGACCGACGGGGACACCCCGTTCCTGGTCAGCAGCAGACCCTGCACGATCCACGGCTGGCGCCCGCTCTCGGTCAGCAGCCAGCCCGCCGTGTTCATGAGGAACGGCAGCACCGCCGCCCACACCGCGACCCGCAGGAACCAGGTCGACGTCGCCAGCTTCCTGCGGCGCAGCAGCCACAGGCCCCACAGTCCGAGCAGCAGCACCAGCAACGCGATGTAGGCCATCACGCGCATCGACCAGTACTGGACGAACACATTGGGCACGTAGTAGCCGGGGCCGTACGTGCCCTGATACTGCGACTGCAGCTGGCTCAGGCCGGTGACCTTGCCGTTCCAGTGGTTGGTCGCCAGCAACGACAGCAGGTGCGGGATCGCGATGACCTTGGTCGGCGTCTGGTCGTTGTTGCCCCCGCCGATCTGGAACAGCGAGAACGAGCACGGCTGGCAGGTGGTCCACTGCGCCTCCGCCGCCGCGATCTTCATCGGCTGGTACCTGCCCTCGACCACCCCCAGCTCGTCGCCGATCAGCAACGTCAGCAGGATCGCCGGGATCAGCACGATGATCGCCATCCGCGCCGAGCGGGCGAACACGGGCCGGTCCCCGCCGTGCCGTAGCTGCCACGCGGAGACCGCCAGCATGACCATGCAGCCGGTGACCAGCGCGGCGAACAGCACCTTGGCGTACCCCCAGATGAACACCGGGTTGGTGAACACCGCCCAGATGTCGGTCAGCTGGGGTTTCCCGCCGACCATCGCGTAGCCGACGGGGTGCTGCATCCAGGAGTTCGCCGCCAGGATGAACGCGGCCGACAGCGCGCCGCCCAGCGCGACCGCCCAGATCGTCAGCAGGTGCACCTTGCGCGACAGCCTGTCCCAGCCGAACAGCCACAGCCCCAGGAACGTCGACTCCAGGAAGAACGCGGCCAGCCCCTCCATGGCCAGCGGGGCCCCGAAGATGTTGCCGACCAGCCGGGAGTACTGCCCCCAGTTCATCCCGAACTCGAACTCCTGCACCAGGCCGGTGACCACGCCGATCGCGATGTTGATCACCAGCAGCGTGCCGAAGAACCGGGTCAGCCGCAGGTACGCGTCCACCTTGGTGCGGTACCAGGCCGTCTGCAGCAGCGCGGTGAGGAACGCCAGGCCCATCGTGACCGGCACGAAGAAGAAATGATTGATCGAGGTGAACGCGAACTGTATCCGCGCCAGATCAACGTTCATCGGCTACCGCCCCTAGCGTGGTCCTTGCCGCCATGGTTATCGCGCGGGGGTATCCCGGGCATCGCCCTGATGACGGTATTCGCGGACGCCGGGGTCGGAACCGGCCGGCGATCTTAGCCCGGAATAGGGGATGCCTGGTGCCCGTCAGGCGGCGATGGTGTGTCTATGAGCGAGAACTACGACGTGATCATCATCGGGTCCGGGGCCGGGGGAGGGACGCTCGCGCACGCCCTGGCCGACTCGGGCAAGCGGATCTTGCTGCTGGAGCGCGGGGACTTCCTGCCCCGGGAGATGGACAACTGGAATCCCAAGCCGGTGTTCGTGGACGGCAAGTACATCTCCAAGGACACCTGGTTCGACCGGGACGGCAAGTCGTTCCAGCCCCAGGTGCACTACTTCGTCGGCGGGGCCACCAAGCTGTACGGCGCGGCCCTGTACCGGCTGCGCCCCCAGGACTTCGGCGAACTCAAGCACGTCGACGGGATCTCCCCGGCCTGGCCGCTGTCCTACGACGACTTCGAGCCGTGGTACTCCAAGGCCGAGCGGCTGTACCAGGTGCACTGCAACGCCGGGGAAGACCCCACCGAGGGCCCGCGCAGCGAGCCCTACCCCTGGCCGGCGGTCTCGCACGAGCCCCGGCTCCAGCAGATCTCCGACGACCTGGCCAAGGGCGGCTACCACCCGTTCCACGCGCCGTGCGGGATCATGCTGAACGAGGCGCGGCGGCCGGAGAGCACCTGCATCCGCTGCACCTGGTGCGACGGCTACCCGTGCCTGGTCCACGCCAAGGCCGACGCCGAGGTCATCGCGGTCCGCCCGCTGCTTGACCGCCCGAACGTCACCCTGCTCACCGGAGCCGAGGTGACCAGGCTGGAGACCGACGATTCCGGCCGGACGGTCACCGGGGTCGCCGTCACCCGCGACGGCAACCGCGAGGTCTACCGGGGCGACGTCGTGGCTGTCTGCGCGGGGGCCGCCAACAGCGCCAAGATCCTGCTCAACTCGGCCACCGACAAGCATCCCCACGGGCTGGCCAACGGCTCGGATCAGGTGGGCCGCAACTACATGTTCCACAACTGCAAGGCGGTCGCGGCGCTGTCCACGGTGAAGAACGACACCGTCTACCAGAAGACGCTGGGCATCAACGACTTCTACCTCGCCACCAAGGACTACGAGTACCCGGCCGGGAACATCCAGATGGT
>DASUGU010000063.1:0-16013 GCA_036273855.1 Pseudonocardiaceae bacterium
AGGACTCATCGATTTCGCCATCGTGCAGTCCTACCTGGACACTGCCACCAAATGGGGACGCGACAAACTTGACGTCCTTCGTGAGTTGTTCACCACGGGTGCGTGGCTTCCATCAGCACTCGCACCAGCTGAATAGCTACAAGTGATGCTGTTGTTCTTGTGTGCTCACATCACCTCGTTTCGGCTTGATCGAAAGGAGGTTTTCTCATGTCCGAGCCCAGTTCGGATCGACCTGTAAAAATCACAGCGGAGCCACGCGCTCATCCAGCTATCCGCACGCTGGCTCGGGCTTGCATCGCTCTGGCCCGCCAGCTTCAGGGCCAGCCACCGACGCCTCCCAAGCCAGCGGAGAACAGCGCGCCGGCTGGTGAGGAGCGCGCCCATGACTGAGCTGCGCTGGTTCGAGGCCGTACCACCGCGGGGCACGTCCCTGGCCGGGGTCACGGCGATGGTGCGGATTCTCGCTGGTCGCCCCCGCTATGGCCTCCGTCAGCTGCAACCGCTCGTCGTCTTCGAGACCTGGCTGTACCCCGACCGGGTACGTTGGCTGGTCGGTATCGAAACGGCGGTTGCCCGCACGTTGCCCGGTGAACTGGCCGTTCAACTGCCCGGCCTGGTCCTGACAGGGGTGGACGAGCCGGAGCGGCCAGTGCCCATCACGGCTCGCGACGTCCAGTTCACCAGCTTGAGCTATCCACTGCGCCTCGACACAGCTACTGGCGTCAGCGCCGGACTGCTCCGCGCTCGCGACGACCTGCGCAGCGGTGAAGCCGTGGTCGTGCAGTGGGTCGTCGGGCCCAGCCACTTCTTTGCTAGGCAGCCCTTACAGCAAACGCCGCTCGATCTGCTCGGCATCACCACGCCGCGTCAGCCGGATGCCAGCGACCGGCGCGCCTGGCAGCAGAAGATCACCGAGCCGCTGTTCGGTATTCGTGGTCGGCTCGGAGCCGTAGCCGTCGAGCCGCGTTGGGCCGGGGCGTTGCTCCGTCCGGTGCTCTCAGCGCTGTCGCTGGCCAACGGTACGCAGTCGCGGATGCGAGCTTCGCAACAGTCCAGCCGGACGGCCGCCCAGCTCATCCAGGTGATGGGGCGGGCGCGCACCTGGTCGGGCATGGTCAACGCGAGCGAACTCGGCGTGCTGCTCGGCTGGGTCAACGACGGGCTGGACATGGCCGGCCTGCCCAGCGGGTTCGCTCCACCACCGGCCGAACTACTGGCAGAAGACGAGCCCGACACCACGACCACCGCGGAGCGCGTCCTGGGCACCAGCACGCATCCGGCCAGCCGTGGGACGCTCGTGCGACTGCCGTTCGCCAGCTATGCCGCGCACCTGCATGTCGTCGGACCGTCAGGATCGGGCAAGTCCACCAGCCTGGCGTCCTGGGCCGTTGCCGACGCGACCGCCCAGCGCTCGGTGATCATTATCGAGCCCAAAGGTGATCTTGTTGTTGATGTCCTGGCACGGCTACCTGCGGAGCGTCACGGCGATGTGGTGGTGATCGACCCGGATGCGGACGGCCCCGTCGTCGGCTTCAATCCGTTGGCGGGCGCACGCAAAGACGCCGAACGCCGCGCCGACTCACTCCTGCAGTTGTTCCGGGAGCTGTTCGGTACGGCCATC
Organism: Pseudonocardiaceae bacterium; assembly: GCA_036273855.1. Classification (GTDB taxonomy): domain Bacteria; phylum Actinomycetota; class Actinomycetes; order Mycobacteriales; family Pseudonocardiaceae; genus DATEPR01. Next base: position 1,622 of record DASUGU010000063.1, read on the forward strand.
GGTCCCCGCTCGGCGGACGTGTTGCTGCACGCCCTGATCATGGCGGCGCGCCTGCCGGACGGCACGCTGACCGATGTCATGCCGCTGCTGACGAACCCTGGCTTTCGCCGCTTGGCGGCCCGACAGGTGGGCGACCCGCTGGTGATCGGTCCGTGGCTGGCGTGGTTCGACGGGCTAAGCGACGGTGAACGTACCCAGGTCGTCTCCCCGATCGGCAACAAGCTGCGCGTCTTCACCGCGCGGCCGAGCGTTCGTCGCCTGCTCGGACAGGCCACACCTCGATTCGATCTGTCGGTAGTGTTTCAGCGGCCGACCGTGCTGCTGGTCAACCTCAACGCCGGCGCCATCGGCCCGATCACCAGTCAGACCATCGGCGCGCTGCTGCTCGGTCAGATTTGGGAAGCGATCCAGCGCCAGACCACGCTGCCCGAACTCCAGCGGCGGCCAGTCACGGTCATCGTGGACGAATGGCAGGCACTGATGGCTGGACTCGACTTTGCCGACGTGCTGGCCCGTGCCCGTGGGGCTCGCGTGTCGTTCACGGTGGCGCATCAGCATCTCGACCAGTTGAGTCCGACTCTACGGGCGGCGGTGTTGGCCAACGCCCGGTCCCGCGTGGTGTACCGGCCGGCCGAGGGCGACGTCCGGACGCTGGCCCACGCCCTCGGTGAGTCAGTAGTCCCGGATGATCTGGAACGGCTCCCGGCCTTCCATGCGGTAGCGCGCGTCCTGGTCGACGGAGCACCCAGTCGTGCCTTCGAGGTCGCCACGCTGCCGCTCCCTCCGGCCACCGCTGACGCTGAGGCGGTTCGGCGGGCCAGTGCCATCCGCTACGGCGTCGACCCGGCCGAGCTGGACGAGGCGATCCTGCGCCGCTGGCAGGGTGGTGACCAGCCGCCCGACGCGCCTATCGGGGCGCAGCGGAGGCGGCCATGAACAGTGCATCTTCGGGTACCGGTCGCCCTGCCGGTCGTGTCGAGTCCCTGAGGCTCCTACGTGCGACAACGCCGCGTTGCCGTCACCGACACTCTGCCGTCATCGGAGGAATCTTCCGATGAGTGGCCGAGCCCACGCCGTACAATTGGCCGCCCGTCTCGGTGACCGGGACCTCGCCATCTTGGCCAGCCTGCGGGAGTTCCGCCTCATGACGGGGGCACAACTGCGGCGGCTGCATTTTCCGGGTGGCCAGTTCGTCACCCAGGCCCGTAAGGCTCGCGCCGCGCTGCAACGACTGACCGCACTCCGCGTCGTCGTCCGGCTCGACCGTCGCGTCGGCGGGGTACGCGCCGGCTCCGAGGGCCACATCTACAGCCTCAGCGGCCGGGGGTACGCCGTCCTCGCGCTCGACCAGGCGATCCCGCGCCGTCACGGTCGGATCATCGACACCAAGATCGCCTTCCAATCCCACGTTCTCGCCGTCAGTCAGCTGGCTGTCGAGCTGCGTGAGCAGGAACGGACCGGCGTCTGCGTGGTGGAGGAACTGCGCGCAGAACCGGGCGCATGGCGATGGTTCAGTGGCATTGGCGGCGGACGCCGTGTCCTCAAGCCCGATGCCTACGTGCGGCTGGCAGTCGGCGAGTACGTGCTGTCGCACTTCATCGAGATCGACCAGGCCACCGAGAGCCTGCCCACGATCACGCGCAAATGTGCCGTGTACGTCGACTACTGGCGCAGCGGCCAGGAACAGCGCATGCACGGCGTCTTCCCGCGGATCTGGTGGCTCGTCCCGAACGCGGCCCGGCTGACAGCCATCACCGCCGCCATCCGCCGGCTGCCCGCCGACACCCACGCTGTGTTCGCCGTGGCGCTTGCCAGCGATGCCCACGCGCTCCTGACCCAACTCGACCCGCAAGGAGGTGCCCGATGAAGCCTGCCCGCGACCTACCGCGCAACCGCATCCTCATCGGGGACGTCCGCGCACGGGTACGGGAACTGCCCGACGCCTCGGTCAACTGCATCATCACCAGCCCGCCGTACTTCCAACTGCGCGACTACGGCCAAGCTGACCAGATTGGGGCCGAAGCAGAGGTCGAAGCGTGGGCCGCCAGCATCACGGCCGTCTGCGCCGAGTTGTGGCGCGTCCTGACGCCCGGCGGGGCGTTGTGGCTCAACCTCGGCGACGGCTACGCCCGGCGGCCCAGCGAGGGAACAGCGAAGAAGAGTCTGCTGCTCGGACCACAGCGGGTGGCGCTGCGGCTGACCCGCGCTGGCTGGCTGCTGCGCAACGTCGCGGTCTGGGCGAAGAAAAACCCGATGCCCGCCAGCGTCACCGACCGCCTGAGCACTACCCATGAGTTCGTCTACTTCTTCACCAAACAGCCGACCTACTACTTCGATCTGGACGCCATCCGCGAACCCGCCAGCACGCCACCTCACGGCGGCCGGTCATCCCGATCCGACTACCCGCCCAGGCGCGCCGTGCCGACGCTGGGCGGCGGCATCTCGCCCAGAGTAGATCTCAACCACGGCCTCGCCGCGCTGAAGGCAACCGGACGCGAGAGCCACCCGCTCGGTAAGAACCCCGGCGACGTTTGGCATGTGTCGACCGCCAGCTACCGAGGCGCACACTTCGCCACGTTCCCGGTGGAGCTGGTACGGCGTCCGCTGCTGGCGACGTGTCCCGAACGGGTCTGCGTCCGTTGTGGGCACGCCTGGCGGCGCGCAGACCAGGTGGTCGACGGCCGGCGACTGGCCATCGGGCCACTACGGGCGGCCTGTCGCTGCAACGCCGGCTGGCAGCCGGGGATCGCCCTTGACCCGTTCATGGGCGCGGGCACGGTCGCCATCGCGGCCGAGACCTACGGCCGGGATTGGGTCGGCATCGAGCTGAACCCTGAGTACGCCGAGCTGGCCGAGAAGCGCCTGGCCCAGTGGCGAGAGAAAGTGGGTGTCGGGTGAGCCGCCCGCCTTACTCCGGCATGGCTGTCGCTCCTCGGTGGCCTGTGGTCGCTCATCCTCGTCCCGCGAATCACGCGGACATGGGCGGCCACACCACACCGAGGAGGTTTCCGGTGACGGAAGCACGAGGCAGCGTGAAGACGCTGGGCATCAAGGTGCCCGACGCGCTGCACGCGCAGTTCGCCCTGGTGGCGCAACTGGATGGCATCTCGCTCGGCGACGCCGCCGTGAGGGCTGTCGAGCTGTACGTCTCTACCAAGAAGGCCGAACCGGACTTCGCCGACCGCGCTCAAGCCGCGCTCGAGGATATCGAGCGGGAGGCCGCAGCCCGGCGAGGTGCGATCCAAGGGCTGTTTGGTGGAGACGCCGAGACCACTGCCAGCAAGCCGACCACCAGGAGTCGGAAGACAGGAACCGAAAGCTAACGCTTTCGAGCTGTCCACCTCGGACGGTGGTGGGTAGCAGGCAGACCGCCGCTACCCACCACCACATACCAACCAGGCTGCTTTCGTGCTGCGAAAACCGCAGCACACCAACGGACGTTCGGGAACAGAGAAAGGACAGGCTGACCTTGCATCAAAATGCATAAGGACAGGATCGCCTTTCTTGGCACCCGCACGACAGGCTGAAAAAATGGAAGAAAGGAGAGGCATTACGGAAAATGAGAAGTACGGAGGATACGTGAAACAAGAACAGGATCGCGCGCATCGAGCAGTGGTTTATCTGCGGGTCGCAAGCGCACAAACCGATTCGGATATCGCCACTACCACACAGCGAACAGCCTGCGAGCAGATTGCCCAGCGCTACGGCGTGACGATCGTCCGGGAATACATCGATCGCGGCAAGCCGGCACGGCTAGGGCAGCAAACCGAACTGCGGCGACTGCTGGCCGACCTCGAACAACTCGGTGACGCGGCCTACGTCGTGGTGAACGACTACGCACGCCTCGGCCGTGACGCCCAAGGCCTGGATAGCGTCATCCGGCGCGTCCAGGCCTGCGGCGCCGAAGTCGCCACCATAACCGGAGTCGAAACCGCCCGACGATTTACCAGCGCGCTGCTGGATCAGGTGGCGGAGTGGGCAACGCAGCCGCCATATAGCAAAAGGTCGCTTGCGGTAGCGGATGACCTGGACGCCGCCGTGCAGATCATCCGCCGTGGCCAGCTCACCAATGACCAACGCGAAGCATTGGCAACCCTGGTCGCCATAGCAGGAGACACCACGCTGCCCACACCTGTAACAGCGGCGGTGTTCAACGTGGTGACGGCGTGCGTAAAGACCGACCGCCCCAAGAAAGCGACCGAATAACAAGAAGGAGGTGAATCATGGATACTAACGCAATCACGTCAGCCCAGAACCAATCCACACGTTCCGCGCTTGAAGCCGCGCGCACGCGGGCGGCGAGCGCAGCCAAGTCCACCCGAACCCCTACGGCCTCACGGGACGTACCCATCGCCTTTTGCTACCTACGGGTAAGCACCAAAGAGCAAGCCCGCACCGGCGGCGGCGCCGAGGGATATTCCATCCCAGCACAACGGGATGCTTGCCGCGCCAAAGCGGCGTCGCTCGGTGCTGTGATCGAAGAGTACGTGGACGCTGGCGAATCTGCCCGTAGCGCCGACCGTGACGACCTGCAGCGGATGCTACGCGACATCAAGACCATCCGACCGGACTACGTGATCGTCCACAAAATCGACCGCCTGGCTCGCAACCGCGCTGACGACGTCGCGATCAACCTTCTGCTGAAGAAGCACGGCGTCACCTTGGTCTCCTGCATCGAGAACATCGACGACACACCCAGCGGCCGGTTACTCTACGGCCTGCTCGCCGAGATTGCCCAGTTCTACAGCGGCAACCTCGCCCAGGAAGTGATGAAAGGCTTGCTCCGCAAAGCGGAAGAGGGCGGCACTCCCTTCCGCGCACCGCTCGGCTACCGCAACCGGCGGGAGATGCGCGACGGCATCGACTACTCCTGGGTCGAACTGGACCCGGAACGGGCCGGGATCGTCAAATGGTGCTTCGAGCAATACGCCACGGGCGAATGGTCGGGCATCGACCTCACACTCGCCGCTGGTGCCAAGGGCCTTACCAACCGCCCCCGTGGCGGCGTAGCTGGCCAACCCGTCGGCCTGACCACGATGTACCACATCCTCCAAAACCCCTACTACATGGGCGTCGTCGCCTACCGGGGCATCCACTACGAAGGCAAGCATCCCGCCCTGATCGAACCGGATACCTGGCTGGCCTGCCAGGACATCCTGGCCTCCCATCACCACGGCGAGAAGGACCGCGTCCACCCGCACTACCTGCGCGGCACGATCTACTGTTCCGCCTGCGGCGGCCGACTGGTCTACTCCGAACAGAAGGGCCACGGCGGCACCTACGTCTACTTCTGGTGCGTCAAGCGCAAGACCAAGAAGAACAACTGCACCCGGCGCGCTGTCCGCGTCGAGCGGGTCGAAGAAGCCATCGTGGACTTCTACGGCCGCTTCCGGCTCCGCGCTAAGTACGCCGCAGAGATCCAGCAGGCCGTCAGAGATGAACTCGCGAGCCAGCAACACGACGCCCGGCGCGACCTCCAGCGCGCCACGAAACGCCGAACGCAGGCAGAAGGCGAACGACAGAAGCTCCTGCACGCCCACTACGCCGGCGCCGTACCCCAAGATCTCCTGGCCTCGGAGATGCAGCGACTCACCCGCGAACTCAAGGAAGCCGACCTGGCCATCACTGCCGCCAAGACCACGAATCAGCACATTGAAGCCACCCTCGACGCCGCACTCACGGCCGCCGCCAACTGCCAGGCCGCTTACGCCCAGGCGCCGGGACATATCCGGCGACAGATCAACCAAGGGTTCTTCGAGAAGCTGTTCATCGGCGAGGACGGCAGCGTAGAGCGCGCCGTGTTCACGGAGCCGTTCCAAGCGCTACTGGACGCCGGGCGGACGATCACCGACGCCGAGGCGGCAACCGCCACCGCCACGACGGACGTCACACCGGCCCAGACGCACGGTGACGGACGGGACGGACACCACGCATCGGACGACCGCGCACGGCCTGACCTGGTGTTCCAGGCGACATACGCCGCCGATGGGGTGCTAACACAAAGCGACCATCCGGACACGACATGTGATCGCGTTCAGATGGTCGCTGGTGTGAATCAGGCCTGTCTGGTGGAGCTGACGGGGTTCGAACCCGTGACCCCCACACTGCCAGGGACACTGGCTTTCACCTGCGACTCTACGCTATTAACAGGTCAGACACGTTGCAAATACTGCACTTGAGTGCAGTATGATGCAGTTCGGCGCAGGTCGACTCTCCAGGGATTCTCCAGCGCCGACCAGTCTGAACCGCTGGTTCGGCGCACCGGCGCCGGTCGCCGCCGGCTGACCCATAGCCTTACGGGACACGGCTGGGCGTGCACGCCTCGGCGAGCAGGCGGTAGGACCGCAGCCGGGCGGCCTCGTCGTGGATCAGCGTGTTCACCACGATCTCGTCCACGCCGTGCCGCGCCGCCAGCGTGACCAACGTGTCGCGGACCTGTTCCGGTGCGCCGTACACGACCGAGGGCAGGTGCACGTCCGCCCGCGCCGATTCCGCCGGGGACCAGCGGTGTTCGCTGACGGTGTCCGGAGCGGGCAGTGGCTGGTCGTCGCCGAGATCCTTGCGGCTGCGCCACAATAGGAAACCGCGCGCCAGGGACGATGCCTCCGCTTCGGTGTCCGCCACGAAGACCCGGACCGCGACGGCCTTCGCGGCATCCGACAGCCGCGCCGCCACCAGAGCATCCTGTGTAGACAGTGGATTAAGACAATGCGCGTGACAGTAAGCGGTGCCCAGCTCGGCGGCGAGCTCGGCCGATGACGTGCCGCTGCCCAGCAACCACACCTGCGGCGGGACGGGCACGTCGAGACCGGTCAGGACCGCCGCCACCTTCCGCGGGAAGTCCTGTGCCGGGCCGCCGGTGCGCCCGATGCCGAGGTCGACCCGGCCGGGGTAGATCGCCGACAGCAGGGCGAACGTCTCCACGACCTTGGCCGGCGGGTAGCGCGACAGCAGCACCCCGCGTGAACCAACGCGCAGGTGTCGCGTGTTCGCCAGCACGACACCGGCGAGCACCTCCGGTGCGGTGCTCGCGAAGCCCGGCGAGGCGTGGTGTTCGGCCAGCCAGTAGCGCGTGTAGCCCAGTTGGTCGACCTCCGCCGCGAGCCGCACGGTCGCCCGCAGTGCGTCCACAGGTGTGCCGCCCTCGACCACTGGTGACTGGTCCAGGACCGAGAGCCTCGGTGTCACCGTGTGGTACCCCTCGTCGTGGCGGGGACGATGCGGAAGTCCCGCTGGAACACCAGGTTGTGCAGGTCGGCCGAGGCGATCGCGCGCAGCGTCTGCAGTTCGTCCGCGGCTTGGTCGTCGTCGAACACGTTGAGCGGCCACTCCCCCACCGTCGCGCCGTGCAGATGCGGGTGGTGGAAGGTCGCACCGTAGTGCGCCTCCAGCGTGATCGGGCTGATGGCCTCAGCGCGCTGCTCCGGCCAGGACAACGTCCACCGGACCGCGAGTCCGCCGTCGGCGCCGCGGAGCAGCCCGCCGGACTCGACGACGCCGGTTCCGAGGAGCATGCCCTCGTTGATCTCGTCGAGCACCTGCCGCGCGTAGGGCGCGAGCAGGTCGACCGACGCGCGGAACAGTGCCTCCTTCTCCTGCCTGGTCACCGCGGAGTCACCGTGCCGGCCGTCGCGCAGGTCGGCGAAGTGACGCAGCAGCGCGGGCACCGCGGACTGTCCGTTGTGTACTGTCATGACGTTGCTCCTCGCGTGTGCTGCTTGGTGAGCAGTGGCCGCAGCGCGTTGCCCAACCACCCGCGCAATTCGGCTCCCGGGCCGGGCAACGGGAACGTGCCGTGGCCGCTCATCGGCAACCGGCGCAGTGTGACGGCGCAGCCCGAGGCACGCAGTCGGCGGGCGTATTCGATCGTGTCGTCGCCCACGGGGTCGCGGTCGCCGACCGCGAGCACGGCCGCCGGCGCACCGGCCAGGTCGGCGACCTCGAACGGCGTGCTGTACCACGTCGGATCGGGCCTGGAACCACGGTAGGCGCGCCAGGCGGTCAGCATCCAGTCCCGGCTCGGGAAACCGTCCGGAAACCGCGTGAACGACGTCGCCCGGCAGTCCGGATCCAGCGGTGGATAGGCCAGGACCTGTCCCGCGAACGGCCTGCCCTGCTGGTCGCGGCGCACGAGTGCCGCGCACGCCGCGATCGTGCCGCCCGCGCTGTCCCCGCCGACGACGATCGGCACCGGACCGGCCGTCTCCTCGACCCAGGAGGCGACCGCGAGCACGTCCCGCACCGCAGCCGGATGCCGGTGGGCGGGTGCCAGCCGGTAGTCGACGCTGACGACCGTGCAGCCCGACGCGGCGGCGAGGTCGGCACAGGCGGGATGCCAGTCGGCGACCGAACCGGCGGTCCAACTGCCGCCGTGCGCCCACACCAGCCAGCCCGACGGTGGCACCGGCGGCTCGTAGACCCGGACCGGTATCCGGTGGCCGATCCCTGGAACGGCCACCGCGTGCCACCGGACCGTGCCACCGTCGTGGGACGTCACGATGTGGGCCCCGCCGACGGGCGCAGGAACGCCGCCAGTGCGAGCGCGCTGACCACGCACAACGCCGCGTTCACGACGATGGCGGTGGACACCCCGGACAGCACGGTGTGCGCGTTCTCGCCGCCCAGCGCGTGCACCCTGGCGGTCGCGATCGCGCTCATGATCGGGATGCCGACCGTGATGCCGATCTGCTGGCTCATCGTGGTCATGCCGGTGGCCAGGCCCTGTTCCTCGTTGGGCAGCCCGGATGTCGCGGTGACCATGAAGCCGACGATCGCCACCAGGTTGGCCACGCCGCCGACGAACGTCGCGACCAGCAGCAGCGCGATCCACGCCGGCGACGGACCGAGCAGGACCAGCGAGCCGGTCGCCACCGCCTGCACGAGGAACCCGACGACGAGCGTCCGCTTGTTGTTCAGCCGTCCGATGAGCTTCGGCCCCACCAGGCCGCCCAGCACCGTGCCGACGCCGAGCACCGCGAAGGACAGGCCGGCGGTCAGCGGCGAGTAGCCGAGCACCTTCTGCAGGTACAGCGTGAGCAGGAACACCAGGGACGTCTCGGTGAGGAAGGCGAACAGGCCGGCGGCGTTGCCCCAACCGACGCTGCGCCTGCGCAGGATCGCCACCGGCAGCAGCGGAGCGGCGACGCGCTGCTCGATCAGCCAGAACGTCACCAGCAGGACGACGCCGACGGCGAGGGCGCCGAGGACCGCTGGATCGATCCAGGAGGTGACACCCGCAGTGGTGATGCCGTAGATGACGGCCAGCAGGCCCGCGGTCACGGTCACGGCACCGGGCAGGTCGAGCCTCGGCCGCCGTTCCGGGCGGCTCTCGGCCAGCACGACACGCGCGGTGAGCACCGCGAACACCGCGACGGGCACGTTGATGAAGAACGCCCAGCGCCAGCTAAGCAGGTCGGTGAGCACGCCACCGAGGATGGCGCCGGTGGTGAAGCCGGCGGCCATCAGCGAGCCGTTCAGGCCGAGCGCCCGGTCCCGGGCCGGGCCTTCCTCGAAGGTCGTGGTCAGCAGCGACAACGCGGCCGGTGTGACGGCCGCGGTGGCGATGCCCTGGCAGACCCGCGCGACCAGCAGCATCGCCGGGGACAGCGAGAGCCCGCCGACCAGCGAGGCGGCACCCAGCAGCGCCATGCCGGCGACGAACAGCCTGCGGCGGCCGAACAGGTCCGCGATCCGGCCGAACAGCAGCGTGAACCCGGCCGCGCACAGCGCGAACGCGGTCGCCACCCACTGTAGGTTCTGCAACGCGAAGCCGACGTCGCGGCCGATGGTGGGCAGGGCGACGTTGAGGACGGAGAAGTCGACCGCGAGCGTGAAACTCGCGGTGAGCAGCAGGGCGAGGGCCAGCCGCTGCCGCCCGGTCATTCCTGTCTGCCGCACGCCGCCGGCCGGGCCGACGACCTGCTCGATGCTGGACATGGTGGCGATCCCTTCTACGGTCTGCCGCCACCGTGCTCGTCGGGGTCGGAACCAGCCAGTCCCCTGCTCCGCCTAGTCACGCGCTGCCTAGCACTGCCAGGGTCACCCACGGCCGAACAGGAAAAGGCATCATGGGGACATGGCGGACAGCACTGCACTGGGAGAGTTCCTCCGCAGCAGGCGCAGCAGGCTCAAGCCGGAGGACGTGGGCATCGTGTCCTACGGTGCCCGGCGGGTGCCCGGCCTGCGACGCGAGGAACTGGCGCAGCTCGCCGGCGTCAGCGCCACCTACTACACGCGGTTGGAGCAGGGCCAGGGCACCGGGGCGTCGGAAGCGGTGATCGACGCGCTGGCCAGGGCGCTGAACCTGACCGATGACGAGCGCGCCCACCTGCACGACCTGGCCCGGCCGGCTCCGGCCAGGCCACGCAGGGCGGCGCGCCCCACGATGGCCAGGGCCGGCATGGTGCGACTGATCAACGCCGCCACGGACGTGCCGGCCGTCGTGCTCGGCGTGCGCAACGAAGTGCTGGCCTGGAACGCGCTGGGTCACCTGCTGCTGGCCGGTCACCTGGACTTCGACTCGCCGGCCCATCCGGCCCGGCGGCCCAACCTGACCCGGATGCTGTTCCTCGACCCGCTGTACCGCGACATGTTCGTCGACCGGGCCGAGGAGGCCACGCGGGTGGTCGCGCAGCTCCGGCTGGTCGCCGGCCGGCGCACCGACGATCGGGAGCTGGCCGAGCTGATCGGTGAGCTGACCATGAAGAGCGCCGAGTTCGCGGCCCTGTGGTCGAAGCATCCGGTGGCGACGTGCGTGTCGGGCGTGAAGCGGCTGCACCATCCCGTGGTGGGGGCGCTGGAGCTGTCCTACGAGGCATTGCTGCTGGCCGACGAGCCCGACCGGCGGGTGATCATGTACAGCGCGGAACCGGGTTCCGCGGCCGCGACGGCTCTGCGGCTGCTGCACTACCGGATGGACCCCGGGCACCAGGCGACCCTGCTCGATCCCACGTTGGTCGACATCACGGGCTGAGCCACCTCACCAGGTAGGGCATCTGCTGACGCGCGTGCCCGGCCGCAGCCTGCCCGAGTCCCAACAGGACCGACGCGCCCTGCCGCGATCCAGATGTGAGGAGAATGCGCATGCCCGTCGCGCTGATCGCGCTCGCCATCGGCGCGTTCGGGATCGGCACCACCGAGTTCGTGATCGTCGGCCTGTTACCCGACATCGCGGGCGATCTGAGCGTGTCGATTCCCACCGCCGGCCTGCTGGTGTCCGGTTACGCGATCAGCGTCGCCGTCGGCGCGCCGCTGCTGACCGCTGCCGGCTCGCGGTTACCCCGCAAGACGATGCTGCTGGCACTCATGGGCCTGTTCGTGCTGGGCAACGCGCTGTGCGCGGTCGCGGGCGACTATGCCGTGCTGATGACCGGGCGGGCGGTGGCCGCGCTGTGCCACGGCGCGTTCTTCGGTATCGGCTCGGTGGTCGCGGCCGATCTCGTGGCACCGCGACGGCGGGCGAGCGCGATCGCGCTGATGTTCACCGGGCTGACGGTCGCGAACGTGCTCGGTGTGCCGCTGGGCACCGCGATGGGGCAACATTTCGGCTGGCGTTCGACGTTCTGGGCGGTGACCGCGCTGAGCGTGCTCGGGCTGGCCGGGATCGCCCGCCTGGTGCCGCGACAGCCCAGACCGGTCGTGCCGCTGCGCTCGGAACTGTTGGTGTTCCGCTCGCCGCAGGTGTGGCTGGCCCTGCTGATGGCCACCCTGGGATTTGGCGGTGTGTTCGCCGCGTTCACCTACATCGCGCCGATGTTGACGCATGCCACCGGTGTTTCCAGCGGTACCGTGACGTGGTTGCTGGTGGTGTTCGGGATCGGCCTGTGTGTCGGCAATCTGGTCGGCGGTTGGGCGGCTGACCGGAACCTCATGCCGAACCTCTATCTCATTCTCGTCGCACTCGCGGCCGTATTGATCGTTTTCGTGTTCACGGTGCGGCAACCGGTGCCGGCGACGATCACGATCCTGTTTTTCGGCATCACGGGCTTCGCGACGGTCCCACCATTCCAGGCGCGGATGATGACCAAGGCCGCCGCGGCACCGACGTTGGCATCGACGGTGAACATCGCCGCATTCAACCTGGGTAACGCGATCGGTGCGTGGCTGGGCGGCCTGGTTATCGACGCGCACTTCGGCTATGCGTCGCCGAATGTCGTCGGCGCGTTGCTGGTACTCGCCGGACTGGGCATTGCCGTGTTCTCCGGCACACTGGATCGCCTATCGGAACGGGTTGGGAAAACGGCCGACATGAGCCAGGTCACAAACTGACACGAATGGCCGTCTTGACGCCAATCTTCCACTGTACCTACGCTCCGAAATGAGCTTGTGAGTTTCTGTCTACAGTTTCGGACATCCATAGGACAGGAACCAGACACGTGCCTTGAATCGCCGTTCAGTGCTGGTCGGCGCGATGGCCGCCGCGGGCACCGCCGTCGCAACCGGACTGTCCGGCGCGCCAGCACAGGCGGCCACACTTCCGGCCGACCCGGCCGCCGGCGATGTCGTCCTACCGGCGGATCCGCGATACCCGGATCTGATGACCGGCAACAACAAGCGATTCGTCGCGACGCCGGAGTACATCAAGATGATCCGTTCGTCCGCTGACGCCGAACAGGCGGTCACCGACGCGGTCCGGGCGGGCAAGCGGGTTTCGGTCCGCAGCGGCGGTCACTGCTTCGCCGATTTCACGTGCAACCCCGACGTCGAGGTCATTCTCGACCTGTCGGAACTGACGGGTGTCAGCTACGACCCGGCGATGCGCGCGTTCGCCGTCGAGCCCGGTGCGCGCCTGCTCAACGTCTACGAGGCGCTGTTCAAGGGCTGGAACGTCACGATTCCGGGCGGTATCTGCTACAGCGTCGGCGTCGGCGGCCACATCGCGGGCGGCGGCTACGGCCTGCTCTCCCGGGCACACGGCCTCACCATCGACCACCTCTACGCGGTGGAGGTCGTCGTGGTCGACGCCCACCTACGCGTCCGTACCGTGGTGGCGACCAAGGAGGCGAACGATCCGCGCCGCGACCTGTGGTGGGCCCACGCCGGCGGTGGTGGCGGCAACTTCGGCGTCGTGACCAAGTACTGGTTCCGCTCCCCGGGCGCGACCGGCGACCATCCGTCCGCGCAGTTGGTGGCGCCGCCGTCGACGGTGCTGGTCAGTGCGATCGAGTTTCCCTGGGAGCAACTGGCCGAGACCTCGTTCATCAGACTGCTGAACAACTTCGGCCGCTGGCACGAGGCGAACAGCGCACCGGATTCGCCGTACACCAGCCTGAGCAGCCTGTTCAACGTCAGTCACAAGGCGCACGGTAGCCTGGGTATGTTCACGCAGGTCGACGCCGGTGCGCCGAATGCGGCTGGCATGCTGGACGACTACCTGGCCGCGATGACGGATGGCACGGGCGTCACGCCACAGGCGGCGAGCGGACCGATGGGTGAACTCCGTCATCTGCCGGATCTGCTGAAGCCGCAGGAATACTCGTGGCTCCAGGCGACGCGGCTGGTCGGCACCAACAACCCCACCATCACGAGCCCGACGTCCCGCGGCGGTCACAAGTCCGCGTACATGCGGCGGAACTTCTCACCGGCGCAGATCTCCGCGCTGTACAAGTACATGTCCGGCGCGGACGGTTCCGGGTTCGACAATCCCGACACGATGCTCGTGCTGTTCTCGTTCGGCGGCCAGGTGAACGCGGTGGCAGACGACGCGACCGCCAATGCGCAGCGGGAAGCCGTGTTCAAGATGTGCTTCCAGACGTTCTGGCCGAACGCGTCCGACGACTCGTTCTACCTGGGCTGGCTGCGCCGGCTGTACGGGGAGTTCTTCGCCGATACCGGTGGCGTCCCGGTGCCGGGCACCTCGGCGGACGGCTGCTATATCAACTATGCCGACGTCGACATGTCGGATCCGGCGTTCAACAAGTCCGGCGTGCCGTGGTCCACGCTGTACTACAAGGACAACTATCCCCGGCTGCAGCAGGTCAAGCGGACGTGGGACCCGACGAACTTCTTCCGCCACCACATGTCCGTCGAGCCGAGCTGAGCCGTGAGTTCGGCCGACAACACAGACAGGGCCGCCCCCGGCGGGACCGTGTTGTCTTACGCCGACCGATGCGCGGCCGCCGGCCGACTGGTGCGCAGCCACCCACGCCTGTCCGACCGGGCGATCGCGGCCAGCACCGGCCTGTCCGCGAAGACGGTCGCCAACATCCGGGCCCGGCGCAGTACGCGGGAACGCCAGCAGTCGGCCACGCGTGGTCTGCCTGTGCGGCACACTTCACTGCGAGCGGCACTGTGCCCGGGTTGGAAGGCGGGTCGGCCCGCACGGACCTCAGAACGCGGTCAGGCCGTTGGGCGCGCCGAGACCGGTTGGTCCGTCCCAACCGGGCCCGGCCTG
>DASUGU010000064.1:0-81406 GCA_036273855.1 Pseudonocardiaceae bacterium
CCAACGCGGGTGGGAACACTGAGGTCAGCACCCCGATCGAGACCTGGTCGGGTAATCGGGTCTGCATTGTCCGGGTGTCTGGTACTGCGCCACTCACAAGATCAAGTTAGCAGCCCGTCACCAAAGGAAGCGCCATTGGGGCCAAGCCCCCACACCCCCGGCCGGCGGGGCTCCGCCCCCCGGACCCCCCGGCTCGCGCTTCGCGCCTCGCTCTTGCTCGCGCTTCGCGCATCGCGCTTTCGCTTGGTGCTCCCGGCTCGCGCTTCGCGCCTTGCCTCTGTCTTGCTTGTGTCTCGCCTCGTGCTTTCGGCTCGCGCTTCGCGCATCGCGCTTTCGCCTGGTGCTCCCGGCTCGCGCTTCGCGCCTTGCCTCTGTCTTGCTTGTGCCTTGCCTTGTGCTGTCGTCTGGACTCCGGCTCGCGCTTCGCGTCTTGCTTCGGTCTTCTCGCCTCGTGTCGCTCGCGTTTCGCCTGGTCGGCATTGGGTGTTCGAACCCCCACACCTCTTGCTGCCGGGGGCTCGTGGCTCGCGCTTCGCGCCTCGGCCTTCGTCTCGCCTTGCCTCGCGCTTCGCGCCTTGCCTCGGTCTTGATCGCGGCTTGCTGGGGGGTGGTTGGGTTTCTTGGGCTTGGGCTCCACAGGTTGGGGTGGGTGTGGCGTTAGTGGGGTGTCCGCTACTGATGGGGGGCTTATGCCACCGACGTTTCAGGAGTTCGTTACCGGCCGGCTTGCGGGGCTCCTGCGTGCTGCGACGGCACTGACCTGTGATCCGCATCTGGCTCAGGACGTGGTGCAGGAGGTGCTGATCCGGGCTCAGCGGGACTGGGGGCGGATCTGTCTGATGGACAGCCCGCACGCCTACGTGCGGAAGATGATCGTCAACGAGTACCTGTCGTGGCGGCGGCGTCGGGCCAATCGGGACCTGGCGGTCTCCCATCCGTTGCTGGTCCAACTCGGCGGCGCCGTTGATGATCATGTGGCTGCGCTGGCCGAGCGGGATGCCATGCGGGTGCGGATCGCTCGGCTGTCCCGGCGGCAGCGGGCGGTGATTGTGTTGCGGTATTACGAGAATCTTTCAGATTCGGATATTGCCGGGGTGTTGGGCTGTTCAGCCGCGACAGTGCGGAGCCACGTTTCTCATGCGTTGGCCGCGTTGCGGGCTCAGGCCGCCGGTGAAGGCCATGTCATTGCGCTACGACCGTCCGACCAGGGGGTCAACCATGCTGTCTGATGACCGAACCGAGGAACTGATCCGTTCCGCGCTGGACGCCGAGGCTGATCGGGCGCCGTCGGGTGAACGGGTGTACGAGGTGTTGGGCGGTGGCCGTCGTCGTGGCCTCGGCCGGAGGCTGGGGGTGGTGATTCCGGCGGCGGCGGCCGTCGTGGTCGTCGCTGCCGGGATCCCGGTGGCGGTCAGTCACCTTGCCGGGAATGGTCGGGTACAGACCGCGGGGTCGGCACCGTCCGCCTGTGCTCAGGCTCCCGCAACCCCCGCTCCTGGCGGTGAGCTGTCGTTTCCGATCTGCTACCTGCCGGCCACGCTGCCGGCGGGGTTTGTCGGCCTGTCCCGTGAGGTGAGCCAGGGCAACTCCGAAGCGGCGAAGGTCCCGCCGACGATCCTGTCCTGGACGAAGCCTGCTCACGGGTCGCAGCCCACCCAGCACCTGTACCTCAGCATCGCGCCGGCCGCCCACTTCGAGCCGGAGCTGTTCACGGTCGACAATGAGATCAGCATCCTCGACGACCCGACCCCGGCCGGTTCCAACCTCGCCCACACGAAGCAGATCGGGCCCGACCGCCCGGTCGACATCAACGGCGTCACCGGCACCCGGCGGGTGCTCCAGCTGATCGAGAACCTCCGCCAAGGGTCGATCGGGACCGTCGACGCGGTCGCGTGGTCGCCCGCACCGGGTGTGGTGTTGACCTTGCACCTGACCGGCGACAGCGGTGATCAGAGCAACACGCTGCTCGCGGTCGCGCGTTCGGTGGTGCCCAGCTCGGATGCCGTCACGCTGCCGTTCCAACTGCCCGCCATGCCGGACGGAGCGACGCTCGCCAGCGTGAGCGTCGTGGGAACCTCACCGCGTAACTGGGAGGCCAACGCGATGTTCACCACGCGGAAGCCGGGGTTGACGTTCTTCGTGTCCTGGGGACCGGGCTACCGCGGCGACCGCATGCCGGTCAACGCCACGGCGCGCGGTGTCGGCGCCTTCTACGAGCACGACAGCGTGGGCGACGGCGACATCAGCCTGACGGCCGAGGGCAACACCCTCGTGGTCCAGGGCAGGGCGAAGGACGAGTTGGCGGGGATCGCCAACGGGATGACGTTCCAGCCCGACGCCCAGTATCCCTGGCTGGGGCGGTAGCCACCCACGGAAACACGACAGCGCACCGGCGCCTGGCGTCGGTGCGCTGTCGTGTCGTCAGCGGGCCCTTCTGGCCAGGCGTTCCGGGTCCAGGATCAGGACGCTCTTGCCTTCCAGGCGCAGCCAGCCGCGGTGGGCGAAGTCGGCCAGGGCCTTGTTGACCGTCTCCCGGGAGGCGCCCACGAACTGGGCGATCTCCTCCTGGGTCAGGTCGTGGGTGACCCGCAGGAGGCCCGCCTCCTGGCTGCCGAAGCGCTGGGCGAACTGGAGCAGCGCCCTGGCCACGCGGCCGGGCACGTCCGTGAAGATCAGCTCGGCGAGCATGTTGTTGGTCCGGCGCAGCCGCCTGGCCAGCACCCGGAGCAACTGCTCGGCGATCTCGGGGCGCTTGCTGATCCACTCGCGCAGTGCCGCCCGATCCATGGCCAGGGCCCTGACCTCGGTCACCGTCGTCGCGGTGGAGGTCCTCGGGCCCGGGTCGAAGATGGACAGTTCGCCGAACATGTCCGCCGGGCCCATGATGGCCAGCAGGTTCTCCCTGCCGTCCGGCGACTTGCGGCCGAGTTTCACCTTGCCGGCCTGGATGATGTAGAGCCGGTCGCCCGGTTCGCCCTCGGCGAAGATCACGTGGCCTCGAGGGAATTCGACCGGATCCAGCGACTGGGCGAGCGCCTCGGCTGCCGCGGGCTCAACTCCCTGGAAAATACCGGCTCGCGCCAGGGTCTCGTCCACGTCGTCCCTCCTGTCTGCACGCGGCGGGGGCACCCCGCGTCACGGGACTCCGGCGCCCTGCCGTCGATCACTACGGTGCAGTTTAGAGCGTGTTACGAGTCGGTACGCACGGCCGGCATCCGAAACGCCGGTAGCGGTAGTCGATCAGACCCGGGAGCGTGGCCTGCGGGCCTTGGGCCTCGGCGGACGACCACCCAGTCGACGCAGCCGGAACAGCTCCAGCGCCCGGCCGATGCCGTGGCCGTACAGCGCCTCGACCTCCTCCGGCGCAGCGTGCTCGAGGAACTCCTCGACCTCGTTCTCCTGGATGGTCAGGTTCTTCAGCCGAGCTTCCACCCGCTCCATGAACAACGCGAACAGCATGATCACCAGCGGGATGATCAACACGAACCAGTAAGTCATGGTCGCTCGATTCTCGCGTATGTCGTCCACGGCCGCACGATCGGGGTACCCGCGCGGCACACGATCCCACCCACCACACCGACCCCTCACTCGCCACGCCCGTACGCTGGACGCGTGTCACCCGGTGTAGGTTCCAGCGCGACCATGTCCACCCGTGCCTCGGAGAGCCGGCTCGCCCTGGTCCGCAGAGCCCGGCGCATGACCAAGGTGCTCGCCGAGGAGTTCCCGGAACCGCGCACCGAACTGGACTTCACCACACCGCTGGAACTGCTGGTCGCCGTCGTGCTGTCCGCGCAGACCACCGACGTCCGGGTCAACCTGACCACGCCCGCGCTGTTCGCCCGCTACCGCACCGCCGCCGACTATGCCGGCGCGAACCGGGTCGAACTCGAGGAACTCATCCGCCCCACCGGTTTCTACCGGAACAAGGCCACGTCGCTGATCGGGCTGGGCGCCGCGCTGGTGGAACGGTTCGACGGCGAGGTGCCGGGCAACCAGGCCGATCTGGTGACCCTGCCCGGCGTCGGCCGCAAGACGGCCAATGTGGTGCTCGGCGACGCCTTCGGGGTACCCGGACTGACCGTGGACACCCACTTCGGCCGGCTGGTCCGGCGCTGGGGCTGGACCGAGGAGCAGGACCCGGTCAAGGTCGAGCACGCCGTCGGCGAACTGATCCCGCGCAAGGAGTGGACGATCCTGTCCCACCGCGTGATCTACCACGGCCGCCGGGTGTGTCACGCCAAGAAACCCGCCTGCGGGGTGTGCCTGCTGGCCGGCCAGTGCCCGTCGTTCGGCGCCGGACCGATCGAACCGGACAAGGCCGCGCCGCTGGTCAAGGGCCCCGAGACCGAACACCTGCTGGCCCTGGCCAGCGAGCGCAACGGGTCCGCGTCGTCCCGCCGTGCCGCGCGCGGGGCGGCGAGGGCCACGTGACCGGGCGGGTCAGCGCACCGCTGCGCTGGCTGTTGGCCGGCGTCGTGGTCGTCGCGGCGGTGGTGATCGCCGTGTGGCCGAGGGGCCACGGCGCGGTGCCCGTCGCTGCCGCACCCGCCCCACCGAATCTCACCGCCGACCGCGCCAAGGCCGCCCTGGCGCCCTGCCGGCCGCGGTCCACGGCCACGCCGACGCTGGCCGACGTGCGGGTCACCTGCCTGGCCAGCGGCTCCGGCGTCGACCTGGGCAGCCTGCTGGGCGGGCAGCCCGCGCTGGTCAACGTGTGGGCCAGCTGGTGCGTGCCGTGCCAGCAGGAGCTGCCGGCGCTGGACGCGTACGCCGTCCGGCCGGGTGCGGTCCCGGTGATCGGCGTGCAGGTGCAGAGCGACCAGCGGTCCGGCCTGGAACTGCTGGCCGGCCTGGGCGTCCACCACCTGCAGATGGTGTACGACACCGGCGCGGCCGCGAAGGCGCTGAAACTGCCGGTCGGCCTGCCGGTGTCCTACCTGGTCGAGCCGGACGGCACGGCCACCGTGATCACCCGGCCCAGCCGGGTACTGGACTCGGCGACGCAGGTCGCGCAGGCCGTCGCGACCTACACCGGCGGCGCGGGATGACCGCGGACACCGCGTCGGGCCCCCTCGTCGATCCGGACTCCGTCCCGGACTGGCTGGCGCCGCTGGTCACCGGCACCCAGCGGGTCGACTTCTCGATGTTCCGTCGGCGTGCCGAACCGGATGAATCGGCCCGGCACGCCGCCGTGCTGATGCTGTTCGGCCTGGACGGCACCGGTCCGGGCACCGGACCCGACGTGCTGCTGCTGCGCCGTGCCGACACCCTCGACTCGCACCCCGGCCAGGTGGCATTTCCCGGCGGCGGTGCCGAACCGGCCGACGGTGGCCCGGTGGGCACCGCGCTGCGCGAGGCCGTCGAGGAGGTCGGGCTCGACCCGGCGGGCGTGCGGCCGGTGGCGCTGCTGCCCCGGCTGATGGTGCCGGTGTCCGGTTTCCAGGTCACGCCGGTGCTGGCGCACTGGGAGCGACCCTCCGCCATCCGGGCCGTCGACCCCGCGGAGACCGCGGCCGTGGCGCGGGTGCCGGTGGCGCACCTGCTCGACCCGGCCAACCGGATCCGGGTGGTCGGGCCTAGGAACGGGTACGTCTCCCCGGCGTTCCTCGCGCCCGGAATGCTGATCTGGGGATTCACCGCGGGCGTGCTCACCGTCCTGCTCGGCGCCGCAGGCTGGGACAAGCCGTGGGACGACACCCCCCAGCACGACCTCGACTCGGCGTGGCGTGCGGCGATGGATCGGGAGTGGCCGGCCGACGGTAACCTCCCGCCTGCGGACGCGGAGGTGCAGCGGTGAACTGGGTCGACATCGTGGTGGTGCTCGTCGCCGTCGCCGCCGCCGTGTCCGGCGCGCGGCAGGGGCTGGTCATCGCGCTGCCGGCGTTCGCCGGTGTGCTGCTGGGTGCCGTCGTGGGCGTGCGGCTGGCGCCGCTGCTGGTGCAGAACTTCGCCAACCCGGCCACGCGCGTGGCGTTCGCGGTGGCGATCCTGGTGCTGCTGGTCGCGCTCGGCGAGACGTTCGGCGTGTGGTGCGGCCGGATGCTCAAGCAACGCATCCGCAACCCCAAGCTGGCCGGGGTGGACAACGCGCTGGGCGCCATCCTGCAGGGCGTCGTGGTGTTCGTGGTGGCATGGATGATCGCGGTGCCGCTCACGTCGTTCTCCGGCCTGCCGCAGCTCAGCTCGGCGCTGCAGCGCTCCACCGTGCTCGGCGCGGTCAACTCGATCATGCCCAACGCGGCCCGCCAGCTGCCCGCCGACCTGCGCAAGCTGTTCGACGTGCCGGACCTGCCCGACGTCACCGACCCGTTCGCGCAGACACCGATCCAGCAGGTCGGCCCGCCCGACTCGGCACTGCTGAACAGTCCGATCGTGGAGGACGTGCGGCCGAGCATCGTGAAGATCCACGCCGAGGCACCGTCCTGCTCGCGGGCGCTGGAGGGCAGCGGGTTCGTCATCGCACCGCAGCGGGTGCTCACCAACGCGCACGTGGTCGCCGGCACCGACAAGGTGAACGTCGAGGTGGACTCCGGCCAGCTCGACGCGCACGTCGTCTACTACAACGCCGACGTGGACCTGGCCATCCTTGCCGTCCCCGACCTCACCGCACCGGCACTGGACTTCGACAAGAAGGCCGCGACCCAGGGCCAGGACTCGATCGTGCTGGGCTATCCGCTGGACGGCTCCTACACCGCGTCGGCCGCCCGCGTCCGCAGCCGGATCAACCTGCCCGGCCCGAACATCTACGACGACCGCAACGAGAACCGGGACGTCTACACGATCTACGCCCAGGTGCGCAGCGGTAACTCGGGCGGTCCGCTGATCGACCCGCAGGGCGGCGTGCTGGGCGTGGTGTTCGGGGCCGCCGTCGACGATCCGAACACCGGGTTCGCGCTGACCGCGCAGCAGGTGACCAGTGTCCTGCCGGCCAACCCGGCGGCTCTGTACCGATCCGTGTCCACCGACCAGTGCGCTTCGTGAGCAACCCGGCCGGTTCCCGGCGCGTCCTACACGGTGTGGGAGGCAACACCGGCTGAACTGGAGACGCACCGGATCTCGTGACGTTGGGGAGGGTTTGTGGAGGACTGGCCGAGGCAGCCCCGGGACGCCAACGCCGGCCGGCCCCGCCAGTCTGACGACTACCGGGCGCGGCCGGGCGGTCCACGCCGGCCACCGCCGTCCAGAGCGCGGCGCCCACCCGGTTACCGGCCCTCCAGCGCCAGTGCCAGTGCCAGTGCCCGCGCCGCGGCCCGCAGCCGGGCCCGTGCCTGGCGTACCGCGCTCGCCGTGGTGTCCGCGGTCGTGCTCGGTGTCACCGCGTACGGCTGGTCCACGGTGGACAAGCTGACGGCCGGGCTCACCACCGCCAACGTGATCGACCCCGCCGCCGAGGGGGACAGCGGCCCGCAGAACATCCTGCTGGTCGGCCTGGACACCCGCACCGACGCCCAGGGCCACCCGCTGCCCAAGGCCGAACTGGCCACCCTGCACGCCGGCCCGGCCGACGAGGGCGCCGACGGCACCGACACGATGATCGTGGTGCACATCCCGGCGGGCGGCGGCCGTGCGGTCGGCTTCTCCATCCCCCGGGACTCCTACGTGCGACTGGCCGGCGGCTACGGCATGCACAAGATCAACTCGGCGTACACCTACGCGGACAACGCGGCCGCCCGGCAGTTGCGCGACCAGGGCCTGACCGGTCCGACGCTGGTCCGCAAGGCGGCCGAGGCCGGTGCGCGCAACGCGATCGACACGGTCGAGCAGTTCACCGGCCTGAAGATCAACCACTACGCCTCGGTCAACCTGGTCGGCTTCTACGACATCAGCAACGCCATCGGCGGGGTCCAGGTCTGCGTCAAGCGGGCCACCCACGACTTCCGCTCCGGCGCCAACTTCCACGCCGGGGTGCAGACCGTCAAGGGCGCGCAGGCGCTGGCCTACGTGCGGCAGCGGCACGACCTGCCCGATGGTGACCTGGACCGGGTCAAACGGCAGCAGGCGTTCCTGGCCGCGATGGCGCACCGGGTGCTGTCCGCGGGCGTGCTCACCCACCCCAGCCAGCTCAACGGCCTGATCGCCGCGCTGCAGAAGTCGATCACCCTGTCCAGCGGGTGGAACATCCTCAACTTCGCCCAGCAGTTGCAGGGCCTGAGCGCCGGGGCGATCCAGTTCTACACGATCCCGGTGCAGAACATCGCCTTCCAGACGCCGTCGGACGGCAGCGCGGTCGAGGTCGATCCCGGTCAGGTCCAGTCCTTCGTGCAGACCCAGGTGGGCCGCGCGGACAACCCCGCGCCGCCGGCCGCGCCCACCACGCACGCGCCGAAGCCGACCACCCCGGCCCGCAGCAACGCCACCATCACCACCCAGGTGTACAACACCACCAGCATCCAGGGCCTGGCCAAGGACGTGCTGGAGTCGTTGACCAGCAAGGGTTTCGTCTCCGGCGGCACCGGCAACTCCACCGCCCGCTCGGCCACCGTGATCGACTACGCACCCGGCGACCAGGCCAGCGCGCGGCAGGTGGCCACCGCACTGGGCGACGGCAGCATCCAGACGGCGTCGAGCACACTGGTCTCGCCCGGCACGGTCCGCGTCTACCTGGGCGCCAACTACTCCGGTCCCAAGGGGGCGGCCGCAACGGCCACCACCCCGGCCACGGCGAAGGCCGCGCCGCCGCCCATCACCGGGGCAGCCGCCAACTGCATCTACTGACGGGCCGCCGCGCCGGCCAGGAAGTCCACCAGGAGGCCGCCGAGCGCGTCCGGTGCCTCGTGGTGCGGGAAGTGCCCGACGTCGGGCAGGGAGCGGAACAGCACCCTCGGCGGCAGCCACTCGCGGGACGCCAGCGCGGTGGACTCCAGCAGATAGGGGTCGAGCGCGCCGTGCACCTGCAGGACCGGCACGGCCAGCCTGCGGTCCACGTCGGCGGCGAACCGGCGGCCGTCACCGCGCACCTGCGACCGCAGCGCCCAACGGAAGTACTCCAGCGCGCTGTGCGCCACGCCGGGCACCCGCATCGCGGCCCGGTCGACGGCGGCCACCTCGGCGAACCCGTCGCTGTCCGTCCACCGTGGACCGCCCCACTGCCGCAGCAGCCGCTCCACCAGAGCCGCGTCGTCGGCGACCAGGCCGCGCTCGGGCGCCAGCGGCAACTGGGCGCGGAACACCCGGGAGATCGCGGTGGCCTGGTTGTCGGTGCGGCGGAACACTCCTCGCCGGACGGCGGTGCGCAGCGCCAGCGGATGCGGCGCCGACACGGCGGACACCGACGCGACCAGTCTCGGTTGCAGCGCGGCCACGGTCCACGCGATCAGGCCACCCCAGGCGTGCCCGACCAGATGCGCCTTCGTCTCACCGAGAGCCTTGATCAGCCCGGCGACGTCACCGGCCAGCGTCCACCCGTCGTAGCCGCGCGGCGGCTTGTCCGAGTCGCCGTAGCCGCGCAGATCGACGGCCACCGCGTGGTAGCCGGCGTCGCTCAGCGCGGTCAACTGGTGGCGCCACGCCCACCAGAACTCGGGGAAACCATGCAGCAGCAGCACCAGCGGACCCGTGCCCGTCTCGGCGACGTGGATGCGGATGCCGTTCGCGGACACGTCCCGGTGCGTCCACGGGCCCGGGATGCGGACCGTGGACGGGTCGGGCGCCGGCCGTCCGACCCGGACGTCAGTGCGGCTGGTCAGCGTCACGATGGGGCTTCAGGGCCGCCGCGGTGTCGCGCACCGAGCTGATGGTCTGGCGCGGACCCTTCAGCTTGCGCACCCGGCGCCAGCCCAGGAAGGCGCAGGCGAGCGCGACCAGGACCATGAACCCGGTCACGATGCCGAAGCCTGCCCACTGCGGCAGCCAGAGCGAGATCACCAGCGCGATCGTGACCAGCAGGAACGGCATCAGCAGCAGCGCCAGGGTCAGCGCGATGACGAAGAACAGGCTGCCCCGCACGCCCTGCTTGACCTCGGCGGTGATCTCCGAGCGGGCCAGCTCCACTTCGGCCCGGACCAGCGTGGACAGGTGTGTCGTGGCGTCGCGGACCAGCGCGCCGAGCGACTGGTTCTCCGCGTCGCGGGCCGGATCGTCCTCGGTCAGGGGGATGGACGAGACCGGAGGCAAGCCGTTCCCGGACCGGGTGCCGTTGGTGTGGTGGGCGCTGGTCACGCACGTCATCGTGCCATGCAGGCGCGCCGGCGGCTCGGGTCGGGCTCGTGCGGCACGGCGAGAGCCCCGCACCGGGTGTCGGTGCGGGGCTCCCGTCGATGGTCGGCCTGTCGTCAGTCCAGTTCGGCCAACGCCTGCTTGACCTTGTTGAGCTCGGCTTCCAGCTCCTCCATCCGCGCCTTGTGCTGGTCGCGGGCGGCGGTGATCACGGTGTCGATCTCGCCGGAGATCTCCGGGTGCAACTCCTTGGCTGCCCTGGAGACGGCCGCGGCGGCAACGGCCAGGCCCTGCACGACGCGCTTGCCGCCGTGCGTCAGTTCGGCCTGCCATTCACCGTCGGCCGTGCCCGTGACGGTGAGAACCAACTCCACCGTCCTGGTCTTGCGAGCGGTGCTCTGCTTGCGGGGCCGACCCCGCTTCGGCTGCTCGACGGCGCTCTCGCTCGCGGCGCCGCCGTTGGTGGCGGGACCGTCCGTCGGCACGTCGTCGGTGGTCGAGTCGATCACGGTGTCCGTAGCTGTATCCACTGCGCTCCCTGCTGGTGGGCGAAAGAGTCGGGTGGGATCGTACTAGGGCGTGCCGCATGGTCCCGCTGTCCGGCTGCGCAACGGAGGGGGACCATGCGGCACGCCCTGGTTTGCGAGATGGCTACTCCTCGGAGCCGCCCTTGCTCAGTCCCTCCGAGATCAGGTCCATCACGGACGAGTCGGCCAGCGTGGTCACGTCACCGATCTCCCGGTTCTCCGCGACGTCCCGCAGCAGGCGGCGCATGATCTTGCCGGACCTGGTCTTGGGCAGTTCCGGCACCACCATGATCTGCCTCGGCTTGGCGATCGGGCCGATCTCGTGCGAGACGTGGTCACGCAGCGCCTGGATGGCCGCCTCGCCCTTCGCCTCGTCCTGGGCCACCCCACCGCGCAGGATCACGAACGCCACGATGCCCTGGCCGGTGGTGGCGTCCGTGGCGCCGACGACCGCGGCCTCGGCCACCGTCGGGTGGCTGACCAGCGCCGACTCCACCTCGGTGGTGGAGATGCGGTGGCCGGACACGTTCATCACGTCGTCCACCCGGCCCAGCAGCCACATGTCGCCGTCGTCGTCGTACTTCGCGCCGTCACCGGCGAAGTAGTAGCCCTTGTCGGCGAACCGCGCCCAGTAGGTCTCCCGGTACCGGTCCGGGTCGCCCCAGATGGTGCGCAGCATGCTCGGCCACGGCTGGTCCAGCACCAGGTAGCCACCGCCGCCGAACGGCACGTCGTTGCCGGCGTCGTCGACGATCTTCGCCGAGATGCCGGGCAGCGGCCGCTGCGCCGAACCCGGCTTGGTCGCCGTGACACCGGGCAGCGGGGAGATCATGATGCCGCCGGTCTCGGTCTGCCACCACGTGTCCACGACCGGCGTCCGGCTGCTGCCGATGTTCTCCCGGTACCAGATCCACGCCTCGGGGTTGATCGGCTCGCCGACGCTGCCCAGCAACCGCAGCGACGACAGGTCTCCCTTGGCCGGGATGTCCGCGCCCCACTTCATGAACGTGCGGATCGTGGTGGGCGCGGTGTAGAGGATGCTCACCCGGTAGCGGGACACGATGTCCCACCAGCGGCCCTGGTGCGGCGTGTCCGGGGTGCCCTCGTACATCACCGAGGTGGCGCCGTTGGCCAGTGGCCCGTACACGATGTAGCTGTGCCCGGTGACCCAGCCGACGTCGGCCGCGCACCAGTACACGTCGGTCTCCGGCTTGACGTCGAAGACGTTGCGGTGCGTGTAGGCGACCTGGGTCAGGTAGCCGCCGGTGGTGTGCAGGATGCCCTTGGGCTTCCCGGTGGTGCCGGACGTGTACAGGATGAACAGCGGGTGCTCGGCGTCGAACGCCTCCGGGGTGTGCTGGTCGGACTGCGGGTCGACCAGTTCGTGCCACCACAGGTCGCGGTCGCTCTCCCAGGCCACCTCGCCGCCGGTTCGCTTGACCACCAGCACGTGCTGGATGCTCGGGGTCTTCGCGACGGCCTCGTCCACGGCGACCTTGAGCGGCAACGACTTCCCGCGCCGGTTCTGCCCGTCCGCGGTGATCACCAGCTTGGCCTCGGCGTCGTCGATCCTGGCCCGCAGCGCTTCGGCGGAGAAGCCGCCGAACACCACGCTGTGGGTGAGGCCGAGTCGTGCGCACGCCAGCATCGCCACGACGGTTTCCGGGAGCATCGGCATGTAGATCGCCACCCGGTCGCCGGCCACCAGGCCCAGTGACGAGAGCGCGTTGGCCGCCTTGCTCACGTCGCGCAGCAGGTCGGCGTAGGTGATCGTGCGGGCGTCGCCGGGCTCGCCCTCCCAGTGGTAGGCCACCCGGTCGCCGTTGCCCGCCTCGACGTGCCGGTCGACGCAGTTGTACGCGATGTTCAGCTTGCCGCCGATGAACCACTTCGCGAACGGGGCGTTCGACCAGTCGAGAACCTGTGTCCACCTGGTGTCCCAGTGCAGGTAATCGGCCTGCGCCGCCCAGAAGCCCTCTCGATCGGCGTCGGCGTCGGCATACATCTGCTCCGTCGCGTTGGCCTGGGCTGCGAATTCCGTACTCGGCGGGAACGTCCTGCTCTCGGTCAGCAGGTTGTCCAGAGCGGGGCTCTGGCCCGACGGTTCGGTCATGGTGCGTGACCTCCTGACTAGTGACGACCGCGGGACCTGGCGTGGGTTGGCGCGGCTGCCTGCGACGTTAGTGCGATCAGCTGGTCTCCGACAGTGGTGCGGAGGCTCGTTATGGTCCAGACCAATGAAAACCTAGCGGGCCGCCGCCGTGGTGCGGCGGCGGCCCGACAGCGGGTCGAAACGAGATGACTGCCGAAGGTGCCCGTCAGAACGGGAAAATCGGCAGTACCTGGCGCTTCCATGTCGCATTGGTGACGACAGCGGCCGATGTGTAGAAGGCCGCGATCGCGGTGATGATGCCAATGACGCCGCCGACCTTGTTCAGGCCCTGCGAGCCGGCGAACGCGCCGATCGCCAGGACGACGTACGTCAGGGTCAGCAGCACGAACACGACCAGCAGGGCGCCGTTGATGCGCAGGGTGGACAGCGTCAGGAAGGCGGTGACGATTCCGAACATGAGCAGGAACATGCCCGTGGCCGAGCCTGCGTTGTTCAGGCCCTTGAAGAACCAGACATAGAACGCGAACGCGAGCCAGAAGCCGCCGTACGTGCAGAACGCGGTCACACCGAAGGTGTTACCCCGCCGGTACTCGAGCAGGCCGGCGATGATCTGGCCGAGCCCACCGTAGAACAGTGCCAGCGCCAGGACGGCGTTGACGGCGGAACCATCGATGATCCCGGCATTGACGAAGCTGAGCACCATCGTGGTGGCCGCGAAGCCGGCCAGCCCGAGCGGACCGGGGTCCGCGGTAGCCCCTACCGCTGTGGTGTTCTCGGCAGCCGACGGACGTGTTTCCGTACTGGCCATGACGTGCCTCCTCCTTGTGGCGGCCGTCCTCAGTCCACGGAGGTGTGGACGGCATCGTCCGCAACGTCGAAAAAAGTTGAACCGACATCCACCGGGTTACGCCCGTGTGGTGCCGAACACAACGGGGAGCAACCCGGCTGTCGACCAGCGCTCGTTCTCCGTCGCCGAGTGGATCACTCGAATGGGGGAAGGGGTACCCGGCCCTGGTCACAGGCATGCTCTCAGTGGTTGTGCGTAGCCGCTCCGAGTCCATCCGAGCCGGGTCGTTACCGTTTGGACTGTGACCGATCCGTTGTCCCCACTGCTCGATCTGCCCGGTGTCACGGCCGCCGTCGACGCGGCGCGGGACGCGGTCGCCGACGTCCACCGGCACCCGGCGAACCGGCGTGGCTGGCCGGCCACGGCCGCCGAGGCGTCGGTCCGGGCGGCCCGCGCGTCCGCCGCGCTGGACGGCGGCGGCACCGACATCCCGGCCGACGGCGCGGTCACCGATCCGGTCCTGGCCGGCGCGCTGCGGGTGGCCGAGTCGGTCGGTCTGCTGCTGGGCATCTGGCAGCGCGCGCCACTCCAGGCCCTGGCCCGCCTGCACGTGCTGGCCGCGGCCGATCTGGTGGACTCCGACGACGACCGGCTGGGCAGGCCCCGGCCGGCCCGGGGCGTGTCGGCCCGGCTGGAACTGCTCGCCTCACTGGTCGCCGGCGGCACCACGGCCCCCGCGCCGGTGCTGGCCGCCGTCGTGCACGGCGAACTGCTCACCCTGGCCCCGTTCGGCGTCGCCGACGGCGTGGTGGCCAGGGCCGCCGCCCGGCTGACCCTGATCGCCACCGGCCTGGACCCGAAGGGGCTCGTCGTGCCCGAGGTCGCCTATCTGCGCCAGGCCGAGCAGTACGCGTCCCGCGCCGAGCGGTTCGGCACCGGAGAGCCGGACGCCGTCGCGGCCTGGCTGGTGTTCTGCTGCGATGCGGTCGCCCTGGGCGCGCGCGAGGCGAGCGGCATCGCGGACGCCGCGGCCGTCGGTTGACCATGGCCGACGACCTGGAGGTGACCCCGACGGTGGTGATCCCCGCCGTCGAACTGCGGGAACGGTTCTCCCGGTCGTCCGGTCCCGGCGGGCAGGGCGTGAACACCGCCGACTCCCGGGTCGAGCTGTCCTTCGACCTCGCCAACTCGACCGCACTACCGCCCGCCCTGCGCGCCAGGGCACTGGAGCGACTGGCCCATCGATTGGTGGACGGTGTCCTCACCGTGGCGGCCAGCGAGCAGCGAAACCAACTGGCCAACCGGCGCGCCGCCCGGCTGCGGCTGGCCGCGTTGCTGCGCACCGCATTGCGGCCACCGCCGCCCCCGCGCCGGCCGACCAAGCCGAGCCGGGGCGCGGTGGAACGCCGATTGGCCGCCAAGCGGCGGCGTGGCGACGTCAAGCGGGGCCGCAGGGGCGGCCCGCCGGCGGAGTGACCCGGTCGGGTGGCTCGGCCTGCGCGTGCCGCACGGCCCGGCCAGGGTGGAGCCGACGATCCGATTCGGACCACCCGGAGGAGCCCAGTGCGCAAGTCCACCGCTGCCGGCGCGATGATCACCAGCGCCATCTGCGCCGCCGTCGGCCTGCTCGTCACCGGCGCCGGCACGGCAGGTGCCCAGCAGGTGTGCGACGCGTCGTCCCTGGCCGGCGGCGAGGCGTGCTTCTACAGCGGCCCGTTCCTCACCGGCCGCGAGTTCGATCTCAGCGTCCCGCTCGGCCAGCAGTTGCCGGTGCCCGGCGACGGCGGCTGCGTCGACCTGCCCAGTGGCTTCGGCACGTACGGCTCGGCGACCAACACCAGTGCGGACACGCTGTACGCGTTCACGACCACGTGCCCGGACACCCGGCCCGGCACCCGTGTGGTCACGGTGGTGCCACCGCGTCACACCGGGAACCTGGCGCCGAGCACCGGCCCCTGGGCACGCCAAGGCATCCGCTCGGTGCGGATGTGCGGTCCAGGGTTGGCCATCGACCCGGTCGCCCTGACCTGCGCCTACCTGCGCTAGCCAGGGGAACGTCGACATACCGACGTGACGCTGACGTGGCGGAAGGGCTGGCCGGTCCGTCTGGCCGGCTCAACCCTTCACCACAGCGCACGCGTCAGCGGCGGTAGTCGCCGTAGTCGTCGTTGTCCGAGTCATCCGACAGCTCTTGTTCGGACCTGCCGTTCCTGGAGTCGCCCGACAGCTCCCGCCGTAGGGCGTCGACGTCCATGTTGGGAGTGTGGTACTTGAGCTCCCGGGCCACCTTTGTCTGCTTGGCCTTCTGTCGGCCGCGCCCCATGGCTCGACCCCCTCATACGCGGAGACGGGGCGGCCGCGGGAACGGCGGCCCCGTATTCTCGACAACTGTTTCCTGGTAACTACCGTACCGTGCCGATGGGGTTCGGTGCGACGTGGCACGGGGTATGGCGACGTGACGTACACGTCCACTGTCGGCATGACACGATGCCTGGGTGCCTCGACCGTTCGTCGGCTACCTGCGGGTGTACGAGCCGCTGTCGGCTTTTGCCGCTCCGTTGGCCGACCGGCTCCGCGCGCGCGTGGAGTCCCATGCACTGACCCGTTCCGCCGTCGGCGAACGCGAGCAGGAACTGTGGCTTAGGTCACAAGTCGCGCAGCCGGCCCGGTTGCTGCCCGCCGAACTGGCCGACGGCAAGGCCGCGCCCAACCTGTCGCTGGATGTCCTGGTGCTGCAACCGGCCGAGGTGCCCACCAGCGACACCGCCACGGTCGGCCCCGGCCCGCTGGTGTGCCCGCTCGATCTACGGCCCAGGGCGGCCGCCGCGCTGGCCGGTTTCCTCTCCACCGCGGCCGGCCCGCTGCGGTCCGAGGCCTTGCAGGACGACGCGGAACGGGCCAGGAGCCACGCCACGGAGGTCATGGCCGCCGACGGCGCCGCCTCGGTACACGTCATCTCGGCCACCTGGTCGCTGCCGCTGCCGTGGTTCGCCATCGTCGACCCGGAGGACCGGCACGTCCTGCTGTCCAACGGGGACCAACCGGTCCGCGAGGTGTACTGGCGCTGCGCCATGGCCGACGCCCGCCGCCGGGTCGCCCGCGCCTACGCCGTGACCAGGGACACCGTCGGCGAGGACGGCCCGGCCGCCGTGCTGCGGGAGACCGGCCGCTGGCTGGAGCGCTTCCACGCGCACTCCGCGGTCGAACTCGACTACGGCGGACTGGTCCAGCTGATGACCGACGAGGAACTGCTGGAGGACACGTCCGCCCAGGACGTGTGGGCCATCGTGAAGGCGATGGAGGACGACGACGCGGACGCGATGAACACGCATTTCGCCAAGGTCCGCGACTTCTGGGCGCACCTGGCCGCGAAGGAACGGCTGAACTAGCCCTGGTCGGGCGGGGTGCGCTGGGCGGCGAGCAGCTCGTCCACCGACGCCCTGCCCTGCCGGTAGCGCCCGGCGATCTCCTCGTTGAGCAGGTCCATCACCTTCTGCACCTGCTTGCGCCGCCCGGACACCGACGACTCCTCGTCCAGGTATGTGCGCAGCCCGTGATCGAGCTGCTCGTCCGACAGCGAGCCGACGTCGGACAGGTCGACATCGGACACCAGCGCCTCGACGTGCCGCCGGTGCGCCTCGGCCCGGGAGGGTTCCAGCGTGGTGTGCCGGCCCGAACCGGCGGCCGGACCCAGCGCGTTCACGGCCAGAATGGTGGCCAGCCGCTCCACCACCGCCGTGTCGTCACCGCTGGCCCTGCGCTGCTGCTCGGCCTTCACGATGTCGATCCGCGCGTGCAGCAGTCGCCGCAGGTAGGACAGGTCGGTCTCCTCCTGCGCGGCTTCGTCGCGCAGCAGGCGGACATCGGCGAGCGGTCGCTCGGCGACTCCTTCGGTGAACGCCGGATCGAGCACACGGTCGATGCGGCGGCGCCCACCCGGACGGACCTCGATCACCCCACCATCCTGCGGTACGGCACGGCTTCGCGCCAACACCCGATCCCCTACTTGTTGCGACTTGGAAACCATTGGGGGTCAGCCATTCGGCCGCACCCCCAACAGGGTGCGCACCTCGGTGGCCGGTAGCGGCGGCCGCTGCGCGATCCTGGCCAGCCCGGCGGCCCTGGCCACGAGCTGCGCGTTGTCCTTCACCCGCTCGCCCCTGGCGTAGGTGATGTTGTCCTCCATGCCCACCCGCAGGTGACCCCCGGCGGACAGGGCCGCGAGCAGCACCGGCAGGTGGGTGCGGCCGATCCCGGTCGCGGAGAACGTGGCACCGTCCGGCAGCCCGCGCAGGGCCGCGACCAGCGTCTGGGTGTCGCCCGGCATCCCGCCCGGCACGCCCATCACCAGGTCGACGTGCACGTGCCCGGAGGCCGGCAGGCCGTGCTGGTCCAGCAGCCGGTGCAGCGAGGCGAGCTGGCCGATGTCGAAGATCTCGTACTCGGGCACAATGCCCCGGTCCCGCATCCGCTGGTGCAGCTCGACGATGAACTCCCACCGGTTGAGGAACACGTCGTCACCGAAGTTGACCGTCCCCATCGTGCAGGACGCCGAGTCCGGCAGGGCGTCCAGCACCCGCAGCCGGTCGGCCTCCGGATCGGTGACCGCGCCGCCGGTGGACAGCTGGACCACCAGGTTGGTCCGCTCGCGCAGCGCGGCGACCGTCTCGGTGAGCAGCCCGATGTCCAGCGTCGGCTTCGTGTCCGCACCCCGGATGTGCACGTGGATCATGGCCGCGCCGACCCGCTCGCAGTCCTCGGCCGTGCTGACCAGCTCGGCCAGGCTCACCGGCAGGTTCGGCACATCGGCCTTGGCGTGCTCGGCTCCGGTGGGTGCGACGGTGATGAGGGTCCCGGTTGGCATGCCGGCGATCCTGGCACACCAAGGGTGACGCCTGTATATGACCTAGATAGAGTACGTGTCATGCGAACCACGCATGCCCTGGTGCAGGTGGCACTGGCGCTGATGAGCGCGCCGGCCGACCGGCACTGGGGCTACGAGCTGGGGAAGTCGGCCGGAGTCCGGTCCGGCGCCTTGTACCCGATCCTGCGCCGGATGCTGTCCGACGGCTGGCTGTCCGACGGCTGGGAGGACCCGGCGACGATCCATGGCCGCCCGCCGCGCCGCTACTACGAGATCACCGACGACGGCCGCCGGGAACTCGGCGCCCTGCTCGCCCGCGCGGAGATCGATCCGCGGTTCCGAGGACTGAATCCGGGGTGGGCGCGATGACGGACCTGCTCGACGCGCTGGTCTCGCCGTGGACGTTCCTGCTGGTGCTGGTCGTCTTCGGCGCCGCACCCCGCCTCGTGCTCCGGCTGTTGGTGCGGATCTATCCACCCGGCCATGAGCGGCGGCTCGAACTCATGGCCGAACTCGCCGTGATCCCACGCTGGGAGCGGCCGCTGTGGGTGGTCGAGCAACTGGAGACGGCCCTCGCCGAGGGCATCCCCGCACGCCGGCACGCCCGACCCGGGCCGGGCGCCATCAGCGAGGGTCGCCAGCAGACCGTGCGATCCAAGTCGACCGTCATCAGC
Source organism: Pseudonocardiaceae bacterium (assembly GCA_036273855.1). Taxonomy (GTDB): domain Bacteria; phylum Actinomycetota; class Actinomycetes; order Mycobacteriales; family Pseudonocardiaceae; genus DATEPR01. The sequence goes on from DASUGU010000064.1 coordinate 19,121, forward strand.
GCGGGCCCCGTGCACATCGTGCGAAACCGCGAGGACCGGCAGTGCGACGACGGGCCGGTGGATCTAGGCCCGCAGCCGGGCGACCGCGTCCCGGCCGGGTGCGGGTAGCTCCGGGGCCACCGAGTCCGGGTCGACGGCGGCCTGCACCACGTGGTCGTCGGCACCGGCCAGCAGCTCCACGTCCGTCGGCGTCGACCGCTTGAGCAGCGCCAACGCGATCGGGCCCAGCTCGTGGTGGCGCGCCACCGAGCCGACCCGACCGACCACCTTCTCACCCAGCCGCACCGGCTCGCCGGTCTCCGGCAGCACCTCGGGCGACCCGTCCAGGTGCAGCAGCACCATCCGGCGCGGCGCCCGGCCGATGTTGGCCACCTTCGCCACCGTCTCCTGGCCCCGGTAGCACCCCTTGTCCAGGTGTACTGCGGGCCTGAGCCAGTTGACCTCGTGCGGGATGGTGCGCTCGTCCGTGTCGACGCCCAGCCGGGGTCGCAGCGCCTCGACGCGCAGTGCGTCGAACGCCCAGGTGCCGGCCGGTCGCGCGCCCGCGCCGGTGAGCCGCCGCCAGTGGTCGGCCAGGGACGAGCGCGGCACGACCAGGTCGACGGAGTGCCGGTTGGGCCACGGCATCCGCCGGGCGAAGCCGCCGTCCAGCGCGGTGAGGCCGTAGTCCACGGCGGGCACCTCGATGCCCAGGCCGCGCAGCAGGTCGTCGGCGTTCGGCCCGATCACGGTGAGGATCGCCAACTCGTCGGTGGCGTCCCGGGGTTGCACCGCGGACCAGAACACCATCTTGGTGAGGTAGTCCAGCAGCGGTGCGGTGCGCGGGCCCTCGCCGTCCAGCCACACCGTGCCGCCGGCGTGGCCGACCACGACGTGGTCCTCGACGTGGCCGTGCGCGTCCAGCACCAGCGCCTCGGTGCCGGCCAGGTCGGGCAGGTCGGTGAAGTGCTGGGACGTCATGGCGTGCAGCCAGGTCAGCCGGTCCGCGCCGGGCACCGCGATGACACCCCTGGCCGACCGGTCCACCACGGCCGCCGACCGCACTGCGGCGCGCTGCTCGGCGAACGGGTCGCCGTAGTGCCACGCGGTCCCGGCGTCCGGTGACGCGGCGTCCTGCACCGCGACGGCACCCGGGGTGGCCAGCAACGGCGACTCTGTCATGCGTCCTCCTCGGCCAGGCACTGCCCGCACGTGCCGGACAGCGCCAGGTGGTTGGGGTCCAGTGCGAAACCGCACTCGTCGCGCAGCCGGCTCGCCACGTCGGAGAGCAGGCCGGTCGGCTGCTCCATCACCCGCCCGCACCGGTGGCACACCAGGTGCAGATGTTCGTGTGCCTCGGCCGAGTACATCGGCGCGCCGTGCCCCAGATGGGTGTGCCGGACCAGCCCGAGGCCCTCCAGCAGGTCCAGCGCCCGGTAGATGGTGGTGATGTTGACCGTCGGCGTGGTCTGCTGCACCCGCTGGCAGACCTGTTCGGGCGTTGCGTGGTGCAGGTCGCGCACGGCGTCCAGCACCAGTTGCCGCTGCGGGGTCATGCGCAGGCCACGCTCGTGCAGCGTCCTGCGCAGCGCCACCTCAGCGCCGTCGTCAACCACGATTTCAGTCTAGGCCGCGCTGAGTAGGCTCGGCCGCATGCGCGTACTGGTCATGCTCGACGGCACCCTGGCCGACCCGGATCAGCCCCAGCTGCGGGTGGACGATCTCGGTCTGGTGCGTGGCGACGGCATCTTCGAGACGATCCTGGTGGTGGACGGCAAGCCCAGGGAGCTGGGTCCGCACCTGGACCGGATGGCCCGCTCGGCCGCGATGCTCGACCTGCCGGCGCCGGACCGCGATGCGTTCACCCGCTGCGTGAACACCGTGCTGGACAACTGGACCGCCCGCGAGTGTGCCCTGAAACTCGTCTACACCAGGGGAATCGACGGCGGCGACGGCACGCCGACCGGTTTCGCGCTGGGCATGGATATCCCGGCCACGACATTGCGCCACCGCGCCGAGGGCATCGCCGCGATCACGCTGGACCGCGGCATCGAGCCGGGCATCGCGGAGCGCGCGCCGTGGCTGCTGCTGGGCGCGAAGTCGTTGTCCTACGCGGTGAACATGGCAGCACTACGAGAGGCCGCCCGGCGCGGTGCGAACGAGGTGATCTTCACCGAGGCCGGTGAGCGCATCCTGGAGGGCCCGACGTCGGCGGTGGTCGTGGTCGAGGGCCACACCCTGCGTACCCCGCCGACCGTGATGGGCATCCTGCCCGGCACCACACAGCACGCGCTGTTCCGCGCGGCCGAGAAGGCCGGCTGGGCGGTCAAGGTCGAGCCGATCGGGGTGGCCGACCTGACCGAGGCCGACGCCGTCCTGTTCGCCTCGTCGGTGCGCAAGATCACCCGGGTACACACCCTGGACGGCGTGCCGCTGCGCGATTCCACCGCCCTGCACGCCGAACTGGCCGCGCTCTACGAGTCGGAGTACTGAGCGAACAGCGACACCCTCGTACCCGGTCTGGCCTGCGCCAACGCCGGCAAAGCCGCCGTGGGCACCACGCCGATCACCGGATAGCCGCCGGTGGTCGGATGGTCGGCCAGGAACACCACGGGCCGACCGTCCGCCGGCACCTGCAGCGCACCGGTCACCACCGGCTCACTGGGCAGCTCGACGCCCTCGAACGCGGCGGCCCTGGCCAGCACCGAGCCCGCCAGCCGCAGCCCGATCCGGTTGCTGTCCGGCGACACCTCCCAGCTGCCGGCGGCCAGTTGCGCGGCCGGGTCGGTGAACCAGTCGTCCCTCGGCCCGAGCAGCACCGGCAGCCGCAGCTCGTCCGGCACCGGCCTCGGGCCCAGCTCGTCCGCGCCGCCCGGCAGCGTGACCGGTTCGCCCAGCGGCAACTCGGCACCGGCCCGCAGCGGCGCCGGCCCGATCCCGGACAGCACGTCGGTCGACCTGCTGCCCAGCTCGGCAGGCACGTCGATACCGCCGCCGACGGCCAGATAGGCGCGCAACCCGCCGTCGGGCACGCCGAGCTCCAGCACGTCACCGTCGGCCAGCGGCACCGGCGCGTGCGAGTCGCGGGCCCTGCCGTTCACCGTCACCGGCACGGCCGGACCGGTCACCGCGACCGTGCACGAGCAGTCCGCGCGCAGCCGCAGTCCGCCCAGCAGCACCTCGACGCCCGCCGCCGACTCCGCGTTGCCCACCAGCCGGTTGGCCAGCCGCAACGCGGGCCCGTCCAGCGCGCCGGAGGGTGGTACGCCCAGGTGGGCGTGGCCGGGCCGGCCGAGGTCCTGCACCAGCGCCTGCGGCCCGGTGGCCAGTACCGTCACCGCTCTCACCGCACCACCTCGAACCGCACGGTGTCGCCGGGCACCAGCAGCGCGGGCGGCTCCCGGTGCGCGTCGAACAGGGCCAGCTCGGTGCGGCCCAGCAGCCGCCAGCCACCCGGTGACGAGCGCGGATACACCCCGGTGAACTCGCCCGCGATGCCCACCGACCCGGCCGGCACCGCCGTGCGCGGCCGGTCCAGCCGGGCCTGCACCAGCGGTTCGGGCAGCCCGACCAGGTAACCGAAACCGGGCGCGAACCCGGTGAACGCCACCGCGTACTCGGCCCCGCTGTGCAGCTCCACCAGCTCGGTGACGCTCAGCCCGGCGGTCTCGGCCGCCAGTTGGAGGTCGGGCCCGTCGTAGCGGACCGGGATGCGCACCTCGTGCCGCGCCGGTCGCGGCGGATGGGTCAGGTCGGCGTCGGCGAGCAGCTCGCGCAGTCGGGTCAGGCCGTTCGTTCCCGGTTGGACGGACACCAGCACGGTCCGCGCCGCGGGCACCAGCTCGACCAGACCGGTCAGGTCACCGCGGTCCGCCGCGGCGAGCACAGCCGCCCGGACCGCGGCCACCTGGTCCAGTGAGTCCACCTCGACCAGCACCGCATCGGTCCCGCACCGCCGTAGCCGCACGCCGCTGAGTCTAGATTTTCAGCCGCCCAACGCCGCGAGGGCGTGCCGGACGTGACCTTGGGCATCCGCCAGGGCCGCCTCGGCCACCAGCGTGTCCACACCGGACAACAGGTGCACGAGCGCCACCTTCAGGTCACCCTCGGACGCGGCCAGCGCGTCCGCGCACTCCCCGATGTCGGCGCCGGTGGCCTCGTGCAGGATGCGCAGCGTGCGGCCGCGCAGCTTGGCGTTGGTGGCCCGCATGCTGACCATCAGGTTGGAGTAGGTGCGGCCGAACCGGATCATCACGGCTGTGGAGAACGAGGTCAGCACCAGTTTCTGGGCGGTCCCGGCCTTCATCCTGGTGGATCCGGCGATGGCCTCCGGTCCGGTGCGCACGGCGATCGGCACGTCGACGTCGGAGTTCGCGGCCGCACCAGGGTTGGCCGACACCAGGCTGGTCGCGGCGCCGATCACCCGCGCCGCGCGCAGCGCGCCCAGCACGAACGGCGTGCGCCCGGACGCGGCCAGCCCGACCACCACGTCGGCCGCGTCGACCTGCCCGCGCATCTCGGCGGCGCCGGCGTCCGCGTCGTCCTCGATGTTCTCCACGGCGTCGACCAGCGCCGCCCGGCCGCCCGCGTGGTGCGCGACGAACCAGTCCGGCGGGATGTTGAACGTCGGCACCAGTTCGGCCGCGTCCAGCACGGCCAGCCGGCCCGAGGTGCCGGCACCCACGTAGTGCACCCGGTGCCCGGTGCGCAGCGCCTCCACGGCCAGGTCGACCAGGACGGCCAGTTCGGGCAGTACGGCGGCCACGGCGTACGGGACCGTGGCGTCCTCGCTGTTGATCTCGCGCAGGATCTCCACGGTGGACAGCTGGTCGATGTCCGTGGTGTCCGGATTACGGAGTTCGGTGGGGGAGTCGACCTGGACCGAGTCCGTCCGGCCGCCCATCATTCGCCGCTCTCGCGCTGCTTGCGCCTGCCGTCGGGCCGCACGTCCAGCCGGTGCCCGCCGATCGCCGAGTACGTGGTGTCCAGAGCGGCCAGCGCACTGTCCCGGTGCCGTTGGGCGACCCCGATGAACACGCAGTCGATCACGGTGAGCTGGGCGATCCGGCTGGCGGTCGCGCCGGAGCGGAACGTGGTCTCCCTGGCCGCCGTGGTCAGCACGTGGTCGGCGACGTCGGCGATGGGGGAGCGCGGGAAGTTGGTCACGGCCACCGTGGTGGCGCCCCGCTCACGGGCCTGGCTCAGCGCCTCGACGGTGTCCTTGGTGGCACCGGTGTGCGAGATGCCCACGGCCACGTCACCGGGGGACAGCACGGCCGCCGAGGTCAGCATGATGTGGGTGTCGTTCCAGGCGAAGCACACCCGGCCGATCCGGTGCAGCTTCTGCTGCAGGTCCAACGCCACGAAAGCGCTTGCGCCCACGCCGTAGACGTCCACCCGGCTCGCGCCCGCGATGGCCTCGACCACCTGCCGGAGCGCGGCGATGTCGAGTTGCTCCGCGGTCTCCTCGACGGCCCTGGCGTCGGCGAACGCCACCTTGCCGACCACCTGGGCCAGGTCGTCGCTGGGATCGATGTCACCGCCCATGTCCCGGTCGGACCGGGCAGCCGCCCGCGCGGTGTCCGCGGCCAGGGCGATGCGCAGCTCCGGATACCCGCTCACGCCCACGGCCTTGCAGAACCGTGTCACGGTGGTCTCGCTGGTGCCTGCCGCGTCGGCGACCTCGGTGATGCTGCGCCGCGCTACGCCGCCCGGGTCCTCGAGCACCACATGGGCGACACGCTGCTCGGCCTTGGCCAGGCCGGGCAGCAGGGAACGGATGCGAACCAGGGGGCTCGGTTCGACCTGGCTGGTGGTGGACACGTGGGAAACTTACTAACCGATAAGCCGCAGGTCAACGCGTTGCGGGCGCTCCGAGACCCAACCGTGTCACTGTCCTGCGACAACGCCGGAAAGTTGTCGAAGGACCTTCGTCAACGTTTGCCCGCCATGGACAAACATGTGAAAAAGCAACGAACCACTCGATCGGGGCATAACGCACACGCTATGCCCCGATCGGGTGGCGATCAGCGGTCGGTGAGCACCCAGTGGGTGCCGGTGAAGGCCTGCTGGTCACGGTCGCCGTCGAACAGCGGCCCGGACGCATCGGACACCCGCACGCCGGTCACGTTGACGCCTCGGCCGGTGTAGAGCGAGTCGGTCACGTACCGCCAGCGCAGCTCCAGGGGCCCGCTGGTGGCCGGCAGCGTGGCGTGCACCCGCCACCAGGCCCGCGCCCCGCCGGACAACGTGGTCACGGTGCCGGTCGGCGCACCCGGCCCGGTCGCGGTCACCGGGACGTCCGACCACGTGGTGCCGTCCGTGCTCGACTGCAGGGTCACCAGGTCCGACCCCGGCTCGGTGTCCACGAACGTGGCGTAGTCCACCGACACCGGCTCACCCGTCGTGGTGACGGCAGGCGTGGTCAGTGTCGCCGTGCTCGCGTCGCCGATCCCCGAGTACCAGGACACGCCACCGGGCGCCCGCACCGCCATCGCGTTGGCCAGCCCGTCGGCCGCCGCCCGCCGCGCCGGATTCGTCGAACCCCAGTTCCGCGACGGGTGCACCCGGTTGCTGAACTGCAGCGCGAACGACCGCGACACGGGGTCGACGACGAACGTGGTGCCGGTGAACCCGGTGTGGCCCGCGGTGCGCGTGCTGTCCAGCCGCCCCATGTACCAGCGCTGGTCGAGCTCGAAGCCCAGCCCGTGCGCGTCGCCGGGGAACGCCTGGTTGAGGTTGGTCAGCATCTGCGCGTCCGTCTGCTCGGACATGATCCGGTGGCCCCGGTAGGTGCCGCCGTTGAGGATCGTCTGCGCCAGGATCGCCATGTCGTCCACCGTGGAGAACACCCCAGCGTGCCCGGCGACACCGCCCAGCGCCCAGGCGTTCTCGTCGTGCACCTGCCCCCACACCAGCCCACGCTGCGGCTCACCGGGCCCCTGCTCGTACTCCTCGGCCGCGATCCTCGGCTTCAGCGACGCGGGCGGGTTGTACATCGTGTCGTGCATGCCCAGCGGCCGGGTGATGCCGTCGCGGACCAGCACGTCCAGCGTCTTCCCGGTGATCTTCTGCAACACCAGTTGCAGCGCGATCATGTTGATGTCCGAGTACAGGTACGTCGAACCGGGCGTGAACTGCGGCACCGTGTCCAGGATGGAGTCGATCCGCGACGCCATGTCCGGGTCCTGCCACAGCGGTGGCGTCGGGTCGGCCGGCAGCCCGGACGTGTGCGTCATCAACTGCTCGATGGTGATCGCACCCTTGCCGTTGCTGGCGAACTGCGGCAGGTAGCTGGCCACGGTCGCGTCGACGTCCAGCCGCCCGGCCTGGATCTGCTGCATCGCCACGATGCTGGTGAACAGCTTGGACAGCGACGCCAGGTCGAAGATCGTGTTGGTGCGCATCGGAATCTGCTCGGTGGTGGGCAGCAGGCCCCCTTGCTGGTCGGCATAGCGCAGCGCGTAGCCCGCCGCCTCCTTGGTCACGATCACGCCGTCGTGCGCCAGCAGCGTGACCTGCCCGGAGTACAGCGGATGCCCGGTCGTCGGGTCGTCGCGCGTCCACCCGTTCAACTGCGCCACGGCCGCGTCGATCGGACCCGGGTCGAGCCCCGCCTGTTGCGGTGTCCCGTCGCGCAGCACGGTCCCGGCGGGTGCGAAGCCCTGGTGCGGCTGGTCGAACCGGCCGGTGGCGGGGTCGTGGTCCGGTCTGGCCGGCGTCGCTCCCGCAGTACCCGCGCTCACCACGACGGCCGCGACCAGGAACGCGCTGGTGACGGCGATTGTGCGCATGGACATGGCCACCTCATCGGCATCATTGGTACAGCAGGAACGGGGCACGCTGCCGCCGGAACGCGGCCAACTCGCCGTGCCAGGCACCGACCACGTCGTCCACCGACGCGCCGGCATCGATCATGGTGCGCAACCGGTTCGAGCCGGTCAGGTCGTCGATCCAGTTGTCCGGCCGCCAACCGAACACCCCGGGGTACAGGCGTTTCGCGGTGACGATCATGGCTGTCGCGGTGCGGATCGCGTCGATCCGGCGCCGGTCGGTCAGGTGCACCTGCACGCCACCGCAGGTCTGGTTGGCGAACTTGTCGAACGTCGGCACCGTGTAGTTCTCCCGGAACCGCACGCCGGGCAGGTCCAACGCGTTCAGCGCCTCGGCCCACCGCCAGTCGATGCCGGGCGCGCCGATCAGCTCGAACGGCCGGGTCGTACCGCGTCCCTCGGACAGCAGCGTGCCCTCGAACATGCACGTGCCCGGGTAGAGCAGCGCGGTGTCCGGTGTCGGCATGTTCGGGCTGGGCAGCACCCACGGCAGGCCGGTGTCGGCGAACAGCGTGTCCCGCCGCCAACCCTCGACCCGCACCACGTCCAGGCTGGACAGTCGCCTGCCGTTGTTGTCCTGCGGCAGGAACAGCGCGTCGAACAGGCGTGCCAACTCGCCGGCCGTCATCCCGGGCTGCTGGGTGATCGGCTTCAGCCCGACCAGCGTGGCGAACCTCGGATCCAGCTGCGGCCCGAACGCCTGGCCGCCGATCGGGTTCGGCCGGTCCAGCACCACGAACGCGGCACCCGTGCGGACGGCGGCGGACATCGCCACGTACATGGTCCACGTGTAGGTGTAGAACCGGGCGCCCACACCGGCGATGTCGAACAGCACCGTGTCCACGCCCGCCTTGGTGTACATGGCGGCGAGCTGGTCGACGGTGACGTTGTAGGCGTCGTAGACCGGGATCCCGGTGCGGGGGTCGGTGTAGTCGCCCTCCGACCCGCCTGCCTGGGACGTGCCGCGGAAGCCGTGTTCCGGGCCGAACGCGGCCAGCGGCCGGACCCCGGCGGCCACCAGCGCGTCCACGATGTGCGTGAGATCGCGCAGGACGCCGGTCGGATTGGTCAGCACACCCAACTTGCGGCCGGCCAGCGGGCGCCAGTCCTGCCCGGCGAGCACGTCGGCGCCGGTCAGCACGGTGCCCTTGGTCGCCGGTGCGGCCGCGGCCGTCGTCGCGGTCGCCGCCGTCGCGGCGGCCGCCACCAGGAACCCACGCCGCCCGATCCGCATGGCCGCTCCTCGTCCCCGTGGACGCTTCACCAATTCATGTGAGGTATTGGCAAGTTACTCACCAGGCGTGGGATCGGTCAACGCCGGCAAATGGGGGAAGTGCGGACACGCAAACGGGCGGCGCCCACTGGTCCCTTGCCAGGACCGGTGAGCGCCGCCCGTCAGCGCGGACTTTCCCGGGTTACCAAGCTGCAACGGTGTCGTATATGGCGGGGACTCGGCGTCCGGCGTCCCGGTACGCAGTCCCTCAACGACAAGCCTCCCGCGGCGTGCTGCGCGTGGGTGCCCGGAGTCCGCGCACGGAGCTCCGGCGGGGTGAACCCGACTTCTCTTCGTCGGGCCCCTGGCCAACCGAGGTTCCGCACCTCTCTTTGTACGCCACTGACCTGCGGATATTCAAGCGCTCGGACGGGTGCACCGGTCAAGCAACACGGTGTGACGCATACCTTCCGGTAACCCGTTCGGTACCCGCGATTCGGCTGTTGGCGTACCGCCACCCGGGGGTGCCCTGTCGTCACCCGACCGATCGGTAACAAGCCCTACCTGTTGCGCCTGCGCCGGATGCCGTACCACGTGACACCCGCCGCCACCGCGCCCAGCCCGACCGCCGTCGCCACCACCACCCCGCCGGTCGGCGTGGCGATCTTCGCCCGCAGCGGAACGGGCGCGGAGAACGTCAACACCGGCCACCCGCGCTGGATCGCCACCTTCCGCAGCGCCCGGTTCGGGTTCACCGCCGACGGGTGCCCGACGGCCTCCAGCATCGGCAGGTCGGTGATCGAGTCCGAGTAGGCGTGGCACTCGGCCAGGTCGTAACCGTTGGCCGTGGCCAGCTCGCGCATCGCCTCGGCCTTCTGGTCGCCGTAACAGTAGAAGTCGATCTCCCCGGTGTACCGCCCGTCCGCCACGGCCATCCGGGTCGCCGCGCAGTGCGTCGCGCCCACCAGCTCGGCGATCGGCCCGACCATCTCCTCGCCCGACGCGGACACCACCACCACGTCGTGGCCCTGCTCGCGGTGCTCCCGGATCAGCTCGGCCGCCTCGGCGTAGATGAGCGGGTCGACGATGTCGTGCAGCGTCTCGTCGACGATCGAACGCACCTGGGCCACGTCCCAGCCCTGGCACAGCGAGGTGAGATGCGCGCGCAGCCGCTCCACCTGCTCGGCGTCCGTGCCGTGCTGCACGAACATCAGCCGCGCGTACGCCGACCGCAACGCGGCCCGCCGGTTGATCAGGCCGCCCTGGTAGAACGGCCGACTGAACGCCAATGTGCTGGACGCGGCAATAATTGTCTTGTCCAAATCAAAGAATGCCGCGACCCCGCCGGTTCCGGATTCCCGCACCACGGTGTCCTGGGACACGTTCGCCGCCATCACACTCCCGCAACGCCGCCGCATCCGCTACTGTCTCGGATGTCCGATATGCCCGCGCCTGCACGGATGTCCGTGCCCGTGCAGTCCAGCATATGAGCCCGCGCGCGTCGTCCCGGGCGTGCCGCAACGCCGCTGTTCGGGCGGTTGTGGGCGATCCGGTGGAACCTACTTGCGCTGACTGTATGCAAGCGATCGCGGGAGAGGGCTACAGTAGTCACGTCCGGCATCGCCGGGCAGGTTCAGTCCGACCCCCCGGGGCTGAACCGATGACGACCCCCGTCCCTCCCCCCTGGCGGGGGTCGTCCCATCTCCGCTTCCGGACACAGCCTCCACCGACCCGCCAACGCGCGTGCTGTCGGGCGGGCCGATTAATCCCCCCGAACCATTATCACAGAACGCCCCGACAAAAAGGCGTTCGCGCACAACTGTGCGCCCCCAGTTATCCACAAGCGGTGCAGCTGTCCACAGGTTGATCCACACCCGTGGCAGACACCCACCGCTCCCGGGGACCGTTGGCACATCCCACCCCAACGACCCTCGGGACACCCCATGAACTCGCCCCACCCCCTGGCCGTCCTGTCCGACGAGCCCGTCCTCGACCAGGCAGTGCAACTCGCCGCCGTCGCCGGCTGCGTGATCGACCGCGCACCCGACGCGGTGGCCGCCCGCAGGCGTTGGGGCGAGGCGCCGCTGGTGCTGCTGGACGCCGCCGCCGTGGCCGCATGCGTGGACGCCGGCCTGCCCCGCCGGGCGGGTGTCGTCGTGCTGTGCGCCGGTGAGCCGCCGCCCGAGTTGTGGCAGCGGGCGCTGGCGATCGGCGCCGAGCGGGTGCTCGCTCTGCCGGCGGGGGAGTCGTGGCTGCTCAGCGCGTTCGCCGACGCCACGGACCGGCCAGCAGCGGTGACCGGTCGCGTGGTGGCGCTGCTCGGCGGCCGGGGCGGTGCGGGTGCGTCGGTGCTGGCGGCGGCGGTGGCGCTCACCGCGCTGCGGTCCGGTGGCGGTGCGCTGCTGATCGACGGTGATCCGCTGGGCGGCGGCCTGGACCTGGTGCTGGGCGCCGAGGCGCAGGCCGGCCTGCGCTGGCCCGACCTGCACCTGCAGGGCGGCCGGGTACCGGCGCACGCGCTCCGGTCCGCATTGCCGGGACGCTCATCCGGCACCGCGAGGCTGTCGGTCGTGTCGTGCGACCGGGACGGCCCGGGTCCCGACCCGGACGCCATGGCCGCGGTCATCGATGCCGGCCGCCGAGCAGACGACACGGTGGTGCTCGACCTGCCCCGCCACCCCACACCCGCGGCCGAAGCGGCGCTGGCCCGCACCGACCTGGCGGTCCTGGTCATCCCGGCCGAACTCCGAGCGGGCGCGGCCGCCCGGAAGGTCGCCGCCATGGTCAAGGCCCAAGGCACCCGCCTCACCTGCGTAGTGCGAGGCCCAGCTCCCAGCGGCCTGCGCCCCACCGACATCGCCGAAGCGGCCGACGCGGCCCTGCTGACCGCGGTCCGAGCCGAACCAGCCCTACCCCAGACCCTGGAACGAACCGGCCTGCGCCCCAAACCCCACGGCCCACTCACCACAGCAGCCCACGCCATCCTCGCCGAACTAGCCACCCCCAACCCGCCCTGACCGCGTCACGTCGACACCGGCCAATCGCCCAACCCCGACCCCGGCAAGCGAAAGGGCTCACCACCCGGCCCGGCGCAACCAACCAATCCCAACTCTGGCAGTGAAAGGCGTCATCCATGAGCACCGACCTGGTCGAGCGAGTCCGCCAACGGCTCGCCGTCGGCGGCACCACCCCGACCCCGGCTCTCGTCGCCGACGCCGTCCGTACCGAGGCCGGCGGCGTCCTCGGCGACGCCGACCTGCTCGCCGCACTCCGCTCCCTCGGCGACGAGTTCGCCGGAGCCGGCGCGCTCGAACCGTTGTTGCGTGATCCCGACACCACCGACGTCCTCGTCACCGGTCCTGCCGAGGTCTGGCTCGACGGCGGCTCCGGCCTGCGCCGCACCGACATCCGCTTCCCCGGCGAGGACTCGGTCCGCCGCCTGGCCCAACGTCTCGCGCTCGCCGCCGGCCGCCGCCTCGACGACGCACAGCCCTATGTGGACGCCTGGCTCCCCGGCGCCGGACCGCACGGCAGGGTCCGCCTGCACGCCGTCCTGCCACCGCTCGCCCCGGACGGCACCTGCCTGTCCCTGCGCGTCCTCCGCCCGGCCACCCACAACCTCACCGCACTGCGCGCCCTCGGCACCTTCGACGACCGCACCGCCACCCTCCTCACCACGATCGTCCGGTCCCGCCTGGCCTTCCTGGTCGTCGGCGGAACGGGCACCGGCAAGACAACCCTGCTCGCCGCACTCCTGGGCTGCGTCCCCCACGACGAACGCATCATCTGCGTCGAGGACGCCGGGGAACTCCAGCCCAGCCACCCCCAGGTGGTGCGGCTGGTCGCCCGTCCGGCCAACGTCGAAGGCGTCGGCGAGATCACCGTCCGGGACCTCGTCCGCCAGGCCCTGCGCATGCGCCCGGACCGGCTCGTCGTCGGCGAGGTCCGCGGCGCCGAGGTGTGCGAACTGCTCGCGGCGCTCAACACCGGTCACGACGGTGGCGCCGGCACCCTGCACGCCAACTCACCCGCCGAGGTCCCGGCCCGGCTGGAGGCACTCGCCGCGCTCGGCGGCATGCCCCGACCGGCCCTGCACAGCCAACTGGCAGCAGCACTCCAGGTCGTGCTGCACGTCCGAAGACGCGGCGGCCGGCGCGTGTTGACGGAGATCGGCGTCGTCACCAGGACATCCGACGGCGTCCGCGTACTCCCCGCCTGGCGCAACAGCATCAGGCACAGCGGCTGGCCGACCCTCAACGCCCTGCTCAACCGCACGAACGGAGTCCCACCATGCTGACCACCCCACCCGCCGACACCCTCCGCGCCATGCCGATCCTGTTCGGCACCCGAAAAACGCGGACACCCCAACGACAACCACCCACGACCCGGTTCCCGAGGGCCGTCAGGCGGGGTGCCCGATGACCGCACCACTCGCCGTCACGGCGGGCGCGGTGCTCTGCTGGCCCCACCGGCCACCGACGCACCGCCTCCGCGCCCTCACCGGCGACCGCACACCCGCACCCCGGGTCACCTGGCGACCGGCCACGCCGGTCCTGATCGCCGGAGCGACGGTCGCGGCCCTGCTGACCTTCGGCCCAGGTGTGGCCGCGGCGGTCGCGATGGGCGGAACCACGGTCCGCTGGCTGTGGCGATCGCACCGCAGGCTCACCGACCAGTTGGCCGCCGCCGACGCCATGACCGACGCCGTACACGGCCTGGTCGCCGAACTACGTTCCGGCGCCCACCCGGTCCTGGCAGCCGAATCAGCGGCCAGGGACGCCAAGGAACCGGCCCGAGCCGTCCTCACCACGATCTCGGCGACGGCCCGACTCGGCGGCGACCTGGCGCAGGCGTTACACCGATTCGCGGCGGACACGCCGGCACTGGCACCGGTCCTGCGCCCGCTGGTGCACGCATGGTCGCTGGCCCAACGCCATGGCCTGCCACTGGCGGACGTGCTGGACGCCGTCCGCAGGGACGTCGACGGCAGAGTCCGCTTCGCCCACCGGGTCCGGGCCCGGATGGCCGGCCCGAGGGCGAGCGGCACGGTCCTGGCCGTGTTGCCGGCACTCGGCGTCGTACTCGGCGAGGGCATGGGTGCCAGCCCGGTCCACGTCCTGCTGGCCAGCGGCCTGGGCCAGACGCTGCTCGCCACGGGCACCGCGCTGATCTGCGCCGGCCTGTACTGGATCACGCGCCTGACGGCAAAGGCGGTGTGGTGATGCCGCAGATCATGGCCCGTGACCGGCGCCCGGAGGTGGGCGCCCACCGGCCGGGCGCGGCAGCGATCGGCCGGCCGGCGGTGGTGCCGCCATGACGGGGATGTCGATCGCGGCCATCGCACTGGCGGTGGCGGTTCTCGTCCAGCCGGGCGGTGCCATGGTTGCCGCACGGTTGTCCGGCCTGCGACCGGCCGAACCGCCACACGACGACCAGAACCAGGCCGCGCCACGCCAACGCGGGCAGGCTGCGCCACGCCGACCTGGGCAGGCCGCGCCAGGCCAACCTGGGCAGGCCGCGCCAGGCCAACCGGGGCAGGCCGCGCCAGGCCAACCCGGGCAGGCGGCGCCACGTCAACGCGGCCCACGTCAGGGCGGTCGGGCCGCATCAGGCGGGCCGGCGTGGCGGCGGCTGCCACCGTTGCCGCTCCTGGCCGCCGCCGGCACAGCATTGCTGCCGATCGCGCTCAGCGGCGGCATCGCCGGTGTGGTCCTGGGCGCCGCCATGGGAACGGCGGCGTTCGTCGGCGGCAAGTGGTTGCTGCGCAAGGGAAGCCGGCCGGTGCCGGATCCGTTGCGGCTGGCCAGTTGCTGGGACCTGCTCGCCGCGTGCCTGCGCGGCGGACTACCGGTGCCGGTCGCCGTACGGGCCGTCGCCGCCGAAGTACCGGCACCGGCGGATGCCGCGCTGGACCGCACGGCCGAACTGCTCGCCCTGGGCGCCGACCCGGTGTCCGCCTGGGCACCGGCGCTCGCCGAGCCGCTCACCGCGGAACTGGCCCGTGGCGCCCGGCGCAGCGCCCGGTCCGGCGCGGCGCTGGCGTCGGTGGCCGAAGGGTTGGCGACCACCGTGCGGGCCGGTGCCGACGACCTGGCCGAGGCCAAGGCACAACGGGCCGCCGTCGCGGTGACGGGACCGCTGGGCCTGTGCTTCCTGCCGGCGTTCCTGTGCATCGGCGTGGTGCCGGTGGTGATCGGGCTGGCCACCCGGCTGATGGCGTCATGGTGACACGTCCGTCCGCAGTGGACGGCCGCAACAACGAAGGGAGAACAGGAATGTTGTTCGACACATGGCGGGTAGCCGCCCGCCGGCTGGTCGCGCCCGGCTCGGACGACGGGATGAGCACAGCGGAGTACGCCGTCGGAACTATTGCGGCGGCGGCGTTCGCGGCCGTGCTCTACACGGTCGTGACGGGCTCGTCCGTCGTGTCCGGGCTCGGTTCACTGATCAGCAAAGCCCTGTCGGTGAAGCTCTGATGACCGCGACCAGCCGGGCGAGCCCACCGGTGCGCGCTGGTAGGGACAACGGAATGGTCACGGTCGAAGCGGCCATCGCGTTGTGCGCCTTCGTCACCGTTCTGGCCATGACGCTCGCCGGCCTGGCCACGGTGTTCGACCAACTCCGCTGCACCGACGCCGCACGGGAGGCCGCCCGGCTGGTCGCCAGGGGCGAACAGGACGAGGCCGCCGACGCCGTCGGCCGGATCGCACCGCACGGCGCCACCTTCACGGTCACCGACGAGGGCGACGGGATCGTGGTCGACGTGCGCGATCCGGCAGCCGGCGGACTGCTGCCGGGCGTCCGCGTGGTCGCCGACGCGTATGCGGTGCCGGAACCGGACGCGGGCAGCGGCACCGAAAGGTCAACTCGGCCAACGGGAGGTGACGGGCGATGAGCGGTCTCCACCTGCGTCGCCGGCCACCACCGGGTGACACCGGCACGGCGACGCTCTGGGCGGTCGGCGGCATCGCGGTGTTGTGCCTGCTCGCGGCGGCGATCGTGACGTACGGGGCAGTGGTCCAGACCCGGCACCGGGCCACCGCTGCGGCCGATCTCGCGGCGCTCGCCGGAGCGGGTTACGCGCCCTACGGCGAGTCGGCGGCGTGCGGCCGGGCGCGGTGGGTGGCGGCCGGGATGCGGGTGCGGATAACGGGGTGCCGGCTCGCCGGATGGGACGTGCTCGTCGAGGTCAGCGCCGCGCTGCCGGGGGAGCTGACCCGGTTCGGCACGGTCCGGGAACACAGCCGGGCCGGGCCTGTGAATCCGTAGCGGGGGACGGCCGGCGGTCGGGCGGCGAGAGATCACCGATGCCGTTTCGGTTGGTGACCAGCGACGAAAGGCAGTCGGCGCCACGAGGGCTGGTCGGGTGAGGCGCGCTCACCGTTCGGCAGCGACCGGTTGTCGAACCACGGCTTACCGGGAGCCGGGAGTGTGACGTTGGCTATGTGTGGGCAGCACCGAGTCCGCAACGAGCTGGGTTACCTCGAGCGATGCCCGACGAAACGAAAATCACGGCACGGATACGAAAACCTGCATGTTGAGGAGCTGAACCGAGATGGATTGGTCGGATAGCTGGCGCGGAGCCTTCCGCATCGAGCTACGCGCACAGGCCATTGGCCTCGCGTACCGCGGATGGCCTGTCCTGCCAGGCACCTATCCGGCGGGCTCGGCCTGGGTCGGCGGTGGCACGTCGCACCCGACCGGTCCGAACCCGGTGCACGAGGACTGGGCCGCACGCATCGGCGCGACCGCCGAGGAGATCGCGGAATGGTGGAACGGCGAGGCGTTCAGCGTCCTCGTGGCCACCGGCACGGTCCTGGACGCCATCGAGGTCGGCACGGAGATCGGCAGGCGCACCACCGCGGTGCTGCGCGCCGCCGGCCAGCCGGTGCCGATCGCGGCCACGCCGAGCGGCCGCTGGTTGTTCCTCACCCGGGCGGGCGAGCCGCTGGCCCGCGAACTGGCCGAGCACGACGACATCGTGCTGCACGGTGCCGGTAGCTGGATCCCGCTGCCGCCCACGGCCTTCGAACACGGCATCGTCCACTGGCGGGTGCGTCCCGAGGTCTGCGGCTGGGAGCTGCCGACCTCGCACACCGTCCAGGATGCGATGGTGCGGGCGGTCACCGAGTCGACCGACCTGGCCCCCGCGGGTCAGCTCGCCGGCGTGGACCGCGCGTTCGCCTGAACCGGACCGCCGTCGTGCTGGACATCAGCCCCGCCTGCCGTCGCGCCCATGGCGGCCAGGACGACGTCCAGCACGGCGACCGCACCAGCCTTGTCCAGCGGTTCGTTGCCATTCCCGCACTTCGGCGACTGAACGCAGGACGGGCACCCAGCCGAGCACTCGCACGAGAAGATCGCCTCCCGCGTGGCGGCCAACCAGGGAAACAACGCCGCATAGCCCCGATCGGCGAAACCGGCGCCCCCTGGGTGACCATCGTGCACGAACACCGTCGCCTCCCCGGTGTCCGCGTGCGCGGCGGTGGAAACACCGCCGATATCCCAACGGTCACAGGTCGCGAACAGCGGTAGCAGGCCGATCGCGGCGTGCTCGGCGGCATGCAGTGCGCCGGGGATGCGCGTCGGTGTCAGGCCGACGCCCTCCGGCGCACTGCCATGCGCCTCCCCGTCGGCGTCCCCACCGACGGGTCCGACGGGCTGCAGCGCCTCCCGCAGCAGCCCGTCGGAGATCGTGTACCAGACCGCCCTGGTGCGCAGGGTGCGCGCGGGCAGGTCCAGCGGCACCTGGTCGAGCACCTGGCCGCTGGGCAGCCGGCGCAGGTAGCCGACCACCTGGGACGTCACGTCCACCTCGCCGAGCACCACGTTCACCCCGGCGTACTCCCGGCGGGACAGCTCCCGCACCACCGAGATGTCCACGATGTCCCTCGGTGAGGTCGTCCAGTCCGGGTCCTGCGCGTGCACCAGGGCCAGGCCCTCGTCCAGATCCAACTCGTCCACCACGTACGACGCGCCCTGGTGCAGGTACACCGCACCGGGATGCAGCGTCCAGCAGGCCGAACCGGGGTCCACCGTGCCCAGCAGCCGACCCGAGTCGGCCTCCACCACCGCCACCTGCACGCCACCGGAACCCCGGATGTCCACCGAGGCGTGCGGCCGCTCCCGCGACGTCCAGTACCACCCGGTGGGCCGCCGCCGCAGTGCCCGCTCCGCCACCAGTTCGTCCACCAGCGCCCGCGCCGCGTCGCCGCCGAAGTCGGGCAGGCAGTCCGGGGTGAGCGGCAACTCGGCCGCCGCGCACGTCAGGTGCGGCGCCAGCACATAGGGGTTCGCCGGGTCCAGCACGGTCGCCTCGACCGGCCGTTCCAGCATCGCCTTCGGGTTGTGCACCAGGTAGGTGTCCAGTGGGTCCTCGCGCGCCACGAACACCACCAGCGCGCCGTGCCCGGAGCGCCCTGCGCGGCCGGCCTGCTGCCAGAACGACGCCAGCGTCCCCGGATAGCCGGCCACCACCACGGCGTCCAGCCCGGCGATGTCCACGCCCAGCTCCAACGCGTTGGTGCTGGCCACGCCGAGCAGCTCGCCGCTGTCCAGCAGCTTCTCCAGCTCCCTGCGGTCCTCGGCCAGATAGCCGGCGCGATAGGCGGCGACCCGGCCGGGCAGCGACTCGGACACCTCGGCCAGCACCCGTTTCGCGGCCAGCGCAGTCAGTTCGGCACCCCGCCGCGACCGGACGAACGCCAGCGTCCGCGCGCCCTCCACCACCAGGTCCGCCATGATCCGCGCCGCCTCGGTACCGGCCTGGCGGCGCACCGGCGAGCCGTTCTCCCCGGTGATGTCGGGCAG
The DNA here is from genome assembly GCA_036273855.1 of Pseudonocardiaceae bacterium. GTDB lineage: Bacteria > Actinomycetota > Actinomycetes > Mycobacteriales > Pseudonocardiaceae > DATEPR01. The sequence continues at coordinate 37,955 of DASUGU010000064.1, forward strand.
CAGTGGCGGTTCCCACAGCGCGACGGTCCGCCCGCCGCGCGGCGAGTCGTCGTCGGTCACCGCGACGCAGTCCACGCCGGTCAGCCGGGACGCCAACGCGGCGGGCTCGGCCACCGTCGCCGACGCCAGCACGAACACCGGATGGGCACCGTAGTGCGCGGCCACCCGCCGCAGCCGGCGCAGCAGCAACGCCACGTGCGAGCCGAACACCCCCCGGTAGGCGTGGCACTCGTCGACCACCACGTACGACAGGCGGCGCCACAGCCGTGCCCAGCGGCCGTGCTGCGGCAGGATGCCGCGATGCAGCATGTCCGGGTTGGTGAACACCCACCGGCTGTGTGCCCGCACCCAGTCCCGCTCCACCATGGGCGTGTCACCGTCGTAGCTGGCCGCCCGCACCGCCGGTAAGTCCAGCGCCCGCACCGCGCGCAACTGGTCGGCGCCCAATGCCTTGGTGGGCGCCAGGTACAGCGCGGTGGCCTTCGGATCGGCGAGCAGCGCGGACAGCACCGGCAACTGGTAGGCCAGCGACTTGCCGGATCCCGTACCGGTGGCGACCACGACGTGTTGCCCGTCGTGCGCGAGATCCGCGGCCCGCACCTGGTGTCGCCACGGCTCCGGCACACCGATCCCGCCCAGCGCCGCGACCACGGCCGGATCGGCCCAGTCCGGCCAGTCGGCGTGTGCGGCCGCGTTGGCCGGCAGATCGGCGACGTGGGTCAGCGGCGACTCGCCGCGGGGCACGCCGGCCAGCACCCTGCCGAGCAGTTGACGGCCGATCGTGCCGTCACCGTCAGCCGCGCCCACGTCCCGCACCCCTCGAGTCTGGCACCCACCCCCGACGCCCCGACTCACCCCAGTCCGGGGGACAGCTGCTTGAGCACCTGCACGCTGGCCTTGTTCACGTTGGCCCTGCCCTGCGGGTAGCCGATCGACGCGGACTGCTTGGTCAGGATCGCGACCACGTACTGGTTGCGGGCGCCGAGCACGCCGGTGGTGTTGAGGATCATCTCGCTGCCGGCGATCATCCAGCCCTGCTTGGCCTTCACGGTCGACGGGCGCGGCGGTTCGAGCAGGCCGAACGCCTGGTCGAAGCCGTCGGCGCCGTTGTTGGCCGCGCTGTGCGTGTCGCTGACCACCAGGCTGGTGTGGGCCGTGGACAGGTGGGTGAGCGCGTACTCCCAGACCGCGGTGACGTCACGCGCGGAGATCTCGGTCTCGCCCCACTCGCCGGGATCGGCCTTGTCCAGGACCGTGTCGTGCAGCCCGGCCAGGCTGATCATCTCGGTCACCAGCGCCGGCCCGTTGTACTTGACCCACAGCGCGTCCATGGCGTTGTCGTCGGACAGTTCCAGCGCGCGTTTGATGTTGTTCTCGTCCGTGGAGGAGAGCGTGAGCCTGCCCTGCTCCACCCGGTGCAGGATGTCGACGACGACGAACAGTTTCACCACCGACGCGGAGAAGAAGCCGACGTCGCCCTCGGCGCCGGTGGTCAGCGTGCCGGTGTTGCGGTCCAGGATCGCGACCCCGTACTGCACACCGCTGACCTGCAGCGCGTCCACCTCCTTCACCGCCTGCTTGGCCAGTGCCGGGTTGTCCGCCGGTGTGGTCGACGTGGGCGGCGGCGTCGAACTGGACGTCGTCGGCGCGGTGGTCGGGGACGGCGTGCCGGCCAGCGTGGTCGACCCGAACGCGGTAGAGCTGGCGGCGGGCGCGGACCTGTCCACGCTGTGCACGATGACGGCCGCCATCGCGACGACGATGAGCACCGTTGCCACGACGGGCGTGACGGTGAAGAGGAGACTTCGCCGGCCGCGCCGGGGGGAGGAGCCAGGGGCTCGATTCATGTCAGTTCTTAACCGTGTCGGTGTCGTGGTTTGTCGCGCATTATGCGGGTCGATCATGGTGGGGCCGAATCAGCGTGGCCACAATAGCGGGCCCCTTCGCCGAACACGCTGTGTCACAGCAACTCTTCAGCATCCACACTGGTCCGCCGCGCCCCGGATCCGCCGGGCCGCGCCCGCCCCTCCATTGTGACCACTCTCACGTCCGTGTTTCCACATGAGAGAACCCAGACGCCGGAGCTCGGCGGACCCCGAAGGGCCGTTGTTCGATGGTTGCCGGATCGATCAAGTCCGCGCTCGGCAGGTAACGGAACGTACACGGGATGGGACGGGTCGCGTTAGCCGTTCACGCGCCCAATAGACTCCGCCTCCATCGCACCTCAAGTCGTGGTGCACACACAGCGTCAAGGCCGGTCCACATTGCCGGTCGGACGCGGCAACCGGCAATAGTCATCAGGAGGACGGATGTCCCGGCACTTCCTCGCGGACGGCCTCGTGCTGACCGGAGGTGATCGCGGCGTGGTCGCCGTGGTCGCCGTGATCGCCCTCGCCGCCCTGGTCGTCGGCTACATCCTGCTCAGGGAGGTGCTGGCCGCCGGCCAGGGCACCACCAAGATGCAGGAGATCGCCAAGGCCGTCCAGGAAGGCGCCTCGGCGTACCTCAACCGGCAGTTCCGCACTCTCGGCGTGTTCGCGGTGATCGTGTTCGCGCTGCTCTTCGCACTCCCCGCCGACTCGGTGGGTGAGCGGATCGGCCGCTCGTTGTTCTTCCTCGTCGGCGCGGTGTTCTCCGCGACGATCGGCTACCTCGGCATGTGGCTGTCCACCCGCGCGAACCTGCGGGTCGCGGCGGCCGCCGGCTCCGAGGGCCGCGAGAAGGCCATGCGGATCGGTTTCCGCACCGGTGGTGTCGTCGGCATGATGACCGTCGGTCTCGGCCTGTTCGGTGCCTCGATCGTCGTCATCTCGTTCGCCGGCCAGGCGCCGAAGGTGCTGGAGGGCTTCGGCTTCGGCGCCGCACTGCTGGCCATGTTCATGAGGGTCGGCGGCGGCATCTTCACCAAGGCCGCCGACGTGGGCGCCGACCTGGTCGGCAAGGTCGAGCAGGGCATCCCGGAGGACGACCCGCGCAACGCGGCCACCATCGCCGACAACGTCGGTGACAACGTCGGCGACTGCGCCGGCATGGCGGCCGACCTGTTCGAGTCCTACGCGGTGACGCTCGTCGCGTCGCTGATCCTCGGCTCGGCCGCGTTCGGCGCGCAGGGCCTGCTGTTCCCGCTGATCGTGCCCGCCATCGGCGTCATCACCGCGGCCATCGGCGTGTACATCACGAACGCGCGGGCCGGCGAGAACGGCCTGTCCGCGATCAACCGCTCGTTCTACATCTCGGCGATCATCTCCGCGGTGCTGTGCACCGTGGCCGCGTTCGTCTACCTGCCCGGCACGTTCAGCCAGCTGTCCGGCTCGACGCAGTCGTCGACCCCCGGCAGCCCCGCCGTGATCGCCGCGGTAGCCGTGCTGATCGGCATCGTGCTGGCCGGCGTCATCCTGTGGCTGACCGGCTACTTCACCGGCACCGAGCACAAGCCGGTCAAGGACGTCGGCCGCTCGTCGCTGACCGGCGCCGCCACCGTGATCCTCTCCGGTATCTCGGTCGGCTTCGAGTCGGCGGTGTACACCGCGATCGTCATCGGCGCCGCCGTGTACGGCGCGTTCCTGCTCTCCGGTTCGATCTTCGTCGCGCTGTTCGCCGTGGCCCTGGCCGGCTGCGGCCTGCTGACCACGGTCGGCGTCATCGTCGCGATGGACACCTTCGGCCCGGTCAGCGACAACGCGCAGGGCATCGCCGAGATGTCCGGCGAGGTGGACGAGGCGGGCGCGAAGATCCTCACCGACCTCGACGCGGTGGGCAACACCACCAAGGCCATCACCAAGGGCATCGCGATCGCGACGGCCGTGCTGGCCGCCACCGCGCTGTTCGGCTCGTACATCAACTCGGTCACCGGTGCCCTGGCCGGCAAGGTGGCCGCCGGCGCCACGGTGTTCTTCAGCAACTTCGTGAGCGGTCAGTTCCGGACGTTCGCCGCGCTGGTGTTCAGCCCGAACACGCTGGTCGGTATCGCGCTCGGTGCCGCTGTCGTGTTCATGTTCTCCGGCCTGGCCGTCAACGCGGTGGCTCGCGCCGCCGGTGCCGTGGTCTACGAGGTACGCCGCCAGTTCCGGCAGTTCCCGGGCATCATGGACGGCTCGCAGCGGCCGGAGTACGGCAAGGTCGTCGACATCTGCACCCGGGACGCGCTGCGCGAACTGGCCACGCCCGGCCTGCTCGCGGTGTTCGCCCCGATCGCGGTCGGCTTCGGCCTGGGCATCGGCCCGCTGGCCGGCTACCTGGCAGGCGCCATCGCCACCGGCACCCTGATGGCCATCTTCCTGGCCAACTCCGGTGGTGCCTGGGACAACGCCAAGAAGCTGGTGGAGGACGGCAACCACGGTGGCAAGGGCTCCCAGGCCCACGAGGCCACCATCGTCGGTGACACCGTCGGTGACCCGTTCAAGGACACCGCGGGCCCGGCGATCAACCCGCTGATCAAGGTGATGAACCTGGTGTCGCTGCTGATCGCACCGGCCATCGTCACCTTCTCGGTCGGTTCGTCCGCCTCCGGCGTGTGGCGCACGGTCATCGCGCTGATCGCGGTCATCGTGATCGTCGTCGCGGTGGTCGTGTCGAAGCGCCGGACGTCGTCGCTGGAGAACAACCCCGACGAGCTGCCGGCCGGCGAGCCGAGCAACGAGGTCGAGGAGAAGGTCACCAACGGCGCCGCCTAGGCCCCATGTGTGACATTCCTGGACCCGGTCCGGCTCGTCCCGGACCGGGTCCAGCTCGTGTGGGGGCCGAACAGGTGTTCTACTGTGCTGCCGGTGCGTGGACGGTTTCCCGGCGGTCGGAGCTACCCTGCGTCTGTGGGGGGAGCTGGAGCCTGGTCGTGGCGGCGGGGAACACAGTGCCCGAATACGGCCGTTAGGGTGAAAAGGTCCGTCGAGAGTGTGACGTAGGACTCGGCGCGACGCCCGGACGTTCGTCTCGTTGGACCAGGCGGAACCGCCAGGTGCCGGCTGTGCCGGTTACCTGCGCGCCGGGCGGAGACGAGTTGGTGCACACTGGCGAGTCGGAGCATTGGCAGGAGAGGGCAGGACAGGGTGGCAGGTTCGGCACGGACGCGCAGGAGCGGCGGCGGGACGAATGGGTCCGGCCGCCGTCGGCTGGTGATCGTCGAATCACCGACGAAGGCGGACAAGATCGCGTCCTACCTGGGCAAGGACTACATCGTGCAGTCCTCCCGGGGACACATCAGGGACCTGCCGCGCAAGGCCGCCGAGGTGCCGGCGAAGTACAAGAGCGAGCCCTGGGGCAATCTCGGCGTCAACGTCGACAACGACTTCGAGCCGATCTACATCGTCACCCCGGACAAGCGGGCGACGGTCGCCGAGCTCAAGGCAGCCCTCAAGGACGTCGACGAGCTCTACCTCGCGACGGACGGTGACCGCGAGGGCGAGGCCATCGCGTGGCACCTGCTGGAGACACTCAAGCCCAAGGTGCCGGTCCGCCGGATGGTGTTCCACGAGATCACCGAACCGGCCATCCGCGCCGCCGCCGAGAACCCCCGTGACCTGGACACCGACCTGGTCGAGGCGTACGAGACCCGCCGCATCCTGGACCGGCTCTACGGCTACGAGGTCTCCCCGGTGCTGTGGAAGAAGGTCATGCCGAAGCTGTCGGCGGGCCGCGTGCAGTCCGTGGAGACCCGGATCGTGGTGGAGCGCGAGCGGGAGCGGATGCGGTTCGTGTCGGCCTCGTACTGGGACGTCGCCGCCACGCTGGACGCGGGCGCCGAGGCCACGCCGAGGACGTTCGGTGCCCGGCTGACCGCCGTGGACGGCTCCCGCCTGGCCACCAGCCGCGATTTCGGCCCGTACGGCAACCTGCGCAAGGGCGTCGAGGCCACGGTGCTGGCCGAGGCCGACGCGACCCACCTGGCGCAGGCGCTGGCCGGCGTCACGATGACCGTGGCCAGCGTCGATGAGCGGCCCTACACGCGTAAGCCGTACCCGCCGTTCATGACCTCGACGCTGCAGCAGGAGGCCGGCCGCAAGCTGCGGTTCACGGTCAACCGCGCGATGAGCGTGGCCCAGCGCCTGTACGAGAACGGCTACATCACGTACATGCGTACCGACTCGACCACGCTGTCCGAGACGGCGCTGACCGCCGCGCGGGCGCAGGCCACCGAGCTGTACGGATCCGAGTACGTGCCCGCCCAGCCGCGTCGCTACGACCGCAAGGTGAAGAACGCGCAGGAGGCGCACGAGGCGATCCGCCCGGCAGGCGAGGTGTTCCGCACCCCCGGCGAGGTGGCGCCCGAGCTGGAGTCCGACGAGTTCCGGCTGTACGAGCTGATCTGGCAGCGCACCATCGCCTCCCAGATGGCCGACGCCCGGGGCACCACGATGAGCGTGCGGATCAACGGCACGGCCAGCAGCGGCGAGCAGTGCGTGTTCTCCGCGTCCGGCCGCACCATCACGTTCCCCGGTTTCCTGCGGGCCTACGTTGAGGCCGTCGACTCCGAGGCGGGCGGCGAGGCGGACAACGCCGAGAGCCGGCTGCCGAGGCTGGCCGAGGGCCAGCAACTGACGCCCACCGACCTGACCGCGGACGGCCACAACACCAACCCGCCGCCCCGCTACACCGAGCCCAGCCTGGTCAAGACCCTGCAGGAGCTGGGCATCGGCCGGCCGTCCACCTACGCGTCCACGATCAACACGATCCAGGACCGCGGCTACGTGTGGAAGAAGGGCTCCGCGCTGGTCCCGTCGTGGGTGGCGTTCTCCGTCGTCGGCCTGCTGGAACAGTATTTCGGCCGGCTGGTGGACTACGACTTCACCGCTGCGATGGAGGACGAGCTGGAGCGGATCGCGGCCGGTGACGAGCAGCGCAGCAACTGGCTGACCAGCTTCTACTTCGGTTCGGACGGCAGCCCGGACGACTCGATCAGCAGCCTGGGCGGGCTGAAGAAACTGGTCGGCTCGGGCGTGGACAACATCGACGCCCGCGAGGTCAACTCGATCCCGCTGTTCGCCGACGAGGAAGGCCGCGACGTCGTGGTTCGGGTCGGCCGGTACGGCCCGTACCTGGAGCGCGAGATCCCCGGGCCGAACGACACCAGCACGGCCCAGCGCGCCAACCTGCCCGACGACATGCCGCCCGACGAGCTGACCCTGGAGGTCGCGGAGAAGCTGTTCTCCACCCCCCAGGAGGGCCGGACGCTGGGCACCGACCCGGTCAGCGGCAACGAGATCGTCGCCAAGGACGGCCGGTTCGGCCCGTACGTCACCGAGGTGCTGCCCGAGCAGGAGACCCCGAAGCGCGGCGCGAAGAAGGTCAAGCCGAGGACGGGTTCGCTGCTGCGGTCCATGTCCCTGGACACGGTCACGCTGGAGGACGCGCTGCGCCTGCTGTCGCTGCCCAGGGTGGTCGGCACCGACCCGGGCACCGGCGAGGAGATCACCGCGCAGAACGGCCGTTACGGGCCGTACCTCAAGCGCGGCACCGACTCCCGTTCGCTGCCCGACGAGGAGTCGATGTTCACCGTCACCCTGGACGAGGCGCTGAAGCTGTACGCCGAGCCCAAGCAGCGCGGCCGGCAGGCGGCCGCGTCCGCCCCGCCGCTGCGCGAGATGGGCAAGGACCCGGCGTCGGGCAAGCCGATGGTGGTCAAGGACGGCCGGTTCGGCCCCTACGTCACCGACGGCGAGACCAACGCCTCGCTGCGCAAGGCCGACAGCGTGGAGACCCTGACCGACGAGCGGGCCGCCGAGCTGCTGGCCGACCGCAGGGCCCGGGGCCCGGTGACCAAGAAGCGCGGCACCACGACCCGTCGCCGCACCGCCGCCAAGTCGTCCTGACCAAGTCGGCCCCATCGGGCGCGAATCCGCGCACAATGGGGTGAGCGAAGCCGTGAGGGCCGCGCTGGTCGGGCGATGAGGTGGTCACGGTGGCGGACTATGTGGCTGACTACGACGAGTTCGGAGCGGACGGCACCCAACCGCTGCCCCCACCCCAGCTGTTGCCCGACCCGTTAGGCGGCCTGGTCACCGGTTCGCTGTTCAGCGACACCATCGTGCCGCTGACCGTCGCCGAGACACCGGCGGCCGCCGCCCAGGCCGCCGCACCGGCCACGCAGGCCAGGCGGCGGACCGTCCAGGCCACCGGCAGCAGGCGGACCGTCGGCCCGCAACCCGGCGCCACCACGCCCACGGCGATCCCGGTCGCCGAGTCGCTGCCCGGCGGCGGGCGGCGGGAGAACCGGCGGCAGACGGTGGTGCGGGCCACGACGCCGATCGCCGTCACGCCCCCGCTGCGCAACACACCGGCACGCAACACCACGGCGAGGAACGTGTCCTCGGGTACCCGCTCGGCGCGAACCCCGGCCAGTGCGCGGCCGGCACCGGCCATCCGCACGTCGAGGCGCAGCGCGGGCGCGGGCTGTGCGATGTTCCTGGTGATCGTCATCGTCCTGGTGACGATATTCGTGGTGCTCGGCGTGGTACTCGGGCACGGGAACACCGGCCTGTCCGGCGGCTGACGCAGACCCGGTGGGCGGGCGTCCAGCGCCCGATCGGATGATGTGGTTAGGCTTGCCGCAACCGGCGGCGGGGCGAGGGGTGAGCGGGCATCAGTGGCAACGGCCATGGCAGTGCTGACGGAACTGCCTCGGGCACCGCGTACGACGCCGTGAACGGGCGGACCGTGCGCGACGGTGTCGAGGGCAGTGGTCCGCTGGGCCGTGCCGAGTCCGGCGCGTCCACCGCCCACCGGGTGCGCAGCGTGTTGGCCATCCGCGCGTTCCGCCGGCTGTGGGGCGTCACGTTCCTGCTCAGCGTCGCCGACTGGCTGTCCCTGTTCGCGCTGTCCAGCCTGGCGAACAAGCTGATCGCCGGGTACTTCGCGCAGAGCTTCGCGTTCAGTGCCGTCGTGCTCACCCAGTTGCTGCCCGGCCTGCTGTTCGCCCCGTTGGGCGGCGTGCTGGCGGACAAGTTCGACCGCCGCAGGGTCATGGTCACCGTGGACCTGATCCGGTGCGCGCTGTTCCTGTCCATCGCCCTGGTCGGCACCTGGTGGTGGCTGCTCGCCGCCAACTTCCTGATCGGCAGCACGGCGATGATGTGGATCCCGGCGAAGGACTCCGCGATCCCGAACCTGTTGCGCCGCAAGGACCAGGTGGAGACCGCCAACCAGCTCGGCCTGGTGATGACCTACGGCGTCGCCGTGGTCAGCGCGGCCGGGCTGTTCTCCGTGGTCACCGGCCTCGGCTCGACGCTGCACCTGTGGGACGGCGTCGGCGCGCAACTCGGCGTGGCCAAGGTCATCGTCATCATCAACGGCCTGCTCTACCTGGCCGCTGCCGTCATCGTGACCACCCGCATCCCCGAACTGTCCGGCCGGGCCCACATCCGCACCAGGCCGGAGTCGCCGGAGTCCCGGGAGAGCTGGTTCGCCATGTTCTCCGACGGGCTGCGCTTCGCCCGCCGCACGCCGCTGATCCGGGGCCTGATGTACGGCCTGGTCGGCGCGTTCGCCGCCGGTGGCGCGGTGATCGGCAGCGCCCAGCGGTACGCCACCAGCCTGCTCGGCGGCGACTCGGCGTTCAGCATGCTGTTCGTGGCCCTGTTCGTCGGCCTGGGCATCGGCATGGCCACCGCACCACGGCTGGCCAGGCGGCTGTCCCACAACCGGCTGTTCGGCGTGGCCATCGTGTGTGCCGGGCTGGCGTTGGCCCTGGTCGCGCTGTCCCCGCACCTGGCGGTCTCGCTGATCACCGTGGCCATCGTCGGCGCGTGCGCCGGGGTCGCGTTCCTGACCGGCATCACCATCATCGGCTCGCAGGTCGACGACGCCATCCGCGGCCGGATCAACGCGCTGTACCAGTCGCTGATGAAGGTCGTGCTGTTCGTCTCCGCCCTGGCCGTGCCGGCGCTGGTCGGCCTGGTGCGACCGCACACGATCGACGTGTTCGGCCAGAGCATGCAGGTGGACGGCACCCGCCCTGTGCTGTTGGGCGCCGGGGTGCTGGCCGCGCTGGCCGGCGTGATCGCCTACCGGCAGATGGACGACCGCAGGCCGGAACCCATCATGGGCAGCCTGGTCGCCGCGCTGCGCCGCCGCCCGCGCCGCCTGGACGGCATGCTGATCGCCGTCGAGGGCGACACCCGGCGCGACACCGAGACCCAGTCCCGGCACCTGGCCGACTGGCTGCGCGCCGCGGGCCACCGGGTGCAGCTGGCAAACGACCCGGCCCTGGACGAGCGCCGGCTGGCCACGGTCCTGGCCGGCACCAACCTGTCCGGCGCCCGCGCCCACGTGCTGGTCGCCGCCGCCGTGCGCGCCGACGTGGTGGAACGCCGCGTGCTGCCCGCTCTGGAGGCGGGCGAACTGGTCGTGATGGAGCGGTACGTGGACAGCCCGCTGGCCCACCTGGGCGCCCTGGGCGACCTGGACCCGAAGGAACTGGACGGCCTGGCCGACTGGGCCACCGGCCGGCTGCGCCCGGACGTCACCGTGCTGCTGGACCGCGACCCGGCCACCGTCAGCGAGGACGACGACGCCCCACGAGTCGCCGGGCCGCTGTCCGGCGTCACCAGCCCGGAGCACCACTGGCGGGTGCAGCGGCTGCTCACCGAGATGGCCGCCGCCGACCCCGGCCGGTACGTCGTGGTCGACGCCGACGGCAGCGAGGTCGAGGTCGCCGACCGCGTGCGTACCGCCATGACCGCCGCCCTGCGCCAACGCGGCGTGGCGATGGACTCGCCCGCCGACGCGCCGACGGAGGTGTTTCCCGCCGTGGACGACCTGACCGGGGCGGGGCAGGAGAAGGCGTGACAGCCAGGGACGTGTGGGCCGGCGTCGTCGGCCAGCCGAACGCCGTGCAGATCCTGCGCGCCGCTGCCGCTGCCGCCGACGACCTGGTGGCCGGCCGGCCGGTCCGCGACGGCCACGCCAACGCGATGACCCACGCCTGGCTGTTCACCGGCCCGCCCGGCTCCGGCCGGTCGGTGGCCGCGCGGGCGTTCGGAGCGGCTTTGCAGTGCCTGGTCGGCACCGGCTGCGGCCAGTGCCCCGGCTGCCGGACCGTGCTGGCCGGCACCCACGCCGACGTGCGGCTGGTGGTGCCGGAGGGCCTGTCCATCTCGGTGGCCGAGATGCGGTCGCTGGTGCAGGCGGCGGCCCGGCGACCCACCGGCGGACGCTGGCAGGTAGTGGTCATCGAGGACGCCGACCGGCTCACCGAGGGCGCGGCGAACGCCCTGCTCAAGGCCGTCGAGGAACCGCCTGACCGGACGGTGTTCCTGCTGTGCGCGCCCTCCGACCACCCCGAGGACGTGTCGGTCACGATCCGCTCGCGGTGCCGCGTCGTGGCCCTGCGCACCCCGCAGGCCGACGCCATCGCCGAGGTGCTGGTCGAGCGGGACGGCATCCCGGACGACATGGCCGCGTGGGCGGCCTCGGTGTGCGGCGGCCACGTCGGCCGCGCCCGCAGGCTGGCCACCGACCCGGCCGCCCGGCAGCGCCGGGAGGCCGTGTTGCGCATCCCGATGGGCCTGCGCGGCCTCGGCGACGTGTTCGCCAGGGCCGACGACCTGGTGCAGGCCGCTGAATCGGAGGCCAGCACGCTCAGCGAGGCCAGGGACACGCCGGAACGCGAGGCGCTGGAGACCGCCATGGGCGCCGGCGGCACCGGCAAGGGCACGGCGGCCGCCGGGCGGGGCGCGAAGGGCGCGCTGAAGGAGCTGGAGCGCCGGCAGAAGTCCAGGGCCACGCGGACCCAGCGGGACTCGCTCGACCTCGCCCTGATCGACCTGGCCGGGTTCTACCGGGACGTCCTGGTGACGGCCGTCGGCTCGGCCGCCGTCCGGTACCACCCGGACCGCGCCGACGACCTGACGGCCGCCGCCACCGCGTGGACCCGCGAGTCGACGCTGCGCAGGCTGGAGGCCGTGCTGGCGTGCCGACAGGCCATCGACGAGAACGTGAAGCCGAGGATCGCGGTGGAGGCCATGCTCACCGCGCTGTACCGCGGTTAGTGCCCGGGCCGGCGACGCGGCAGCGACGCCACGATGATCACGCCCACCATCAGCATCCCGGTGCCCAGCCAGAACAGCGGCACGGAGTCGTAGGCGCCGTTGGTGAACGCCAACGTCTTCGGCGCACCCGGCGGCAGCGGTGCGCCGGGATTGTGCGCCGCGGTCGTGGTGCCGCACCGCACCCCGCCGGCCGGTGCGTACGCCCGAGCGACCTGCTCGCCCAGCGACAGTTGGGCCAGCGCGGCCGGCAGGTTCGGAATGCCCAACGCGGCGGTCGGCAGGACCTGGAGGTCCAACATCCTGGCGGTCGCGCCGAGTTGGAACCCGGTGAACGGCGCGCCACTCACGCCGCCGGTGAGCATTTGCGAGGACTTCCGCAGCTCGGCGATCTGCAGCCGCAGCACCCCGATGTCGATCACCGGGACGGCGGACGTGAGTTGCCGACCGTTGGGCAGCAGGTCACCGACGATCGGCAGCTTCGGCAGGCTCGGCGCGTTCAGCGGGATGCCGATCGGCACGTCGGCCTTCGGGTGGGCCGCGTCGAGCTGCTGAAGCGTCCGGCCGCCCTGCACGATCTTGATGACCGGCGCGGTGTAGCTGACCGTGGACGTCTTCGCGCTGCCGGTGGACGTCACGGTGAGCGTGGGTTGGCTGACCATGTCCAGGTCGACCTCGAGTGGCGTGCCGGCGAGCAGTTTGACGCCGGCCACCTGGAGGGTGGAGATCGACTGGACCGCCTTGTTGGCCGAGCCGGGGATGCTGACCAGGCGGACGGTGGAGCGGCTGCTCAGGGTGTTGGGCAGGCTCAGCAGGGAGCCGCCCTGGCCGGAGGTGACGCCGCCGGAGAGCAGGCCGGCCAGGCTGGACAGCGGCCCGGTCATGTGGCTGAGGTTGTCGACGAGAGACTGTTTCTGGGCGCCGGTCAGGCTGGATTTGCTGAGGGCCTTGGTGAGTTCGGTCGGGTCGGTCGTGCTGGGCAGCGCCGGGATCAGGTTGAGCGCCGAAACGCTGGCGATCGAGGTGCTGGCGTCGGCGATCGTGCCCACGCACGGCCCGACGGTGTCGCTCCAGCGGGCGTGCACCTGGCCGTTGAGGAGGCCCACCTTGACCAGGGCGTCCAGCGGGGTGCTCGGCGGGTTCAGGCCGCCGGCGACCGGCTTCGGGTTGTCCGGCAGGGCGGTCTGGGAGAGCGCGCCCGGCAGCTGCGGCGAGTTCCCCTCGATGGCGACACCCGCCGGCGCGGACTGCGCGATGGCCCGCTCGTAGTTGAGGAACGATTCCGAGTTGGCCTGCGCGCTGGACAGCCCGAAGCCCAGCTCAGCGGCCGAGTTGCGGGGCAGCTGGTTGGCCGCCCCCGGCAGGACGGAGTTGGCGGGCACCGCGCCCGGCAGCAGCCGCAGCACCGCGAGCCCGGTAGCGGCGTCCCCCACGGCGTGCCCCAACGGCCGCGGCCCGTTCGACGCCGAAGCCGGCGGCTGCCCAGGGCTGACCGGGGAAGGCACCGGTGTGGTGGGGAACGACGAGGCCAAGGCAGGCGTAGCCGACAGCCCCACCAACAAGGCAGCCGCCGGCAGGGCCAGCGCCCCGCGCCTAACCATGACCAACCACCACAACTGAGCCCTGCATCACAACGAACCCAACGACCAGAGCCCCGCGCGGTAACGCACCACCAACCGCTACACTTGGCCCGCCCCGCCGCCTTAGCTCAGTCGGCCAGAGCGACGCACTCGTAATGCGTAGGTCAAGGGTTCGATTCCCTTAGGCGGCTCAGCGCTGACCAGGCCCTCTCCGGATGTCCGGGAAGGGCTTGGTCTGTTGGGGTAGCGCTTGCGGTAGCAGTTGGCCGTCGTCCCACAGCTGCTCAGCCGCATCCCGGACAACGGCTTCGCCCATGTGCACGTAGCTCTGGGTGATCCGCACGTGGGCCCCCGCTCAGCCATGAGTGTTCCGGCGGTGCGCCTGCCGTCGTGTACCTGGACGTACCGGGCGCCGGCTTCCTTCAGTAGGTCGCCGCACCATTCCGGTCGTCCCGGCGTCGGGTGGTGGACGCATTCGCCGGCGAGCGGCTCCTGGACGGCCGCACCTGGTCCCAGTCCCGGCACCACCGGGGCGGCGAGGTCTGACTGCAACAGAGATCATCGGTGCTCGGGCCCCTGACAGCGTGAGCGGCTGGTCTGCAGGCTGATCCACCGTTCCGGCCGACTCCGCCCAATGGGGTCCTGCGGTGTCGCAGCCCTAGCCCTTGTGGCATCAGTACGACAAAAGTATCCTCCAAGGTGACGTTTGTCGTACCCTACGAGCGGGGAGGTGTGTACGTGGCGGAGATGGGTGGACGAGGTCATGCTCTATCCAGCTTGGCGCGACTCCCCATGCGGACAGTGAGACCAGTGGATGCGGGCAGGGTTTACAGCCAGCCTCGCCAGCAACTGGCTCGCCTCGCGACCAAGGGTGATGTACGGCACGTAGCCAACGGCTATTACACAGTGGTGCCGCTGGAGCAGCGAGGAACGAACTGGAAGCCGACCCTGGAGGCTGTAGCCGCTGGCATCGCGGTAGCCACCTATGGCCCAGATGACGCGGTACTGATGGGTGTCAGCGCGGCCCGCATACACGGCGCGATTCCGCGGGCACTGGCCACGGCAGTTGTGGCGATTCCGCGTCAGCGCCCCACTGTGAGCCTGAAGGACCGCAAGGGCGCCGTAGTGTTTGTGAAGCGCAGAGTCGATCAACTAGACGCGGAGCGGATGCCGACTGACCTAGGTCGTGCGCTTGTCACAACAGTCGAGCAAACGATCCTGGACTTGGCGCACCGGCCAGCACTCGGCAATGCACGTGCTGACGTACCGGCTGCCATCCGTGCTCTGCTGGCACGTTGCGATCGTGAGCGACTGGACGAACTGGCAGCTGAGCAGCGGCTACGGGCTGCACGTGATCGAGCTGTTCACATGGCGGCGTGACCAATCCATGTTGGATGTCGTTGAACGGGATACCGCCGCAGCCACGTTTGGCGTAGCGAGCGCGCAAATTGAGCGAGACTACGTACTGTCATTACTCCTGGCTGTCCTTGGTGAGCGGTTCGCAGACGATGTGATCTTCTTCGGTGGCACTGCTCTGGCCCGTACACATTTGCCCGATGGGCGGCTGAGTGAGGATATTGACCTGATCGCGGCGGCACGCCCCCGAAAGGAGTTGGCCGCTGAGCTTGACTCGGCCTTGCCCTCCGCATTGCGGAGGGGCTACGGACGGCTGACGTGGCAGCCTGCTCTCAGTGAGGTTCGGGATACCGAGCCGGCCAATGTGGTTGACGACCAAGGGCTGGTGATCAAGGTTCAACTGCTCAGACCAGACGGATACCCACGATGGCCAACAGAGGTCCGCAGTCTGGAACAGCGATACAGCACGGTACGACCGGCGGCATTACGGGTGCCAACATTGCCAGCCTTTGCCGCTTGGAAGACTGTGGCCTGGTGTGACCGGCGTGCGCCCCGCGACCTCTGGGACTTGTGGGCTCTCGCTCGGATAGGCGCAATCAGCGATGAGGCTGCGGAGCTCTACCGCGAATACGGTCCTACCAAAGCCCCGCTGAAGAATGATTTGCGAACACCGCCAGAGCAGAATGACTGGGAGGCGCAACTGGCTCAGCAGACTCAATTGAACGTGTCACCGGAGGAAGCGCTCACTGTAGTGCGCGAGCGCTGGGCTGCTGTCGCGGCCAACTGGTGATCGTCTCGACGGGGATCTCGCCATGTTTCGGCGGTCCGGGCTGTCCTCGTTGGGTTGGATCGACCGTCCGGCCAGATTGGTGCGGGCAAACACGTCGGGGAGCGAGACCGACTCAACGTGTTCGTCTCAGTTCAGACCGGTTCGGCCAGGTTCGCCGAACGGCCGCTATTGGCTTGACCAGCGTTGATGGACTCAGCTCGACCCTATGGAATCAGTGGTCGTTGGTCTCGTAATGGGCAGGTCAAGGGTTCGATTCCCTGAGGCGGCTCGGCGCTGACCAGGGCGTTTCCGGAAACAGGAGACGCCCTGGCTGGCTTTGATCGCCAAGTCTCGGCCGGCAACCTAGCCCGGGAACGGACCGCGGACGGTGACCCCTCCATCGACGACGAGGCTCTGGCCCGTCACATAGGAGGACAGCGGCGACGCCAGGTAGACAACGGCAGCAGCCGCATCCTCTGGGACACCGAACCGGCCCATCGGAATCTCGCTGGCTTCCTCGTCGTCCTGCGCGGCATTCGCCACCGGCGTCGCGATCGCGCCGCACGCGACGACGTTCATGCGGATGCCGTCGCCGGCATACTCCGCGGCTACGGTCCTCGCGAGACTGGCGAGTCCGGCTTTGGCGGATCCGTAACCTGCCTGCATGGGGGCGGCCATCACGCCGGTGATCGAACCGACGCTGACGATCGATCCGCCCTTTCCCTGGGCCAGGAACGTACGGATCGCCGCACGGGCCGCACGCGCCACATAGCGCAGGTTCATTTCGTAGGCCAGATCCCAGTCGTCGTCGCTCATCTCGTGCAGCCGCACGGCGGGTACGAACGCGACCTGCCCTCCGACAACGGTCACAAGGGTGTCGAGCCCGCCGAACTCGGCGGTGGTCTGTGCGACGAACCCGTCGACATCCTGCCGTGACCGGACATCACCGACGAGCCCGATGGCACGTGCACCACCGTCTATCACCTCGTCGACGGCAGCACGCGCTCGGTCCGGATCGACGTCCGCGACGGCGACCGCTGCGCCGCCCGCTGCGAACGCACGCGTGATCGCACGCCCGATGCCGTTGCCTCCACCCCCGATCACCAAGGCGTTCATGCCGCCGAGTGGCTGAGTGAAGTCGTTCACGACTCGATCTTCCCATGTCGGTCTCCAACGGCCGCACACCATGATCGCCGGTCCCTCGCTCCGGGGTTCCGCATGCCAGCCGGGGCGTTCCCACGCCGCCGAGCACCTGGCCGAGCTGACCACGGAGTTCGGACGGGAGCGGGACGATCACGGGCTGCGCTGTTGGTTGCTCGAACTGATCGGCGAGGCACGCTCACCGGCGGCGGTTCCCCTGTTGATCGAACAACTCCACGGGGAGGACGAGGCTCTGCGCACATGGGCGGTGTCGGGCCTGGAGAAGCTCGACACCAAGGACGCCCGCCGTGCGCTGCGGCAGGCACGGACCAGCCAGGCGCCCGTGCCTCCACAATGCTAGGTCGTCAGCACGATCATGGCGGCAACGAATCGCGACCGACCCGACCGGGTCGAACCGTCACGGTGCTGCGGCATGCCGGTGCACGCCCAGAGTGCCTTGTGCGGCCGCGACTCCGCTGTGGCCGCCGCCTCGTCCTCGCAGGACGTATGCCATACCCACGGCGACGAGGCCTCCGGCCACCGGTCCGACGAGATACGCCCACCATGAGGTCCAGTCGGCGAGCACGAGGGCCGGCCCGAGGGATCTGGCCGGGTTCATCGACGCGCCGCTGACCGGTGCGCCCCACAGCCCGGCCAGCGCGATGTAGCTGCCCACGCCGATCGCGGCCAGCGGGCCGATCTGCTGGGCGCCGGACGCGGTGCCCAGGATCACGCTCACCAGTCCGGCGGTCAGCACCAGTTCCCACAGCAGCGCCGTGACCGTCGAGACACCGCTGCCCGGCAGGGTCAGCCCCGCACTGCCCTGCTTGCCGAGCAACGCCCAGAGCAGCAGGGTGGCCAGGCAGGCGCCGACGAACTGGGCGACGACGTACGCGGGCACCCGCTTCCACGGGAAGTCGCCGCGCGCCGCGAACGCCACGGTGACCGCCGGGTTCAGGTGCGCGCCCGACACCGTCCCCATGAACAGGATGATGGCGGTCACCATCAACGCCGGCGCCACCACCCGCGCGCCGTAGGGCACCGCGTCGCCGCCGAAACGCGCGTTGACCATCCCGCCGCCGACCGCCACCAGCACCAGGAGGAATGTCCCCAACAGTTCGGAGAACAACCGTCTGCCTTCGAACCGGTCGTCCCAGAAGTCGAACTGGCCGGTCACCGAGTTGGGCTGTCCCATCGACCGCAGCGCGACGTCGGCATGCCGGACGGCGCCCTGTCGATTCGCCGCCGATCGGGCGAGGTCATATGGTGGATTGGTCATCGAATACCCCTTTCGACCTCGGGTACCTGCCGGCCGTGTCATCACCATCGCCCCTGGATCGCACGGGCGCATGTCCACCGTCAGCGCAGGATGTTGATCGCACGCGCGATCACCAGTGCGGCCACGACGAGGGATGCGGCGGCTTCCACCATCATCAACAGCTTCGCCCAGCGCCGGATCGCGGAAATGTCCGTGGGGCTGAAGGCGGTCGCGGTCCAGAAGGACAGCGAGAGGTAGTCGGTGAACGTCGGCACCCAGTTCGGTGGCACGTATTCGGTGTGCTGCATCTCGGGGAACACGAATGCCGGATCGGCGTCCGGTCGGTGCGCGCGAGCGGCGGCGCCGCCACGATCCAGATCCCAATACCACAGTCCGAACGCGATCACGTTCGTCGCCCACACCACTCCGCCGGTGGCCAGCAGGCCGGTTGCGTTGTTGGCGAACAGCGCGTTGTTCGTCAGGATGTCGACCACCAGGCGGACACCGGCGAACAGGTTCGCGGCGGTGATGGCGCCGATCATGATCTCGGTGACGACTCGCAGCCATGTTCGCTGGCGATCGATCCGGCCCGGATCACCGACAATCAGTGTGATCATGAGCGCGAGCAACACGACCGGGTCCACCCACGGTGGATTCACCCGGTAACCGGACGGCAGCGCCACGTGCAGCAGGGCGGCGACCAGGATCGCCGTCGCCACCGGCCACCAGTGCTCACCGCGTCTGGCCGCGTGGACCGCCGAGCGTGGGGATTGACCCACCGACCCCGAAGTGCCGGTGCTGCCACCCCTCCCCGCCCGATTCACCGGCCACCTCCAGCGCCCAGCGATGTGTCCCAGGACACTAGTTGCATCAGGCGCCTGCCGCAGACCTGAACGGTCACCCCAGGGTCTTCACCAGGAACCGGGCCGGGTCGGCGGCGTCGCGGCGGACTCCGTCGTTGTCGGTGTACTGGTAGCGATCGAGGTACTGGCGGCCGGTTTCCTGGTAGCCGAGTCGGAGGTAGAGGGCAGCTGCCCGAAGGTTGGTGTCCTCGACGCCCAGGCCGATCTGACGGCAGCCGCGTTGCCGGGCAAGGCCTTCGGCGGCGCGCACGAGGGCCGTACCGATTCCCTGGGATCGGAGTTCGGGTGGCCAGACGTCCAGGCCGCTGAGTTCGGGGCAGTGCGGGTAGTGCTGGTTGATCTCGGGAGCCGCGCAGCCGCCCCACAGGACCTCGCCCGCGCCGACCGGTACATCGTCGATCCAGGCGATCAGAAAGGTGCTCCGGCCGCGCTGCTGGCGCTCGAACCGGGTGGCGTGCCGTTCCGGATGGCCGGGCGTGGGGATATGGGCGCGCAGCAGGGCGAGGTCGTGCGCCTCACACGGGCGGACGGTGACCATCTGGTGCCCTTCTCGACGGTGCGACAGCGCTGGACCGATCCTCCTGGAACGGCTCTGTCAAGCCAAACGAGTTCACGGTCGGGCCGTACCGAGATGATCGTCCAAACAGGACGATTCGCAGCCGTTGAAGCCTGCGGGTTGCATCATGCAGGTATTTGCCTGCATAATGGCAACGTGCCTCCGGACATGGACCCGGTCTTCAGGGCGTTGGCGGATCCCACCCGGCGCCTGCTGCTGGACCGACTGCACGAGCACAACGGGCAGACGTTGGGCGAGCTGTGCGAACACCTCGCCATGGCTCGGCAGTCGGTGACGCAGCACCTGTCCGTGCTGGAGGCGGCGAACCTGATCAGCACCGTCCGGCGCGGCCGGGAAAAGCTGCACTACCTCAATCCCGTGCCGCTGCACGACATCCAGGAACGGTGGATCGACAAGTTCGAACGCCCGCGACTGCGGGCCCTGAGCACCCTGAAGCGACAAGCGGAGGAGCACGACATGGCCGACCGGCCGGATTTCGTCTACGTCACCTACATCGAGGCCACACCGGAAGCGGTCTGGCACGCCCTGACCGACGCCGACCTCACTGCCGAGTACTGGGGCCACAGCAACGTCGCCGACGACGGCTGGCGGGCCGGGACGGGCTGGCGGCACGTCCGCGTCGACGGCTCCGGCATCGCGGACGTCGTCGGCACTGTGCTGGAGGCCGTGCCGCCCACCCGCCTGGTGGTCACCTTCGACGGGCCGGGCGCCGAACCGCCGGACGGACCGTCGAAGGTCACGTTCGACATCGAGCCGCACCACGAGATCGTCCGCGTCACCGTGACCCACGAGAACCTCGCCGACGAGGCGGCCCTGCGCGCGATCTCCACCGGATGGCCCGCCGTCCTGGCGAACCTCAAGTCCCTCCTGGAAACCGGCCACGTCCTCCCGCGGGCCCCCTGGGAGATGCACGCCGACCTCCGCGAAGCCGAGATGGCCCGCAACGACCCGAGCTGACCGGCCGGACTGCCCGTGTGGTGGACGGCGGCTCTACGATCGGGACCGTCGCGACTGGCGTGTACGGGTGGAATGGACCACCGGGGAGCGCAACGGCGGGCACCGCGCGCCTGGGTGTCCGGGCAGAGCAGAGCCCAGGAGGTAGATCGCATGCACGAACCGGCTACGCCGCATCTGGCCGCGCAGGATCCCGAGGTCGAGCGGCTGGTGGAGGCCGAGACGCGGCGGCAGTTCGAGAAGATTCGGCTGATTCCGTCCGAGAACTACGTGTCCGCGGCCGTGCTCGAGGCGACCGGCACAGTCCTGACCAACAAGTACTCCGAGGGCTACGCCGGGCGCCGCTACTACGAGGGCCAGCAGGTCGTCGACCCCATCGAGACGCTCGCCATGGACCGGGCCAAGGCGCTGTTCGGCGTCGACCACGCCAACGTCCAGCCCTACTCCGGTTCGCCGGCCAACCTCGCCGTCTACCTGGCCTTCCTCAAGCCCGGCGACACCGTCATGGGTATGAGCCTCCCGCACGGCGGCCATCTCACCCACGGCTGGTCGGTCTCGGCGACCGGCACCTGGTTCCGCAGCGTCCAGTACCACGTGCGCAAGGACACCGGGCGCGTCGACCTGGACGAGGTGCGTGACCTCGCGCTGGCCGAGCGGCCCAAGCTGATCTTCTGCGGTG
Source organism: Pseudonocardiaceae bacterium (assembly GCA_036273855.1). Lineage (GTDB taxonomy): Bacteria > Actinomycetota > Actinomycetes > Mycobacteriales > Pseudonocardiaceae > DATEPR01. The sequence continues at coordinate 59,109 of DASUGU010000064.1, forward strand.
GCACGGCGATCCCGCGGATCATCGACTTCCCGGCGTTCGCGGCGATCGCACGCGAGGTCGGTGCGGTGCTGGTCGCCGACATCGCGCACATCGCGGGCCTGATCGCCGGTGGCGCCCACCCGTCGCCGGTCGGCCACGCACCGGTCATCTCGACCACCACGCACAAGACACTGCGCGGGCCGCGCGGGGCGATGTTGATGTGCGACGCGGAGCACGCCAAGGCCATCGACAAGGCCGTGTTCCCCGGTCTGCAGGGCGGTCCGCACAACCACACCACCGCCGCGATCGCCGTGGCCCTGGGCGAGGCGGCCGCACCGTCGTTCCGGGACTACGCCGCCGCCGTCGTCGCCAACGCGCAGGCCCTGGCCGAGGCGCTGAACGGGCGCGGTTTCGACCTGGTGTCCGGCGGCACGGACAACCACCTGATCCTGATGGACCTGACCAGCAAGGGCATCGGCGGCAAGCCGGCCGCGAAGGCGCTGGACCGGGCCGGCATCGAGACCAACTACAACACGGTGCCGTTCGACCCGCGCAAGCCGTTCGACCCGTCCGGCCTCCGGATCGGCACACCCGCGATCACCACCCGCGGGCTCGGCGTCGAGCACATGCCGGCCATCGCCGAGTGGATGGACCGGGCGATCACCGCGGCCGACGGCGGTGACGAGGCCACGATCGAGAAGGTCGCGGGCGAGGTGCGGGAACTGCTCGCCGCATATCCCATGCCCGGTTGGGCCTAGCGGTCGACAGCGCCGCGCCCGGCTCGGGCGCGGCGCCCGGCGTCAGTGGCCGGGCGAACGGCTGACCCGTTCATACGATCTGGTGATCTCGGCTTCGGCCTCGGCGCGACCGGCCCACGTGGCACCCTCGACGCTCTTGCCCGGCTCCAGGTCCTTGTAGACCTCGAAGAAGTGCTGGATCTCCAGCCGGTAGAACTCGTTCAGGTGGTGGATGTCGCGCAGGTGCTCCTGCCGTGGGTCGTCCGAGGGCACCGCGATGACCTTGTCGTCCGGACCCTTCTCGTCGGTCATCCGGAACATGCCGATCGCCCGGCAGCGGATCAGGCAACCGGGGAACGTGGGCTCCTGCACCAGCACCATGCAGTCCAGCGGATCGCCGTCCTGACCCAACGTGTCATCGATGAACCCGTAGTCGGCGGGGTACTGCGTGGCCGTGAACAGGGTGCGGTCCAGCCGGATCCGGCCCGTCTTGTGGTCCACCTCGTACTTGTTGCGCTGTCCCTTGGGGATTTCGATCGTGACGTCGAAGTCCACGTGTCCTCGCTCGTGTCGGTACTGGTCCGCGCCGGTACGCCGCGCCGGCCGCTGTCGATACGCCACTAGTGTGGACCACACACCGCGCCGGGACCGTGCCGCGAACCTCGGACCCGGTGTGACCTTGCCCCCTACGTCACACGGGAGCGTCGCGTGCAGGACGGAGCCGAGCCCGACAAGGCCGCCGCCGACCGGCCCGAGTCGGCCTGGCCGGACCTCGACCGCGACAGTGCCGCGCCGCCGCCCGCTGGTGCCCAATCCACCAAGGACGCCGCCACCGAAGCCGATGCCGACGAGGCTGAACCGGCGCCCGAACCCGAGCTCACCAGGGCCGAGCCGAGGGCCACGGAACCCGTCGCCGAGACGAAGCCGGACGAGCCGGACGAGCCCGACGACGAGCCGGAACCCGTCGCGGAGGCCAGGCCGGCGTGGCCGGACGTGCCCGACGCGGGCGCGGAGAGCTACGCCTGGCCCGGCCAGGAGCCGGAACCCGAGCCCAAAGCCGAGTCAGAGCCAACGCCCGAGCCGATTGCCGAGGCGGAACCGGAGCCAGAACCTGAGCCGGTTGCGGAAGCCGAGCCGGAACCCGAGTACGAGCCGGTTGCCGAGGCGGAGCCTGAGCCCGAACCTGAGCCTGAACCTGTTGTGGAAGCCGGGCCGGTACCTGAACCCGAGCCGATTGCCCAAGCGGAACCGGAGCCCGAGCCGGAACCCGGGCCGTTTGCCGAGGCGGAGCCAGAGCGCGAGCCGGAACCCGAACCTGAGCCGGTTGCGGAGGCCGAGCCGGAACCCGAGTACGAGCCGGTTGCCGAAGCGGAAGCTGAACCCGAACCTGAGCCGGTTGCGGAAGCCGAACCGGAACCCGAGCCGGTTGCGGAAGCCGAACCGGAACCTGAGCCAGAGCCGGTTGAGGAAGCCGAGCCAGAACCCGAGCCGGAACCCGAGCCCGAGCCGGTGGCTGAGGTGCCGGCGCCGCCGACCCGCCGGATGCGGCCCGTCGAGCCACCCAGGCCCGTCGAGCCACCCAGGCCCGTCGAGCCGCCCAGGCCGGTCGAGCGCCCGAGGCCGGTCGAGCCGCCCCGGCAGGTCGAGCCGCCCCGGCCCGTCGAGCGACCGAAACCGGTCGAGCTCCCGAAGCGGGTCGAGCCGAAGCCCGTCCCGCCGCCCATGCCGCCCAGGCCGGCGACCCAGGACGTGGGCACCACCCAGTTCCTGCCGCGCATCGACCCGGCCGGTCCGCCACCCAAGGCGGCACCCAAGCCTCCGCCGGCACCGCATCCACCGGCACCCAAGCCGCCGTCACCCAAGTCGCAGCCACCGGGACCCAAGCCGCCGTCACCGAAGCCGCCACCCCCGGCCCCGCGCCCGATGCCGCCCGCACCGCCGACGCAGCGGCAGCGCCCGGTCCCGCCACCGCCCCGGCCACGGATCGAGTCCACGCAGATCATCCCGGTCATCCGGGACGAGCCGCGGACCGAGCGCGGCCTCACCCCGACCGCGCGGCCGGGCGACGTCGAGTCCACCCAGCTCATCCCGCGCCTGGACGACGAGACAGAACGCGACTACGAGCAGGACTACGACCACGACTACGAGCAGGACTACGACCACGACTACGACCACGACTACGAGGACACCGAGGAACGGGACACCAAGCCCTCCCACCGCCTGCGCAACCGCCTCCTCATCACCGCGGGCGCGCTCGTCCTGGTGATCGCGGTGGGCGCCGCTGTGGTGTTCACCCAGCCGTCGGTGGCCCGGCGCCTGGGCCTGGCGCCGCCCGCCGGTCCGACGACGGCCGCGCCGCCGTCACCTGTCGTGTACACGGCGCGACTGAAGCCGCCGGTGGAGTCGGGTTCGCCACCCTCGGCGGCCGGGGTCACGTCGGCGCTGGCGCCCTACTCGTCGAACGGCGCGCTCGGCTCGTTCCACGGGACCGTGCTGGACGGGGCGACCGGGAATGTGTTGTGGGACAACGGTTCGGCCAGTCCGGTCGCGCCCGCGTCGACGAACAAGATCCTCACGTCGGCGGCCGCCCTACTGACCCTCGGGCCGCAGACGACGCTGAACACCAAGGTGGTCGCGGGCAGCCAGGCGGGCACGATCGTGCTGGCCGGCGGCGGCGATCCGACATTGTCGTCGCTGCCGGCGCCGCAGCAGTCGGTCTACCCGGGTGCGGCGCGGATCAGCGACCTGGCCGCCCAGGTGAAATCGCACGTCACGGGGCCGGTGAGCCGGATCGTGGTGGACACCAGCCTGTTCTCCGGGCCGCTGACGGGTGCCGGCTGGGACCCGGAGACGCCGTCGCAGGACAACTACGCGCCGATCCAGTCGGTGATGTTGGACGGCGGCCGGAAGAAGCCGACCATCCCGGACACGCCCCGCACGTACCAGCCGGCGCTGGTGGCCGGGCAGACGCTGGCCAAGCTGCTCGGCGTGCCGTCCTCCGCCGTGTCGACGTCGGACGAGCCGATCCAGGGCGGGCAGGTGCTCGGTGAGGTGCACTCGGCGCCGGTGCCGGACCTGGTGACGAACATGTTGCAGATCTCGGACAACGTTCTCGCCGAGGAGATGGCGCGAGCGGTGGCGATCGCCGACAACAAGCCGGCCAGCTTCGAGGGTGGCACGCAGGCGGTGCTGGACGTGTTGCACCGCAACGGGTTCGACACCACCGGTGTCACGCTGTACGACGACAGCGGACTGTCCCCTTCGGATCGGGTGACCACCAACCTGCTGTCCCAGGTGCTGCGGGTGGCGGCCAGTTCGAAGACGTCGGACCCGAGGGTGGCCAAGCTGCGGCCGCTGCTCTACGGGCTGCCGATCGCGGGCAGCAAGGTGGGCGACGCGACCCTGGCCGACCGCTACCAGACCGGGCTGTCGTCGGCCGGCAAGGGCTGGGTGCGGGCGAAGACCGGCACGCTGACCGACCAGGGCGTGAACGCGCTGGCCGGGGTGGTGCTGGACAAGGACGGCCGGGTGCTGGTGTTCGCGTTCGCCGCGAACGGCTCGACCGTGCAGGCACCCGCCCTGCTGGACGACATGGCCGCCACCCTCCGTGGGTGTGGTTGCGGTTAAGCGGCAGCGTCCGGGCCTGGGCCGACGGTCTCCAGGTCAGGTACCGTCGATGACGTGAACGTGGCCACGGATCGGCAGCCGACCAAGGCACCGCCAGTCGACTGGTCGGTGGCCATCAGCACCGGGCAGGCGTTCGCCCGCGGCGGACCGGCGGTCGAGCCGGCCGAGGCCAGGGAAGCGGTGCGCGAGTTGCGCGCCATCACGGCCACCGCCGAACAGCACGTCCGCGACCTCACCGGCCTGGGCCACGGCCTGCCGCTGCGTGACGGTGACGTGGTCGACCGGCCCGGCTGGGTGCAGGCGGCCGCGGGCGGGTTGGCGGCGCTGACCGACGGTGTGCTGCCCGGTACGTACGGCGGCACGGTGGGCAACGTGCTCGCCGGCACGGCCGGGGTGCAGGCCGGAATGGTGTTGGCGTTCCTCAGTTCCCGGGTGCTGGGCCAGTACGACCCGTTCGGCGGCGACGATGGTGCGGGCCGGCTGTTGCTGGTGGCGCCGAACATCGTGGGTGCGCAGCGGGCGCTGTCCGTACCCGCCGAGGACTTCCGGATGTGGGTGTGCCTGCACGAGTGCACGCACCGCTTGCAGTTCACGGCGGTGCCGTGGCTGCGCGACCACTTCGCCGGCCAGGTGGGCAAGTTGCTGTCCAGCATCGACGAGAGCGCGCTGGACGCGGTCGGTCGGCTGCCCGAGGTGCTGCGCACCGCGCGGGAACGGCTGCGCACCGGGGCCCAGTCGCTGGGCCCGATGGGCGTGATCGAGCTGTTCCAGTCGACCGAACAGCGGGACCTGCTCGACCATCTGCTGGCGCTGTCCACCCTGCTGGAGGGCCACGCGGACCACGTGATGGACGCGGTCGGACCGTCGGTGGTGCCGACGGTGGACGTGATCCGGCGGCGGTTCGCCGAGCGGCGCAAGGGCGGTGGCCTGCTGGACCGGCTGCTGCGCACGTTGCTCGGTGTCGAGGCCAAGGTCCGCCAGTACGCCGAGGGCGCCGCGTTCACCCGCCAGGTGATCGACGCGGTCGGCATGGACGGGTTCAACGCCGTGTGGTCGGCACCGGAGGCGCTGCCGAACCGGGCGGAGATCCGCGACCCCGCGCTGTGGCTGCGCCGGGTGCACGGCTGACCGACGCGCGTCGATGGACGATTCGGTCCCCACGGTCCGCGTGGCCGTCCGCACCCTCCTCACGTCGGCCCGCGACGCCGGTCACCTGACCGGGGGTCACGTGGCCGTCGCGGTGTCCGGCGGACCCGACTCGCTGGCACTCGCCGAGGCCACCCGGTACGTCGCACCCAAGCTCGACCTGCGGGTGCACGGGCTGATCGTGGACCACGGACTGCAGGCCGGCTCGGCCGACGTCGCCGAGCGGACCGCGAAGACCCTCCGGGAACTCGGGCTGGCCGAGGTGCGGGTGCTGCCGGTCGGGGTGACCGGTTCGGGTGGCCTCGAAGCGGCCGCCCGGCGGGCCCGGTATGCCGCGCTGCGGGCCGCACTGCCCGCGCCGGACGCGCTGGTGCTGCTCGGCCACACCCGCGACGACCAGGCGGAAACCGTGCTGCTCGGCCTGGGCAGGGGCTCGGGACCGCGATCGATCGCCGGGATGCGGCCGCTGGATCCGCCGTGGGCGCGGCCGCTGCTCGGGGTGCCCAGGGCGGTCACCGTCGCGGCCTGCGCCCGGCTCGGGCTGGACCCGTGGACCGATCCGCACAACGCCGATCCCCGGTTCACCAGGGTGCGGCTGCGGACCGAGGTGCTGCCGCTGCTGGAGGACGTGCTGTCCGGCGGGGTGGCCGACGCGCTGGCCAGGACCGCGGCCCAGCTGCGGGAGGACTGCGCGGCCCTGGACGCCTGGGCCGACGGCGTGCCGGTGACCGGGCCCTCGGTGGACTTGGCCGTGCTGGCCGACCTGCCGGCCGCGGTGCGCAGGCGGGTGCTGCGGCGGTGGCTGCTGGCCGGTGGTGTCCCGGAACTGACCGACGCGCACCTGCGGGCCGCCGACGACCTCGTCGGTTGCTGGCACGGACAGGGCGGGGTGTGGCTGCCGGGTGGGTTGGTCGTGCGCAGGGCACATGGCAGGCTGCTGCTCGACCGGACGGATCGCTGAAGGGGGAACGCTGCTCGTGTATGAGGACGACATCGCCTCAGTGCTGATCACCGAGCAGGACATCCACGCGAAGGTGGACGAACTCGCCAAGCAGATCGCCGCGGACCGGCCCGAGGGCGGGTCGGACCTGCTGCTGGTCGGCGTGCTCAAGGGTGCTGTCATGTTCATGACCGACCTGGCCAGAGCGCTGCCGGTGCCGGTGCAGCTGGAGTTCATGGCGGTCAGTTCGTACGGCTCCGCGACGTCGTCGTCGGGCGTGGTGCGGATTCTCAAGGACCTGGACCGGGACATCGCCGACCGGGACGTGCTGATCGTCGAGGACATCATCGACTCCGGCCTGACGCTGTCCTGGCTGCGCAAGAACCTGGCCGCGCGCAATCCGGCGTCACTGCAGGTGTGCACGCTGCTGCGCAAACCGGACGCGGTCCGGGTGGACGTACCCGTCCGCTACGTGGGATTCGACATCCCCAACGAGTTCGTCGTCGGTTACGGCCTGGACTTCGCGGAGCGTTACCGGGACCTGCCCTACATCGGCACCCTCAAGCCAGAGGTCTACACCTGATCGTCCCTGATCACGACGCCGGTGTTCAGCGCAGAGTGAACTGGGCACCTCTCTCGGGAACGCATCCGGATCGTGGACCGTTCCAGCTAGAGATGGGGCACGAGTGCGCAGGTACGAGTTCGGCCACCGGACATTTCCCGGTGGGCTGTACGCTGGACCGGTCCGGGGTGTCCCGTCCGGCTGGGTGGCTGGTGCCCCTGGTCGAGCGCGAGTTTGGGAGGGTCGAGGCCGCCGGCCGTAGGTGAATGGACCGAAAGCGCCTGCTACGAAACCCGCTGCTGTGGGTAGTCGCGTTGTTGCTCGTGTACTACGCCTTCAGCACTCTGTTCGACGACACCCGTGGCTACACGCAGGTGCCCACCTCGGAGGCACTCGCCCAGATCAGCAACTCGAACGTCGCTGACGCCACGATCGGTGACAAGGAACAGCAACTGCGGCTCGACCTGAAGAAGCCCGATCCGGCCAATGGGGCGACGAAGCTCATCACGTCCTACCCGGCGAACTCGGAACAGGACATCTTCCAGCAGCTCACCAACCAGAGTGTGAAATTTGACACCAAGGTGACCCAGGACTCGTTCTGGAGTCAGCTCCTGGTGTACCTGATCCCGCTCGGCGTGCTGGTGCTGCTGATGTGGTTGATGATCAACAACGTCCAGGGCGGCGGCAACCGGGTCCTGAATTTCGGCAAGTCCAAGGCCAAACAACTGTCCAAGGACATGCCCAAGACGACGTTCTCCGACGTCGCGGGTGTCGACGAGGCCGTCGAGGAACTCCAGGAGATCAAGGACTTCCTGCAGAACCCCGGCCGCTACCAGGCACTGGGCGCCAAGATCCCCAAGGGCGTACTGCTCTACGGCCCGCCCGGCACCGGTAAGACGCTGCTGGCCAGGGCGGTCGCCGGTGAGGCGGGCGTGCCGTTCTACACCATCTCCGGTTCGGACTTCGTGGAGATGTTCGTCGGTGTCGGCGCCTCCCGTGTTCGTGACCTGTTCGAGCAGGCCAAGCAGAACGCGCCCTGCATCATCTTCGTCGACGAGATCGACGCGGTCGGCCGCCAGCGCGGCGCCGGCCTGGGCGGCGGTCACGACGAGCGCGAGCAGACCCTGAACCAGTTGCTGGTCGAGATGGACGGCTTCGACGCGCGCGGCGGCATCATCCTCATCGCCGCCACGAACCGGCCCGACATCCTGGATCCGGCGCTGCTGCGGCCGGGCCGCTTCGACCGGCAGATCCCGGTGGCCGCGCCCGACCTGCGGGGCCGCCGCGCGATCCTCGCCGTGCACTCCAAGGGCAAGCCGCTGGCCGCGGACGCCGATCTGGACGGGCTGGCCAAGCGCACCGTGGGCATGTCCGGTGCCGACCTGGCCAACGTGATCAACGAGGCCGCCCTGCTCACCGCCCGCAAGAACGGGCACGTGATCGCGGGCGCGGCGCTCGAGGAGTCGGTGGACCGGGTGATCGGCGGTCCGGCGCGCAAGAGCCGGATCATCTCGGAGAAGGAGAAGAAGATCACCGCCTACCACGAGGGCGGGCACGCGCTCGCCGCGTGGGCGATGCCGGACCTGGAGCCGGTCTACAAGCTGACCATCCTGCCGCGCGGCCGGACCGGTGGGCACGCCCTGGTCGTCCCGGAGGACGACAAGGAGCTGATGACCCGCTCGGAGATGATCGCGCGACTGGTGTTCGCGCTGGGCGGCCGGGCGGCCGAGGAACTGGTGTTCCACGAGCCCACCACGGGTGCGTCCGCGGACATCGAGCAGGCCACCAAGATCGCCAAGGCGATGGTCACCGAGTACGGCATGAGCGGCCGGCTGGGTGCGGTGAAGTACGGCCAGGACCAGGGCGACCCGTTCCTGGGCCGGTCCATGGGCCATCAGCCGGACTATTCGCTGGAAGTGGCGCACGAGATCGACGAGGAGGTGCGCGCCCTGATCGAGGCGGCGCACACCGAGGCGTGGGGCGTGCTCAACCAGTATCGCGACGTCCTGGACGACCTCGTCATCGAGCTGCTGGACCACGAGACCCTGCAGCGCAAGGACCTGGAGCGGATCTTCTCCCGGGTGGAGAAGCGGCCGAGGATCACCGAGTTCAACGACTTCGGAGGCCGCACGCCGTCGGACAAACCCCCGGTGAAGACCCGCAGGGAACTGGCCACCGAGCGCGGTGAGCCGTGGCCGGTCGAGGACGCGACGCCGCCCACCCCGGTGGGCACGGTCCCGGCGCCGGTGCCCGGCCAGATCGACTTCGGCGGCAACAGCGGTGGCAACGGCCAGCCGCCCTACGGCACCACCAACGGCGGCTACGGCACCAACGGTGGCAACGGCCAACCCGGCAACGGGCAGCAGCCGGGGTACGGCGCCGCCGGGAGCCAGCCCTACGGCAACGGCAACCACGCCGACGGTTCGTCCGGTGGTCCGCCGCACTACGGCGCCCCTCCCGGGTGGACGCCTGCGACGACGCCGCCCGGCCAGTCGTGGACTCCGTCGTGGGACCGCCCGCAGGACGCGGTGCCCGGCGACCAGCAGCCCGACGACCAGCCGCGCCGCCCTGTGGACACCGATGACCGGGACTCGGGTCGCTGACCTAGGTCTTGTCGCACAAGCGGACCGCGCCCGGTGCCGGTCGACCAGCCGGTGGAGGTGTGGGCGTGTCGAGTGACGGTCACGTTGTCGCGGCCGCGCACCAGGTGGTGCCGGGTCGGCCCGCGTTCGACCAGGCGCGGGCCGAGGCCGCCGTGCGCGAGCTACTGCTGGCCTGCGGTGAGGACCCCGAGCGGGAGGGCCTGCGCGACACTCCGGCGAGGGTCGCGCGGGCCTACCGCGAGCTGTTCGCCGGCCTGTACACCGACCCGGACACGGTGCTGGCGCGCACGTTCGACGAGAGCCACGAGGAACTCGTCCTGGTCACCGACATTCCGACGTTCAGCTTCTGCGAGCACCACCTGCTGCCGTTCCACGGTGTCGCCCACGTCGGCTACATCCCGAACGAGAAGGGCAGGGTCACCGGACTGTCCAAACTGGCCAGACTGGTCGACCTGTGCGCGCGGCGGCCGCAGGTACAGGAACGGCTGACCTCCCAGGTGGCCGACGCGATCGACCGCAGGCTGGAACCGCGCGGCGTGATCGTGGTGATCGAGGCCGAGCACCTGTGCATGAGCATGCGCGGGGTGCGCAAGCCGGGCGCCCGCACCACGACGTCCGCGGTGCGCGGGATGCTGCGTGATTCGCCGACGTCCCGCGCCGAGGCGCTCGACCTGATCAAGGCCCGGTTGCGGTGACCGGCCCGGGCGCCGCCCTGCCACGACCGGACCGGTGTGTGGTGATGGGCGTCCTGAACGTCACCCCGGACTCGTTCTCCGACGGCGGCCGCTACGTCGATTCGGTCGACGCGATCGCGCACGGCCTGGCCATGCACGAGCGCGGTGCCGACCTGATCGACGTGGGCGGCGAGTCGACCCGGCCGGGTGCCGGGCGGGTGGACGCAGACGTGGAGGCGGACCGGGTGGTGCCGGTGATCAGGGGGCTGGCCGCGGCCGGGGTACCGGTGAGCGTGGACACCACGCGGGCGCGGGTCGCCGAGTTGGCGGTGGCCTCGGGCGCCCGGATCGTGAACGACGTGTCCGGCGGTCTGGCCGATCCGGACATGGCCAGGGTCGTGGTCGGCCACGGGGTGCCGTGGATCCTGATGCACTGGCGTGGCCACAGCAGGGACATGAACTCGCTGGCCACCTACTCCGACGTGGTGGCCGAGGTGCGGACCGAACTGTGCGAGCGGGTGGACGCGGCCCTGGCCGCGGGTGCGGCGCCGGAGTCGCTGGTGATCGATCCCGGGCTGGGTTTCGCCAAGCACGCCGAGCACGACTGGGCGCTGCTGCACGCGCTGCCGACGTTCGTCGAGTTGGGCTTCCCGGTACTGGTCGGTGCGTCCCGCAAACGTTTCCTCGGCCGGCTGCTGGCCGAGGCGGACGGCAAGCAGCGGCCGCCGGACGGCCGCGAGGTGGCCACCGCCGCAGTGTCGGCGCTGGCCGCCGCCGCCGGTGTGTGGGGCGTGCGGGTGCACGACGTCGGCCGGTCGCTGGATGCCGTCGCGGTGGCGAAGGCGTGGCAGGAGGGCAGGCCGGTATGACCGACCGGATCACGCTGACCGGCCTGCGGGTGCGCGGCCGGCACGGCGTGTTCGAGCACGAACGCCGGGACGGCCAGGACTTCCTGGTGGACATCACGGTGTGGATGGACCTGGACCGGGCCGCCGCCACCGACGACCTCGCCGACACGCTGCACTACGGCGAACTGGCCGAACGGGCGGCGGCGATCGTGGGTGGCGAACCGCGCAATCTGATCGAGACGGTGGCCGCCGAGGTGGCCGAGACGGTGATGGTCGACGAGCGGCTGCACGCCGTCGAGGTGACCATCCACAAGCCGTCCGCGCCGATCCCGCTGACGTTCGCCGACGTGTCCGTCACCGCACGGCGATCGCGGCGCGGTGGCCGGGGCGGTGGTCCGGCATGACCAGGGCGGTGTTGTCGTTGGGTGCCAACCTGGGGGACCGGTTGGCGAACCTGCGCCTGGCCGTGCACGGCCTGGGCGAGGCGATCGTCGCCGCGTCGCCGGTGTACGAGACGGCCCCGTGGGGCGGTGTCGAGCAGCCGGACTTCCTCAACGCGGTGGTGATCGTGTCGACGCCCGGCGTGGACGAGTGGGGCTGGCTGGCCAAGGCCCGGCAGTTGGAGGCGACGGCCGGCCGGGTGCGCACCATCCGCTGGGGCCCGCGCACCCTGGACGTGGACGTGGTCACCGTCGACGGTGTCACCTCGGACGACCCGGAACTGCTGCTGCCGCATCCCGGCACGCCGGAGCGGGCCACCGTGCTGATGCCGTGGCTGGACATCGAACCCGAGGCGGTGCTGCCCGGCCGGGGCCGGGTGGCCGACCTGCTGGCCGCGCTGCCGCCCGACGACCTGGCCGGTGTCGCGCGCCGCGACGATCTGGTGCTGGTGGAGCGGTCATGAAGGTCACCCGGGCCCGCGATCTGCTGGCCACCGGCGTCGTCGTCGGGATTCTGGTCAACCTGTTCCTGTTGGTGGACTACGACGCGCTGCCGCCGCTGCCGCTGCTGGCCGGCATCAGCCTGCTGGTGCTGGCGGCCATCGAGGTGTTCTTCGCGCAGTCGCTGCGGGCCAGGCTGGCCGGCCGCGAGGGCACCAAACCGGTGCCGGCGCTGGTGGCCGCGCGGGCCGTGGCGCTGGCGAAGGCGTCGTCGGTGCTGGGCGCGATCATGGCCGGGGCGTGGGCCGGGATCCTGGCGTTCATCCTGCCCAGGTACAGCCGGTTCATCACGTCCGCCGGTGACGCCAACAGTTCGTGGGTCGGTCTGGTCAGTGCGGGGGCGTTGATCGCGGCGGCGTTGTGGCTGGAGCATTCCTGCAAGGCGCCGCAGGATCGCGACGACCGGGGCGAGCAGCCGCCTTCCCACTAGCCGCGGCGAAGTGACGGCGGCCGTTCGGCGCACGGTTGGTAGGCGGACGGGCACGGAGTGGTCTCAGCCGGATAACCGACCGGTACGGTGTCCGCATGACTGGCGGCGGTGACTCCGACGACGAGGAGTCCGGTAACGAATCGCGTATCGCCAGGCTACTGATGGTAGCGGTACTGGCCCTCGCTGTCATGGCGACCGCCGTGCTCGTGTTGTCCGACAGTGCCCGATGGCTTCGCTTGGGCGTACTGGCCGCGTTGTGGGCCGCGTTACTCGGGGTGTTCCTGGCCAGCCGGTTCCGCAAGACGATGGCCGAACGCGATGACCAGGTCGCGGATCTCCAGTCGGCCTACGAGATGGAGCTGGAGCGGGAGGTCGCCGCCCGGCGCGAGTACGAGTTCGAGGTCGAGGCCGCCGCCCGCAAGCGGGTCGACGAGGCCAACCGCGAGGACCTCGCCGAGCTGCGCGCCGAACTGCGGCTGCTGCGGGAGAACCTGGAACGGTTGACCGGTGGCGAGGTGCTGGTCGAACGGTTCGCGCTGCGCGCCCAGTCGACCCGGATGCGGTCGCTGTCCGACGCCCAGCCGAGGGTGGTCGCGAGTGGCGAGGACAGCGCGCGGCTGCGGCGCAGCCTCATGGCCGCGCCGGGCACGGTCGACTCGGCGTCCACCGAACTGATTCCCCGCCCGGAGCCGCCACGCCCGGTCACCCCGGTGCGCCGCGAGCCGCAGCGCAGGCAGGCCCAGCGCCCCACCGGTTACCGGCAGGAACCCGCGCGGCAGGCATCCCAGGACGACGCCGACCGGCAGCGCATCCAGGTCCCGGCCGACCGGCCCACCAGGGTGGCCCAACCGGTCCGGCAACCGCAGCAGGCGCAGCGCCCCCGCCGGCCGGCCGAACAACAACAGCAGCAGCAGGCGTGGCCCAGCCCGCAGGTGATCTCGCCGACCCCGGCACCGCAGCCGCCGGTGGCCCGGCCGGCACCCCAGCGGCCGACCACGGCACCGCGCCGACCGCAGCAACCCGTTGCCCGGCAGAACGTCCGTCGCGACACGACCCCAGGCGACGTCGGACTGTCCGCCCGATTGGACGGACTGCCGGTGCCGCCCCGCGAGGAGCCCTCCCGCGCCGAGTCGACCGGCGGGCACCGCAGGATCACCGAGCAGACCCAGCGTGCCGAGCCGGTCGGCGAGCGGTCCCGGCACTCGGTGACACCGCAACCCCAACCGGCGCCCCAGGAACACGGCAGCCACCACCGGGTCGAGCCCGTCGAACCGTCCTATGCGGAATGGCGCCAGGAGTCGGCGGCCGATCCGGAGACCACCGGTGCTCACGCCGCCGGCCGCTCGGTCACCGAACTGCTTGCCGCCCACGGCAATGCCACCGACCTGGCGGATGACAGCCCGCGCCGGCACCGCCGCCGGGCGGACTGATCATCCCCACCGACCCGGTGAAGCTGGTCACCCGGTGCACGCGGAGCGGAAACCGTGCGGTTACGCTCGCTCCGTCGTCTGGTACCCGGCGGGACTGGAACGAGTGAGGGAGATGCTCGGCATGGCCACGACAGCGCGGGGGCAGCGGTGACCAGACCCGCTCGGCTTGCCGTCGGCGTGGTGTCCGCGGGCCGGGTCGGTGCGGTGCTGGGTGCCGCACTCGCTGCCGCCGGTCACACGGTGATCGGGGCCAGCGGTGTCTCCCGCGAGTCGGTCCACAGAGCGGCCGAACTCCTGCCCGGCGTGCCGCTGCTGCCGCCGGACGAGGTGGTCCGCATGGCGGATCTGGTGCTGCTGGCCATTCCGGACGATGTGCTCGCCGGCACGGTGCGCGGGTTGGCCGCCGTCGACGCGCTGCGGGCCGGCCAGATCGTGGTGCACACGTCGGGTGCGCACGGTGTCGACGTGCTGGCGCCGGCCACCGAGGTGGGTGCGCTGCCGCTGGCCCTGCACCCCGCGATGACGTTCGCCGGCCGCCCGGAGGATCTGCAGCGGATCCCGGCCTGCAGTTTCGCGGTCACCGCCGACGCCGACGACGAGTCGGCATGGCACGTCGGTGAGGCGCTGGTGGTGGAGATGGGCGCCGAGCCGGTGCGCGTCCCGCAGGCCGCCCGGCCCCTGTACCACGCGGCTCTGGCGCACGGTGCCAACCATCTGGTGACGCTGGTGACCGAGTGCGCCGACCTGCTCCGTACCGCCGGCATCAGCCAGGCCGAACGGCTGCTCGGCCCGCTGCTGTCCGCCGCGCTGGACAACGCGCTGCGGCACGGCGACCGCGCGCTGACCGGACCGGTGGCCAGAGGCGACATCGGCACGCTGCGGGTGCACCTGCGCGTGCTGGGCGACACCGATCCCGCTGTCCTGCCCAGCTATCGGGCGCTGGCGCTGCGGACCGCGGATCGGGCGGTGGCGGCCGGTCTGCTGGACCCGTCGGCCGCCGCCGAGGTGGCCGCCGTGATCGAGGAGGAGTCGCCGTCGTGACGGTCAGCTTCCGCCCCCGCGAGGTGACGGTGCACCAGCGACCGGCCGAACTGGGCAAGGTCACCAGGGCGCTGCGCGCGTCCGGGCGCCGGGTGGCGCTGGTGCCCACGATGGGTGCGCTGCACGAGGGCCACCGCGAGCTGATCGGCAGGGCGCGGCGGATTCCCGGTGTCGTTGTGTGCGTGTCGGTGTTCGTGAACCCGTTGCAGTTCGGGCCGAACGAGGACCTGACCCGCTACCCTCGGCCATTCGAGTCCGATGTGGACATTTGCCGGCAGGAGGGGGTGGAACTGCTGTTCCACCCCGGTGTCGACGAGATGTACCCGGACGGCGCGAACGCCGTGACCATCGATCCCGGGCCGCTGGGCGGCGAACTGGAGGGCGCGTCCCGGCCGGGCCATTTCGCCGGCGTGCTCACCGTGGTGGCCAAGCTGTGCAACATCGTCCGGCCCGACTACGCGTTCTTCGGCGAGAAGGACTACCAGCAACTGGTGCTGGTGCGCCGGATGGTCACCGACCTGAACCTGGACGTGCGGATCGTGGGCGTGCCGACGGTGCGCGAGGACGGCGGGCTGGCCCGGTCGTCCCGCAACGTCTACCTCGACGCCGACCAGCGCGAGGCGGCACTGGCCCTGTCCGCCGCGCTGGCCGCCGGCGCGCGGGCCGGTGCGGATGGCGCCGACGCCGTCCTGGCCGCCGCCCACGCCGTGCTGGCCGCCCAACCGGCGGTCGGCATCGACTACCTGGCACTGCGGGCCGACGATCTCGGCCCGGCGCCGACTCGGGGAACGGCCAGGCTGCTGGTCGCGGCCAGGGTCGGCACGACACGCCTGATCGACAACGCCCCGGTCCTGCTGGCCGGCGACTGACGAGGTGGGGTGGGACACCCATGCTGCGCACCATGCTCAAGTCGAAGATCCACAGAGCCACCGTGACCACGGCGGATCCGGACCACGTGGGCTCGGTGACGGTCGACGAGGACCTGATGGACGCCGCCGACCTGCTGCCCGGTGAGCAGGTGGCGATCGTCGACGTGACCAACGGTGCCCGCCTGGAGACGTACGTGACCACCGGCGAGCGGGGCAGTGGCGTGCTCGGCGTCAACGGTGCCGCGGCCCGTCTGGTGCACCCCGGCGACGCGGTCAACCTGATCGCCTACGGCCTGATGGACACCGCCGAGGCAGGCGCCCACCGGCCGAGGGTGGTGTTCGTCGACGAGCACAACAGGATCGCCGAGGGCAGGACGGGCAACCCGTTCCGGGACCGCATGGTGGAGATCGACATGCCCTCCGCCGAGACCGACGCGGCCGCGGCGCTGGACGCGTTGCTGCAGGCGGAGAGCTGAGGCGGGCGTGCTGCTGTGTGTGGACGTCGGCAACACCAACATCGTCCTCGGCCTGTACTCCGGCTGGGGTGACGAGGCGAAACTGGTGCGCGACTGGCGGATGCGCACCGACGCCAGGATGACGGCGGACGAGCTCGCGCTGACCATGCGCGGCCTGCTCGGTGAGCACGCCGACGAGGTCACCGGTGTGTCCGCGCTGTCCACCGTCCCCGCGGTGCTGCGTGAGCTGCGGGCCATGGTGAGCACCTACTACGGGCAGGTGCCCAAGGTGATCGTCGAGCCGGGCGTGAAGACCGGTGTGCCGCTGCTCATCGACAACCCGCGCGAGGTCGGCGGCGACCGGGTGATCAACACCCTGGCCGCGCACCATCTGCACAGCACGGCGTGCATCGTGGTGGACTTCGGGACCTCGACCAACATCGACGTCATCTCGTCCAAGGGCGAGTTCCTCGGCGGCGTGTTCGCGCCGGGCATCGAGATCTCCATCGACGCGCTGGCCGCGCGGGCGGCCCAGCTGCGCAAGGTCGAGGTGGTCCGGCCCCGGTCGGTGATCGGCAAGAACACCGTGGAGTGCCTGCAGGCCGGCATCCTCTACGGCTTCGCCGGCCAGGTGGACGGCCTGGTCCGGCGGATCACCAAGGAACTGCACACCACCGAGCCCGGCCCGGTCGCGGTGATCGCCACCGGCGGGCTGGCCCCCGTGGTGCTGGAGGAGTCCGAGACCATCGAGCACCACGTGCCCGACCTAACCCTGCTGGGCCTGCGTCTGGTCTACGAGCGCAACGCGCCCCGGCCTAGTCGAACGTGATCCGGAACGCCGTGACCACCAGGGGCACGGTGAACTCACCGGTCGCGGTGGCCGGATCGGCGAGCAGCACCGCCCTGACCCTGGCCAGGACGTCGGCCCGGTATTCGGGTGTGCTGGTCAGCAGCCAGGACTGGGTGGCCACGGTGTCCACCATGGTGTCCACGGTCCGCGTCATGCTGTGCTCGAAATCGCCGCGCTCGCAGTGGCCGAGGGCCTGGACCACGGGCAGCAGCCTGTCCTCGTTGTTCTTGGACCTGGTCACCGAATCGGCCCCGGCGGACATCCGCGCCACCCACGGCACCCGGTCGTCGTAGCCGTTCCAGGCGCTGACCAGCACCCCGCCGGGCCGCAGCACCCGGTGGATCTCCGGCATCGCCCGGTCCAGGTCGAACCAGTGCAGCGCCTGCCCGACCAGCACGGCGTCCACCGAGTCGTCGGGCAGCGGGATCTCCTCCGCGGGCCCCCGCAGCGCCGGCACGCCGGGCAGCCGGGCCCGCAGTTGGGCGAGCATCGCCGGATCGGGTTCCACGGCGGTCACGGCCAGGCCCATGCCGGCCAGTACCTCGGTCAGCTTGCCGGTGCCCGCGCCCAGATCCAGCACGGCGAGATCGGCGGCGTCGCGCACCGGGGCCAGCGCCCAGTCGACCATGGCGACGGGATAGGTGGGGCGGTGTTCGGCGTAGGCGGGCGCCACGGTGCCGAACGACGCGGCCCGGCGGGCGTGCTCATCCGGCGGGTAACCGGCTGCTGGCTCCATGTCCGCCACGGTAGCGGGGGCCGGACCTGACGAAATATCGTTCGCCTCGGGTACGTACCATTTTCCGGTGTGAACAACATCCCAGCAGAACCCCCCGGTGCCGACGACCTGCCAGAACAGATGCGGGTCCGGCACGAGAAGCGTGCCGGGCTGCTGGCCAGGGGAATCGATCCGTATCCGGTCCAGGTGCCCAGGACGCACTCCCTCAAGGAGATCAGGAACGCCTATCCGGACCTGCCGCCGGACACGTCGGCCGGCCTGGTGGTGGGCATCACCGGCCGGGTGATGTTCCTGCGCAACACGGGAAAGCTGTGTTTTGCCACGCTGCGCGACGGCGACGGCACCGAGTTGCAGGTGATGCTCAGCCTGGCCGCGGTCGGCGACGAGTCGCTGGCCGCGTGGAAGGCCGACGTCGACCGGGGTGACCACGTTTTCGTGCACGGCGAGGTCGCCATGTCCCGCCGGGGCGAACTCTCGGTGATGGCCGATTCCTGGCGGATCACCGCCAAGGCATTGCGCCCGCTGCCGGTCGCGCACAAGCAACTGGCGGAGGAAACCCGCATTCGACAGCGTTACGTCGACCTCATTCTGCGGCCCGAGGCACGCGACACCGTGCGCACCCGTGCGACGGTGGTGCGTTCCCTGCGCGACTCGTTCCACCACCGGGGTTTCGTCGAGGTGGAAACTCCGATGTTGCAGTCATTGCAGGGTGGGGCCACCGCGCGGCCGTTCGTGACGCATTCCAACGCGTTCGACATGGATCTGTACCTGCGCATCGCGCCGGAGTTGTATCTCAAGCGCTGTGTGGTCGGCGGGCTGGAGAAGGTCTTCGAGATCAACCGCAACTTCCGGAACGAGGGCAGCGACTCCAGTCACTCGCCGGAGTTCGCGATGCTGGAGTTCTACGCCGCCTATGAAACATACGACACGATGGCGGTGCTCACCAGGGAGTTGATCCAGGAGGCGACACAGGCCGCGTTCGGCACGCAGGTCGTCACACTCGTCGACGGAACTGAATATGATCTATCAGGCGAGTGGGCGAGCCTGCCGATGTATGGCTCGTTGAGCGAGGCACTTGACGCCGAGATCACACCCGAAACTCCGCCGGAGATCCTGCGCAAGCACGCGGACGCCCACGGAATGCCGGCCGACCCCCGGCACGGCCACGGCAAGCTCGTCGAGGAGCTCTGGGAGCACCTCATCGGCGACCGGTTGTTCGCGCCGACATTTGTCCGGGATTTCCCGGTGGAGACGTCGCCGTTGGTCCGTGACCACCGCACCGAGGCGGGTGTGGTGGAAAAGTGGGACCTCTACGTGCGCGGATTCGAGTTGGCCACGGGTTACTCGGAGCTGGTCGACCCGGTGGTGGAACGTCACAGGTTGGAGGCCCAGGCGCGATTGGCGGCGGCCGGCGACGACGAAGCGATGCCGGTGGACGATGACTTCTTGCGCTCGTTGGAGTACGGAATGCCACCCAGCGGCGGCGTGGGAATGGGTATCGACAGGTTGCTGATGGCACTGACCGGCCTGGGTATCCGGGAGACCATCCTGTTCCCCCTAGTGCGCCCCGAATGAGGGACAAACCACGCCATGTAGTTGCGTAACCCAGGGCATATTGCGCTAACCTGTTCCCGAGTTCCTTGGTTCGGAGTTTCGGGTCATTCGGTGCTAGGAGGAAGCGTATGGCTCAGAAGGTTACCGTGACTTTGGTCGACGACCTGGATGGTTCACAGGCCGAGGAGACCGTTGAGTTCGGGCTGGACGGTGCGACTTACACCATTGACCTGTCCGGTGACAATGCCGGCAGGTTGCGTGAGGCACTCGAGGAGTACGTGGACCATGCGCGACGTGCGGGTGGTCGCAAGCGCGCCGCCGGTCGCCCGGCGGCCGGTCGTCCGCCCCGGCCGGCGTCGGCGGATCGGGAACAGAATCAGGCAATCCGCGAATGGGCCCGCAAGCAGGGCATGAAGGTGTCCGACCGCGGTCGTATCCCCGCCGAGGTGCTCGAGGCTTACCACAAGACCAACTGACGATTACCGAACCGCCAGTCACGTCTTCGTCCACCACCGCAGTCCGGACCACCGCCCGAAGCAGACTCCAGTTGCCGGCCCCGGCCCACCATGGGCCGGGGCCGGGCGTTCCCCGGGAAACTTCTGGTGAATCACCTGTGGATTTCCTGTGTACAAACTCGGGGGCAGGTGGCGCAGGTCCCCATTCCGCGTTCCAGTACGTAGTGAAAGCAGCAACTCTCCCGTCGCCGTGTCCACCCCCCCGCCCGTGTGTCGGGCCGCAGGGTGGAGGCCGACGTCAGCGGCGCTATCCGGGCCGGCAACACCAGCGCCGCGTCCCGCGCGCCGCCCGCCTCGTCATCCAGTGACTGCCCGACCCGCCAGCACGCGCCGTCCAGCGCGTCGGTCGCCCATGCCCACAGCGCGTGCCTGCCCAGCCGGTGCCGGCCCAGCGCGGGCGTGTCGACGGCGGTGAACGCGCGCAGGAACACGGTGGCGTGTGCGGTGTACCGCTCCCGCAGCACGGCGGCCAGTGTCCGCTCGTCGGGCATCGGGCGGGCGGCGGGCAGTCCGGCGGCCGGGTCGGTGGGCAGGCAGGCGTACTCGTCCCGCAGCACGGCAACGGCCGCCGGACCCGGCGCGTCGGCGTCGAACCGCACCGCGAGGTCGGCCGGGCCGAGCAGCGGCACCCGGCGGGCGGTGCGGAACAGCAGCGCACCGGTCTTGGCCGGCACGGTCAGGTACCAGCCGACCAGGTAGCCGGCCACCACCCTGGCCGGCGCCTCGCCGTACCCGGCGCGCAGCCAGTCGGCCGCCCGCTCGGTCCACGCGGCCAACCGGTCGCCGTCGAGCAGGTCCGCGCAATCCGTCCAGTCGCCCGCCGGCGCTCCCGCGTGCAGGGCCAGGTCCGGCTGGGCGGCGGTGGCGTCCCGGATCGTGGACGGCAGCCCGGCGGCGGGCAGCGTGGACGTCACGGGCACCTTCTTCCGTCATGCTGGCTCTGCGCCGGTCGCCGCAGGCAAGGTTTGCCTTACCTTAGTATCAGACATCTACCCGAACGGTCTAACCGAACGTGCTCAGTACCTGCCGTAACGCGCCTAACAGCCTGTTCGCGTTGAGCGGACAGAGCCGGATCGCCGGAATCCGCTCCGGGGGCGTTGCGTTTGACCAGGTGTCACGGTTTCCTCGGTCTGCGGTTCGAGCGCTGGGTTGCGCACATCGAACTGAGAGCGACAGGGCCTGCGACTACAGTGGTCGTAAGGTGCTGATCCCGCCGCAGGGTGGGCGCAGTTTGGCTCACACAGCAAGGGACGCCGACGCAGCAGTCAGGGAGTGCGAATGTTCGAGAGGTTCACCGACCGCGCGAGGCGGGTGGTCGTCCTGGCCCAGGAAGAGGCCAGGATGCTCAACCACAACTACATCGGCACCGAACACATCCTCCTGGGTCTCATCCACGAGGGTGAGGGTGTCGCCGCCAAGGCCCTTGAGTCCTTGGGAATCGCCCTGGAAGGCGTCCGGTCGCAGGTCGAAGAGATCATCGGCCAGGGGCAGCAGGCGCCGAGCGGTCACATCCCGTTCACGCCACGGGCGAAGAAGGTGCTGGAGCTGTCGCTGCGCGAAGCGCTGCAGCTCGGCCACAACTACATCGGCACGGAGCACATCCTGCTCGGCCTGATCCGCGAGGGCGAGGGCGTCGCCGCCCAGGTCCTCGTGAAGCTGGGCGCGGACCTCAACCGGGTCCGCCAGCAGGTGCTCCAGTTGCTGTCCGGTTACCAGGGCAAGGAGCCCGCGGAGAGCGCGGGCCGCGGCGAGGGCACGCCGTCGTCGTCCCTGGTCCTGGACCAGTTCGGGCGCAACCTGACCGCCAGCGCGCGGGAGGGCAAGCTCGACCCGGTCATCGGCCGGGAGAAGGAGATCGAGCGGGTCATGCAGGTGCTGTCCCGCCGCACCAAGAACAACCCGGTGCTGATCGGTGAGCCCGGCGTCGGCAAGACCGCCGTGGTGGAGGGCCTGGCGCAGGCCATCGTGCGCGGCGAGGTGCCGGAGACGCTGAAGGACAAGCAGCTCTACACCCTGGATCTCGGCTCGCTGGTCGCCGGTTCCCGCTACCGCGGTGATTTCGAGGAGCGGCTGAAGAAGGTTCTCAAGGAGATCCGCACGCGCGGCGACATCGTGCTGTTCATCGACGAGATCCACACGCTGGTCGGCGCGGGCGCGGCCGAGGGCGCGATCGACGCGGCGTCCATACTCAAGCCCATGCTCGCCCGCGGCGAGCTGCAGACGATCGGCGCCACCACGACGGCGGAGTACCGCAAGTATTTCGAGAAGGACGCCGCGCTCGCCCGGCGCTTCCAGCCGGTGCCGATCGGCGAGCCGACCCCGGCCGAGGCGGTCGAGATCCTGCGCGGCCTGCGCCCTCGG
>DASUGU010000065.1:0-2195 GCA_036273855.1 Pseudonocardiaceae bacterium
CCGCCCCGACCGCCCAGCCGGTCGTTCCCCACCAGGACATGCCGACGCCGGTCGACACCGGCACGCCGGCGACCGCCGCCCGCTTCCAGGTGCTCGCGGTGCTGCGGATCGCCCTGGGCCTGACGTTCCTGTGGGCGTTCCTGGACAAGACCTTCGGGTTCGGTTACGCCACACCGGCGGCACAGGCGTGGATCCACGGCGGCTCGCCCACGACCGGCTTCCTGGCCCACGTCCAGGTCGGACCGCTGCAGTCCGCGCTGCGGGTCTGGGCGGGCACCGGCTGGGCGGACTGGCTGTTCATGCTCGCGCTGCTGGGCCTGGGCGTCGCCCTGGTGGCCGGCATCGGCCTGCGGGTCGCCGCTGGCGCCGGCCCGATCCTGCTGGCCCTCATGTGGTTCGCCGAGTTCCCCATCGCCCGGTTCGACTCCACCGGCGCGGCGACCTCGTCGACCAACCCCTTCATCGACGACCACTTCATCTACGCGATCGTGCTGATCACGCTGGCCCTGTTCGCCGCGGGCAACACCTGGGGTCTGGGCAGGCGCTGGGCCAACCTCGACCTGGTGCGTCGCAACCCGTGGCTGCGCTGACAGCCCGTCGCCATCAGTCCCCTACCGAATCGGGCAGGTGCCGGCACCTCCTGGGTGCCGGCACCCACGCTGGAAGGACAACGATGCACACCACGACGGTCCGCGACGTGATGACCCGGGACGTGGTCACCGTCCAACCTGCCACCCCGTACAAGGACCTGGTCGACCTCATGGTCGGCGAGCAGATCAGCGCCCTGCCCGTCGTGGACCGGCAGGGCACACTGGTCGGCATCGTCACCGAGGCCGACCTCCTGCACCGGCCCGCGCACGCGGATGGTCCACCATTGGTCGGGTACGGCCGGTTCACCCGCCGCCGGATCCGGGACGAACTGCGCAAGGCCACCGGGCTCACCGCCGGTGCCGTGATGACCGTGCCGGTGTCGACCGTGGCAGCCGACGAACCGCTGCCCACGGTGGCCCGCAGGTTCGACCGGACCGGCAGACGCCGGCTGTGCGTGGTCGAGGGCGGCCGCCTGGTCGGCATCGTGTCCCGCCGGGATGTCCTGCGTCCGTTCCTGCGCGGCGACCCGGACATCTGCCACGAGGTCCAGGACGCGGTGCTCGGCCAGGCGCTGCACGCCGATCCGGGAATGGTGCGGGCCTCCGTCGCCAACGGCGTGGTCCTGTTGACCGGGCGACTGGAGTTCCAGGGCGACGTCTCCGACGCCGGTCGGCTGGCCGGCCGGGTGCCCGGCGTGGTCGCGGTCCGCAATCGCCTGGACTGGCAGTGGAACGGCAGCCGCGCCGAGCCAGACCCGGCCGGGTCTGAAGCCTGACGGGCGTGGCCGGCGTCGCCGACCACGCCCGCCCCCGCCCGCCAGGTTCAGATGTCGTGTCGCTGGGCCTGGTCGCGCAGTTCGGTCACGAGCACGGCCGCCTGGGTACGCCGCTGCATCCCCAGCTTCGCCAGCAGCCGGGACACATAGTTCTTGATCGTCTTCTCGGCCAGGAACATCCGCTCGGCGATCTGCCGGTTGGTCAGACCCTCCCCGATCAGCTCCAGCAGCGTCTTCTCCTGGTCGGTCAACGCGTCCAGCGGCCCGGGCGCGGCGACACTCGCCCGGATCCGCGCCATCAACGCCCCCGCCGCCCGACTGTCCAACAACGACTGTCCAGAACCGACCGTGCGCACCGCGGCCACCAGGTCGACACCCTTGATGTCCTTGATCACGTACCCGGCCGCACCGGCCAGGATCGCGTCCAGCATCGCCTGGTCATCGGTGTAGGAGGTCAACATCAGACAGTTCAGCTCCGGCAGCTTCGAGCGCAGGTCCCGACACAACTCGACCCCGTTACCATCGGGCAGCCGCATGTCCAGCACCGCCACATCCGGCCGCAACGCCGGAATCCGGGCCAACGCCTCCGACACCGAGGACGCCTGCCCGACCACCCTCAGATCCGCCTCGTCGTCGATCATCTCGGCGACACCACGCCGGACCACCTCGTGGTCGTCGACCAGGAACACGCTGATCATCAACGCCCTCCGAACCGCCGGCCCTCAGCCGGCACCGCACACAGCGTAGGAGCACCCGGCACTCCTGGCCACGACACCAGGGCCCACCCAGAACAGGACCAAGGTCACCAACCTGACGGCCGTCCGGCCCC
>DASUGU010000066.1:0-70994 GCA_036273855.1 Pseudonocardiaceae bacterium
GGGTGTCTTCACCCGCGTCGCGCAGCGCCTGCTGGCCCTGGCGGCGGGCATCTGGCACAACTGGGAAACCGGTGTGACCAGCAAAAGGTCACTCATCGCCTACGATCATTAACATCAACTTCACCGCATCAAACATCTAGATGCTCAGTGGTGGGATGCCTGGCGGCCGGTGCCCTTCGGTCGGGACGCCCGGCAGCGACGGATCGATCTGCCGCTGGTGTGGACGTCGCTGCTGGTTGGTGCGATTCCCAGGCAGGGCAAGACATTCGCTACTCGGCTGGCTGCTGCGGGTCTGGTTCTTGACCCGTACGCCCGGCTGTACGTGTTTGACGGCAAGGGCGGTAAGGACTGGGACGCTGCCGAACAGGTGGCCTACCGGTTCGTCTGCGGAGATGAACTGGACCATGCCGAAGCGGTGCGGGACTACCTGATCGAGCTGGTGGCCGAAGTACAAGCACGGTTCACGCGGATGGCAGGTCTGGACGATGAGACCTGCCCGGAGTCGAAGATCACCCCGGCCATCTCGCGGGACCCGAACTTGGGGATGCCGGTCACCGCGGTCATCATCGACGAGGTACAGGTCTTCCTGGAGAACCCTACGCGCCAACAGGTTGGTGGCAAGAAGACCACTCTCGGCGAGTACATCGCGGACCTGTTGACGTACCTGGCTCGCAAAGGGCCGGCGGCCGGGATTGTGGTCATCCTGGCCACGCAACGGCCGGACTCGAACACCATCCCCTCGCGGCTACGGGCCGTGTTGGGCTCCCGGTTCGCGCTGCGGGTGATGGACTGGCGGGACTCCAACATCGTGTTGGGGGAGCAGATGAACACGCGAGGATACGACGCCTCCACGCTGCTGCCCTCGCATAAGGGTGTGGGCATCCTGCGGCCGGACGGCGACACCGACGCCGGGGCGGACACGTTGGCCATGACGGTGCGCACGTACTACATGCCCAACCCGGAGTGGCGCGATGTCTGTGCGCGTGGCCGGGCGTTGCGGGAGGCAGCCGGGACGTTGGCCGGGCACGCGGCCGGCGACGACGCCACGCGGACGATCGACCAGGAGAGCGTGGTCAAGGCGTTGGGCTCCGGGCAAGCTGAGCACACCAGTGAGGTTGCCGAGCCTGTGGAACTGCCCGAACCGTTGGCGTCTGTCGTGGACTATCTCGGGGACCAGATCGGGGAGCGCGAGTTCGTCCCGACCAGCGAACTGATCGAGGCGCTGGGTGTCGAGCCGACCCTGTTCGGCCGGATGATGCGCGATCTCGGGTGTCAACCCGTCCGGTATTACGCATCGCAGCCTGACGGGTCGGAGCGTCGGGTACGCGGCTACGCGACCACCGCGATCCGGGCCGCCGTCGACGCCGAACGCGGGTGCGGTGACGCCGATGACCGGTAGCGCAAACCCGTCCCACAGCCGTCACCAACCCGTCCCATACCGACCAGTAACCTGTCCCGCTGTCCCAAGCACCTGGGACGGGTTGGCGTGGCCGTCGACCTGTGGAAACGCTGTTTGGGACGGGTGGACACGTGGACAGCGAACCCGTCCCAACGGCCCGAATCACCACGGCTGGGTGCCTCAACCGACAGACCTACCGAACCCGTCCCCGGCCGCGCCGAGCGGCCCACGTGATCGAAAGGTGTGCTCGCCATGTTCATCGCCGGCAGTGACCTGTCCCGTTGCCGAACCGGCAGGCGGGTGATCGATGGGCGACGAATCAACACCGCGAGTCGGTGCCGAAGTCCACCTGGCGCCCACATCGGGTGATCCTCGCCCGATCGACGGTTTCGAGCCCCCTGACTGGAGTTACCGTCAACATCGCCGGGGCAACGCCGACCGGCAATATGTCGGGCGAGTGATACGGATCGGTGGGGTCGAAGGCGAGCGGTTGCGGAGCAATCTCGCCGCGACCATCGCTGACCTCCTTGTGTGGGCGACCGAGCAGCAACGAGAGCACGGTGACGGAGCGAAATGACCACTCACGATCTTGGGATCAATCCTCCGTTGCCAAGCTCACGCTGGGGCGGATCGATCGTCCCTGTATCGGGACCGTCCGGACTGCCGGACAGCGCCGTGTCACCATTGGGCCTGCCGATCGCCCTCATGAGCGGCGAAATCCGGGTGGCGTTTCTCGGCCGAACCTCGACCGAGGATCAGCAGGACCCACGACAGTCCCTGTTGCGGCAGCTTGGCGGTACTAAGACCGCGCTGCCGGAGTCGTGGGTGATCGTTGCGCACTTCTACGATGTCGAGTCTGGCAGGCTTGAACTGGACGCGCGGGGGCGCGGGACGGGCTATCAGCGGTTTGACATCCCCATCGCGCGGGATGGTGGCATCACTGACCTGCTGGACGAGGCTGCGCAGCCTGACCGGCGGTTTGACGTCGTGATCTGCGAGAGCGTGTCCCGCGTCGCCCGCCGTGCCTTCGAGGGGCTGTCGATCGAGCGAGCGCTCGAACGCGCTGACGTGGCGTTGTTCGCGGCGAACGAGCCGATCACCGCTACGGGCAGCCGTGCGCAGCGCATCCTGCAACGGCGGATCAACCAGTCCATCGCCGAGTACGAAGTGCTCAACACGCTGGAGCAGTCGTGGGGTGGGCTCTGCACCCACGTGCGGGAAGGCTGGAACCTAGGTAAGCCACCGTATGGATATCACGGGAAGACCTATCGGCACCCCAATCCGACGAAAGCGGAGAAGGGCATCATCAAGACCAGGCTGGAGCCCGATGGCGCTCGCGGCGAGACTGTGACGCAGATGGCGCTGTGGCGCTATCACGAAGGAATCGGATACGACACCATAGCGGAGCGATTGAACCAGGATCTTGAGAAGTTCCCGCCGCCGATACCGCCCGGCAAGCATCGGGCGCGCGGCGCCTGGAGTAAGACCAGCGTGTACGAGATCCTGCGCAATCCGAAGTACACCGGATACCAGGTTTTCAACCGGAGGGCATCCCGCTCCCGCCATGGCAAGGTGAACGATCCGGCGAAATGGGTGTGGTCGACCGAGCCAGCACATGAGCCGCTGATCCCGAAATGGATGTACGACGAATTGAACGCCCGCCGGCAAGCCAAGCGCGGATCGCGCTCGGACAACAATCCGAACAGCCACCGCGAGACACGGCACACGTACGTCTTTCGATCCATGGTGTTCTGCTCCTGCGGCCGCCGGATGTGCGGTAACCCTCGCCACGACACGGCGTACTACATGTGTGCGCCGCGCAACAACAACCGTGGGCGGCCGGACAAGTACGCCGGGCACGAGAAGTCTCTGTATATCCGCGAAGACGCGATCATGGACGCCGTATCGCGGTTCTTCGCCTATCGCGTGTTCGGCAAGGATCGACGCGCGATCCTCGAAGCCGAGTTGTCGACTTTGGACGACCGCGTCGAGCGCGAGCAGGAAGCAGAACGCGGACGGCTGCAACGCGCACTCGCCGATGTTGCCCGGCGACAGAACACGGTGATGCGGCAGGCTCAGGAAGGTGACCCGGACGACCCGTTCACACGGGCGCTGCGCACCACCTACAACGAGTTGGACGCCGAGCGTGCCGCGACCTTGGCCGCCATCGCGGCACTGGACGTCGCTGCGGATGCCGAACCTGACCGCCCTACGGCCGCTGACGTGGCGCTGCTGGACGCGATGCCTCATCTGGCCGCCAACCTGGCGCAAGCGCCTGAGCCCCTGCTACGGCGGCTGTTCGAAGACACTCGGCTGAGCGTGCGCCTAGACGACGATGGAGACCACGTCCTGATCAGCATTGCCCTGCCAGGCGACAACGTGCCCACGATCGTGACCACAGTCGAGCAGATGGGCGACGCGATCGGCGAAATGCCTGGTCAAGCGGCTGATAGTGCTTGTGATGATGCTGTACGTGCCCCCGGTGCGACTCGAACGCACACTGGACGGATTTTGAGTCGGCTACCAAGCGTGGCATAGGTCGATGACCAGGGCAGACGCCTCGACTTGTGCACAACGCCGTCGCTCTGCGTGACATGGTCCGCCTGAGTTCGCACCCAAACTCGCACCCACGTTCGGTCGCCGTGCCGCTGTCGCAGTGGTCCGGTGATGTCTCTGGTCGGCTCGACCTGGCGGCATGTGAGTAGATGTGTGACAATGTAGTCATGGTCGACGGGCTCTGGTGGGACGATCCGGATGCTGCGTACATCCGTGCTCGTTCCGAGCGTTACCCCGGAGCGACGAACATCGAGCCGTCCTGGACACTCGAAGCCGCTGCTGATCCTCGGCGGATCGTCAGAGATCCTGACCCCAAGAGTCGGATCGGGGCTATCCGGCTTATCGGGTACTCGCCGACTGCTGGATTTGTTCTTACCGTGATCATCGATGCAGTCGACGAGGCTGGTATCACGGCATGGAAGACCCGTGGGGCCGATTTGCGCGATTACTTGGAAGGGAAGGATGAATCATGACCGATCGAACGAGTCGAGCCCGGCGAGATGCCATCCGCGCCGAGTATGCCGCTGAGGAAGCTGAGTCCGCCGAAGCCGAGGCGGTTGAAAATGAGCAGGCGGTCGTGTCGGTGCGTGTCCCGGCGTCGCTCGCCGAAGCACTCAAGGCCAAGGCGGCAAGCGAACATATTCCGACATCGGCTCTGGTCCGCCGGCTTCTCACGCAGGCGGTTCAGGCACCACCTGCTACCGCGCTGACTGTCGAGCAGGTCGAAGAGATCGCGCGACGAGTGTTCCGCGAGTCCGCGTAAGCCGGATGCCAGGTAAGCGGCATTGTGGCGCGGCGCTCCTGTGCAACTCATGCCCATATCGCGAGCGGTTCGCACCCAAAGATCAACCAATGATCAGCGGCTACGACGGTAACTGCTGGTCAGAGCGGGTGCCCCCGGTGCGACTCGAACGCACACTGGACGGATTTTGAGTCCGCTGCCTCTGCCGATTGGGCTACGGGGGCCTGGCCACGGGTGCGCCGTGGATCACCTTGGAGGGTACCCGGTCGGTGACCACCAGCGGACGGCGGCATCACTGGTGAAGTGGCCGATCGCACGATGGCGGTTCATGTCGTCTGCGCCCTCTGCCCGGTAGGCTACGAGTTCCGGCCATTCCGGTCCGGTGACCCGCTGAGCTGCAGGAGGACCCCGGTGACCAAGGCGGCTGCCGAGGCCCAGGTTGAGGCCGGGCCCACGCGTCGGGTGCTCGTCGCCGAAGACGAGGCGCTCATCCGACTCGACCTCGTCGAGATGCTCCGGGAGGAGGGCTACGACGTCGTCGGTGAGGCCGGGGACGGCGAAGAGGCGGTGAAGCTGGCCACCGAGCTGCGGCCCGACCTGGTGATCCTCGACGTGAAGATGCCCAAGCGGGACGGTATCGAGGCCGCGTCCGACATCGCGGGTCAGCGGATCGCACCGGTCGTCATCCTGACCGCGTTCAGTCAGCGTGAACTGGTCGAGCGCGCCCGGGACGCCGGCGCGATGGCGTACCTGGTCAAGCCGTTCGCCAAGCGTGATCTGGTGCCCGCCGTCGAGCTCGCGATCAGCCGGTTCACCGAGCTCCAGGCACTGGAGAACGAGGTTGCCGGGCTGACCGAGCGCCTGGAGACCCGCAAGCTCGTCGAGCGGGCCAAGGGGCTGTTGATGGCGAAGCAGTCGATGACCGAGCCGGAGGCCTTCCGCTGGATCCAGCGCACCGCCATGGACCGCCGCACCACGATGAAGGCGGTCGCCCAGGTCGTGGTGGACAACTTCGGCTGACCGGCGCCAATCGACACACTTACGCACAGTCATCGCGGATGACCATGGTCCCGCTGTTCCTCCCCTGGTGGCCGTTGCTATCTTGAGTCACCGTCACGATGTGGATACGGATGGCTGTTTCATCCAGCCCATTGCTGTATGGACGGTTACTTTGCTGGCCTAGCCATGCCCGAACGGGCATCCGCCATATGGCGGTCGGTTGGTTATGGGAGGTATGGGTGTCTGCAGCACGACTTGCGCGTGCGGTCACGGCGGTGGCGATCCTGTCGCTCGCGGTGACTGCGTGCGCCGCGAAAAACGGCGGCTCTACCTCAGCAGGTGGTGGCGGCGGTAGCACCAGCAGCGGAGTGAACCTGCCTGCTGTGTCGACGCTGCCCGTTCCGTCTGATGCAGCGAATCCTGCTGGGAACGGCCAAGCCAAGTGCAGTGGCGTGACGCTCGCTTATGCCGGCGCGGAGAGTGGTGCCAACGCGCAGCTGGGCATCAACATCTACAACGGCGTGCAGCTGGCGATCAACCAGCACAACACGGCCAACCCGAACTGCAAGGTGACCTTCAAGAAGTTCGACACCGGCGGTGACCAGGCCCAGGCCCCCGGCATCGTGACCCAGGTCGTCAACGAGAAGGACATCGTCGGCGTCGTCGGTCTGCCGTTCTCCGGTGAGTCTCAGGCCACCGGCGGCATCTTCCAGCAGGCCGGTCTGGTGCACATCACGCCGTCGGCGACCAACCCGACGCTGACCCAGCAGGGTTGGACCACGTTCTTCCGTGCCCTGGGCAACGACAACGTGCAGGGCCCGGCCGCGGCGAAGTTCATGACCGGCAAGCTCCAGGCCAAGAAGGTCTGCGTCGTCCAGGACGACTCGGACTACGGCATCGGTCTCGCCGCCGCGACCACGAAGGCGCTGGGCAGCGCCGCCGACTCCGCGTGCGGTGACAAGGTGACCACCGGCCAGAAGGACTTCTCGTCCACGGTCAGCAAGGTCATGGCCGCCTCGCCGGACGCGGTGTTCTACTCCGGCTACTACGCCGAGGGTGCCCCGTTCGACCAGCAGCTGGTCAACCAGGGCTACAAGGGCATCTTCGTCGGCCCGGACGGCGTGAAGGACCCGAAGTTCATCGAGCAGGCCGGCCCGGCATCGAAGAACGCCGTCTTCACCTGCCCGTGCGTCCCCGGTGAGCTGATCCCGGCCTTCGCCAAGGCGTACGCGGGTGTCAGCGGCGGTTCCGCGCCCGGTACCTACTCGCTGGAGGGCTACGACTCGGCGACGGTCCTGCTCAAGGGCATCGACGCCGGCAACGTCACGCGGCCCGCGCTGTTGAACTACGTCAAGAACTACAACGGCGACGGCCTGTCGAAGCACCTGCAGTGGAGCTCCACGGGCGAGCTGGCCTCGTCCACCGTGTACGGCTACAAGGTGCAGAACGGGCAGATCGTCTACGTCGGCACCATCGGCTGAGTCGACGCGGCCGGCCCGGGCGACCGGGCCGGCTTCGCGTTGACCGGCCAGTCCCCACGGCCGGGCATGTCCTCCGATGACCACCGTCGCCGGAGGACATGCCCGGATTTCACGACAGGAACAGCAGGAAACGTGATGCTGTGCACCCGGTGACAGTTTTTCTCGCGGACAACAGTTGGATCAACTTCGACGTCTCCGCGTTCAAAGAGCTCTTCTGGAACAACACGTTCGACGGATTGGCCTACGGGGCCATCTATTCGTTGATCGCGATGGGTTACACGCTCGTCTACGGCGTGCTGCGGCTGATCAACTTCGCCCACTCCGAGGTGTTCATCGTGGGGGCGTACGCCGTGTTCTTCACCCTGTCGTTCCTCGGTTTCGGCCCGTTCGATCCACAGATCAGCGTGCTCTCGCTGGTCGGTGACCTGCTCCTCGCGTGCATCGCGGCGATGCTCGTGTCGGGCGTCGTGGCCGTCCTGCTGGAACGGATCGCCTACCGGCCGCTGCGCAGACGCAATGCGCCGAAACTGGCCTTCCTGATCACCGCGATCGGCGCGTCGTTCGCCATCCAGTACCTCATCGAACTGTGGCGCGGCCCGAGTGCCGAGCAGGCCGTGATCATGTTCCAGCCGCAGCCGGTGTTCACCGTCTTCGGCGCGAACATCAGCAACCAGCAGATCACCATCTTCGTGGCCGCGATCCTGCTGATGGTCGTGACCGACACGTTCATCAACCGCACCCGGTTCGGCCGAGGCATCCGCGCCGTGGCGCAGGACCCGGACACCGCGACGCTGATGGGCGTGAACAAGGAACGCGTGATCATGCTGACGTTCCTGATCGGCGGCCTGCTCGCCGGCGCGGCCTCGCTGTTCTACATCATGAAGGTGCCCGCGGGTGTGCAGTACAACGGCGGGTTCAACCTGGGCATCCAGGCGTTCGCCGCCGCGGTGCTCGGTGGCATCGGCAACATCCGGGGCGCCCTGCTCGGCGGGATGCTGATCGGCCTGATCGGCAACTACGGGCAGACGCTGCTCGGCGCGTCGCAGTGGTCGCAGGTCATCGCGTTCATCGCCCTCGTGGTGATCCTGATGTTCCGGCCGACCGGCATCCTCGGCGAGTCTCTCGGGAGGGCCCGGGTATGACGGCACAGACGCAGACCGAACCGGTCCGGCAGCACCAGGAGTCGTCGATCCGCCGGTTCCGCAACTGGTGGAACAGCCTGCCGAGGCCGCAGCAGTGGGTGGGCGTGCTGCCCATCGTGGTGTTGATCTACCTGCTGCCGGTGCTCAACCCGCCTGGACTGACCACCGAACCGAACGTCAACTTCCCGATCTCCATGTACCACGCGGCCGTCCTGGTGCTGGTCGCGATCGGACTGAACGTCGTGGTGGGCCAGGCCGGCCTGCTGGACCTGGGTTACGTCGGCTTCTATGCCATCGGTGCATACGTCGCGGCCCTGTTCACCAGCAAGGACTCGATGCTGCACAAGCTGCCGTACCTGGCGACGCTGCCGCTGGCGATGGTCGTCACGATGTTCTTCGGCCTGATCCTCGGCACGCCGACACTCCGACTACGTGGCGACTATTTGGCGATCGTGACCCTGGGTTTCGGGGAGATCGTCCGCCTGCTGGCCACGATCATCCCGGCGCTGCGCGGCACGGTCGGCTTCTCCGGCATCGGCCACCCGCCCGGCACGCAGGCCGACGGCCAGCCGATCTTCAGCGTCAGCAACGGCACCCCCTGGTACTGGCTGGCGGTGACGATCATCATCGTCATCCTGTTGTTCGTGGGCAACCTGGAACGCAGCAGGGTGGGCAGAGCCTGGGTGGCGATCCGGGAGGACGAGGACGCGGCGCAGATGATGGGCGTGCCGACGTTCACGTTCAAGCTGTGGGCGTTCGCCATCGGCGCGGCCATCGGTGGTCTGTCCGGCGCGTTGTTCGCCGGGCAGAACGGGTTCCAGAACAACCAGGACTTCGGCGTCAACTTCTCGGTGCTCTACCTGTGCGCGGTGATCCTCGGCGGCTCGGGCAACAAGGTGGGCGTCATGATCGGCGCGTTCATCGTGTCCTACATCCCGGACCGGTTCAACTTCCTGGGCAGCCAGAAGTACCTGGTCTTCGGTGTGGCGCTGATCGTGCTGATGATCTTCCGGCCGCAGGGCCTGTTGGGCGCCCGCCAGCGTCTGCTCGCCAGGGGCCGGACGGCGTACCTTCGGCTCGTGGGCAAGCCGGAACAGCTCTCCAGCGACAGTGCGCTGACACCCGAGAAGGGCGGCGGGGCATGAGCGAGGACACCGAGGTTCCGCCGGTCGAGGGTGGCATCGTCGCCGAAGTCGCCCACATGACCGAGCAGCAACTCGCCGAGCACGAGGCCAAGGTCGCCGAAGCGGTCGCACCCGACCGCCGGATCGGCGTCGCGATCGGCCAGACGTTGCTCGAGGTCAGTGATGTGACACTGCGGTTCGGCGGCCTGGTCGCGCTGGACTCGGTGTCGTTCGGGATCAAGCGAGGCGAGATCCTCGGCCTGATCGGCCCGAACGGCGCCGGCAAGACCACCTGCTTCAACGTGATGACCGGCGTGTACCGGCCGACCAGCGGCCAGGTGCTGCTGGAGGGCAACCCGCTGGGCAGGCGTCAGCGCTACCAGATCACCAAGCTGGGCCTGGCCCGCACGTTCCAGAACATCCGCCTGTTCGGTGAGATGACGGCCCTGGAGAACGTGGTCGTCGGCGTGGACGCACGGCACAAGACGAGCGTGCCGGGCGCGCTGATCCGCTCACCGAGGCACTTCCGTGAGGAACGTGAGGTGGTCGAGCGGGCCAGCGCGCTGCTGGAGTTCGTCGGCATCGCCGACCGGGCCGCGGACAAGGCCCGCAATCTGCCCTACGGCTACCAGCGCCGGCTGGAGATCGCCAGGGCACTGGCCACCGAGCCGAAGTTGCTGTGCCTGGACGAGCCGGCGGCTGGTTTCAACCCTGCCGAGAAGGCCGAGCTGATGGAGCTGATCCGCAAGATCCGCGACGACGGGTACACGGTGCTGCTGATCGAGCACGACATGCGCCTGGTGATGGGTGTGACCGACCGGATCGTGGTGCTGGAGTTCGGCAAGAAGATCGCCGACGGTATGCCCGCGGAGATCAGGGAGAACCCGGCGGTCATCGCCGCATACCTGGGGGTGCCCGACGATGGCGTTGCTTGAGCTGTCCGACGTGTCCGTCCACTACGGACGGATCAGTGCGGTGTCCGGCCTGTCGCTGACCGTCGAGCAGGGCGAGATCGTCAGCCTGATCGGTGCCAACGGCGCCGGCAAGACGACGACGATGCGCGCGGTGTCCGGCATCCGGCAGTTGGCCACCGGGAAGATCATGTTCGACGGCCAGGACATCACCACGCTGCGGGCCGATCTCCGGGTGGTGCGCGGCATCTCGCAGGCACCGGAGGGCCGGGGCATCTTCCCCGGCATGACGGTGCTGGAGAACCTGGACATGGGCGCGTACGCCCGTTCCCGCGCGGAGCGCAAGCGGCTCGACGCCGACTACGACCGGGTGTTCGACCTGTTCCCCCGGCTCGCCGAGCGCAGGACCCAGGTCGGCGGCACGATGTCCGGTGGTGAGCAGCAGATGCTGGCCATCGCCAGGGCCCTGATGGCCCGGCCGAGGTTGTTGCTGCTGGACGAGCCGTCGATGGGCCTGGCCCCGCAGTTCATCCAGCAGATCTTCCGGATCGTCACGGAGATCAACGAGCAGGGCGTCACGGTGCTGCTGGTCGAGCAGAACGCCCAGCAGGCCCTGTCCAGGGCCCACCGGGCGTACGTGCTGGAGACCGGGTCGATCGTGAAGTCGGGGACCGGCAAGCAGATGCTGGCCGACCCGTCGATCAAGGAGGCGTACCTGGGCGTCGCCTAGTTGCCCGGGGTGTTCTCGCGAACGATGCAGGTCAGGCGGGCCGTGCAGGTGCGGCGGCCCTCATCGTCGGTGATCACCGTCTCGAACGTCGACGTCGTGCGGCCGACGTGCAGCGGCGTGCACACGGCCGTCACCCGGCCGGACCGGGCGGCGCGGTGGTGCGTGCAGGACAGTTCCAGGCCGACGGCGATCCGGCCGGGACCGGCGTTCAGCACGGCCGCGATGGAGCCGATCGTCTCGGCGAGTGCCGCGTTGGCGCCGCCGTGCAGCAGGCCCAGCGGCTGCCGGTTGCCCTCCACCGGGATGGAGGCGACGATCCGCGCCGGGTCGACCTCGAGAATCTCGATGCCTAGCTTCTCGTTGAACTCGCCGAGCATGGCGTTGGCAGCCTCGACGGTGAAGCCGGCGCGCGGCTCGTCGGTCGCCGTCACCGGCACCTCCAGTAGTAGTCCGATCGGGTGGGAGCCAAGGCGCTGAACAGCCCTGTCAGGGTCTCACCCTAGACTCGCCGCGTGCCCGCGAAGTCCGAGATCCATGCCACACCCGCCAACGACCAGCCGCGCCTGCTGCTGTTGGACGGCCACTCCCTGGCCTACCGTGCGTTCTTCGCCCTGCCGGCGGAGAACTTCCGCACCCAGACCGGGCAGACCACCAACGCGGTGTACGGCTTCACGTCGATGCTCATCAACCTGCTGCGCGACGAGCAGCCCACGCACATCGCGGTCGCGTTCGACCTGTCGCGGCAGACGTTCCGGCGGGACACGTACGCCGAGTACAAGGCCAACCGCTCGACCACGCCGGACGAGTTCCGCGGTCAGGTCGGCCTCATCCAGGACGTGCTCGGCACGCTGGGCATCCCGTCGCTGACCAAGGACAACTACGAGGCCGACGACATCATCGCCACCCTCACCACGCAGGCCGCCGCCGAGGGTTTCCAGGTGCTCATCTGCACCGGTGACCGTGACGCACTGCAGCTGGTGACCGGCCAGGTCACGGTGCTCTACCCGAGGCGTGGCGTGTCCGACCTGACCCGGTTCACCCCGGAGGAGGTCGAGACGAAGTACGGCCTGTCGCCGACGCAGTACCCGGACTTCGCCGCGCTGCGCGGCGACCCGTCGGACAACCTGCCCAGCATCCCCGGCGTCGGCGAGAAGACGGCCGCGAAGTGGATCCGCGAGTACGGCTCGCTGGGCGAACTGGTCGACCGGGTGGACACGGTCAAGGGCAAGGTCGGCGACGCGCTGCGTGCGCACCTGGCCGCCGTGCTGCTCAATCGCGAGCTGACCGAGCTGGTCAGGGACGTGCCGCTGGAGGTGGACCCCACGCAACTGGAGGTTCACCCGTGGGACCGGGACGCCGTGCACCGGCTGTTCGACGACCTGGAGTTCCGCGTGCTGCGCGACCGGCTGTTCGCCACGCTGCAGTCGTCCGAACCGGAGGCCGAGGAGGGCTTCGAGGTCCGCGGCGGCCAGGTCGAACCCGGCGCGCTGGCGGACTGGCTGGCCGAACACGCGGGCCAGGGCGGTCGGGTCGGCATGTCGCTGCGCGCCACGTGGGCGGCCGGCCGCGGCGACGTGCGGGGTATCGCGCTGGCCACGGCCGACGGCGACGGTGGCTATGTCGACGTCCGCGAACTGACCGAGTCCGACGAGCAGGCGCTGGCCGCGTGGCTGGCCGACGCCGCCCGGCCCAAGGCGGGCCACGCCATGAAGGGCGCCCGGCACGCGCTGCGCGACCGCGGCTGGACGCTGGCCGGCCTGACCAGCGACACCGAACTGGCCGCCTACCTGGCCCGGCCCGGCCAACGCTCGTTCGAACTGGACGACCTGGTGCTGCGTTACCTGCGTCGTGAGCTGCGCGTCGAGGGCGACGCCGACGACGGCCAGATGTCGCTGCTGTCCAGCGAGGCCGAGGACGCCGAGCGGCTGGCGAAGACCGAGATCCTCAAGGCACGTGCCGTCGCCGATCTGGCGGACGCGCTGGACGCCGAACTGGAGCGGATCGGCGGCGCCAAGCTGTTGCAGGAGCTGGAACTGCCGCTGGAGCGGGTGCTCTGCGACCTGGAGGCCGTCGGCATCGCGATGGACACCGAACTGCTCACGTCGCAGGAGGTGCACTTCGGCGGCCGGGTCAAGCAGGCGGCGCAGGACGCGTACGGCGTGATCGGCAAGGAGATCAACCTCGGCTCGCCGAAGCAGCTGCAGGTGGTGCTGTTCGACGAGCTGCAAATGCCGAAGACCAAGCGCACCAAGACCGGCTACACCACCGACGCCGAGGCGCTGCAGACGCTCTTCGACAGCACCGAGCACCCCTTCCTGCAGTACCTGCTGGAGCACCGCGACGCCACCCGGCTGAAGACCACAGTGGACGGACTGCTCAAGTCGATCGACGACGACGGTCGCATCCACACCACGTTCAACCAGACCATCGCCGCCACCGGCCGGCTGTCGTCCACCGAGCCGAACCTGCAGAACATCCCGATCCGCACCGACGAGGGCCGGACCATCCGCCGGACGTTCGTCGTCGGCTCCGGATACGCGGAGCTGATGACGGCCGACTACAGCCAGATCGAGATGCGCATCATGGCGCACCTGTCCGAGGACGCGGCGCTGATCGAGGCGTTCCAGTCCGGGTTCGACTTCCACGCGGCCACGGCTGCGCGGGTGTTCGCCGTCGGTCCGGACGAGGTCACCGGGGCGCAGCGGGCCAAGGTCAAGGCGATGAACTACGGCCTGGCGTACGGCCTGTCGGTGTACGGGCTGTCCCAGCAGTTGCGGATCGCCGCAGACGAGGCCCGCGGCCTGATGGACGAGTACTTCGCGCGGTTCGGCGGTGTGCGCGACTACCTGCACGCGGTCGTCGAGCAGGCCCGCAAGGACGGGTACACGGCCACGATCCTGGGCCGCCGCCGCTACCTGCCCGACCTGGTCAGCGACAACCGGCAGCGCAGGGAGATGGCCGAGCGGATGGCGCTCAACGCGCCGATCCAGGGCAGCGCGGCGGACATCATCAAGGTCGCGATGCTCAACGTGCACGCGGCGCTGGCGTCGTCGGGCCTGCACAGCCGGATGCTGCTGCAGGTGCACGACGAACTGGTGCTGGAGATCGCCGAGGGCGAACGGGACGCCGTGGAGGCGCTGGTCCGCGAGAACATGGGCAACGCCTACCAGTTGGGCGTGCCGCT
Organism: Pseudonocardiaceae bacterium; assembly: GCA_036273855.1. Lineage (GTDB taxonomy): Bacteria > Actinomycetota > Actinomycetes > Mycobacteriales > Pseudonocardiaceae > DATEPR01. The sequence goes on from DASUGU010000066.1 coordinate 14,269, forward strand.
GGAGGTGTCGGTCGGCTTCGGGCGCTCCTGGGACGACGCGGCCCACTAATTCGCTGGTCGCCGTCGTTAACCTGGTCGGGTGGCCTTTCTCGGACCCGATGATCCACTTCCGCCGTCGTCCCACCGGATTCTGGTGGCCGGTGCGTCCGGATCCGGCAAGACCACCCTCCGGGTGGCGGTCGCCGAGGCGTTGGGCATGCCCACGGTCGAACTCGACTCGCTGTTCCACGGTCCCGGTTGGACACGACTGCCGAACTTCGTACCCGACGTGGAGCGGCTCGCCGCCGGGCCGGAGTGGGTCGTGGAATGGCAGTACCGGTCGGTGAAACCGATGCTGGCCGAGCGGGCCGACGTGCTGGTGTGGCTGGACCACGGCCGGTGGACGGTGTTGTGGCGGGTGGTGCGGCGGACCGTAGTGCGACGGCTGCGGCGCCAGGAGCTGTGGAACGGCAATCTTGAGCCGCCGCTGTGGACGATTTTTACGGACAAGGACCACATCATCCGGTGGTCCTGGCGCAGCAGGGTGGCGGCCCGGACCCAGGTCGCGGCGCTGTCCGGCCTGGTCGTCGTCCGGCTGCGAGGTCAGCGGCAGGTGACCGCCTGGCTGACCGGACCGGTCGCCGAGGTGGCACGGCAGAGGCAGACGAACGCCGCTTGACCGATTCAGAACCGAGCAGGCCTGGTCGTGCCGGGGATACGGTAGGCGGTGCGACCGAGATCGCGGCGATGCTCGCCGGTCCGGGCGAGGAGCCATGGCCGTGCCCGCGGTCGTCGGCTGGCCGTGGGCGTGCCTGCCCGACCGGCCGGTTTCGCACGCAGCCGCGTGGAGCGTGACGCGCGGTCGATCCGGGAGGTGTCGTCATCACCCCGTCCAGAGTTGTACCCAGTCCCAGCAGAGCGACGGCCCATGTGGCCGGAGCCGGGCGGCACGGGAACGTGGCGTCGCCGCAGGCGTTGATCATCGGTGGGTCCGGGATGCTGGCCGCGTGTGCGTCGCGACTGGTGGCCGACGGGTGGCACGTGGTGCTGCCGAGTAGGCGGTACATGCCGCTGCGCGAGGTACCTGCCGGCCCGGCGACCGGCCGGGCACTGTGGGTCGCGGCCGACTGGTCGGACCCGATCGGGTTGGCGGAGCGGGCCGGCAAGGCGTTGGCCGGACCGGCGGAGCTGCTGGTGACGTGGGTGCACCGGGAGCACCGGGCCGGGCTGCTCGGCGCGGTGGCGCCGCTGTTGTTGCCGGACGCGCCGGTGGTGGAAGTGCACGGGAGTGCCGCGTTCGACCAGGTGACGGGGCGGTATCCCGACCCTGTGCTGACCGACCATCCCACACAGCAGGTGGTGCTGGGCTTCGTTCCGGTGGGCCAGACGAGCCGGCGGTTGAGTCATGAGGAGATTTCGGAGGGTGTGCTGGACGCGGTCGACAGGGCGTTGGCCGGCAAGCCACCGGGCGTGTATCAGGTAGGCGAACCCAGGCCCTGGTCCCACCTGTCCAACTAGCCACGCCGGCTCAGCCAGCTATCCAACCAGCCAGCAAGCCACGCCACTAGCAAGCCAGCCGGCAAGCCACGCCACTAGCGAGCCAGCCAGCCGGCAAGCCACGCCACCAGCCAGCCGCCCATCTGACGTGCCCATGTTGACCATCCAGTGGTCGACACGCTGGTCAGCGCCCAGCCGTGGCCCGATCGCGGCATGAGTTGTCCGCTCAGTGGCCGACTTGGCAGCCATGTGCCCGGGGAATGCGCCAGGGGCGGTTGCGTGTCGACCATCCGATGGCCAACCCCCATTCCGCGATCGCTGGGCAGCAGAGGCGTTGGCGAGTCGGCCGTCGGATGGTCGACACGCCGATGATCGGGAGCGCCGCGAGGCTGGATCGGCGAGGCTGGATCGGCGGGCTGGATCGGCGAGGCTGGATCGGCGAGGCTGGATCCGCGAGTGCCGTCCGCTCAACGGCCAGTTCGCCATCCGCGAATCCGCTTGCGTGCCGAAGGCACCCACATGTTGACCATCCAGCGGCCGACGCGCTGATCGCTGCCAGCGCCCCGCAGGCGTGCCCGTGCCAACCCGTGTCGACCGTCCAATGGACGACTCGCCCTCCGTGGATCTCCGAGCGCCGAGGCCCGGCCAGCTGACCACCGGATGGTCAACTGGCCACTCATCGTCGGTGCTGAGGGGCGGTCAGTGCGTGTCGTCCGGTCGGTGGTCAGTTCGCCGTTCGCGAACCTCTGTGGGCAGGCGCGCCCCTGTTGCCCATTGGGCGGTCGGTTCGCTGTCGTCGTCGGTGTCGCCGGCTGGTTCGCGTGTGTCGTCCTCCGGATGGTCGACTTGCCGGTCGCGGATCTCCCCGCCTGAGGGGCGCTGGCCTGTTGACCGTCTGTTGGTCGACTCGCTCGCCACAGTCCATGCCATCAGATCAACTCACGTTAGTTGTCCGCTGAGCGGCCGGGTCGTCGGCGGTGGACATGCTTGGGCGGACGCACCTGCGTGTCGGCCGCCGGATCGCCGACTCGCCGATCATCGCGGGCGGCATGGGCTGGTTCGGGTGTCGTCCGGTTGATGGTCGACTCGCTGTTCGCCGGTGTTGGTGTCGGCGTGTTGGCCGTCGGATGGTCGACCGGGCGGTCTGCTTGGGTGGCGCGGGGTCTGGTTCGCGTGTGTCGGCCGCTGGATGGTCGGGTCGCTCGTCGCGGGTCTCTGCGTCGGTGGTGCTGGTGTGTTGGCGTCTGGTGGTCGGCTCGCTGGATGTCGTTGGTGGCACGGGCTGGTTCGGGTGTGTCGGCCGCTGGATGGTCGACTCGCTTTTTGCGGATCCGGCTGTGCCGGATGCGTGCGCGTGTTGGCCGGGTGGCGGCCGATGTGTGGACTGGCGCGGGTCACTTGGGCCGCTGGGTTTGCTGGTCGGTTGGTGGTCAGCTTGCTGGGGCTGGCGCTGTTGGTGATGGGGCCCGTGTCGGCTGGCCGGTGGTCGACTCGCGGTTGCTGGGGTCATCGCCTAGCGACGCTCTCGTGTCGTCTCTTGCTGGTCGACTCACGTCGGTGGCGGCTTATATTTGCCTGTTTGTCGGCTTGTTGGTGATCGGTTCTCATTCGAGCCCGCTGCGCTGCAATTGCTGCCTACTCACTGGCTGCTTTTTCGGCGGGCTTTCGCTGCCTTGTCCACCACGGCGTCCCGTAAATCGACCGCTGTCCTCGCCGTTCGGCTCGGGTGAACCGTCCGGTCGTACCGCCACCCCGCCGCCACCGCGAACCGTCGCAGGTCAGCTTCCTCGAACCCCGTCGTCGGCAACCGCGCCAACAACGCATCCCCGTCGTCCACCAGCAACACCGCCCGTGGCGCCACCCACTGCACCAACACCGCCACCCCCGCCGGCAACCCGTGCCGCAACCCGGCCGCGTCCACCAACGCCGGTCCACGCTCGTCCACGATCAACCCGCCGTTGTGCCACCAGCCGGCGGTCGGCTCCGGACCGTCCGTCGCCAGCCACCGGTCCACCCGGCCACCCCACCCGCGCGGCGGATCACCGGTCATCCGCAGCGGCCGCACCCAGACCCGGGCCGATCCGGGCGCGACATTGTCCGGGCGCAGCAACCGTTCCTCAGCAACCCGCCGCGCCGAACGCAACCGCGCCCACCCGATCCCCATCGGCACCGCCGCCGCCACCTGACCCGCGACCAGTCCGCCGATCAGCCATTCCCACCGCACCCCGTTCAACGCCAGGATCGCGTCGACCATGATCACCGTCAGGGACACGACATAGGCCCAGCCGATCAACCGGTACGCCGAGTACGGCGGCTGTCGGCGCATCCAGTCGACGACGACGGGCAACGCCACGGTGACCGCCAACCCGGCGATCACCCACGGCCAGTAGCCCTGCCCCATCAGGGTTTCCTCCTCCGTACTCAGCGCAGCGCGCCGGCCGGCCTCGTTTCCCAAATAGTCCACAAAGGACGGTATCCCTGGCGTGGCCAGAACACCGACGACAGGGGGTTGGGTGGGTTGTAGTAGAGATAGGTACCCACCGCGCCCGCCCGCGCCAACTCTCGGTGCGCCACCGCCATGATCGCCCGCCCAACTCCGCCCGACCGCGCGCCGGGCAGTACGGAAACGGTGTTCACATAACCCCAGCGACCGGGCGGCACCGGAAACCGGCGCTGCGCTTGGGGATCCGCGTCGGTCACCCAGCACTCGGCCAGCCCGACCGCCACACCGTCCCGCTCGGCCAGCCATACCGGGTCGCCCCGGCCGATGCGATAGGTGAGCGCGTCCCGCTTGATCTCCGGCGCTTCCGGTCGCACGATCGTGCCGCCCACCTGCGACGAGTACGCCAACTCGGCCAGCGCCAGCGGCACGGCCACGTCGACGTCCGAGGGCGTCGCCCGGCGCACCACCAGTCCGCGTGGCACCGACGGCGGCCGTTCGCGGTCCGGGCGGCGCACCGCCAGCACCGACAGCGGCTGGAAGCCGTGCGCCAGCAGCACGCTGCTGCCCTCGGTGTCCCGGCTCGGCCACGTCACCACACACGCCGAGTCGGGACGGGGCACGCCGGTCCGGTCCATCAGCTGCCGCCACGCCCGCAGCAGCGCGTCCAGACCGGGGCCCGGCTCGTCGCCGACCAGCGGGTACAACTCCCAGCTGTCCTGAGCTGACCACAGACTGGTCGGGACACCGGGGCCGTGCGCCGTCCTGGTCAGCACACCGGCCACCCGGCCGCCGCTGGGCACCGCCGCGGTGAGCACCTCACCGTCCGGGTCGGGCGCGGCGGGCGGCAGCAGCGGATCCAACCCGGCGAACCGGGCCGCCTGCACCTCGCGCAGACTCCGCGTGATGATCACGCCCAACTCCCGTCACACCCGCTGACAGCAGAAAATCGCCGTACCAGGAAACAACCTGCCACGCAGCGGGCTCCACTGCCCCCACTCCCGCGTGTGACCTTCCGGCCATTCCGGCTCGAGCAGGTCGGTGAGCACCAGGCCGGCGGCCCTGATCTGGCGGACGTAGTCACCGAGGGTCCTGTGGTGCTCCACGTACGTCGCCCGGCCGGCGTCGTCCACCTCAACGTAAGGAGTCCTGTCGAAATAGGACTGCGCGACGGTGAGCCCGTCGGGGCCAGGATCATCCGGGAATATCCACCGCATCGGGTGAGTGACGGCGAACACCCAGCGGGCGCCCGGCCGCAGCACGCGAGCCACCTCGGCGAGCACGACGGCCGAGTCCGCCACGAACGGGATGGCGCCGAACGCCGAGCAGGCCGCGTCGAAACTCGCGTTCGCGAACGGCAACTGGTCCGCGCTGGCCTGCACGAGCGGCACACCGACGCCAGTGGCCGTGTTGTCCTCGACGGCGTGGCGCAGCATGCCGGCGGACAGGTCAAGACCTATGGCATACGCGCCGTGTCGGTTCAGCCACCTGGCGCAAGCCGCGAAGCCGCAGCCGACTTCGAGCACCGTGCGGCCGGCGACGTCGCCGAGCAGGTGCGCGTCGGCCTCGCGAATCCCTTCCGGGCACCAGACGAAGTCGGCGTTACCGAGAAAATCTCCGTGCTCCGCCTGATAGTCGTCGGCGTCGGCGTCCCACCACGCGCGGCTCGCGGCCCGGGACTCGCCGGCTCCCACGGACCGCTTCTGTATGCCGACCGTGCCCAGCGCCAGCTCCGCACTGAGGTGTCTGGCCGGTGGTTCCACCGGTTTGCCGAGCGATTTCGGTTGCAATTCGATTTCGGTTGAGCCAGGCGCGGTGTCTTCCGGCTCTGTCACGACTGGCTCCTCGGGAGTAGGTACCGCTGCATGCTGGGCCCTGATCGTGCCAGGCCGGCGGGTCTTCCCTCGTCGGAGCGACGAATTTGCGGTGCGAGCTCGAACTCGCGTACGATACCGCCCGCGCAGTGGGTCTACTGCCTGCGGTCCCGCACGTCGGGAATCGGGCCGCTTCCGTCGTTGTTGAGATCAGTGACATCGGCGTCTCGTCCCCCGCATGCTGTTCGTCCTTCCGGCGCATGCACGTGTAGACGTCCACCCAACAACTCCCAATCCGTACCGGAGCAACCCACCTAATGTCCACCGACACCACCACCGTCCCGGCTGGCAAGGCCGCGACGCAGCAGGTCGCGATCAACGACATCGGGACGGCGGAGGACTTCCTCGCCGCCGTCGACAAGACCATCAAGTACTTCAACGATGGCGACATCGTCGAGGGCACCATCGTCAAGGTCGATCGTGACGAGGTCCTGCTCGACATCGGTTACAAGACCGAAGGCGTGATCCCCTCCCGCGAACTGTCGATCAAGCACGATGTCGACCCTTCCGAGGTGGTCAGCGTCGGCGACGAGGTCGAGGCCCTCGTTCTCCAGAAGGAGGACAAGGAAGGCCGGCTGATCCTGTCCAAGAAACGCGCCCAGTACGAACGGGCGTGGGGCACCATCGAGGCGCTCAAGGACAAGGACGAACCGGTCCGCGGCACGGTCATCGAGGTGGTCAAGGGTGGCCTGATCCTGGACATCGGCCTCCGCGGCTTCCTGCCGGCGTCGCTGGTGGAGATGCGCCGGGTGCGTGACCTGCAGCCCTACGTCGGCCGCGAACTCGAAGCCAAGATCATCGAGCTGGACAAGAACCGCAACAACGTGGTCCTGTCCCGCCGGGCCTGGCTGGAGCAGACGCAGTCCGAGGTGCGCAGCGAGTTCCTCAACCAGCTGCAGAAGGGCCAGGTCCGCAAGGGCGTCGTGTCCTCGATCGTCAACTTCGGCGCGTTCGTCGACCTCGGCGGCGTGGACGGCCTGGTGCACGTCTCGGAGCTGTCCTGGAAGCACATCGATCACCCGAACGAGGTGGTCGAGGTCGGCCAGGAGGTCACGGTCGAGGTCCTGGACGTCGACATGGAGCGCGAGCGGGTCTCGCTGTCGCTGAAGGCGACGCAGGAGGACCCGTGGCGCCAGTTCGCCCGCACCCACGCGATCGGCCAGATCGTGCCGGGCAAGGTCACCAAGCTGGTGCCCTTCGGCGCGTTCGTCCGGGTCGACGAGGGCATCGAGGGCCTGGTGCACATCTCCGAGCTGGCCGAGCGGCACGTGGAGATCCCCGAGCAGGTCGTGCAGGTCAACGACGACGTCATGGTCAAGGTCATCGACATCGACCTGGACCGCCGGCGGATCTCGCTGTCCCTCAAGCAGGCCAACGAGGGCTTCACGCCGGACACCGAGTTCGACCCGACCCAGTACGGCATGGCCGCCGAGTACGACGCCGAGGGCAACTACATCTACCCCGAAGGCTTCGACCCGGAGACGCAGGACTGGCAGGAGGGCTACGACAAGCAGCGCGAGGAGTGGGAGCGCCAGTACGCCGAGGCGCACGCCCGCTACGAGCAGCACATGAAGCAGATCGTCAAGGCAGCGGCGGCGGACGCCGAGGCTGCCAGTGGCGGCGGCGAGGCCGCGCCGAGCGGCAACTACTCGTCGGGCGACGAGGGCGCTCAGGCCGCGTCCAGCGGTGGCACGCTGGCCAGCGACGAGCAGCTCGCCGCACTGCGGGAGCGGCTGTCCGGCGGCGTGTGAGCCGTTCGGCCCGATCAGCCATGACGAGGTCCCGTGCCGGGTGACCGGCACGGGACCTCTGTCGTCGGTACCCGGATACGGGCTTGCCACCTGCTGACAGAATCCAGGCATGTTGCGTGTGGGACTCACCGGCGGCATCGGTTCCGGCAAGTCCACGGTGGCCGGCAGGTTGGCCGAGCACGGCGCCACGGTGATCGACTCGGACCGGATCGCCCGCGAGGTGGTGGCTCGGGGCACCGAGGGGCTGGCCGAGATCGTCGAGCGGTTCGGCGCCGGCATGCTCACCGAGGACGGCGCGCTGGACCGGGCGGCGCTGGCCGGGGTGGTGTTCGCCGACGACGCGGCCCGCAACCGGCTCAATGCGATCGTGCACCCCAGGATCGCCGCCCGTACCTCGGCCCTGCTGCAGGCCGCCGCGCCCGACGCGATCGTCGTGCACGACGTCCCGTTGCTGGTGGAGAACGGCATGGGCGCCGCCTACCACCTGGTGATCGTGGTGGACGCGCCGGTGGACCAGCGGGTGGCACGGCTGGTGGCCGGCCGCGGGATGAGCGAGTCGGACGCCCGCGCCAGGATGGCCGCGCAGGCCACCCAGGAGGCCCGCAGGGCGGCCGCCGACGTCTGGCTGGACAACTCGGGTTCACCCGACCAGGTGCTCGCCGTGGTGGACCCGCTGTGGGCGGATCGTCTGGTGCCGTTCGAGGCCAACGTCCGGCTGGGCCGGATGCCCGAGCGCGGCGGACCGAAGTTGGTGCCCTACGACCCGGACTGGCCGGCGCAGGCCCGGCGGATCCTGGCCCGGCTGCGGCTGGCGGCCGGGGCGAAGGCGCTGCGGGTGGACCACGTCGGGTCGACGTCGGTGCCGGGACTGGCCGCCAAGAACGTGATCGACGTCCAGCTCACCGTGGCCGGCATGGCCGACGCGGACGCCCTGGCCGAACCGCTGGCCAGGGCCGGTTTCCCGGCGCTGCCCGACTTCACCAGGGACAGCCCGCACCCGCCCGACCTGGATCCGGAGCACTGGCGCAAGCGGATGGCCGCGTCGGCCGACCCGGCCCGGTGGGCCAACATCCACCTGCGGGTGGCGGGTTCGCCGGGGTGGCGGGTGGCGCTGCTGTTCCCGGACTGGCTGCGCGCCGAACCGGAGTGGGCGGCCGACTACCTGGCGATGAAGGAGGCCGTCGCGGCCGATTACGCGACGCGGGACATCCCGTCCTACGGGGACGCCAAGATGCCCTGGTTCGACCGGGCGTTGCCGGAGATGGAGCGGTGGGCCAAGCGCACCGCGTGGCGGCCTGCCTGAGTTACAGGGGCGGCCACGGCGTGCGGATGCCGTGGTAGGTCAGCCAGTGCACCACGTCGTGGTTGCACCGGCTCAGTTCCTCCAGCGTGCGGTGGATCGTGCGCAGTGCCATGTCGGCGTCGTCCGGTCTCAACACGCGTCCCGAGACGGCGGCGGCGAACTCCTCGGCACCCACGATGCGGGCCGTGGTCTCGCCGGGTACGGACAGGCCGAGCAGCAGGTCGGTGGTCCGCCAGGACCGGGTGTCGCGCTGCACGCGGACGGCGGTGAGCACCGCGGGGCCGCTGCGCGCGTGCCGGGAGCGGGGGCGCCGGTGGGTCAGGCGCAGGCCGCGATCCGGGATCAGCCAGGTGACCTCGCTGTCGACGAACGGGTCATCGGGGGTGGGCGACTCCAGCCGCAGGCCCCAGGACTCCACCTGGCAGAAGGCCAGCCGGACGCAGCTACCGGATGAGTAGCTGCGCTCCGCGGTGAACGTGTCGACAATGTCCACCAACTGGGGCGTTATGGCGGTTCCCACCGGGCTGAGGGTAGCGGTGAGTGTGCGGGTCGTGACCACCGGGGTCGATTCGTTATATGACGATTCGGTCACGACTTCATACCGTCATTACATCGAGTACAACTCGAACCGGCAACTGTATACCGGGAGTGAACATGTCACTTTCGCGACCAGGTCAGCTCGATGCCGAGTTCGCCCAGCCAACGGCGCAGGTCGTAGCCGTGTGCCGCGAGGCGGTCAACCGTCCGGTGGGTGGTCTCGATCGCCTGCTGTGCCGTGCGGTTGTCGATGTAGCCGGCGGCGGTCGCGCCGAGCAGTTCGTCGGTGTCCAGCACGGTCAGGTCACGCCCGGTGCGCAGCGTGATGTCCAGGTACAGGTCGACCAGTTGCCAGGTGGTCTCTCCCGGTCTGATCAGGGCTATGTCGATGTAGAAGTCCAGATCGCGTTCGTGGCCGGGGTGGAAGTGCCAGTCGGTGACCTGGATGCCCAGCTCGGGCAGCAGCCACGACTCGCGGTAGGCGAACCAGCGATGACCGGGCACCGGACGGGCCATGTACAGGCCGAACGGCTCGACCCGGTACTCGTCGACCCGGCGGACGAAACCCTTCGGGTCGACGTGGTACATGCCGGGCAGATCGAAGGTCTCGATCTTCGGCGGGTGGATGTCCACCCGGTCGGCCGAGTCACCTCGGCGGGCCGCCGGGAGCAGGTGCGGGCTGACGGTCATGACGTCATCCTGCCTGCGCGCCGGCACGTCCGGCGTAGCTGAATCGGGTATCACTCATAAGAGTGGTAATCGGTCGGGCTCACCCCGGGCTTGAGCCCTCGGTGAACCGACCTCGACGACCTCGAAGTTGTCGGCCGGTCGGCCTACCCTCGACGCCGTGGCTTTCGCGACCGAGCTTCCCGTCACCGCACACTCCGAGTTCCGACCCATCGGTGAGATCCCCCGCACCGACGGGACCTTTCGCATGGTCAGCGACTACCAGCCGGCCGGTGACCAGCCACAGGCCATCGGCGAGCTGACCAAGCGGATCGGCGGCGGCGAGAAGGACGTGGTGCTGCTCGGCGCCACCGGCACGGGCAAGTCGGCCACCACCGCGTGGCTGATCGAGAAGGTGCAGCGGCCGACCCTGGTCATGGTGCCGAACAAGACGCTGGCCGCGCAGTTCGCCAACGAGCTGCGGGAGTTCTTCCCGCACAACGCCGTCGAGTACTTCGTCAGCTACTACGACTACTACCAGCCCGAGGCGTACGTCCCGCAGACCGACACCTACATCGAGAAGGACTCGTCGATCAACGAGGACGTGGAGCGGCTGCGGCACTCGGCCACCATGAGCCTGCTGTCCCGGCGGGACGTGATCGTGGTGTCGACCGTGTCCTGCATCTACGGCCTGGGCACACCGCAGTCGTACCTGGACCGGTCGATCTCGGTGGAGGTCGGCCAGACCCTGGACCGCGACCTGCTGCTGCGCGCCCTGGTCGACGTCCAGTACACGCGCAACGACCTGGCGTTCTCCCGGGGCACGTTCCGGGTGCGCGGCGACACCGTCGAGGTCATCCCGGCGTACGAGGAGCTGGCCGTCCGGATCGAGATGTTCGGCGACGACATCGACAAGCTCTACTACCTGCACCCGCTGACCGGCGAGATCGTGCGCGAGGTGCAGGAGCTGCGGATCTTCCCGGCCACCCACTACGTCGCGGGCCCCGGCCGGATGGAGAAGGCGATCACCGCGATCGAGTCCGAGCTGGAGGAGCGGCTGACCACGCTGGAGCGGCAGGGCAAGCTGCTGGAGGCGCAGCGGCTGCGCATGCGCACCACCTACGACGTGGAGATGATGCGGCAGGTCGGCTTCTGCTCCGGCATCGAGAACTACTCGCGGCACATCGACGGCCGGCCGGCCGGCTCCGCGCCCGCCACGCTGATCGACTACTTCCCCGAGGACTTCCTGCTGGTCATCGACGAGTCGCACAACACGGTCCCGCAGATCGGCGGCATGTACGAGGGCGACGCGTCCCGCAAGCGCACCCTGGTCGACCACGGTTTCCGGCTGCCCAGCGCGATGGACAACCGGCCGCTGACCTGGGAGGAGTTCAGCGACCGGATCGGCCAGACGATGTACCTGTCGGCCACCCCGGGCCCGTACGAGCTGGGCCAGACCGGCGGCGAGTTCGTCGAGCAGGTGATCCGCCCGACCGGCCTGGTCGACCCGCAGATCGTGGTCAAGCCCACCGAGGGCCAGATCGACGACCTGGTGCACGAGATCCGGGAGCGGGCGGAGAAGGACGAGCGGGTCCTGGTCACCACGCTGACCAAGAAGATGGCCGAGGACCTCACCGACTACCTGCTGGAACTGGGCGTCCGGGTGCGGTACCTGCACTCCGAGGTCGACACGCTGCGCCGCGTCGAGCTGCTGCGCCAGTTGCGGCTGGGCGACTACGACGTGCTGGTCGGCATCAACCTGCTGCGCGAGGGCCTCGACCTGCCCGAGGTCTCCCTGGTGTCCATTTTGGACGCCGACAAGGAGGGCTTCCTGCGCAGCGGCACGTCGTTGATCCAGACCATCGGCCGTGCCGCCCGTAACGTGTCCGGCCAGGTGCACATGTACGCCGACCGCGTCACCGACTCCATGCAACGGGCCATCGACGAGACGGAACGTAGGCGCACCAAGCAGATCGCGTACAACGAGGAGCGCGGCCTCGACCCGCAGCCGCTGCGCAAGCGCATCGCCGACATCCTGGACCGGGTCTACGCCGAGGCCGAGGACTCCGACCGCGAGTCGGTCCCGATCGGCGGCTCCGGCCGCAACACGTCGCGTGGCAAGCGCGCCACCGGCGAGCCGGGCGGTAACCAGCGCAGCTCGGGCGTGCTGGAGGCCGGTCGCGACGCGAAGAGCATGCCCAGGGCCGAACTGGCCGACCTGATCAGCAGGCTGACCGAGCAGATGATGAACGCGGCCCGCGACCTCCAGTTCGAACTGGCCGCCCGGCTGCGCGACGAGATCGCCGACCTGAAGAAGGAACTGCGCGGCATGGACGCGGCGGGCCTGAAGTAGCGGCCGCGCCCGCTCAGCGCAGCGGGATGGGGCCGGCGTTGGTCGGGGTGAAGCCGCACGCCCGGAAGTAGAACCCGGTCAGATGGTCCCCGAAGTCCACGTGCAGCCACTCACACCCGGCGGCGCGGGCGTGCTCGACGGCGGTGGCGACCAGTTGCCGGCCGACGCCCCGGCGCCGGAACGCCGTGGCCACCACGGTGTCGAGCACGAAGGCGTGCACGCCGCCGTCCCAGGCCACGTTGACGAACCCGACCAGGTCGTCGCCGTCGGTGGCGCACACCCAGCCGAGGCTGTGCCGGTGCAGCGTGGCCGACCAGTCGATGTCGAGGTAGTCGTGGCCGAAGCCCTCCGCGTGCAGCGCGTTGAGCGCGGCGTCGGTGAACCCGCCCCGCCACGCGTAGGTGACCGGCATCAGCTGGTGATGTCCTTGGTGGCGAAGCGCCGGGCGGCCAGCGCCGTGAAGATCACGCCGTAGACCAGCGCGGACAGCACGCCCCTGGCCATGTCGCCCCAGTCGACGGTCGAGCTGAGCAGGTCGCTCCAGGCGAAGGCGTAGTGGCTGGGCAGGTACTCGCGCAGGCCGCCCAGCGCGGTGATCGAGTCCAGGATCTGCGACAGGATCGACACCAGCACGGCACCGCCCACGGCACCCAGCGGCGCGTTCGTCGACACCGTCAGCAGCAGCGACAGTCCGGCCACCCACAACAGGCTCAACGCCAGGTACACCACGGCCAGGGCCAGCCGGCCGACCGACGTGCCGAACGACAGCGCCTCACCGGTCGGCCCGACCAGATCGCTCGTGCCGTACCAGAGCACGCCCACCAGCAGCGCCACCGCGGGTAGCAGCACCAGACCGGCCAGCGACAGCAGCGACGCCACGATCGCCTTCTGCCGCAGCAGCCGCCCGCGCGGGACCGGCATCGCCAGCAGGTACTTCAACGTCGACCACGACGCCTCGCTGGCCACCGTGTCGCCGAAGAACAGCGCCACGATCACCACCAGCAGGAAGCTGGCGGACGCGAACAGCGCGAACACCGTGAAGTTGGCGCCGCTCTGGGTCGCCAGGTCGACCAGTTGGCCGGAGTTGCGGTTGGAGCTGCCGTTGCCCACCTTGAAGGCGATCAGCAGCAGGAACGGCAGCACCACCAGGAAGCCCAGCGCGATCTGGGTGCGCCGCCGCCGTAGCTGCCGGACCAGTTCCACCCGGATCGGCAGCGTCCGCCCGGCCCGGTAGCCGGCGGCCGCCCCGCCTGTCGCGACACTCATCAGTCACCGCCCACCAGTTGCAGGAACGCGTCCTCCAGCCGCCGCCTCGGCCCCACCTGGTCGACCGCGACACCGGCGCGGACCAGTGCGTCCACCGCCGCCGACCTGGGCAGGCCGTTGAGCCTGGCGTGTACCTCGTCGCCGGACGCGGAGGGCACGTCGGCCAGGCCGGGCAGCTCGCCCAGCACGGTCATGGCCCGGGGGACGTCGTCCACCCGGAACGACGTCTCGCCGCCGCCACCGACGATCTCGGCCACTGCGCCGGCCGCCACCAGCCTGCCCTTGTGCATCACCACGACGTGGTCGCAGGTCTGCTCGACCTCGGTGAGCAGGTGGCTGGACACCAGCACGGTCCGCCCGCCCGCCGCGTAGCCGCGCAGCACCTCGCGCATGTCGCGGATCTGCGGCGGGTCCAGGCCGTTGGTCGGTTCGTCCAGTACCAGCAGGTCGGGCAGGCCGAGCATGGCCTGCGCGATGGCCAGGCGCTGGCGCATGCCCTGGCTGTAGGTGCCGACCTTGCGGCGCACCGCCGTGCCCAGCCCGGCGATCTCCAGGGCCTCGTCGAACCGGGCGTCCGCGGTCGGCCGGCCGGTCGCCGCCCAGTACAGGTGCAGGTTCGCGATGCCGGACAGGTGCGGCAGGAAACCCGAACCCTCCACAAAGGACCCGATGCGGGACAGTACGGGCGCGCCGGGCCGGATCTTGTGGCCGAACACCCGGATCGAGCCGCCGGTCGGCCGGACCAGGCCCATCATCATCCGCAGCGCGGTGGTCTTGCCGGCGCCGTTCGGGCCGAGCAGCCCGACCACCTGGCCCTGCTCCACCCGGAACGACAGGTCGTCGACGGCGACCACACCGCCCGGATACGACTTGCTCAGCCCGCTGAGCACCAGCGGCACGTCGGCCGTGTCCGCGTCGACGTCGTCCCGTCGGCGCCGCCGCAGCAGGAGGACCACCCCGGCCAGCAGGCACAGCGCCAGCACCACGGCGATCGCGACCAACTGCCCGACCGGCAGCCCGGTCGTGCCCTCGGTGCCCGGCACCACCGGCACCGCGATCGCCGCGTCGGCGAGCGAGATCCGCAGCACGGCGGGGCCGATCAGGTTCGCATAGCTCTGGTCGGTCGTCGACACCACGAGCTGCAACCGGTGCCCCGCCTGCACGGGCTGCACGATGCCCGGCAACGTCACCGTCACGTCCACCGGGGAACCGTTGCCCGGCAACGGATCCAACCGGATCGGGGCGACACCGGCACCGGGCAGGGTACGGGTGCCGTTCGGGCCGATGTCGTACAGCTTGGCGAACAGCACCGCCTGGCCGTTCGGGTCCTGACCGGGCACGGCAGCCACCCGCAGCCGCACCGTGGACGACCCGGCCACCAGCAGTTGGCTGGACACCGGGCCGCTGGTGAACGCGGCGAACTCGCCCGGCACGTCCGAGGTGAGCCGGCCGCTCAGCGCGCCACCCAGGCCCGGCAGGCCGCTGACCGCGGCCGGGCTGCCGCCGGGCGGGTTGACCACCGGCTGCGCCGGCCCGCTCAGCGTGATCGAGCGGCGCTGCGTGGTCGTGCCGGTCAGGCCGGGGTACTCGGGCGCGGTGACGGTGCGCACGGACGGCGCCGCGGTGCGGAAACCGCCCTGCACGTCGTACTGGAACGCGGTGCCCGGAGCGCCGCCCTGGCCGCGCAGGTAGTGCTGGAACCAGTCGCCGATCTGCTGCCGCAGGTCCGGGCCCGGCGCGCCGCCGTCGTGTCCACCGTCGTACCAGATCACCTTGACCAGACCGCCGGCTGCGGTGATCTGGCGGGCGTTCGCGTCCGCCTGGTCCAGGCCGAACAGCGTGTCCTGCTCGCCCTGCACCAGCAGCGTGGGAACCTTGATGTTGCCGGTGACGCTGACCGGCGAGTCGCGGCGCAACAGCGCGATCGTCCGAGCGTCGGCCTGGCCGGTGGTGGCGATCTGCTGGTAGGCGGCGCAGACCTCGGGCAGGAACCGGCCGCACGCGCCGGACACGCCTGCCGTGGTGGCACCGGACGGATCGGGCGGGGCGGCCGGGGTGTCGGTCGTGGTGGTGCCGTCGGACGACGTCGTCGGGGCGCCCGGCGTCGGCGCGTCGGTCTGCGGCGTGATGCCGGGGCCGCCGAGTCCGGCGCCGAAGAAGATGCCGGCCCAGGTCCGCTTGAACACGCCGTTCGGCGCGAACGCGCCGGCCGCGGGGGTGCCGGGCGCGGTCACGTCGGCCGCGGCCGTGTTCGGCACCAGCGCCTGGGACAGGTCGTTGTAGGTGATCACCGGGGCGATGGCGTCCACCCGGCGGTCGCTGCCGGCCAGCATCAGCGACAGGGCACCGCCGTAGGAGCCGCCGGTGACGCCGACCTTGGGATCGTTCGGCCCGTCCTTGGTCACCTGCGGCTGCCTGGCCAGCCAGTCGATCAACTGGCGGCCGTCGGCGATCTCGTAGTCCGGCGAGTTCAGGCCGATGAGTCCACCGCTGGCGCCGAAACCGCGAGGCGTGTAGGCGAGCGCCACGAAACCCTGCTGGGCCAGTTCACGGGCCTGGTCGGCGACCGAGGACTTGGTGCCGCCGAAGCCGGGCGCGATCAGCACCGCGGGCGCGGGCGTCCGTTCGGGGTAGTACACCGTGGCGTCCAGCCGCACGTGCTGGTCGTGGGCGGGTCCGTCGACGACGGGGATGAACAGGTTCTGGGCACGCACGACGGCCGGTTGTCCCGCCGCGTGCACTCCGATCGCGATTCCCACTACCGCGAGCACGGCGATCAGGCCCACGATGAGCCAGCGGGCCCGAACCCGGCCGACACGGAGAGATCGTGGCACGTTCGCGACACTAGTGAGCGTTCGCTGAGAAACCCTCAGCGGACCCTCGGGAAGCTGGAGATATCACCCACTGTCGACCCGGTGGCGTCCGGACCGGCTGCATGCAGCAGAATGCGGGGTGCGCGTGGAGGGGAGTACTCCCTTGCGGCGGCGCCGTCAGCACGGAACGCTTCAACGTTCCCGGTTCCGTCGGTCAGCCAGGTTGCTGGCGGAGGAGACCTCCGGACGGTGGCACATGCCCGGATCCGGAGGTCAAGTGTGAATGTTCCCCTGTGGCTGTGGTTGGTCACCGTTGTAGGCCTGCTGGTCCTGGTGGCGATCGACCTGGTCATAGTGGATCGTCACCCGCACCGGATCTCCATGGGCGAAGCCGGCCGCTGGGTGGCCGGCTACGTCGGTGCCGCCATCGTGTTCGGCCTGCTGGTGTGGTTGATCGCGGGCGGCCGGTTCGCCGGCGAGTTCTTCTCCGGCTATCTCACCGAGTACTCGCTGTCGGTGGACAACCTGTTCGTGTTCCTGGTGATCATGACGGCGTTCAAGGTGCCGGTGATCCACCAGCACCGGGTGCTGCTGGTCGGCATCCTCATCGCGTTGCTGCTGCGTGGTTCCCTGATCGTCGCGGGTGCCGCGCTGATCAGCCGGTTCGTCGCGGTGTTCTACCTGTTCGGCGCGTTCCTGATCTACACGGCGTACCGGATCGCCAGGTCGTCGGACGGCGACGAGGACTCCGAGTACAGCGACAACGTCGCGGTTCGCCTGCTGCGCAGGGTGGTGCCGGTGACCAGGCAGTACCACGGCAGCCGCTCGGTGGTCCGGGTCGACGGCAAGCGGATGATCACCCCGATGCTGGTGGTGATGATCGCGATCGGCACCACCGACCTGCTGTTCGCGCTCGACTCGATCCCCGCCGTGTTCGGCCTGACCCGCGACCCGTACCTGGTGTTCGCGGTGAACGCCTTCGCGCTGATGGGACTGCGGCAGCTCTATTTCCTGATCGGCGGCATGATCGAGCGGCTGGTGTACCTGCGCGCGGGATTATCGGTGTTGCTGCTGTTCATCGGCGTGAAGCTGATCCTGGAGGTCATGCACGAGGACTGGCAGCCGTTCCGTACCGGCCAGCAGGGCCTGCCGGTGCCGGTGCCCAGCCCCGGGGTGTCGCTGGCGGTCGTCGTGGGAGTGCTGGCCGTCACCGTCCTGGCCAGCATGATCAAGGACCGGACCGGCCGCAGGGCCAGCAGCGGTGAGGCCGAAGATAGTAGTACGCAAAGCTAAGGACATCGAGTAGCGTGTGGCTCGTGCGTCCAGAAGACATCGAGCTCACGAACCTGCTGACCAGCCCGACGTGGCACGGGGACCTGCTCCTGGTCGCCGTCGCCCATCCCGATCTGCGTCGTAACCACCAGCGCGGCGGCCTGGTGCGGATCCCGCTGGACGGCGGCGAGCCGGTGTACTGGACGCGCGACGCCCGTGACTCGGCGCCCGCGCTGTCCCCGGACGGCCGGTGGCTGGCGTTCCTGCGGCACGTCACCCTTGACGACGGTGAGCCGCACGCCCAGTTGCACCTGATGCCCACCGCGGGCGGTGAGCCGATCCGCCTGACGTCGCTGCCGATCGGTGTCGGCCGGCCGGTGTGGGCGCCGGACTCCAGCCGGATCGCGTTCGGCGCGCGGATTCCCGAGCCCGGCCGGTACGGCACGGTGGACGACGAGTGGGGTAACGCACCGATCCCGGACGCCGAGGCGCCCCGCGTGATCACCACGATGGACTACCAGCTCGACACCCTCGGCTACCTGATCGACAAGCGGCGCAGGCTGTTCGTGCTGGACGTGAGCCCGGTGTTGGCCGGTGCCACCGAGGTGCCGGAGCCCACGGAGCTCACCGACGGCCGGTGCGACGTGAGCGACGCGGCATGGACGCCCGACGGCGCCTACCTGGTGTTCGCCGCGCCCCGCGACCTGGGTGAGAAGGAAACCCTGTTCGACGACCTGTACGCGGTGCCGGCCACCGGCGGTGACACGTTCCTGGTCGCCGTGACCACCGGCGGCGCGGAGGACCTGGCGGTCACCGACGACGGCGTCGTCCTGTACGTCGGCTCGTCGCCCGGCGACCACGGCTTCGTGGCCAACAACCACGGCCTGTGGGCCACGCTGTTCCGGCCCGGTGCCCCGTCCACGCCCAGCAGGCTCACCGACCTGGAGACCGTGGACTGCGACTCGTCCGGCGGTCCGCCCGTGCCGGTCGGCGGTGACGTGCTGGTCTGCGTGCGCAACCGGGGTGCGGTCGAACTGCGCCGGGTGCCGGTGGACGCGGCGGGCGCGACTTTGGAGCAACTGCCGGTCGTCGTCGGCCAGCAGGCCGCGGTGCGCGCCTTCGCCGCCCAGGACGACAAAGTCGTCGCTGTAGTGTCCACTGCGGACAATCCGGGCGAGGTGGTGCTGCGCTCCGGCGACGACACCACGACGCTCACCGACTTCGCCGCACCGATGCGTGCCGCCGGGCTGCGGCCGATGGTCGAGCTCAACACCACCGCACCGGACGGCTACCCGGTGCACGGCTGGGTCGTGCTGCCCGAAGGCCCGGGCCCGCACCCGGTGCTGCTGTTCGTGCACGGCGGGCCGTTCATGTACCACAGCTGGGGCTACCACGAGGAAACCCAGGCGTACGTCGCCGCCGGGTACGCCGTCGTGCTGCCCAACCCGCGCGGTTCCGCCGGCTACGGCCAGGCCCACGGCTCGACCGTGGTGGGCGCGCTGGGCACGGTCGACGTGGACGACGTGCTCGCCACCCTGGACGCCGCGCTGGAACTGCCCGAGTGCGACGCGAGCCAGGTCGGCGTGATGGGCGGTTCGTACGGCGGGTTCATGACCAGCTGGCTGGCCGCCCACCACGGCGAGCGGTTCAAGGCGGCCTGGTCGGAGCGGGCGCTCAACTCGTGGGACTCGTTCCACGGCAGTTCGGACATCGGGTGGTTCTTCACCGAGGGCTACGTCGGCACCGACCCCGAGGTGTGGCGCGCCACCAGCCCGCTCACCTACGCCGACCAGATCACCATCCCGTTCGCCGTGGTGCACTCCGAGCAGGACCTGCGGTGCCCGTTCGAGCAGGGCCAGCGGATGTTCGTCGCGCTGCGCCAGGCAGGCGTGGCGGCGGAGATGATCGTGTTCCCCGGCGAGAGCCACGAACTGACCAGGGGTGGCCGGCCGAGGCACCGGTTGCAGCGGTTCCGGATCGCGCTGGACTGGTGGGCCAGGTACCTCAAGCAGAGCTGAGCCATGTGGACGGTCCGGCAGGCCACCCCGGCTGACGGCCCGGCCGTGGCCGGGATCCGGCTGCGGTCCTGGCGGCATGCCTACCGCGACATCCTGCCGGCGGCCGGCCTGGCCGGGATGCGGGTCGATCCGGCGCGGTCGGCTGCTCTGGCCGGGAGTCCGCTGCCGGCCAGGCTGTTCGTCGCGGTCGGCGGTGACGACGTGCCGGTGGCGTACTGCCTGGTCAGCCAGGCCCGTGAGGCGGTGGACCGGCATCCGGAACTGCCCACCGGTGAGCTGTGCGCGATCTACGCCGACCCGGACGTGCTGGGCACCGGTGCCGGCGGCGCACTGCACGCCGCGGCGGTGGATCACCTGGCGGCACAGGGTTTCGCGCACGCGGTGCTGTGGGTGTTCGAGGACAACCAACCCGCGCGGCGGTTCTACCAGGCGCACGGGTGGGCACCGGACGGCGGCCGGGACGACTACGAGTTCGGCGGGCGGCGGGTGTTCGAGATCCGGTACGCCCGCTCGCTGGCTCAACCCAGCAGGGTGTAGTTCAGGTCGGCGCAGATCCTGGCCAGAGGCACGTCCAGGCCGGGGTGGTCGAGCTTGACCAGCGTGTCCGGCGCCGCCGGCAGCGCGCCGCCGGCCGGCGGGTCCCACAAGCAGACGGCCGGGTTGCCGGAGTCCATCGACGACCGGTACCAGAGCCCGTCCAGGTCGGGGTACGCGGCGCGGATCGCCCTGGCCCACTCCTGCGTGCGTTCCCTCGGCCCGCTGCTGATCTCCTGCGACGCGCCCGCACGAGTCGGCCACAGACCGGACAGGTCGAGCAGCCGCATCGTCCTGGTCGGGCGTAC
The DNA here is from genome assembly GCA_036273855.1 of Pseudonocardiaceae bacterium. Lineage (GTDB taxonomy): Bacteria > Actinomycetota > Actinomycetes > Mycobacteriales > Pseudonocardiaceae > DATEPR01. The sequence goes on from DASUGU010000066.1 coordinate 34,880, forward strand.
CACGACCAGGACCGGCTTGCGGGTCACCCTGTCCACAACGGACGTATCTTGAAAGACCTCGGCGATGCACGTTCTGGCCGACAGTCCGAAGTAGAGCACGCCTTCACCGGGCGCGTCGGTCGGACGGCCGCGCGGACCGGGCGGATGGGTGTCGAAGCGCGCGTGCGGCAGCGGGCCGGTGCGGCGGAAGGCGTTCCACTGCTGCGGATGCCGGCCGGCGACGGTGAACACCCTGACCAGCCGGCTGGCGCGGTGCAGCGACACGATGTCGTCGGGACGCAGCAGGCCGGCCAGGACGTCAGGTTCCGGTGGCGAGGGAAGTCGGGCCATATGGTGCTGGTCAGGCCGGCGTGCCGAGCATCGCGGCCAGTCGGGCCACCCGCTGCGGGTCGCCACCCGCGGTGAGCCAGTCGCGCGGCGAGATCGCCCGTGCCCTGGCCAGCAGGTCCTCCTGCGGGGTGGTCATGAACGCGGCCACCACCAGTGCGGGCTGGTCGCCGGGCAGTGCGGACAGCACTTGTTCCAGGCCGGGGAGCACGCCGGCCTCGGTGAACTGCCAGGCCGGCAGTCGCCAGCCGCCCCGGTCCTTCCAGCCCATCAGCCGGCCGGCCAGCAGGCGGTGCCGGATGCGACTGCTGTCCACGCCAATGGTGTGCGCCGCTTCGGTGACGGTGAGCGCCGAGTCGTGCAGCACCGCTTCCTCGGCGACCGCCCGAGCCCTGGCATCCGGCTCGTCCTCACGCAGCGGACTCAGGTCCAGACCGGCCTCCCGCAGCGCTTCCCGCTGCTCAACGGTGAAGTAGCCGTCCGGATCGGGGTGAGCAGGACTGAACCGCCGCGCGGCGTCCTCGACCAACGAGAGGAACCGAGCCGGATCGACCCGGAGTCCCGCCTTGGCCAACACCGCTTCCAACGCCACGGTCATACCGCACAGGATAGCGCGCCCGTGCGCTGTTGTGCGCTCAGCCGGAACGAGCAGCGTCGTCGTCCAACTGCCGGCGCACCCAGCGACGACAGTGACGACACGCTCGTGAACGCAGCGTGACCAGTTGTTCGTGGCGGCCCGTCGGCTAGATCGACTTCTCCCGTTCGGCCCAGAACGGTTCGCGGAGTTGGCGCTTGAGCACCTTTCCGGTGGCGTTGCGGGGCAGGTCCGCCACCACCTCGACGGACTTGGGGCACTTGAACGACGCCAGGTGCTGGCGGCAGAAGGCCAGCAGGCCCTCGCCGTCGAAGTCGACGCCCGGCCGGGGCACGACCATGGCCTTGCCGACCTCGCCCCACGTGTCGTCCGGCACGCCGATCACCGCGACGTCGGCCACGTCCGGGTACTCGGCCAGGACACGTTCCACCTCGGCCGGGTACACGTTCTCGCCGCCGCTGATGATCATGTCCTTGATCCGGTCGGAGATGTAGAGGTAGCCGTCGGCGTCCAGGTATCCGGCGTCACCGCTGCGCAGCCAGCCGTCCTCGGTGAGCGCGGCCTCGTTCGCCTCCGGCTTGCGCCAGTAGCCGGCCATGAGCTGCCGGGTGCGCACCCACACCTCGCCGACCTCGTTCGGGCCGAGGTGGGCGCCGGACATCGGGTCGATGACGGCGAGTTCCACGCCGGCCAACGCCTTGCCGGCGGAGGTGAGCCGGTGCTCGTTGGCCTTGTCGCGATGGTCCTCCGGGCCCAGCATGGTCACGCCGCCCGACGCCTCGGTCATGCCGTAGACCTGGAAGAAGTCCACCGGGAACGCGGCCATGCTGCGGCGCAGCAACGGCAACGGCATCGGCGACGCGCCGTAGAAGAACGCGACCATGTTGCTGTAGTCGCGGTCGGCGACGCCGGGCACCTGGAGCATGAAGCCGAACACGGCCGGCACCAGGAAGGCGTGCGTGACCCGCTGCTCGACGATCTCGTTCACCAGCGACACCGGCTCGATGTCGCGCACGATCACGATCCGCGCGCCGTGGAACAGGCCGACCAGCGCCCACGCCGAACCGCCGACGTGGAACAGCGGCATCGCCACCATCGAGGTGTCGTCCGGGTTGATCACCGTCACGTTCGCCGACGACACCGAGTGCGCGGACAGGCTCGCGTTGGTGAGCATGGCGCCCTTGGGAAAACCCGTGGTGCCGGACGTGTAGAGCTGCAGGAAGCACGCGTTCGGGTCCTGCGGGCCGGCGTCGCCGAGCGGCTCGTTGGCGGCCAGCCAGTCCTCGTACTCGTCGGACTCGCCGCCCACCACGATGACCCGGCGCACGGTGGGCAGGTCGTCGCGGATCTTGGCCAGCACGGGCAGGAACTCGGTGCCCACGAACACGACCGTCGCCTGCGCGTCGTTGATCACGTAGCGGATCTCGTCGGGCGCCAGGCGGAAGTTGACCACCGCGTTCGCGGTGCCGATCCGCAGGCACGCCATGGACGTCTCCATGCACGCCGGATGGTTCTTGTCCAGGTAGGCCACCCGGTCACCAGGCTGCAGGCCGGCCGCGAGCTGACCGGCGGCGTTGCGGTCGATCCGGTCGGCGAACTCCCGCCACGTCCAGGATCGGTCGCCGTAGTGGATCGCCTCGCGGTCGGGCGCGACCCGCCGCCAGTGATCGACGAGGTTGGCGACGTCCTGTGGCAGTGCGTCCATCGAGGCCTCCTGGTTCGGCGTTCCCGTCAGGATGCTCGATTCTGCCGCCTAGCGGGAGGCCTCCGCTTGCTGGACCGTCGCCTTGACCGTTACGGACGGTGGTTGTTCCCGGGGTGCCCACCGGCGGGCCAGTGCCGCGCACACCATGAGCTGGATCTGGTGGAACAGCATCAACGGCAGCACGATCAGACCGGCGGTCCCCGGGAAGAACACCGCCGCCATCGGCAGTCCGGCGGACAGGCTCTTCTTGGAACCGCAGAACACGATGGTGATCCGGTCCTCCCGGCTGAAACCCAGTCGGGTGGCCGAGATCCAGGTGATCAGCAGCGCCAGGCACAGCAGCACGATGTCCACGCCGAGCAGTTCCACCAGCCGCAGCGGCGGGAGCTGGTGCCAGATCCCGGCGACCACGCCCTCGCTGAACGCCGCGTACACCACCACCAGGATGGAACCCCGGTCCACCACGCCGACGATCCGCTTGTGCGAACCCACCCAGCCGACGAGCCAGCGGCGACACAGCTGGCCGAGCGCGAACGGCACCAACAGCTGCAACACGATGTCGCCGATCGACTTCACCGACAGCGCACCGCTGTTGGTCGACACCAGCAGCGCGATCAGCACCGGTGAGATGAACACGCCCAGCAGGCTGGACATCGACGCCGCGCACACGGCCGCGGCCACGTTGCCCTTGGCGATCGACGTGAACGCGATGGACGACTGGACCGTGGACGGCAGCACGCACAGGAACAGCACGCCCGTGTACAGGGACGGCGTGAGCACGGTCGGCACCAGCACCCGTGCGGCCAGGCCCAACACCGGGAACAGCACGAAGGTGGACACCAGCACGGTGACGTGCAGCCGCCAGTGCCGCAGCCCCGCCATGGCCTCGCCGGGGGACAGCCGCACGCCGTAGAGGAAGAACAGCAGCCCGATGGCCACCGTCGTCGCCACGCTCGCCACGCCGGCCGCCACGCCCCTGGCTGGCAGCAGCGATGCCACCGCCACCGTCGCCAGGATGCCGACGATGAACGGATCCACGCGTAGCCGGCTCATCGGTTCCAGTGTCGAACGGACCGTGGTCAGTGTGAAGGCCGATAACCGATCTCACTGCTATCACGTATCGTGATGACATGTTCGAGCCGGTACTGCTCCGCACCTTCCTCACTGTGGCCGAGACCGGCGGCTTCAGCGCGGCCGCGCGCCGGCTGGACGTTCGCCAGTCCACCGTCAGCCAGCACGTCCGCAAGCTGGAGGCCACGGTCGGCAGGCCACTGTTCAACCGGGACACCCACTCCGTCGAGCTCACCGGGGACGGGCAGGCGATGCTCGGCTTCGCCCGGACGATCCTGGCCGATCACGAGCGGGCGATGGCCTACTTCGCCGGCCCGGAACTGCGCGGCAGGCTGCGATTCGGCGCGTCCGAGGACTTCGTGCTCAGCCACCTGCCCGACATCCTGCGCCGGTTCCGGGCCAGCCATCCGATGGTCGACCTGGAGCTCACCGTCGACCTGGCGGGCGCCCTCCAGGACAAGGTGCGGTCCGGCGACCTGGACCTGGTGCTGGGCAAGCGGCACTCCGGCGAGCGGCACGGCCGGGTGATGTGGCGGGAACCGCTGGTGTGGGCCGGTATCCCGGAGACCCGGCTGCCGGCCGACCAGCCGCTGCCGCTGATCGTCTACCCGCCGCCCAGCGTCACCCGGGCCCGCGCGCTGGACGTGCTGCGCCGGTCCGGCCACGCCTGGCGGGTGGTCTGTACCAGTGGGAGCCTCAACGGCATCCGGGCGGCCGCGCTGGCCGGGGTGGGCATCGCGGTGTTCGCCCGTGGTCAGGTGCCCGCCGGCCTCCTGCCACTGCCGTCGACCGCTGCCGATCGGCCGCTGCCCGACCTCGGCGACGTCGAGTTCGTGCTGACCCACCGGTCCGTCGGCCGGTCGCCGGCGGCCGACGCGCTCGCCGACGCGATCGCGACCGAAGCCGACCGGCTGCGTTTGACCTTGGCTTGACACGGGCACGAGACACGGGAGTAGAACCAGAAAGCTCGCGCGTTTCGACCGAAGGGGAGCACATGCGTCATTCCTTGGTCCGTTTCCGAACCGCGATCGTCGTCGTGGCGGCCGCGGCGCTGGTGTTACCCGCCCTGCCCTCGGCCGCCGCACCCGCGCCACCTGCCAAGCAGCCGGTCGCGATCGGCACCGGCGGTGCGGTCGTGTCGGACACCATCGAGTCCACCGACGCCGGCCTCGCCGTGCTGCGGGCCGGTGGCACGGCCGCGGACGCGGCGGTGGCCGTCGCGTCGACCCTCGGCGTCACCGACCCGTTCGTCGCCGGCATCGGCGGTGGCGGCTATCTCGTGTTCTACGACGCCCACACCCACCAGGTGACCACGATCGACGGCCGCGAGACCACACCGGCCGCCGACGACCAGAACCTGTTCATCGACCCCGCGACCGGCAAGCCGCTGGCGTTCCCGACGGCGGTGACCAGCGGCATCTCGGTCGGCGTGCCCGGCACGCTGATGACGTGGCAGCAGGCGCTGCGCCGCTGGGGGCGGTTCAGCCTGGCAGCCGATCTCCAGCCCGCCGAACGGGTCGCGGACCAGGGCTTCCCCGTCACGGCCACGCTGCGCGAGCAGGACAGGGAGAACGCCTTCCGGTTCGACCAGTTCAGCTCGACGTCCGACCTGTTCCTGCCCGGCGGCCAGTTGCCGGTGGTCGGGTCGACGATGCGCGACCCCGATCTCGCCGCCACCTACCGGCAGATCGGTCGCCAGGGCGTGCAGGCCCTCTACGGTGGGTCGATCGGCAGCGACATGGTGCGCACCGTGCAGCACCTGCCGCTGGCGCCCGGCGCCACACTGGTGCCCCTGCCCGGCAGGATGACCCTGGCCGACCTGGCCGGCTACCAGGCTCCGTTCCAGGCGCCGACGCACGTGAACTACCGGGGTTACGACGTGTACGGCATGGCCCCGTCCTCCAGTGGTGGCACCACCATTGGCGAGGCGCTGAACATCCTGTCGAACTTCGACCTCTCGAAGGAGACCAGGGTCCAGGCGCTGCACCACTACCTGGAGGCCAGCAGGCTGGCGTTCGCCGACCGCAACCGCTTCATCGGCGACACCAGGTTCGTCGACGTGCCGGAGCAGCAGCTGCTCTCCCCGGCGTTCGGCCAGCAGCGCGCCTGCCTGATCGACCCGAACCACGCGCTGACCAGCCCGGTCGCGCCCGGCGATCCGTTCGCCGGCAGCGGCAGCTGCACCCCGACCCAGCCCACCGACGCCCGCCAGCCGGACGAGGGCACCAACACCAACCACTTCGTCGTCACCGACAAGTGGGGCAACGTCGTCTCCTACACGAACACCATCGAGGAGCTCGGCGGCAACGGAATCGTCGTGCCACACCGTGGTTTCCTGCTGAACAACGAGCTGACCGACTTCGACTTCACCCCGCTGCAGGCCGGCGTCCCCGACCCGAACCTGCCGGCGGCCGGGAAGCGGCCGAGGTCCAGCATGTCGCCGACGATCGTGCTGCAGCACGGCAGGCCGTTCCTGGCCATCGGTTCGCCGGGCGGGGCCAGCATCATCACCACGGTGTTGCAGATCCTGGTCAACAAGATCGACTTCGGCATGAGTCTTGAGGACGCGATCGTGGCTCCCCGTGCGTCGCAACGCAATTCCGCGACGACCCAGGCCGAGCCGGCGTTCATCGCGGCCGACACCACACCGGGCCTGGAGGCGCTCGGGCAGAAGTTCGCGATCAGCAACACCTCGCCGCTCGACCCGACGATCATCATCTCACCGGACATCGGCGTCGCCGACGGCCTGCAGTTCCTGGGCCACGGCAAGGTCATCGCCGCCGGTGAGCCGGAGCGCAGGGGTGGCAGTGCCGCGGCGGTAGTGCGTCCGCAGCACTAGTGAGCGGATCGCCGTGGGCCGGAGCGATCACGACGGGCTCCGGCCCACGGCCGATCACCGTTCGGCGGCCACGCGCGACCCGCACTATCGTGGCTGGTCTCGCTGATGTTGGCGCCGAGCCGGGGGAGAGTCGATGGGCACCACGTCACTGGTCGTGCTGGCGGTCGCCACCGTCGCGGCCGGACTGCTGGCCGGCTTGTTCTACGCCTACGCGTGTTCGGTGCTGCCCGGTCTCGCCCGTGGCGACGACCAGACGTTCGTGGAGGGCATGCGGGGGATCAACATCGCGATCGTCAACGGCTGGTTCCTGGTGACGTTCCTCGGGGCGCCGCTGCTGGCCGCCGCCGCCGGCATCCTGCACCTGGGCTCGGGCGTGCCGCTGTGGTGGATCGTGGCCGGTTTCGCCTGCCTAGTGGCGACGCTGGTGATCACCGGGGTGGTCAACATTCCGTTGAACAACGCGCTGGACTCCGGTCGGACCAGCTATGCGGAACTGCGCGCCACGTTCGAGGCGTCGTGGGTGCGCTGGAACGTCGTGCGCACGGTCGCGTCGGTCGCCGGGTTCGGCTGCCTGATCGGCGCGCTGGCCAGTCGGGTCTAGACCACGCAGCGCAGCGGGCCGCCGTGATAGGCGACCGCGTCCGACATGGCCGCGATCAGGTCGAACGGCGTGCCCGCCTCGTCGGCATAGGTCCGGTGCAGGTTGAGCACGATGCGTTCGGCGTCCGGCCAGTCGGCGAACTCGCCGAGATCGCACGCGGTCGCGGCGGCCAACGGGGATTCGCCCGCCGCCCGGCCGCGTGCGGTGACGTCGGCGACGAGCCGGTAGTACCGCTCGATCCCGGCCAGCACACCCGGCAGCTCGGCCCCGGCGATCAACTCGCCGTGCCCGGGCACCACGACGGACGCGCCGAAGCCGGCCAACCAGTCCAGCGACCGCAGCGCACCGTCCAGCCAGCCCATCATCACCAGCGGCGTGATGCGGTGGAAGACCAGGTCACCGGTGAACAGCACGCCCTCGTCGGGCAGCCACGCCACCACGTCGCCCTGGGTGTGGGCGGCGTAGCCGGGGTGGCGCAGCTCGATCCGGCGCCCGCCGGCGAACAGGGTCAGCTCGTCGCGGAACACGACGGTCGGCAGGCGGATGGCGCTGATGCCCCAGTCCGGCGCCGGCGACCAGATCGGCGGTGTCGCGGTGAGCAGGAAGTCGGCGACCATCCCGTGATACGTCTGCTCGTGCGCGATCACGGTGGTGTCGGCCGGCAGCACCGCGTTGCCGTAGGTGTGATCGCCGTGCAGGTGGGTGTTCACCGCCAGGCGCAGCGGTGCCCCGCCCGTCGCGCCGGCGACCGCGGCCAGGAACCGTTCGGTGCGCCGCCGGGTGGCGCACGTGTCGATCAGCACGACGCCGTCGTCGCCGTGCACCGCCCCGGCGTTGTTCACCCACCAACTACCGTCCGGCTGGCGCCAGGCGTACACGCCTGGCGCCACCGTCACGAGTTCCGGTTCGTCGACCATGGGGGTCATTGTGGCGCAGCGGCGGCCAGTGCGGGCGACAACGGACGCGTGTGCACGAAGCCCATCCGCTGCGTCGCCCTGGTGACCGCGACGTACAGCTGCGCGGTGCCACTGTCCGGAGTGGACCAAATACGGTCCGGCTCCACCACGACGACCGAGTCGAACTCCAGTCCCCGCACCGAGTCCGGCGTCAACGTGGAGACACCGAACAGATCCGTCATGTCCTCCGGCACGATCACCGCCACCGTGCCGTCACCCACCAGCCCGGCCTCCCGGCCGGCGACCTCGGCCACCACCGCCGGCAGGTCGTCGTCGTCCACCAGCATCGCCCACGGCGGCACCCCGGTGCTGCGCACCGACGTCGGCTGCCGCACCGACGGCAGCACCCGCCCCGCGACCACCGCCAACTCGGCCGGCATCCGGTAGTTGACGGTCAGCGCGCGGTAGGCCCACCGGCCGGGCACGTACCGGTCCAGCATGGCCGCCCACGACCGGGCACCGGCCGGCGACTGCCGCTGCGCCAGGTCGCCGACCACGGTGAACGAGCGCGTCGGGCACCGCCTGGCCAGCACCCGCCAGTCCATTTCGGACAATTCCTGGGCCTCGTCGACCACGACGTGCCCGTACGTCCACTCCCGGTCTCCCGCAGCGCGCTCGGCCAGCGTCCTGGTGTCCCGGTCGGCGTACCGCTCGGCGAGGCGTTCCGGGTCGATCACGTCGATGGGCCGCAGCCCGCCGTCGTCGCTCTCCAGCACCTGGAGCACACCCCGCGCGTAGGCCACCCGCCGGGCGGCGGCCCGCCTGGCCCGTCGGTCGCGTGCGGTGTCGTCCCGGCCGAGCTGCTCGGCCGCCTCGTCCAGCAGCGGGACGTCCGCGGTGGTCCAGGCGTCGGGCACCGCGCGGTACAGCGCCGCCCGGTCCTCGGCCGGCAGTGCGGCCGCCGCCGAGTCGATCCGCTGCCGCGAACCGAACAGGTCGGCCAGCAGGTCCGCCGGGGTCAGTTCCGGCCAGAGCAGGTCCAGCACGTCCACCAGGGCGTCGTGGCCGTGCAGCTCGGCGAGCACGTTCTCGGTCAGGTCGGCGATCAGCTCGGGCGCCTCGCCGGGCCGCAGCCAACTCCACGTCACCGCGCGTACCGCACGCCGGGCCAGCGCGGCGAACACGGCGTCCCGGAACACCGGCCTGGCCTCGTTGTGCCGGAGCCTGGTCACCCTGGCCCGGTCCCGCGCCACCGCGACCAGGTCGGCGTCCAGCATGACGGTCACGTCGGCCAGCTCGACGGCCACCGGCTCGGCCGGCAGCTCCTCGCGGTCGGCGACGGCGGCGGCCAGCACGTCCACCATGCCGATGTCGCCCTTCACCCGCCGGGCGGCCGGGGTGTCCTCCGTGGTCACGTGCTTGCCGGGCACCAGGTCACCGGTGGTCGCGAACACCACGTCGGTCTCGCCGAGCGAGGGCAGCACCTGGCCGATGTGCCGCAGGAACCCGGTGTTCGGCCCGACCACCAGCACGCCCCGCCGGGACAGCCGGTCCCGCTGCGTGTACAGCAGGTAGGCGACCCGGTGCAGCGCGACCGCGGTCTTGCCGGTGCCCGGACCGCCCTCGATGACCAGCACGCCCTGGTGCGGCAACCGGATCACCGCGTCCTGCTCGGCCCGGATCGTGGACACGATGTCGCGCATCGTGTCGGAGCGTGGCGCGTTCAGCGCGGCCAGCAGGGCCGCGTCGTGCGTGTCGTCGGTGTCCAGCAGATCGTCGTGGAAGTCGACGACCGTCCTGCCTTTCGTGCGGAAATGCCGGCGGGAGCGGACGCCGTCCGGATTGGCCCCGGTGGCGCAGTAGAACGGCCGGGCGGCCGGCGCCCGCCAGTCGACCAGGAGAGGTTCGTAGCCGTCGTCGAACAATCCGATCCGGCCGATGTAGGTGAGCTCCGCGGTGTCGGCGGTCAGCCGTCCGAAACAGAGTCCGCTGTCCGCCAGGGTGGCACGCCGGACCCGTTCGGCCAGCGTGGTGACGGCGACTTCCCGCTGCCAGCGGTCGGTGGCGCCGTCCAGGAGGGTGGTGTCGAGTTCGGCACGCGCCGCAGCGCGTTCCGCGTCCAGTCGGGCGTAGAGAAAACAGACGTGTGCGCGTTCGTCGGCCAATTCAACGTCGTGCTTTGACAATCTCGCCTCGCCTCTGCTAGACTCATTACATAGCCGGTGAAATCTGCGTCGCGGATGGAGCCGGAATTTTTGATTGTGGCATAAATCGTGGTGGCGGACAATGCGTTCGTGAGTGAACCGGACGCACCCTGGCGACCCGCCGTCGACCACGCGCGCTACGTCGGTGCACGTGCTGCTACCCGGCCGGCGTCTTCGAGCCTGCTCACTTCGGCGTCGCCGAACGCAGCGACCTGATCGACAGGGTCCTGGCCGACTCCCGCGATCTCCTCGACGACTAGGTCGAGGCGCAACCGGGTGCCCGCCGAGGACGTCGAGGCGCTCGTGCTCGACCCTGCTACCGGGACACCGAGGTGGCGGCACTCGCCGCCGACCTGCCCTGCCAGGTGGAATGGCATCCCGGCCATCGGCTGGCCGTGGCCGAACTGCGCCGCCACCGTGATTACCGGGGTGCCGAGGTCGTGGCCCTCGGCGTGGCACTGGCCGGTAGTGGCGACCTGGACGCGGCCGTCATCGGCGCCGCCGCGCTGACCGATGACGACGACCCCGGCGTGCTGAAGAGGTTGTGGCACTGCGTCGCCAGGTTCGGCCGGCCGTGCCATTCTGGCGACCATGAAGCGCACGTTGCACCTGACCGGTGATGCCGAGGCTGACAAGCTGCTCAGCACCGACCCGTTCGCGCTGATCACGGGGTTGCTGCTGGACCAGCAGTACCCGATGGAGCACGCATTCGCCGGGCCCAAGAAGATCGCCGACCGCATGGGCGGTTTCAGCATCACCGCGATCGCCCAGTCCGACATCGACGAGTTCGTCGAACTCTGCGTCCGGCCACCGGCCATCCACCGGTACGGCGGATCGATGGCGCGGCGGGTCCACGCGCTGGCCAACCACGTGATCGAGCACTACGACGGCAAGGCCGACAAGATCTGGAAGTCCGGCAAGCCGGACGGCAAGGAGGTCCTGCGCCGGGTGAAGGCCCTGCCCGGCTACGGCGACCAGAAGGCCCGGATCTTCGTCGCGCTGCTGGGCAAGCAGCTGGGCGTCACACCGGAGGGTTGGCGGGAGGCCGCAGGCGACTACGGCGAGGAGGGCTCGCGCCGATCCATCGCCGACGTCACCAGCACCGAGACGCTGGCCGAGGTCCGGGCGTTCAAGAAGGCGGCCAAGGCGGCCGCCAAGGCGACGTAGAACCGCCGCGGCGGCCCGCCGAACCTGTGACGATCCAGCTCGTGCGCCTTATTCTCGGGCGATGACCAGCACTGCCGCGGCAGCTCGGACCCGCTTGGCCACCCGGCTCCGGCGGCCGGCCGGCGGCGGTGCTCGGCCGGCCTGGCTGCCCGTGTGGTCGAAACCGGCCGCGATGCGCGCGGTGCGGGCCACCATCGTGGTGCCCGGCGTGTTCGCGCTGACCTACCTGGTGATCGGCGACCTGCAGATGGCCACGTTCGCCGCGTTCGGCGGGTTCGCCACGCTGGTGCTGGCGTCGTTCGGTGGCCGGGCGCGGGACAAGCTGGTCGCGCACCTCGGACTCGCCCTGGTCGGCAGCGTGCTGCTGGTCATCGGCACGCTCGTCAACTCGTCGGTGCTGCTGGCCACGCTGATCACCATCCCGGTGACGTTCGCCGTGCTGTTCGCCGGCGTCGCGGGCCCGAACGCGGCGTCCGCCACCACCGCGGCGCTGCTGATCTACGTGCTGCCGGCCGCGTCACCCGGCACGATCGACATGATCCCGGCCCGGTTGGCCGGCTGGTGGCTGGCGGCCGTCGCCGGCACCGCCGCCGTGCTGCTGTTCTCCCCGAAACCGCCGGGCGCCGTGCTGCGCGAGGCCGCGGCCGCCACCGCCCGCGCCCTGGGCGACCAGTTGTCCGCCGCGCTGGCCGGCGACTCCGACCCCCGGCACCGCGAGCGGTCGCAGGAGGCCAAACGCGACCTGATGACCACGTTCACCGCGACCCCGTACCGGCCCACCGGCCTGGCCACGGCGGATCAGGCGCTGGGCAGCCTGGTGGGGCTGCTGGAGTGGACGGCATCGGTCATCTGCGACAGCCTCGGCGAGTACCGGGACCTGACCAGGGTCGACCCGGTCGAACGGCAACTGCTCGCCGACACCAGTGCCACCCTGCTGGACATCGCGGCCGTGCTGCGCGACGAACCCGGCCGGCCGGAGCTGGAATGCCTGGAACACAGCCTGGCCGAGAGCGTCGCCCACCTGCGCACGGTGCACGAGAACTACGCCGACGCCGTCCACCTGTCCTTCCACGCCCGCACCGCCGGCGTCGCCGCGCACACCGCGCTGGCCGACGCCCTCATCGTGGCCGGCCGGGCCGACCCGGAGATCGTGGTGGGCAGGCGGCGCCGCTGGTACGGCGTCGACATGGCGGCCGAGGACACGCTGCGCGAGCGGCGACTGGGTGGGCTGACGTCGGCCGCGGAGGCGGTGTCCCAGCACGCCAGCCTGCGGTCGGTGTGGCTGCTCAACAGCGTGCGCGGCTCGGTCGCACTGGCCGCCGCGGTCGCCGTCGCCGACCTGACCGGTGTGCAGCACGGCTTCTGGGTGGTGCTGGGCACCCTGTCGGTGTTGCGGACCAACGCGGCGTCCACCGGCGCCACGGCGTTGCGGGCGCTGCTGGGCACGGCGGCCGGTTTCGTGATCGGCGCGCTGTTGTTGATCGTCATCGGCACCAGTGGCCCGGCCCTGTGGACGGCGCTGCCGGTCGCCGTGCTGGTCGCCGCGTACGCACCGGGCGCGCTGCCGTTCGCCGCCGGCCAGGCCGCGTTCACCGTGGTGGTGTCGGTGCTGTTCAACCTGCTCGCGCCCGCCGGGTGGGAGATCGGTGTGCTGCGCATCGAGGACGTCGCGCTCGGGTGCGCGGTCAGCCTGGCGGTCGGGGTGCTGTTCTGGCCGCGCGGCGCCGGGGCCCTGGTCGCCGACGACCTGGCCGACGCCCTGCGCAGCAGCGGCACCTACCTGACGTACTCCGCCAACTGGGCACTCGGCCTGCGCGACGCCGTGCCCAGCGCGTCGGCCGCGATCGGGGCGAGCGTGCGACTGGACGACGCGCTGCGCGGATTCCTGGCCGAACAGGGCGCCAAACGGGTGCCGAAGGAGGACCTGTGGCGCGTGGTCGGCGCCGCCATGCGCGCCAGACTCACGGCGCATTCGCTGGCCGGCCTGCCCCGCCCGGACACCGAACCGGACCCGCTCCGCACCAGCATCGGCCACCAGGCCGACCAGTTGGCCGCCTGGTACGACCACCTGGCGTCCCGCCTGGACCGCAACGACCATGGCGACGTTCCCCTGCTGGCCCCGCCGGAGTTCCGCGACCCCGTCACCGAGCAGGGCGTCACCGACCTGTGCACCGCCCTCTGGGTCGGCGAACACCTCCGCCACATCACCCCGCGCCTGGCCGAACTCGTCGAACCGACCAGAATCATCGCCGCCCAACGCCACCGCCCCTGGTGGCGCTGATCGCCGACGGTCAGCCGTCGGCGTCCCGGCGCTCCGAGACGGTGCGCAGCTTCCGCACCACGACCTGGGCGAACTCCCACGGCCGGAGCTGGTCCAGGGTCGCGTAACCGATGGTCGGATTGAGTCCCGGCAGGCTCACGTCATCCACCCGGTAGGGCAGGACGTACGCCCCACGCTGCGACTGCATCCTGGCCAGCACGGCGGGCCACTCCAGGTTGCCCGTCCATTTCGACCGGAGGAAATTGCTGGACACCACGACGATCGCGTAGCGGCTGCGCCGCAGGAACATCTCCTGCAGGTACACGGCGAGGTCCTCGCCCAGCATGTGGTGCTGCTGTTCCTGGTCGTAGAACACCCGGTAACCGGCCCGCCGCAGCACCGTGTTGATCTCCTGCGCCACCGCACGGTCGGCACCGGCGAACGAGATCGCCACGTCGAACTCGAACGCGTCGCTGCGCAACTCGCGACAGCAGTTGAGCCACTGGTCCACGGTGATGTCGTGCCGCACCAGGTCGGACGCCAGCCGGTACGTGCCGGCCAGCGCGAGCGCGGACGGCCAGGAGGCGCCGTTGCGGGCGCCGGCCTCCTCCGGGCCGCACCATGCGCGGACGTCATGGTGGAACGCGGCCACCATCTCGTGGCCCAGCAACGCGTCCAACGGCGACAGCGGGGAGGTGTAGCCGCGGACCGCCAGCCAGAACAGCGGGCGCCACAACGTCATGTGCCAGACCGGTTGGCTGTAGGTGAAGACCGGCAGGTCCCGCAGGAGTACCCCGTGCTGTGAGCTCACCGAGCGTTCCCGCAGGGCGTCGGTGGTCGCCGGCAGATCCAGGTCGGTCGTGATCAGCCCGGTGCCGACCAGCACCCGGCACAGGATCGTCAACGCCCGCAGCGCCAGGAGCAACTCCTCGACCGTCGCGGTCGACTGCCGCAGGCACCGCACGAGATAGTCGGCCGCGCCGGCCAGCGACCTGGCGAGCTGGTCGTTGCGGTCCAGGCCCGATCGCCACACGTGAGCCAGCGCCAGAACGGGATAGAAGGAGTAGACCGGCCGGGGCAGTTCGCCGCCGCGCAGCGCCCAGCCGCCGCTGTCGTCGTCCTGGAGGCGGATCAACGCCGTCACCATCTTGTGTAGGCGCGGAATGCGGACGTCCAGCCGCCGCCCGCCGATCAGCAGCCCCAGCAGCACCTGCGCGATGGACCAGCACGACGTCGACGACACCGGATGGCCGTCGTGGCCGTTCACGGCACCGGTCATCCGGACCAGGCCGGCCACGCGGCGGAAGAACGGCGCCAGCACGTCGTTGGAAATCGCCGGAATACTCGCCAATCCGAGCAGCATCGCACCCGCCGAAGCCGACGAATGCTGATCCCGCCCGAACTCGTGCCCCTCGACCCGCCCGCCGGGCAACGACGCCCGTTCGATCAATGACGCCGCCAGTTGCTCCCCGGAGCCGATCCCGAGCAGCGCGGCCACATACCGACGCACCGCCTCGTCCGCACGGTTGCCGAGAGCCCCGACGAATCCGGGACGCCGCCCGGCTGGGAGAACGCTGCTCATTGCGCATCTCCTTCCGTCCCCGACGGTGGTGCGGAATCAACGGTAAGCGATGCGGTCCATGTAAGCGCATGGACAATGTCCGATCGTTTGCCGTCGGCCGACGTTTTTCGCGGTCGCCCCATGGCCATGAATTGTCACTTGTGGCCAGACATCGCCTGTTATCGTCAGCCGTAGTCGATCGTTGTCGCCGACCGTGAATCGGAGGAGTGGTGACCGAGGACGTCCAGTCGGCCATGGAGCGGGCGCTTCGGTGGATGGCCACCAGAAAGCACGCCAGGCCGTTGGACCTGATCATCCACGCCATCGATGATCCGCACAGTGATTCGGCCGCCCAACTCGCCCCACTGGTCGCGGCGACGGAATCGATGCCCGGTGGCACCACCCGGACCCGTGCACTGGCTGTCTGGGGCCTGATCATTCATGGTGTCAACAGGGTCGGATCGGCGGACGACTCCCGACAACAGAACACATTGTTCGCCGCGTTCCGCTTACCGCGACCGCCCGAGATCACCGAGGCGTGGCGATCGACACTGGAAGGCCGATTCCGCCAATTGATGGCGTTGTCGGACGTTTTCGGCGATCCGCCGCCCAGTACGACGACACCCATGCACAAGTCGTGGAAGCGAGCCGTCGGCGAGAAGCTGGCGCCGATGCTGCGCGAGCAGGTGGAGGCGCTCGCCGTCGACGGCGCGGGTTGGGCGACGTACGTGGCAGCCGCCAGCGCGACGGAACCGACCGCCGGTTGGCAGTCGCCATCGGAGGACACCGGCCACCGGTACCCCTCCAAGGGCTCGCAGCCGGTGTTTCTCGATCTGTTCATCACCAACGTGATCATGAAAGGCCGAGCCGTTCATCGGCGGATCACCGAGCGTCTCGTGACGGCCCGCGGGGACGACGTCGACGGGTATCTCGCATCGTCCATCGCTGGTTGGCACGGCCACGCGACCGACGTACCGGTGCGCGCGTTATGGGGATGTTCGGTCGACACACCGGGGCAATCCACGGATCCCGCATTGACGAGGCTAGTGTTTCCGCGAACCTTGGTTCGGGATGAGAAGCACTACTTCGCGTCGGAGGCAGTTGACGAGGACCTGGAGCAGGATCGGTTTTGGGTAAACGTCGAGGTCGATCATCACGGCATCGCGGCAGGCCGGCTGTTGTACGGGTGCGTGCCCGTCAGTGGGTTGACGATACGCATCCGTTTCGACGGCGCGAACCTGCCACGCGCCTGCTGGTGGTACGCCGAGCAGACCGAACGCGAACGGCGGACCCGACCACCCGACGGCGACCCGCACCTACTCCCCATCGTCGCAGACACCGTGGAGCACACATTCACCGAAAAGTGTTATCCACGGGAGAACTACGGCATATCGTTGTGGTGGTGAATCGCCCCGATCCGGGCAATTGTCAGTAATCATGAACCCGAATGGGGATGCCATGTCACGCGGAGAAGGCGGTAGCAGCGGCAACTAGCCGTGAACGACAATGCTGGTCGAGGCCGTTCCTGGTTCGCCGGGGCGGCCTCAGTCGTTCTCCCGGTACGCCATCGCGGCGCCGATCACGGTGTCGAGTGCCAGAGAGCATCGACGGGAACCGCCCGGAGCTTGTCGCCGTACGGCAGGGTCTGCTGGCCGGTGTAGAGGACGAAACCGGCGACGAACCTGTCGCCGAGCCTGCTGGCCAGATTGCGCAGACCGGTGAGGTCTTCTGTTCGGATTGTCGAGCCTGCCTTGACCTCGACGCCGATCACTCGCCCGTCGGGCGTCTCGATGACGGCGTCCACCTCGATCTGGTCCCTGGTTCGGTAGTGGTAGAGACGACCGCGTTCCTCCGACCAGGTCAGCTGCCGCGCGAGTTCCATGACCACGAAATTCTCCAGCATCGGACCGGCGGCACCTCCCGGCTCGTTGAGACGGCTCGCGTCCTGCCCGATGAGATGGCAGGCGATGCCGGTATCGACGAACGCGAGCTTCGGCGTCCCGACAGCTCGTTGGGTCTGCCCGGATGACCATGCCGGAATGCTTTTGATCAAGAAAACCGAGGACAACAGGTCGAGATAGCGCACCAATGTCGTGCGCGGTATCCCTGACTGGTCTGCCAGCGTGGCCGGCACGAGCAGGCTGCCAGCATGTCCGGCGAGCAGTGCCAGAAGTTTGACCAGTTCACCACGGCGTTCGATGTTGGCCAGTTCCAGGACGTCCCGTTCGATCAAGGTGGAGAGGTACGCGTCGAAAAAGGCGGTTCGTCGACGGGGCGTTCTGCGCACCGCCTCCGGAAATCCGCCGACGACGATCCGGTCCACATAGTCACGACGGCGTAGCGGCGAAGAGTGTTCGAGCCTGGGGCCGTGCCGGAAAGCGGCGTCGACGAATCGATCCGGAGCTTCGTTGATCTCGCCCTGCGAGAACGGCCAGAGTTCAATCACTTCCATCCGACCAGGCAGGGCATCCGGAAGCGTGCGCAGTGACAGGACCCGGGACGAGCCCGTCAGCAGAAAACGGCCTGGCGTCGGGTCGAGGTCGACGGTCAACTTGATAGGGCGAAGCAATTCTGGAGCGAGCTGAATCTCGTCTATCAGCATGAGTCCGTCGTGGTCCACGAAATCCGAGGGATCGTCCTGCGCCGATCGCAGTGTCGCCGGGTCATCGAGGAGCCGGGTGACGGTATCCGGGTGTCCACCGGCCGCCAGTCTTGTCAGCGTGCTCTTGCCGGCCTGCCGGGCACCGTTGACCAGTACGACCCGAGTGTCCCTCAGCGCCTCCGCCACGAGGGTCTCCGCGTGGCGTGGAATAAGGCCGGACCGGTGCTCGTTCACCTCCGCATTCTGCATCCCACACGACCGTCGTGGCCACTTGGCCGCTCAGCACGTGGTGATCTGGCCGCCACGGTCGTGGTCATCTGGCCGGTGGCTGGGCGGTCAGCTGACCGCATGAGCGGGACCATTCGACCTGGACGAGCAAGGGTCACCAGCCGCGTTCGCGCCATTCCGAGACGTGGGGGCGCTGCTCACCGATCGTGGAGTCGTCGCCGTGGCCCGGGTAGAACCAGGTGTCGTCGGGGAGGACGTCGAAGATGCGCGTGGAGACGTCGTTGATCAGGGACTCGAAGCGCTCCGGGTCCTGCTGCGTGTTGCCCACGCCACCGGGGAACAGGCTGTCGCCGGTGAACAGGTGGGGGTGGCCGCCCGGCTCGTGGTAGACGAGCGCGATGGAGCCCGGCGTGTGGCCGCGCAGGTGGATGACCTCCAGCTCGCAGTCGCCGACCCGGACCAGGTCGCCGTGCCGCACCAACTGGTCGGTGGGTACCGGCAGGGGGCCGGCGTCGTCCGGGTGGGCGACCGTGTTCGCGCCGAAGGCGCCCGCGATCGCGCCCAGCGCCTGCCAGTGGTCCTGGTGCTGGTGCGTGGTGACGATGGTGCGCAGGTTGGGGCGGTCGGCGCTGGAGCCGATCAGGTCGGACAGCCGCTCGGCGTCGTTCGCCGCGTCGATCAACAGTGCTTCGTTGCTCGACCCGCACACCAGCAGGTAGGCGTTGTTGTCCATCGGGCCGACCGAGATCTTGGTGACGGTCAGCCCGTTCAGCCTCCGGCGGGCGGGCGTGCCGCCCTGCTCGACGTGACCCGTGTATTCCTCTGCGACGTCCACGAACGCGACCCTAGCGGCCCGCGCCGGCCGATCCCAGTCGGCCACGGCGCGACGCGCGGATCACAGCCACGCGGGCAACGCCGGCATGACCTCCCCGGCCGAAGCGGCAGCCGGAGAAGAAGGCACCGGCCGACCGGTCAACCAGGCCAACGCGGGCGCCGCAGTCGATCGCACGTCCTGCGGTTCACCCGTGTCGCCCAGCAGCCACGTGCGCTGGGCGCCGGACGGCAGGTCGACGGCGAGCCGGACCGCCGGGACGCCGGGCCGGTCGTCGTACCGGCTGGCCACGTAGTCGACCAGCAACTCGGTCTGCTCACCGGCCAGTTCGACGACGTCGTCGAACCCGTGGCCGATGTCCAGGTCGACCAGGTGCACCAGCAACTCGGTCAGCCGCATCCACGGCACCAGCGACACCCCGATGGTGAGGCCCTGCCCGTTGAGGACCTGCGCCTCCCAGTCCGACTCCGACATCACCTCGGTGGCCATGAAGAACCGCTCGTCGGCCGCCCGCACGTCCTCCTGCTGGACCCTGGCCAGCCGGTTCGCGCCCTCGACGATGGCCGCCTCGCGGTCGGCCGGGCTCGCGTACATCGGGCTCTCGATGCCGGTCCGCGCCCAGTGCAGCAGGTTCACCAGTCCGTCGGCGTTGCGGGCCAGGTGGCTGACGACGTGCCCCCTGGTCCAGCCCGTCAGGCCGGTCGGCAGGTACAGGGCGGCGTCGTCCAGCTCGTCGATCGCCTCGCACAGCACAGCGGAGGCTCGTCTCACGGCGACAAGTCCCTCGGTCGCGAACCGGACTGCTTCGAACTGCTCGGCGCCGGAGAGTGGGGCGCGTAGTGCTGGCACGGCGGCTCCAGTACGTGGGTGGTGCGGATGCCGGGACGCAGGCTGTGGATCAACGCCTGCTCCGCCCCGATGACGAGGCAATGAGTAGGCGGTGGTTCCAGCGTAGGCTTGTCCGGTACCAGTCGGTAGAGGCCGAACAAGCGAACCGGAGTAATCCCAGGTCCGCACGTTCAGCCTCTTCTTGTCGGTGGGGCCACTTAGCATGGTCGAGCCGTACCGTGCGCCCGTTGTCACGCGCGCAGCCGCCTGGAGTACGTGCACAGACCGTAGTGCGAAGGGACAGCCGTGGCCGACCGACTCGTCGTGCATGGTGCGCGCGAGCACAACCTCCGTGGTGTCAACATCGACCTGCCCCGGGACAGCCTGATCGTGTTCACCGGCCTGTCCGGCTCCGGCAAGTCGAGCCTGGCGTTCGACACGATCTTCGCCGAGGGCCAGCGTCGCTACGTGGAGTCACTGTCCGCGTATGCCCGGCAGTTCCTGGGCCAGATGGACAAGCCCGACGTCGACTTCATCGAGGGCCTGTCCCCGGCGGTCTCCATCGACCAGAAGTCGACCAACCGCAACCCGAGGTCGACGGTCGGCACCATCACCGAGGTCTACGACTACCTGCGGCTGCTGTACGCGCGGGCCGGCATGCCGCACTGCCCGACGTGTGGCGAGCTGATCAGCAAGCAGACCCCGCAGCAGATCGTCGACCAGCTCCTGGCCATGGCCGACGGCACCCGGTTCCAGGTGCTGGCGCCGGTGGTGCGCGGTCGCAAGGGCGAGTACGTCGACCTGTTCGAGCAGCTCCAGTCCCAGGGCTACGCGCGGGCCAGGGTGGACGGCGAGGTGCACCAGCTCACCGACCCGCCGAAGTTGAAGAAGCAGGAGAAGCACGACATCGACGTCGTGATCGACCGGTTGGCGGTGAAGAAGTCCGCGAAGCAGCGGCTCACCGACTCGGTGGAGACCGCGCTGCGGCTGGCCGACGGCCTGATCACCGTCGAGTTCGTCGACGAGCAGGAAGGCACGGCCGAGCGCGAACGCACCTTCTCGGAGAACCTGGCCTGCCCCAACGGTCACCCGCTGACCATCACCGATCTCGAGCCGAGGTCGTTCTCGTTCAACTCGCCCTACGGCGCCTGCGCGGTGTGCACCGGCATCGGTGTCCGCAAGGAGGTCGACCCCGAGCTGATCGTGCCGGACGACGAGCTGTCGCTGGCCGACGGCGCGATCGCCCCCTGGTCGGGCGGGCAGCAGACCGCGGACTACTTCCAGCGGCTGCTCGGCTCGCTCGCCGAGTCCATCGGGTTCCGGATGGAGACGCCGTGGCGCAAGCTGCCGGCGAAGGTGCAGAAGGCCGTGCTGTACGGCGTCGACGATCAGGTGCACGTCCGCTACCGCAACCGCTACGGCCGGGAACGCTCCTACTACGCCTCGTTCGAGGGCGTGATCCCGTTCCTGGAGCGGCGCCAGGACCAGACCGACTCCGACTACATGCGGGAGAAGTACGAGGGCTACATGCGGGAGGTGCCCTGTCCCGCGTGCCAGGGTGCCCGGCTGAAGCCGGAGATCCTCGCGGTCACCCTGGAGCACAAGACGTACGGCGAGAAGTCCATCGCCGACGTGTCCGCGATGAGCGTGCGCGAGTGCGCCGAGTTCCTGAACAGCCTCAAGCTGGGTCGTCGCGAGGCGATGATCGCCGGCCGCGTGCTCAAGGAGATCCAGGCGCGCCTGGGGTTCCTGCTGGACGTCGGCCTGGAGTACCTGTCGCTGGACCGGGCCGCGGGCACGCTGTCCGGTGGCGAGGCGCAGCGCATCCGGCTGGCGACGCAGATCGGTTCCGGCCTGGTCGGCGTGCTGTACGTGCTGGACGAGCCGTCCATCGGCCTGCACCAGCGGGACAACCACCGGCTGATCGAGACCCTCACCCGGCTGCGCGACCTGGGCAACACGCTGATCGTCGTCGAGCACGACGAGGACACCATCCGCACCGCCGACTGGGTCGTGGACATCGGTCCGGGCGCCGGTGAGCACGGCGGCGAGGTGGTGCACAGCGGGACGTACCAGGAGCTCGTGGCCAACAAGCGCTCGCTGACCGGCGACTACCTGTCCCGGCGCAAGGAGATCCCGCTGCCCGCGATCCGGCGGCCGACCAGCAAGAAGCGCCAGCTCGCCGTGGTGGGTGCCCGCGAGCACAACCTGCGCGACATCGACGTGTCGTTCCCGCTGGGCTGCCTGGTCGCGGTCACCGGCGTGTCCGGTTCCGGCAAGTCGACACTGGTCAACGACATCCTGGCCACCGTCCTGGCGAACAAGCTGAACGGCGCCCGCCAGGTCCCCGGCCGGCACACCAGGGTCCGGGGCGTCGACCAGTTGGACAAGCTCGTCCAGGTCGACCAGTCACCGATCGGGCGCACGCCGAGGTCCAACCCGGCCACGTACACCGGCGTGTGGGACCACATGCGCAAGCTGTTCGCCGCCACCACCGAGGCCAAGGTCCGCGGCTACCAGCCGGGCCGGTTCTCGTTCAACGTCAAGGGCGGCCGTTGCGAGGCGTGCGCCGGCGACGGCACCATCAAGATCGAGATGAACTTCCTGCCCGACGTGTACGTGCCGTGCGAGGTCTGCAAGGGCGCCCGGTACAACCGGGAGACCCTGGAGGTGCACTACAAGGGCAAGACCGTGGCCGACGTGCTGGACATGCCGATCGAGGAGGCGGCCGAGTTCTTCGAGCCGATCAACGCGATCTACCGGCACCTCAGGACCCTGGTCGACGTGGGTCTGGGCTACGTCCGGCTGGGCCAGCCCGCGCCGACGCTGTCCGGCGGCGAGGCGCAGCGGGTGAAGCTGGCCAGTGAGCTGCAGAAGCGGTCCACCGGCAAGACGGTGTACATCCTGGACGAGCCCACCACCGGCCTGCACTTCCAGGACATCGCCAAGCTGCTCGGCGTGATCAACGGCCTGGTGGACAAGGGCAACACGGTCATCGTGATCGAGCACAACCTGGACGTGATCAAGTCGGCCGACTGGGTCGTCGACATGGGCCCGGAGGGCGGTTCCGGCGGCGGCCTGGTGATCGCCGAGGGCACCCCGGAGGACATCGTCGAGATCGAGTCCAGCTACACCGGCCAGTTCCTGCGGCCGGTCGTCGCGGCAAATCTGCTCCCGGCAGGCCGCTGACGCCGTGTCCGACCAGAAGGACCGGATGCTGCGCGGTGACCCGTACCAGGACAGCGATCCGGAACTGGTCGCCGACCGGCGCCGCTGCCAGGCGCTGCTGGACCGATTCAACGCGACGCTGTCCGGCCAGGACGACGTGCGGCAGGAGATCTTGGCCGAGCTGGTGGGCGACATCGGAGCCGGCTCGTGGATCATGCCGCGGTTCCAGTGCGACTACGGCTACCAGATCACCATCGGCAGCAACAGCTTCCTCAACTACGACGCGATCCTGATGGACTGCGCGCCGATCACCATCGGCGATGACGTGTCGATCGGTCCCCGCGCCCAGCTGCTGACCGCGCTGCACCCGATGCTCGACCACGAGCGGCGCCGGCAGCGCTGGGAGACGGCGGCGGGTATCGCCATCGGCGACAACGTGTGGCTCGGCGGCGGTGTGATCGTCTGTGCCGGCGTGGTGATCGGATCGGACACCGTGGTGGGTGCCGGCAGCGTGGTGACGCGGGACCTGCCGGAACGGGTGTTCGCGGCCGGCAATCCGTGCCGGGTGATCAGACCGCTGTAGCGGCCTGGCGTTCCGCCGCGTCGACGGTCTGTTCCAGCAGCAGCGAGATGGTCATCGGGCCGACCCCGCCGGGGACCGGCGTGATCAGGCTGGCCCGCTCGGCGGCCTCGTCGAACGCGACGTCGCCGACGTTGCCTGCGTTGTACCCGGCGTCCACCACGACCACTCCGTCTTTGAGCCACGAGCCCCGGACGAACTCCGGCCGGCCGACCGCCGCCACCACGATGTCGGCGTCGCGCACCAGGTCGGGCAGGTCGCGGGTGCGGGAGTGGCAGATGGTCACGGTGGCGTTCCGGCCGAGCAGCAGCATGGCCGCCGGCTTGCCCAGGATGGGGCTGCGGCCGATGACCACGGCGTGCCGGCCGGACAGTTCGACCTCGTAGTGGTCCAGCAGCCGCAGGATGCCCAGCGGGGTGCACGACGCGAATCCCGGCTCGCCGAACGACATGGCGGCGAACGAGTGCATGGTGACGCCGTCCACGTCCTTGGCGGGGGCGATCGCCTCGAACGCGGCCCGCTCGTCGATGCCCGGCGGCACCGGGTGTTGCAGCAGGATGCCGTGCACGGACGGGTCGGCGGACAGGCTCTCGATCCGGTCCACCAGTTCGGCGGTGGTCGTCTGGGCGGGCAGGGCCACGTGCTGCGAGGTGATGCCGGCCTTGCGGCTGCGGTTCTGCTTCATCCGCACGTAGGTGGCCGACGCCGGGTCGTCACCGACCAGGACGGTGGCCAGGCAGGGCGCGGTGCCGGTGCGGCGGGTGAACTCGGCGGCGCGTTCGGCGGATCGGGTGACGATGCTCGCGGCCAGTTCGGTGCCCGACATCAGCCGGGCGGTGTGGGCCTGGGTCATGCGGATCCTCCAGGTCGGATGCGAGGTCGGTTCGCCCAGGCGCGCGGCAACGGGCCGGCGGACACCCGGCCGGGCCGCTCCCCAGTGGTGCCCCACTCGAACGCCAGTCACGGCCCGGCGGTCACCCTACCCGCGCTATGCGGGCACCACGAATCCGTGCACCCAGCCCTCGTCGTCGGATCGCCCGCACATCGGACACGGCTGGCTGACCATCATGCCGGGCATGATCTCCCGCATGAGCTGGCCGTCACCGACCAGGATCACCGGCCGCTGCCGGTGCGTTCCGCCGTCGCTGGTCGTCTCGTAGCTGACGGCCCGACAGCCGTGGCACACCGTGCGTGCCGGGGCGATCGCGTTGTTCACCTCGGCGACGGTACTCGTTGGACTCGTCGCTAACGTCGGCTCCCATGGCGACGGTCCGACTCATTCCCGGCGGATGGGGCTCGTTCACCTTTCTGGTGGACGGCGATCACATTCTGCGGTTCGCCAGGAACGCCGACGTCGCGGCCGCCCACCGCAGGGAGGCCGCGCTGCTGCCCAGGCTGGCCGCGGCCGTGTCGTTCCGGGTGCCGGAGCCGGACTTCTTCGGCTCGTGGGGCGATGCCGGCACGTGCATGGGCTACCCGTTGATCGAGGGCCGCGCGCTGAGCGCGGACGACGGCTGGCCGGCGCTGGCCGGCGTGCTGCGCGAACTGCACGCCTTCCCGGTCGACGTGGCCCGCGCGATGCTGGGCCAGGCCGGCACGGTCGACGAGTGGCGCGCCGGCTACGCGTCGCTGTGGACCGACGTCGAGGCCACGGTCCTGCCCGAACTGGACGCCGACCTGGCCCGCGCGGTCACCGACGGGTTCGCCGCGCTGCTGGCCGGCGACTGGGACTTCGCACCGACGCTGGTGCACCGGGACATCGCCCCGGAACACGTGCTGGTGGACGATTCCGGCCGGGTCGTCGGGCTGATCGACTTCGAGGACGCGGCCGTCGGCGATCCCGCGATCGACTTCGCCGGCGTGCTCCCGTTGCTGGGCCACGATCGGGTGGACCGGCTGATCGCCGACTACGGCCGGCCGGTGGACCGCGAGCGGCTGCGGCACTACTGGTGGCTGGCGCCGCTGCACGACGTGCGCTACGGCCTGACCACCGGCAACCGGACGATCACCGCGACGGCGACGGCCGAACTGCGCGCCCGGCTCAGCGTGGCCGACCCGGCACACCCGGCCGCCGCTGCCACGGATGTGGACCGCTGAGCGGCCGGTACTCCACGCCGAGCGCGTCCAACCGGGCCAGGTGCTCGCCGGCCAGGCGCCGCCGGAAGTCACCGAGATCGCGGGCCCGGCTCCAGACCACCTCGGCGAACGCGGCCAGCCGGGGGAAGGCCGCGTAGTCGACCCGCCGGGCCGAGTCCAGATGCTCGGTCCACACCTGCGCCTGCGCGCCCAGCACGTGCCCGGCGGCCGGGCCGGCGAGCGCCGGGGGCACCGGTTCGTAGCGGTACACATCGTCCAGCGTGTGCACCGAGCCGACCGGGATCGGCTCGTCGGGATCGGCGGACTGCCGGTGATCGAGGTAGACGTGCTGTTCCGGACACATGATCACGTCGAATCCGGCGTGGGCCGCGTCGATCCCGGCCTGCTCACCGCGCCACGAGGCGATCACGGTGTCGTCCGGCACGGGCCCGACGCCGGCGATCTCGTCCCAGCCGACCGCCCGCCTGCCGCGCGTCGCCAGATGGTCGATGATCTGCCGGACGAACCAGCCGTGCAGCTCGGCGACGTCGCCCAGCCCGAGTTCGGCCAGGCGTGCCGTGGCCTGCCATTGAGTGGTCGGCACCTCGTCGCCGCCGACGCCGATCACCGTGCTGGGGAACACGTCCACGACGTGGTCGAACACCTCCCGAAAGAAGTCCACTGTGGACTCCTCGGTGTTCAGCACGTTCTCGCTGATACCCCACGAAGTCCACACCGGCAGCGGCTCGCCGGTGTTGCCGAGTACCGGGTAGGCGGCGATGGCGGCCTGGGTGTGGCCGGGCACGTCGACCTCGGGCACCACGGTGATCGCCCGATCGGCGGCGTAGGCGACGATCTCCCGCAGGTCGGCGGTGGTGTAGTAGCCGCCGTGCGGGGTGCCGTCCAGCGCGCCGGCCGGTGGGCTGCCCACGGTCGACTCACCGCGCCACGCACCGATCTCGGTGAGTCTCGGCCAGCCGGGCACCTCGATCCGCCAGCCCTGGTCGTCGGTGAGATGCAGGTGCAGCACGTTCAGCCGGTGCGCGGCGAGCAGGTCGACGAACCGCAACACGTCGGCCTTGGGCAGGAAATGCCGTGCCACGTCGAGCAGGCAACCCCGCCAACCGAACCGGGGATGGTCGGTGACCACCCCGCACGGCAGCGTCCACCCGCCGGCCGGCGCGGCTCGGAACGCGGCGGGTCCGCACAACTGGCGCAGCGCCTGGGCCGCGTAGTGCGCGCCACCCGCGTCCGCCGCCAGCACCAGCACCCGGTCCGGCGTGATCTCCAACCGGAATCCCTCGGCGTGCGGCACGGCCAACGGGTCCAGCCGGAACCGGATCGGCCCGTCCTCGGCCACCCGCAGCCCGAGCACACCGGCCAGCCAGGTGCCGGCCCGCGCGGTGCCGTCGTCGACCCCCACCACCGGCCCGACCACATGCGTGCCGCCGGCCGGATCGGCCGCGACGGGCCGGGGGAGCAGCAGATCGAATCCGGTCACGGCAGCACCACCGCCACACCGTCGGCCTTGACCACACCGGCGGCCGCGCCCAACAGACCGGTCACCGGGTCGCGGGCCAACCGGCTCACCTCGCCGGACCGCTGGTTGGCGACGTAGAGCCAGTCACCGTCCAGCGCCGCGTGCCGAGGCCAGTCACCACCGCAGGACACCGTGTCGACCACGGTGAGATCGGCATCGAGCGTGACGACGGTGTTCGGCCCCCGGTTGGTCACGTACACGAACCGGCCGTCCGCCGGCACCACACCCTCACCGGGATAGCCGTCGTCGGCGATCCGAACCGACCGCTGGACGGCCAACCCACCGCGACCCGCGTCCCACCGGCACTCGACGACGACCGGTGCGTTCTCACAGACCACGAAGCACCGCACCCCGTCCGGCTGCCACACCAGATGCCGAGGCCCAGGACCGACACCCACCCGCCCGTGCTCCACCAACCGTCCGTCGACCAGCCGGTACGCGAACACCAGATCCAGTCCCAACGCCGCCACCAGCACCCAGGCACCACTGGGATCGCTCACCACCTGATGCGGCCGCGCACCAGCCGGAAGCTCCACCGTCGAGCCCGGCCGGCCGTCCACCGGCAGCACGGCGACGCTCGCCGAGCCGTGATTGGCCACCAGCAGGAACTCCCCGACCGCCGACAGGTGTGTCGGCCCGTCCCCGAGTGTGGGCAGAACCCGTTGCACCGCAAGGTTTTCCACCACGGTCACCGAGCCTGCTTCGTGTTCGTTGGTGGCGTACAGCACATCCCCGTCCGCCACCAGCCAGGACACGTCAGCGACCGGCAGCACCGCGCCGATCGTCAGGTCAGGCTGGACGACGGCCAGTCCGTCGGCGCCGTAGCTACCCACGAACATCCCGGGCCGCCTTTCGGATCGAGTGGCCGGGCAGCGCGCCGGTCGGCCGCCCGTCGGCCAACACGCGGACCCCGTTGACCAGCACGGTGTGCACGCCGCTCGCCGGCCGGCGCGGCTGCTCGTACGTGGCCGTGTCGCCGATCGTCTCCGGGTCGAGCAGCACCAGGTCCGCCACCGCGCCCTCGCGGATCACGCCCCGGTCGGTCAGCCCGAGCCTGCGGGCCGGGCGGGAGGTCAGGTGGGCGACACACTCGGCCAGCCCGAGCACGCCGAGTTCCCGCACGTAGTGGCCGAGGTAGCGGGCGAACGTGCCCCAGCCACGCGGGTGCGGCCGGTCGCCGACCAGCAGCCCGTCGCTGCCGCCGGTGTGCGCGCTGTGCCGCATGATCGTCCGCACGTTGTCCTCGTCACCCACGTGCATCAGGCACGACGTGCCGAGCTCGTCGGCCACCAGCGTGTCCAGGAACAACTCGCCCGGAGCGACACCCCGCCGCGCGGCCGACGCGGCCACGCTGTGCCCGACCAGCTCGGCGTGCCGCCGGTGCCGTACGCCGCTGATCTCGATCGTGTCCCAGTCGACCGGCACCCCGTGACAACCGTCCGACCCGGTCCGCTCGACGGCGACGAGAATGTCGCGCCGCGAGTCGGGTCGCCGCAACCGATCCAGCGTGGCCGATGGCCCGCCGGCCGCGGCCCAGCCGGGCAGCAGCGCGGCCAGGTAGGTGGCGCCGGCCAAGTAGGGATAGGTGTCCAGGGTGATGTCGCAGTCCGCATTGTCCACAAGGGACAGAAGTTCATCGGCGCGGCCGGCGTTGACCGGGAAGTTCATCGTGGCGTGCGCCAGATGCAGTGGCGCCCCCGATCGTCGCGACACGTCGATCATCTCGGCGAAGTGGTCCAGCGCGCCGGCTCCGTAACCCCGGTGGTGCGGGCTGTAGTAGCCACCGTGCGAAGCCACCACCCGGCACAGCTCGACGAGTTCGTCCGTGTCCGCGTACATCCCCGGCGGATACGTCAACCCGGACGACATCCCCACCGCGCCCTCGGCCATCGCGGTCGCGACATCGGCCCGCATGGCGTCCAACTCGGCCGAGGTCGCCGGCCGGTCGGCCCACCCCACCCGCAGCATCCGCACGGTGCCCTGCGGCACCAGGTAGGCCGCGTTCACCGCGATGCCCGCGTCCAACCGGTCCAGGTAGGCACCGACCGACCGCCAGTTCCAGTCGAACCCGGGCGGGTCACCGTTCCAGCCGGCGAGTTGCGTGCGCAGCAGCGCCAGCACGTCGTCGTCCACCGGCGCGTACGACAACCCGTCCTGGCCGATCACCTCCGACGTCACGCCCTGCGACACCTTCGCCAGGTGCTCGGGCTCGGACAGCAGCACCAGATCGGAGTGCGCGTGCATGTCGATGAACCCCGGCGCCAATACCAGCCCGGCCGCGTCCACCACCCGACGCCCGGAGGGCCGTGCACCGATCTCCGCGACCACCCCGCCGGTCACGCCCACCGACGCGACCTGCCCGGCCCGACCCGTGCCGTCCACCACGAGGGCACCGGCGAACACGATGTCGTGCATCAGAAGTAGGTGCGCACGAGGTCGACCACCGTCGTCCCGCTGACCACCGGGATCAGCGTCCACTTGTCGAACATCGTGCACGGATGGGACAGCCCGAACCCGACCCAGTCGCCGACCGCCAGCGGCGCGTCCGGATCGTCCGGCACCAGGAACGTGTGCTGGTCGGCCACCTTGTCCACCCGCCACCTGGTCAACGGCGACACGTCACCGGCCGGCGTCCGCACCAGCCGAGGCATCGGCATGCCCATGTCGAACGGCACGTCCCGCTTGCCCATCGTGGCCAGCGCCAGACCGGGCTCCGGCCGGGACATCACCTGGCCCCACGCGGTGGCCGCGGCCCGGAACGGCTGCGCGTCACCCAGCCGGACCGACTCGCCGAGCGGCGAAACCTCTTGGTAGAAACCGGAATCGTGCGTGATGTAGGCCCCGCTGCGCAGGATCGGGCGCACGGTCAGCCCGTCGGGCCACGGCCGGGTCAGCACCTCGGCCACCACGTCGAAGTACGAACTGCCACCGGCGGTCACGATCACCTCGGGCACCTCGAACGACAGCCGCTCGACCACCGACCGCACCAGCTCCAGGTAGCGGGTGATCAGCGCCAACCCCTCGGCCGAGGGCTCCGCGCCGACCAGCGCGCCCTCGTACCCGGCGACACCCACCAGCCGCAGCACCGGCGAGGCGGCCACCGCGTCGGCGACGGCGACCGCCGACGCCACGTCCCGCACCCCGGTCCGCGCGCCGACCCCGCCGACCTCCACCAGCACGTCCACCGGCCGAGCGGGTGCCACCGAACGCAGCACCGAGTCCATCAGACCGACCCCGGCGACCGAGTCGACCCAGCAGGTGAACTCGAAGTCCGGATCCCGCGCCAGTTCGGCCGCCACCCAGCGCAACCCGGCCGGGTCGACCAGCTCGTTGGCCATCTGCACCCGCCGCACGCCGAAGCCCCGGTAGACCCGCACCTGCCCGACGTTGGCCGCGGTGATGCCCCAGGCGCCCAACTCGAGCTGGCGGGCGAACAGCTGCGGCGCCATCGTGGTCTTCCCGTGCGGCATCAGTGACAGCCCGTGGGCGGCGCACCAGGACGCCATGGTCGCCATGTTGTGTTCCAGCGCGGCGGCGTCCAGCGTCAGCAGCGGACCGGTGAACCCGTCGGCGAACAGGTCGAGCCGGGCGTCGACGAGCTCGCCCACCGACCGTCCGGCCGCGGCGTCGGGCAGGCCCTTGAACCGGAAGTCGACGATCTCGTCCCTGATGCGGCCCACCGCCGCCGGATCGATCTGCACGCCCAGCACGATAGGTAGAGTGGCCGCGATGGCCAAGACGGAGATCCACACCGACAACGCCCCGAACCCGGTCGCCGCGTTCGCCCAGGGCGTCCGCAAGGGCAACATCGTGCAGGTCGCCGGCCAGGTCGGGATCGACCCGGCCACCGGCCAGGTCGACGGCACCACGGTCGGCGAGCAGGCGGCCCGCACGCTGCGCAACGTCGACGCGGTGCTGGCCGCGGCCGGTGCCACTCTGGACGACGTGGTGATGGTCCGCGTGTACCTCACCGACACGGCCCACTTCGCCGAGCTCAACGACGTGTACGGCGCCTACCTGGCGCAACACTGCCAGCAGCCCTACCCGGCGCGGACCACCGTGTACGTCGGCCTGCCCAAGGGCCTGCTGGTGGAGATCGATGCCCTCGCCATCCTGGACTGAGCACGGGGCGACCACCCTCCGCACGCATGGCGGACACGGGGGATGACCGTGCTCTGCTATCCTGATAGGTGCGACCGGCCTTCGCGCGAGCGAAGGCGGCAAGAGGAGTCCCGCTCCCACCCGCGTCGTCGACAAGACGTCCGGGTCCGGTCCCGAGGTCGATGACGAGTCGACCCACGGAGATGATCGGTTCGGCAGCGGCCCCGTGCAGCCTTCAGGCGACGGGGCTTTCAGCCGTCTGGGGGCGTGCTCGCGGTCGCGCAGACTGCAACCCGAACCGAGGAGGCCCCATCAGCCCCGAGCCGCGCATCACCGAGCCGCGCATCAACGATCGAATCCGCGTACCGGAGGTCCGCCTGGTCGGACCGGCGGGCGAGCAGGTCGGGATCGTCCGCATCGAGGACGCCCTGCGCCTGGCCCAGGAATCGGATCTTGATCTCGTTGAGGTCGCTCCCCAGGCGCGTCCTCCCGTGGCCAAGCTCATGGACTACGGGAAGTTCAAGTACGAGAGCGCCCAGAAGGCACGTGAGTCGCGCCGCAACCAGCAGTTCACCGTGATCAAGGAGCAGAAGCTCCGGCCGAAGATCGACTCGCACGACTACGAGACGAAGAAGGGCCACGTGGCCCGGTTCCTCTCGCACGGGAACAAGGTCAAGGTGACCATCATGTTCCGCGGTCGTGAGCAGTCCCGGCCCGAGCTGGGCTTCCGGCTGCTGCAGCGGTTGGCCGACGACGTCGCCGAGTTGGGCTTCGTCGAGGCGGCGCCGAAGCAGGACGGCCGCAACATGATCATGGTGCTGGCGCCGCACAAGAACGTGAAGCCCCAGCCGAGGGCCAAGGCGGCGGTGGCCGCCGAGCCTGCCGACCAGGGCACCCCACAGACCACCGATCAGGGCGACGTCCAGGACTGACCGACCGAGCCCCGACGGGAACGACGACCGGCCTGCTGGCCGGTCGGATCGACGCCGAGCAACACCGATGAGGACGAACATGCCCAAGAACAAGACGCACAGCGGCGCGAGCAAGCGGATCCGGGTCACCGGTACCGGCAAGCTGCTGCGCGAGCGGACCGGCAAGCGGCACCGCCTCGAGGTCAAGTCCAGCAAGGAGATGCGCAGCCTCGCCGGCACCTCCGAGCTCGCCAAGAGCGACGTCAAGCGCGCCAGGCGCCTGCTCGGCCGCTGACGGCCGACCCAGCACTCCCAGCACATTCCGGGGCCGACGCCCCACGAGACCGGACAGGATGCCACCGTGGCACGCGTGAAGCGGGCGGTAAACGCCCAGAAGAAGCGCCGCACCACCCTGGAGATGGCCAGCGGCTACCGCGGCCAGCGCTCGCGGCTGTACCGCAAGGCCAAGGAGCAGATGCTCCACTCGCTCAACTACGCCTACCGGGACCGCCGGGCGCGCAAGGGTGACTTCCGCCAGTTGTGGATCACCAGGATCAACGCGGCCGCACGGCAGAACGGCCTGACCTACAACCGCTTCATCCAGGGCCTGAAGGGCGCCGGCGTCGAGGTGGACCGCAAGATCCTCGCCGAACTGGCCGTCAACGACCCCACCGCGTTCACCGCGCTGGTCGACCTGGCCCGCGAGCACGCGGACGCGCAGGGCACCCCGGCCTGAGCCCAGCGGGAACCATGACCACCCGACCCGAGGCCGGTCCGTTCACCGAGCGGACCCCTCGGGTCGCCGCTGCCCGGCGCCTGACCAGGCGGTCGGCCCGGACCGACCGTTTCCTGGCCGAGGGTGCGCAGGCCGTCCGTGAGGCGCTGGCCTGGGGCACGGTCCACGAGCTGTTCGCCACCGCCGCCGCGGCGCACCGCAACCCGGAACTCGTCGACGCCGCCCGTGCCGCGCGCGTCCCTGTGTCGATGATCACCGACCGGGCCGCCGACGGCCTGTCCGAGACGGTCACCCCGCAGGGCCTGGTGGCCGTGTGCGACCTGGTGGACCGGTCCCTCGACCAGGCGCTGGCCGGCGACCCGGGACTGGTCGCCGTGCTCTACGGCGTGGCCGACCCCGGCAACGCGGGCACGGTGATCCGGGTGGCCGACGCGGCCGGCGCCGACGCCGTCGTGCTGGCCGGCGACACCGTCGACCCGCACAACGGCAAATGCGTCCGGGCGTCCGCCGGCAGCCTGTTCCACCTGCCGATCGCCCGGTCCCGGCAGCCGGCCGAGGCGCTCGCCGCGTGCCGGGCGGCCGGCCTGCGGCTGGTCGCCGCCGACGGGCACGCCGCCACCGATCTGGACACGGTCGCCGACGACCTGACCGGACCGGTCGCGTGGGTGTTCGGCAGTGAGGCGCACGGCCTGCCCGCCGACGTGCTGTCCGGTGTCGACCTGTCCGTCCGGGTACCGATCCACGGCGCCGCCGAGAGCCTCAACCTCGCCACCGCGGCGGCCGTCTGCCTGTACACAACGGCCCGCAGCCAGCGATATGCCGACCGACAGGTAAGTCGGACGCGACCGGCGGGACCGGTCTCGTAGGATCTGTCTGCTTGGTGCCCGCCCGACCAGCCAGGAGTTGTTCACCGCCATGTCCGGAGCAAACGATCCGTACGACCCCAAGGAGGTCGCGGCGCTGGCGCCGGAGACTCTCCTGTCGGCAGTGAAACAGGCCGAGGCGGCGTTCGCCGAGGCCGCTGACCTGGATGTGCTGGTGGAACGCCGGCCCGCGCATCTTGGTGAGCGGTCTCCGACGCTGCTGGCCAGACGCGAGATCGGCGCACTGCCGCCCGCCGCCCGTGCCGAGGCCGGCAAGCGGGTCAACGAGGCGCAGGCCGCGATCCGCACCGCCTACGAAGCCCGGCACGTCGAACTGGAGGCCCACCGCGACGAGCGCATGCTCCGCGAGGAGGCAGTCGACGTCACGCTGCCGTGGGACCGGGTCCCGCGCGGCGCCCGCCACCCGATCAGCACGGTGGCCGAGCGCATCGCCGACGTTTTCGTCGGGATGGGCTGGGAGGTCGCCGAGGGTCCCGAGGTGGAGACCGAGTGGTTCAACTTCGACGCGTTGAACTTCCGCAAGGACCACCCGGCCCGCACCATGCAGGACACCTTCTACGTGGCGCCCGAGGACTCCGGGCTGGTGCTGCGCACCCACACCTCACCGGTGCAGATCCGCTCCATGCTCACCCGTGACCTGCCGGTCTACGTGGTGTGCCCGGGTCGGACGTTCCGCACCGACGAACTGGACGCCACCCACACCCCGGTGTTCCACCAGGTGGAGGGCCTCGCGGTGGACAAGGGCCTGACGATGGCCCACCTCAAGGGCACGTTGGACGCGTTCGCGCGGGCCATGTTCGGGCCGAACGCGAAGACGCGGCTGCGCCCGTCGTACTTCCCGTTCACCGAGCCGTCCGCCGAACCGGACGTGTGGTTCGAGGCGAAGAAGGGCGGCCCCGGCTGGGTGGAGTGGGGCGGCTGCGGCATGGTCCACCCGAACGTGCTGGCCGCGTGCGGCATCGACCCCGACGTGTACTCGGGTTTCGCGTTCGGTATGGGCATCGAGCGCACCCTGATGTTCCGCAACGGGCTGCCGGACATGCGGGACATGATCGAGGGCGACGTGCGGTTCACCACCGCTTTCGGAACGGAGGCGTAGGCCGTGCGAGTCCCTGTCACCTGGCTCGCCGAACGGCTGGAGCTGCCCGAGTACGACGACGGCGTGTCCCTGGCCGAGCGGTTCGCCGAGGCGTTCGTCCGGGTCGGCCTCGAGGTCGAGGACGTCACCGAGCTCGGCGAGGTGTCCGGCCCCATCGTGGTCGGCCGCGTCGTCGAGATCGAGGAGCTCAAGGACTTCAAGAAGCCGATCCGCTACTGCCAGGTCCAGGTCAAGGAGGATTCCACGGCGGCCGAGGCGGTCCGCGGGATCGTCTGCGGTGCCACCAACTTCGTCGAGGGCGACCTCGTCGTGGTGGCGCTGCCCGGCTCCGAACTGCCCGGCGGCTTCAAGATCGGCGCCCGCAAGACCTACGGCCACGTGTCCGACGGCATGATCTGCTCGGCCCGCGAGCTGGGCCTGGGCGAGGAGCACATGGGCATCCTGGTGCTGCCCGGCGGCACCGCCATGCCCGGCACGGACGCCGTCGGCCTGCTGGAGCTGGCCGACACCGTGATCGAGCTGTCCATCACGCCCGACCGCGGCTACGCGCTGTCCATCCGCGGCCTGGCCCGCGAACTGGCCTGCGCGCTGGACATCCCGTTCATCGACCAGGCGGCCTTCGAGGTGCCGGCCGCCGAGGGTGACGCCTGGCCGGTGCACATCGAGGACCAGCAGGGCTGTTCCCGGTTCGTGGTCCGCAGGGTCACCGGCATCGACCCGACCGAGCCGACGCCGTGGACGATCCGCCGCAGGCTGATGCTGGCCGGCATCCGGTCCATCTCGCTGGCCGTCGACGTGACCAACTACGTGATGCTGGAGACCGGGCAGCCGCTGCACGCGTTCGACGCGACCGCGCTGCACGGCAACATCACGGTGCGCAGGGCACTGCCGGGCGAGAAGCTGACCACGCTGGACGACGTGCAGCGCGACCTGAGCCCGGACGACATCGTGGTGGCCGACGAGAGCGGCCCGATCAGCATGGCCGGCGTGATGGGTGGTGCGTCCACGGAGGTCCGCTCGGACAGCAGCGACATCCTGCTGGAGGCGGCCACCTGGGAGCCGGCATCGATCGCGCGGACCGCCCGTCGGCACAAGCTGCCCAGCGAGGCGTCCCGCCGGTTCGAGCGGTTCGTCGACCCGGCCTTGCCGCCGGCAGCGCTGGAACTGGCGGCGCGACTGCTGTCCAGGCACGGCGAAGGCGCGATCCAGCCGGGTCGCACCGACGTCGGTCGGCCGCAGTTGCCCGGTCCGGTGACCATTCCGATGGGACTGCCCGACCGCGTGGCAGGCGTGCGCTACGGCCG
>DASUGU010000067.1:0-4746 GCA_036273855.1 Pseudonocardiaceae bacterium
CGACACCATCCCTCGAAGCGCCGCGTTCTCCGCGGCAAGCTCCTCATAGGACGGGCGTCGATCCCCAGGCACCACCCCATGATCCACGAATCCAACAGGAAGATCAACAAACCACGGCGTCAGACACCTGACCAGTTACGAGTTGGATTGGTGAAGACATTCGAGAGTGGAGACGTTCCGCTGGCGGATCTGCTCAACCAAGCGCGCCAGGGGATACTGCAGCTGCCAGATTTCCAGCGCGGCTGGGTTTGGGACGATGACCATATCGTGAGCCTGCTCGCCTCGGTGTCTCGGTCATTCCCGATCGGCGCTGTGATGACGTTGGAAACCGGGAACGCTGATGTCCGATTCCAGCCTCGACTGCTTGAAGGAGTCCCCACCTCGGCATTGACCAGCAATCCGAAGTACCTGCTACTCGACGGGCAGCAGCGGACCACCTCGCTCTACCTGGCGCTCCTCTCCCAGGCGCCGGTCACGACCCGCGATTCTCGGAAGAAGGACGTCGAGCGCTGGTACTTTGTCGATATCGACGTGTGCATCAACCCGGAGGCCGACCGTAACGACGCCATCATGTCGTTGCCGGGAGACAAGCGCCGAGTCAACGCGCGAGGCGACGTCACGCTCGACGCCTCGACGACCGATGCGCAGGTGCGCGCGGGTGAAGCCGGTGTTTTTCCGCTCAACATCGTGCTGGATCCGGCTGCCACAACCGATTGGCAGTATGCGTATCTACAGGCCGGGCCGCGGATGGAAGAGCGGCTGCAGATCTGGAAGCGATTCCAGGAGGCGTTGATTCTACCCTTCCTTCAGTACAGTATTCCGCGGATTGCGCTCGACCAGAAAACGTCGAAAGAGGCCGTCTGCCAGGTCTTCGAAAAGGTCAACACCGGCGGTGTGGAACTCACGGTCTTCGAGCTTCTCGCGGCGACGTACGCAGCTGAGAACTTCCGCTTGCGTAATGATTGGGAGCGCAGGCAGGCGACCTGGGTAGACGAGCAGCTGCTTGCCGACCTGGATGCCACTACCTTCCTCCAGATCGTCACGCTGCTCTGGACCCGCAGCCGCTGGCTGGAGCGCACCCGAAACCGTGGTCGCGCTGACAACCGCCTTCCACCGCCAGTGTCCGCGAAGCGCAGGGAGATGCTGTCACTACCGCTGCACGAGTATCGGCGCTGGTCCGATGCTGTCACCGAGACTCTGCCCAAGGTGGTGCGTTTCCTCGTCGGTGAGCGGATCTTCCGAGCCCGTGACCTTCCGTACAGCACCCAACTCGTCCCTCTGACTGCGATCCTCGCGCTGCTTAATGAGGATCCGTTCACGCCGGCGGCGTACGCGAAGCTACGCCAGTGGTACTGGTGTGGTGTTTTCGGTGAGCTGTATGGCGGCTCTATCGATACTCGTTTCGCTAACGATCTTCAGGACGTACTCGCCTGGATCGAGGACGACGCCGAGCAACCGCGCACGGTCCGTGAGTCGCAGTTTCAGGCTGAACGGCTGTTGGGGCTGCGTACCCGGAACAGTGCCGCCTACAAGGGGCTTTATGCGCTCATGATGAAACGGGGTGGCCGGGATTTCCGTACTGGCGAGACGATCGATACGAAGGCCTACGAGGCCGACTCGATCGATATCCGCCATGTCTTCCCGCAGAAGTGGTGTGCGGCCAACGGTATCGATAGCGGGTACGCCAACTGCATCGTGAACAAGGCCGCGATCGATGGCCAGACCTGGGGATACATCGGCGCGAGCGCCCCCAGCAAGTACCTGACAGTGATCGAGGCCGGACGGCAGGTCGACTCACATGACCTGGACGCAATCCTGACCAGTCACGACATCGACCCGGTCGCACTTCGTCAGGACGACTTCGGCGCGGTCTTCGACGCGCGCTACGAACGGTTGATCCGACAGATCGAGGACGCGACCGGCCGGCCGGTGAACCGGGGCGACGGTCAGCGGAGTCCATTCGCGGGACAGCGCGGCAGTACTGCGTTGGTGCGAGGCATCCAGTCGCTGATCAAGGGCGGAGAAAGCAAGGTCGTCGAGTTCAAATCGACAGGCCGTAAGAACCTGAGTACGGGACAGAAGGATCCCGCGATCGAGTGGGCGGTGGTCAAGACAATCGCCGGCTTCATGAACAGTCACGGGGGCACGCTGCTCGTCGGCGTCCAAGATGAGGGCTCAGTGCTCGGCCTCGAAGAGGACCTCACCGTCTTCGGCAAGAAGAACACCGACGGCTGGGAGCTGTGGCTCACCGGGCTGCTGATCCAAGTCTTCGGAAAGGCTGTCACGGCCAACGTGACCGTCACATTCGCCACCATCGAAGAGCACACCGTTGCGCGGATCGACGTTGCGCCTGCTTCCGAGCCGGTCTACACGCGTCAGACGAAGACTGGAGCGAAAGGTGCAGTCTTCCTCGTCCGGATCAACAACACGACTCATGAACTCGATGGGCCTGAAGCGTACGCGTATCAGCACAATCGATGGTTCAAGTAGTCACCGGGCGCTCCAGCATCAAGGGCAATAAGCCGGTCTCTCGCCGGCACTACCACGACCACCCATACACCCTGATCTCCGCCAACAAACTTCGCGACCGACCTAACCAACCGCGGGCAGGATGAGCACGCCCTCGGCCTGGACCAGGACATCCTCACCCGACGTCGCCGTGTGCTGGGTGAGGACCATCCCTGAGACTCTCCGCTCCGCCAACAACTATTCCTGTGATCCCGCAGCGAAGGTCCGGCCAGACGCGGGCAACCAGCCGCCGGTGAAGGTCAAGCTGGCCGGCTGGCCGGCGGGAAGCGTGGCACCGGCATAAGCCTCCGCCAGCGCCTGGCCGAGGGCCGCGCAGGCGCTGGCGGTGGCGGGCCGCACGTGCGCGAGAACTACGCCAACGACGCCTGGCGTTGCTACCCGGCGCGCATCGCGGGCGGAGGCATCCCGGGTGACGACGGTCACCTCACCGCACCACAACGGCACGTCCGTGAGCGCCCTGAGCCGCGCCGGGGCGCCGCCGTCCGGCGCGGGGTCCTGGCCCCACGCATACCAGAACAGCAGTGCGCTGCCGCTATCCGCGACACCTGCGGCGCACTCCAGCGCCGACTCTCCGCCCGGACCTGCGGCATCGGGCTCGAACGGGTCAACGTGCACCAGGCCATCGCGACCGCCCTCACCACGAGCCAGGTACGCCGCCACGGCCGCCATGCCATCAGCGCCGGCCACCTCGCAGTGACGCAAGCCGAGTTGGCGGGACCAGGAGCGAAGATCGGCGGCGCTGCCCGGATCCAGGTCGCAGAGCAGGTACGAGCTGCTGTTACCGAGAATTGTCATGGCGAGCAGAGGTGACCCGGGATAGGTGGCCGGGCTGGCACTGGCGCAGGACCCGGCAATGGCGTAGTACCGGGACCGGGCCAGCTCAGCTGACCGCGGCGCGGCGGCCAGGAAACGCCAGATGCCGAACTCTCGCTGCGGATCGCGATTCAGCAGATAGGCCGCCGAGCCAGCGTGCGTCTCCGCGTACCAGCGGGGAGGTTCCCGTTCCAGTACTTCCGCCAGTACCAGGTGCTTCCAGACGTCGCCGAGGTTCCCGAAATGACTGTTCGCCATCGTTAGTTTGCGTCCTGTCCGTAAGGTGCCGAGCGCCATTGGGCGTCATGACGCTATCTTGTCGTTAACCGGTTCGGTGGGGTTTGGTGCCCTTCTTGTCGTGCGTGGGGCGCTGGTATGCCTCACCGGTCGCGAGGACGCGTCCGACGTCGTGACGTGGGACGGGTTTCCGGTTCTTCGAACCGGGCGGTCGTCCAGGACCGGGTCGGGAGGGTTTCGGTGCACCGGCGGGTGAGGGGATCTTCGTGCGGATGTTGTGAAATCCACGCCGCACCCGCGCCGGAGCGAGTCCCTCCGGTGCGAGCGGCTTCTCCCATAGCCGGCGCAGGCCGCTGGCCGGGGGCCGAGCCAGCCGCAGGTGGGTATGCACGACGATGACTAGCCAGGTCCACCGGTCGGCCGCGGCCGGGTCGCGCAGTTTCGGCACGGTCCACCCGGGGTCTGCTTGAACAGCCGAAACGTGTGCTCGATGTCGAAGCTACGCAGGAATGCCTGCCAACAGCGATCGACATCCGCTGCGGTGGCGTCCACTTTTGACCACCGCAGCCACACTGGTTTCGGGTCGCCGCCGCTGGGCAGATGATCGACCTGCAGGCGGATCACCGTGCCGGCGATGACCGGAAGCTCGTGGGTGCGGTCGGCCCACGTTGGTCGATCACGCCGCGTAGTCGCCGGGCAATACGCCACCGGTTAAGGCCTGCCGGTCGACCTCCAGGTGATGCACGGCGCCGCCCGGCGTTGATCCTGCTCGCGATGTGCGGCGGGACGACGGCGCCGCTGCGGTCACCACGACGTTGCCGCGCAGTTGCGGGCAGATCGCCATCTCGGCGTAGCGGACCACCTCAAGTTGTTCCTTGACCCCAACATCGCGGAGTCCCACGCGCTCCATGTACCACCGTGTCCAGGACGCTGGCGACCGCGAGCATCGCGGCCAGCGAACGCTCTCCGTAGCACCAGCCTTCGAGCTTCGTTCGCCGGCGAGCCGGACAGTGCGCGACCGATCCGGCGTGGTTAACCACCGGGACAGTCGCTGGAGCCTCCGCTGGAGTAACAGGGAATCGGCCGCGAGTATGTGACGGGTGCCTGCGGCAAATGGGTCGGGCGGAACAGCGGGCCCGACGTCACCGCGAATCCCCAGAACACCAG
>DASUGU010000068.1:0-114675 GCA_036273855.1 Pseudonocardiaceae bacterium
GTGTGATGCCGGGCCACCGCTGTAAAGAGCGCTCCTGCGTCGCGTCGCTTCGCGATGGCTGCGCCACTCTTGACAGCGGAGTCCCGGCATCAAGATCGGCTGGGTGTGAGGGAGCGGCGGAGAAGACTGGATCGTCCAGAAGGCCAGTGCCACCAAGGGTTGGGCGGGGTTCGCGCTTCGCCCCGGCAGGACTGCGACTTCGCTCGGCCGGGGAAAGCCAGGGGTTGGGGGCTTATCGTCGCTTCAGTCCTGGCCGCTCCCTCATACCCAACGCAAACACTCCACAGAGAGGGAGCGGCCCGAGCCAACCCCAAGACCCGCACGGCCACCTCCCCAAGATCCCTCCACATCGGAACCCCCGTGTCGAACGAGCGCGAAACAGCTCAACCCAGGCAGACTGGGGTATGCGCGGAGAACGTGGACACGTGGGAGTCGGCAGATCACTGAAGCGGGTACTCGTCGCGATAACCGGCGCCGTGCTGCTGGCCGTGGGCGTGGTCCTGCTGGTCCTGCCAGGTCCTGGACTGCTACTCGTCCTGGCCGGCCTGCTGATCCTGGCGTCTGAGTTCCCCGCGGTGGAGCGCTACGTGGAGCCCGTCCGGACGCGGGCCATGCAGGGCGCGGAACAGAGCGTGGCGACACCGTTGCGGATCGCCGGCTCGGCGACGGTGGGTGCGTTGCTGATCGCTGCCGGTGTCGTGTGGGGGTTGGTGGACTGGCTGCCGCTGCACGGGTGGAGCACCGGCTCCAGTCTGATGCTGTCCGGTGTGGTGGTGTTCGCGCTGCTGATCTGGAGCTACCGCCGCGTCCGGGCCCGCCGCAGGTGAGCGGCCTCTCGCGATGAAGTCGTACCGGTCTCCCAGTAGCGTGACGCACAGTTCACGGACGTCGAGGAGGCCGGGTGGCAATCGAGCCGGGAAGCGCCGGCGATCTGGCGGCGCTGTTACGGAGTAGCGCCGACACGCTGATCGGCAGATGGGTCGGGTTGACCAGCGAGCCGTTGCGGGGTCGCCTCAGCGAGGCCGAGCTGACCAGGGAGTGCCGGGAGCTGTTCGCCGCGCTGCTGACCGGAGTGGAGAGCGGCGGTCGGGACATCCAGGCGCCCGCGTTCACCGAGGTGCGGTCGCTGCTGGACGAGCTGTCGCGGTCGCGGGCGCGGCTCGGGTACACGCCGTCGGAGACCGCGATCAGCGTGTTCGCGCTGAAGCAGGCCCTGTTCGAGCTGGCCGACCGGGACAGCAACGCCAGTGGCCTGAGTGAGATCGTCTCGTTCTCGCTGCTGCTGGACTCGCTGGGCCTGTGGACGTTCGAGTGCTACGCGAGGGCCCGCGAGCAGGTCATCAGCGAGCAGTCCGAGCAACTGCTGGAGTTGACCACGCCGGTCGTGCGGCTGTGGGAGGGCGTGCTGGCGGTGCCGCTGGTCGGCACGCTGGACTCCGAGCGCACCCAGGTCGTCATGGAGAAGCTGTTGCAGGCGCTGGTCGACACCGGCGCCGAGCAGGCGATCGTGGACATCACGGGCGTGCTGGCCGTGGACACCCAGGTGGCCCAACACCTGCTGAAGACCGTCATGGCGGCGCGCCTGATGGGTGCCGAGTGCACCATCTCGGGCATCCGGCCGCAGATCGCCCAGACCATCGTGCAGCTGGGCATCGAGTTCGGGGACATCACCACCAAGGCCACGCTGGCCGACGCCCTGCTGTACGCGATGCGCCGCTCCGGCGTCGACGTCGTCCGCAAGCGCGCGCCGCGGGTCGACTGATGGACCGCGTACCCATCCTCCGGATCGGCGACGTTCTGCTGGTGTCCATCCAGGTCGACCTGCAGGACCAGAGCGTGCTGGCCTTGCAGGAGGATCTCGCCGAGCAGATCACGGCGACCGGCGCGCACGGCGTGATCATCGACATCTCCGGTGTGGAGATCGTCGACTCGTTCATCGGCCGCATGTTCGCCACGATCGCCTCCACCTCCCGGCTGTTCGACGCGGACACCGTGGTGGTGGGCATGCGCCCGGCGGTGGCCATCACGCTGGTCGAGCTGGGCCTGACGCTGGGCAAGGTCCGCACCGCGCTGGATCTGGAGAAAGGCCTGGTCATCCTGCGTCGCAGCGCCGCCGAGCGACTCGTCTCCGACGGACTCGACGAGTCCGACGAACACGACGAGGCCGTTCGGGCGGACTCGTGAACACCACCACCGCCGACCGGGACGAACTGCCGATCGCCGGTGACGACGACGTGGTGCGGGTGCGGCAACTCGTCCGCACCTTCGCGGTGAAGGCGAAGCTCTCACTGGTGGACCAGACGAAACTGGTCACGGCGGCCAGTGAACTCGCCCGCAACACCCTGAACTACGGCGGTGGCGGCGTGGCAGCGGTTGAGCTGGTCAGCAACGGTCGGCGACCCGGAATTCGCGCTGTTTTCACCGATGAGGGTCCGGGTATCCCGAACATCGACCTCGCGCTCACCGACGGGTGGACCAGCGGCAGCGGGTTGGGGCTCGGAATGAGTGGGGCGCGGCGGCTGGTGGACGAGTTCGAGGTGGAGACGACAGTGGGGCGTGGTACGACCGTCAGCATCGTCAAGTGGGCACGGTAGAACCGGTGCACAGCCCGGTGGACGCGGGCTGTCTGCCCACCGCGCTGGACGTCTCCTGGTTCCCCGTCGAGGACACGACGGCGGTGGGTGCCGTGCGTCGGGCCGCCGACGCGCTGGCGCGGCGGCTGGGCTTCGGTGAGCAGCGGGCTGCCGAAGTCGGCATCGTCGCCACCGAACTGGCGTCCAACCTGCGCAAACACGCCGACGAGGGCGTCATGCTGCTGCGCTCTGGTCGGGCCGGGGACGGGCAGCCGCTGGTGGAGCTGGTGGCGATCGACAGCGGGCCCGGCATGGCCGAGCCGGCCACGGCGTGGCAGGACGGCCGCTCTACCGCGGGCAGCCTGGGCATCGGTCTGGGTGCCGTGGCCCGGCTGGCCGACTCGCACGACGCGGTGTCCGAGCCGGGCCGGGGCAGCGTGTTCGTCGCGCGGCTGCACGCCATGGCGCCGGACGGTGCCGCCCTGCCGGGAGTCGACGACTCGATCGCGGGCCTGACCAGGGCGGTCACCGGCGAGACGGTGTGCGGTGACGTCTACGCGGTCCGCTGCTCCGGCCGCCGGTTGTCGATCATGATGTGTGACGGTTCCGGTCACGGTCCGCTCGCGGCGGCGGCGTCGCAGCGCGCGGCGCGGGTGTTCTGCGACGGCGAGGCGTGCCCGCCGGAGGCGGCCGTGGCGCGGATCCACGCGGCGCTGGAGGGCACACGCGGCGGGGCGGTCGCGGTGGCCGAGTACGACCCGGTGACCGGCAACGTGCGGTACGCGGGCGTGGGCAACATCGGCGGTGCGCTGCTGTCCCCGGACGGCCGGCAGGGCATGGTGTCGCTGCCCGGGATCGCCGGCTACCAGGCCCGCCCGATCCGGGCGTTCGAGTACCGGGCTGCGCCGGGGACCCTGCTGGTGATGCACTCCGACGGCCTGACCGAGCGGTGGACCGTCGAAGGCCGGCACCGGCTGCTGGCCGCCGCCCCGGTGCTGGTCGCGAGCGTGCTGCTGCGCGAGGCCGGGGTGCGCCGGGACGACGCCTCCGTCGTGGTCGCACGGCTGGACGCGCGATGACCCACACCGCGAGCACCGACGTGCTGTTGACCCTGAGCCTGCACGACGAGCCGGACCTGTTCCTGTTGCGGCAACGTGGCCGCGAGGTCGCCGCGGCCGTCGGGTTGGAGACCCAGGACCAGATCCGGGTGGCCACCGCACTGAGCGACCTGGGGCGGATCGTGCTGACCGGACGGGCCATCGTGTCGGCAACGTTCGGCGTGACCCGGCAGGCGCCGGTCACCCTGCACATCGAACTGGAGTGGCGGGGCCAGCCGCTCTCGACCAGCCAACCGGGTTGGCGGGCCGCCGCCCGGCTGCTGGACGACGTGGGC
The DNA here is from genome assembly GCA_036273855.1 of Pseudonocardiaceae bacterium. Lineage (GTDB taxonomy): Bacteria > Actinomycetota > Actinomycetes > Mycobacteriales > Pseudonocardiaceae > DATEPR01. Next base: position 3,967 of record DASUGU010000068.1, read on the forward strand.
AGCGAGCAGCGGGACGGCCGGCAGGTGGTGAGCCTGCGCAAGCGGCTGCCCACCGCGCACCCGCTGCTGCCGCCGCAGGCCGAGCAGTTGCGCGCCGGCCTGGCCGGCCTGGCCAGGGGCAGCGCCCTGGACGAGTTGCGGGCGCAGAACGAGGAACTGCTGACCACCCTGGAGGCACTGGAAACCAAGCAGCGGGAACTGGTCCGGGTCAACGACGAGCTCACCGAGACAAACCGGGGCGTGCTGGCCCTGTACGGCGAGTTGACCGCCGAGCTGGACCGCACCAACCAGGGCGTCGTGGCGCTGTACGCCGAACTGGAGGCCAAGACCGAGGAACTCGCGCGGGCCAGCGAGGCCAAGACCCGGTTCTGGTCGAACGTCAGCCACGAGCTGCGCACGCCCATCAACTCGATCGTCGGCCTGACCCGCTTGTTGCTGGGTGCGGGCGCGGAACCGCTCGGTGACGACCAGTGCCGGCAGGTCACCCTCGTCAACGAGGCCGGTGAGGCGATGCTGGGCCTGGTCGGGCAGCTGCTGGACGTGGCCAAGGCGGAGTCGGGCCGGCTGGACGTCCGGCCGACCCCGGTGGATCTGCGGCTGCTGTTCGCCGCGCTCACCGACACGCTGCGGCCGACCACGGTGTCGACGACGGTCGACCTGTACCTGGACGAGCCGCCACCGCCTGCGCGGCTGGTCACCGACGAGTCGATGCTGGTGCACATCCTGCGCAACGTGCTGGCCAACGCACTGGCCTTCACCGAACACGGCGAGGTCCGGCTGACCGCGACCCACGACCCGGACCGCGACCGCTGGCGGTTGACCGTCGCCGACACCGGCATCGGCATTCCCGAGGAGCAGCAGGACCGCGTCTTCGAGGAGTTCCACCAGGTGCCCAGCCACCTGCAGAAACGCCGCCAGGGCACCGGGCTCGGCCTGCCCTACGCCCGTCGGCTGGCCGAGTTGCTGGGCGGCAGCCTGACCCTGAGCAGCACACCCGGTGAGGGCACCGAGGTGGTGCTGGACGTGCCGGCCGTTCTGGCGACGTCAACGATCGTCGACACCGCCCTGATCGTCATCGACGACGACACGCTGCGCACCCGGCTGCGTCACCTCACCACACCGCTGGCCCACACGGTCACCGAAGCCGCCGACTGCCGGGACGCCCTGGCCGCCTGTGCCACCGGGCGACCCGACGTGATCATCCTCGGCCTGGACGCCGTGGGCGGCGACAGCCAGGATTGCCTTGCCGAGCTGAGACGGGACGACGCCCTGGCCGACGTGCCCGTCATGGTGCTCACCTCCAGCGACGGCGACGTCGGCGACACGGAAGGTGAGCACGACTCTGTGCTGCTGCACAGGTCCCGTCTGTCCACCGACCTGGTGCGTGAAGGCCTGCGACGGGCCATCCATCCGATCGAGAAGCGGTGATGGCCATGAGTGCGCAGATCCTGCCCCCGAGGACGGACGACAACCCGGCCCGGATCCTCGTGGTCGACGACTCCGAGGCGAGCCGCTACATCACCGCGAGTTGGTTGCGCCGCAACGGTCATGATGTCATCGAGGCGGCCGACGGGGCGGGCGCCCTGGCCGTGGTCGGCCAGGAGCAGCTCGACCTCGTCGTGCTGGACGTCAACCTGCCGGACATGACCGGCTTCGACGTGTGCGCACAGATCAAGGGCACACCGAGGACGGCGGCGCTGCCGGTCATCCACGTGTCGGCCACCTTCGTGGCGGCCAGCGACCGGGCCAGGGGCCTGACCCGGGGTGCGGACGCCTACCTCAGCGAACCGGTCGACCCCGGCGAGCTCATCGCGACCGTCACCGCCGCGCTGCGCTACTCCCGGGCGCGCACGACGGCCGAGCGGCTGGCGGCGCGGTTGCGTCAGCTGACCGAGACCGGCCTGGCGGCCAACGCGGCGACGTCGTTCCCCGAACTGGTCGACGCGGTCGTCCGTGGCGCGGCCGCGCTGTTCGACGGGACGGCGCTGGTCGTGGTGTCCCGTCCGGACGGTCGCGAGCAACGGGCGGCACTCGACCCGGGCGGCCGGTTGATCACCGCGCACGAGGACATCTCCGGCGTGCTCGTGGGGTTGACCGCGCAGGCGCTCGGACTCAAGCCCGGTGCCGAGGTGTTGCGGCTGGACGACTCCGTGTGGCCCGAGCACGCGCCCGCGGTCGGGGTGGTCGTGCGGGCCAAGATCGACCAGCCCGCGTGCTGCATCGCGGTCCCGTCGGCCGCCCTGGCGCTGCCCGAGGACCGCGATCTGCTCGTCCAACTGGGACAGGCCACCGCGGTCGCCGCCCAGGGACTGCGTGCCTACACCGCGGAACACGCCATCGCCCTCGCGCTGCAGAGCAGCCTGCTGCCCAGCAGACTGCCCAGACGCACCGACCTGCTCATGGCGGCCGAATACGTGCCGGCCTCCGACGAGGCGGAGATCGGGGGCGATTTCTACGAGGTGACCGAACTGGACGACCGGGTCCTGGTCGCCATCGGCGACGTGACCGGCCACTCGATCACCTCGGCCACGGTCATGGGCGAGGTCCGGCACGCCCTGCGGGCCTACGCGCTGGAGGGCCACGGCCCGGTCGAGATCCTGCAACGGCTGGACGCGATGCTGGTCCGCTTCCACCCCGGCGGCTACACCACGGTGTGCCTCATGCTGATCGACCCGGCCGGAGGCACCGTCGAGATCGCCAACGCCGGCCACCTGCCGCCGATGCTGATCGACCAGGACGGCGCCCGCTACGAGCCGCTGCCCGGACCGCTGCTGGGCCTCGGCCTGACCAGACCGCCCGCCGCCCTCCTGCCGCTGCCGGTGGGCACCACGGTGGTCCTGATGACCGACGGCCTGGTGGAACGCCCGCACGTCCCGCTGCCCGACGACATGGAACGCCTCCGCGCCACCATGTCGGCCGACGAGGCACCGGACGAGATCTGTCGCCGCCTGGTGGCCCAGTTCGGCCACGGCAAGGACGACGACATCGCCGTGCTGGCGGTGCGTCGACGGTGAACGAGACCACCGAACCCCACTGCCTGGTGCAGGTCACCGTCACCTCCGGCATGCCGCCGCTGGAAACCCTGCGCACCCGGATCGTCACCTCGCTGCCCGGCCTGCCCGGCCAGACGGTGTCGGACATCGAGGTGGTCGCGACCGAACTGCTCACCAACGCCTACCTGCACGGCCGCCCGCCCGCGCACTTCTACCTGTTCCGCATCGACTCGACCCGGCTGCGGATCGAGGTCGTCGACGGCGGTACCGCGATGCCGCAGGTCATGCACCCGGACATCTCCGAGGAGCACGGCAGGGGCCTGTTGCTGGTGGCAGGCATGAGCGCGAGTTGGGGCGTCACCACCACCGGCGCCGGCAAGACCGTGTGGGCCGAGTTCGTCGTCCCGCCGACTGGCTAGCACCACTAGATCATCTAGCGCTGCTCCAGCGCCTGGTCGAACACTTGGCATCGCCCGACTGCGTAGCGCTGGTCGGATTTCTAGCATTGATCACGGTCCACCGTCGGCGATCGGCGCCGTTCGCCATCTAGCACCGGTCAGTCTTCTAGCGTTGCTAGGTTATCCAGCGTCGGTCGATTAGCTATCGCTGCTCCACTGCCTAGCGCTGGTGGAATTTTCTCGCATCGATCGCGGTGTGGTGCCGGTCGGGTGTCTGGCGCTGTTCGCTGTTTGGTGTCGGTTGCTAGCGCTGCTAGATCATCTGGCGTCGGTTGGCCGGCTATTGCTGCTGCATTGTCTGCCGCTGGTGGGGTTTCTTGCGTCGATGGCGGTGTGGTGCCGGTCGGTTGTTAGCGCTGCTAGATCGTCTGGCGCCGGTCGCCCACCTGGCTCGGCGTGTCGCGATCAGGTTGGCGTGTTCTCGACTGGCGAATCGACCGGCCGTTCCGCGTCGCATACCGGCGAGGCGCTAGGTGCGGTCGGCATCCCGCCCGGCGATGTCCCACCATCGGGGTAGATCGATGTCAGCCCGCTCCGGCTGCGTGAAGTGGAACGGCACGCCGAGTGCCTCGGCGACGGCCCGCGCTGTGGCGATGTCCTCGGCGTCCGCGTGTCCCAGCAGGCCCAGGCTGACTTCGTCGAAGCGCGGATGCCATCGGCTGGGCCGGTCAACGATGGCGACGAGGACGGCATGCCAACCGAAGCTGTCTCCGTCCCAGTAGGCCTCCACGGCGACGATCCGATCGGCGACAGCACGTGCCCGCGCCAGCAATGATTCGACGGTGACCTCGGGCACCGGGTCGATCTCGCCTCGACCATCCAACGTCGCGAAGCGCATGCCGGAGACGTCCTGGGCGTCGGCGATGCTGAATGCCTGCTGTTGCACCAGCACACGGATTGCCTGGAGATGGTTTCGGCGGCGCAGGAGATCATCGATCTGATCTCGCACCTCGGCCGGAATCACGTCCCACCCAGCCGCCTCGCCCACGGCAGGAGTGTGCCAGACCTTCCTCAGCTCATGACCGTGGTGGCCGCGTAAGCCGCTGCCTCGGCGATGATCGCGTACGTGGCGTCGGCGTGATATCCCTCGCGGTCGGACATGATCGCGATGACCAGCGGGGGAGCGCCGGGTGGCCAGGCGATGGCGACGTCGTTGGCACGGCCGTAGTCGCCGTGGCCGGTCTTGTCGGCGACGGTCCAGTCCTTGGGCACGCCGGCGCGCACATCCTGGGCGCCGGTGGTGCTGGTCCTGAGCCACGTGGTGAGCAGCGATCGGGCGGCGGCGGGGAGCGCGGTGCCGAGGACGAGTTGCCGGTAGTCCCCGGCGAGCGCGCGGGGCGTCGTGGTGTCGCGCGGGTCGTGCGGGCTGTTGCGGTTGAGCTGCGGTTCGTACTGGTCCATCCGGCTGACCTGGTCGCCCAGGCCGCGCAGGTAGGACGTGAGCGCGGCCGGGCCGCCGATGGCGCGCATCAGCAGGTTGCCCGCGGTGCCGTCGCTGTAGCGGACGGCGGCGTCGCACAGCTGGCGGATCGTCATCGTGGAGCCGATGTGCTGCTCGGTCACCGGTGAGATCGAGTCGACGTCCGACCTGGTGATCGCCACCTTGGTGTCCAGATAGGACAGCGGATGTCCGTTGAGGACGGCTGCGGCCACCAGTCCCTTGAACGTGGAGCAGAAGGCGAACCGTTCGTCGGCGCGGTAGGCCAGCGTCGCGCCGGTGCTGGTCGCGACGGCGTACAGGCCCAGCCGGGTGCGGTACTTCCGTTCCAGGGCCACGAACCGCGGAGCCGTGTCGACCGACGTGGGTGGCGGCGACGTGGTGGTGGTCGGCGGCGGTGGTGGCGACGCGGCGGCGGTTCGGGTGGCGCAGGCGGCCAGCGGGAGCGCGAGTGCGCCGAGGAGCAGGGTGCGGCGGTGGATCATCTGGTCCCTTCGGGGTGGCGGCCGTCGACCTCGCAGTGTGTCACGACGCTACGGTCGTCCGGTGACCGAACTGTTTCCGGAGATCGAGCCCTACGACCACGGCATGCTCGACGTCGGTGACGGCAACCTCGTGTACTGGGAGACGTGCGGGAATCCGGACGGCAAGCCGGCCGTGCTGGTGCACGGCGGTCCCGGCCAGGGCTGCTCGCCGAACATGCGGCGGGGGTTCGATCCACAGCGTTACCGGGTGGTGCTGTTCGACCAGCGCGGCTGCGGGCGCAGCACCCCGCACGCCAGCGATCCGACCGCTGACCTGAGCGTCAACACCACCGACCACCTGGTGGCCGACATGGAGAAGCTGCGCGAGCACCTGGGCATCGACCGGTGGCTGCTCACCGGCGGGTCCTGGGGCACCACGCTCGCGCTGGTGTACGCCCAGCGCCACCCGCAGCGCGTGTCGCAGATCATGCTCAGCGCGATCACGACGTCCCGGCGGTCCGAGCTCGACTGGCTGTACCGAGGCGTGCGCAAGTTCTTCCCCGAGGCGTGGGACGAGTTCCGGGCCGGCGCGCCGGACGCGGCCGATGCCGAACTGCCCGCCGCCTACGTCCGCCTGATGGAGGACCCGGCGGCCCGGGACGGTGCGGCCAGCAGGTGGCGCACCTGGGAGGACACGGTGCTGTCGCTGGAACCGAACGCCCCGCCGGTCGGCAAGGACGAACCCGCCGACGCGGCCACGCTGGCGTTCGTCCGGCTCTGCGCGCACTACTACGCCAACGCGGCCTGGCTGCCCGAGGGCGCGATCCTGCGCGATGCCAAGCTGCTGGCCGGCATCCCCGGCGTGTTGATCCACGGCCGCCTCGACCTGAGTTGTCCCGTCGAGACGGCCTGGGCCCTGGCGCGCGCCTGGCCGGGCGTGGAACTGCTCGTCGACGACCACTCCGGTCACCGGGGCAGCGACCTGAAGCGGACCTGGATGTTGGAGACCCTGGCGCGCTTCGCGGACCTGTAGTCAGGGTTCGAGGTCCACCAGCGCCCGGCCGCTGGCCATGTCGACCGGCACCGAGACCTGGTCGTGGGCGATGAACCAGGTGCCGTCGATCTTGCGGAAGCAGCCGGTCCACCGGACCCAGGTGGCATTCGTCGCCCCGTTGCGCAACGTGCCGCTGATCCGGTTGAGGCTGTGCACGAACGCCACGTCACCGCCCACGGTGACGGTGAGATCGCGGGTCTCGTAGCCGAGTGGACGTTCGTACACGGCGAACACGTCCGCCCAGTTCCGCCACTTCGCCTCCGCCCCCACGTGCCGCAGCGGCGGCACGATGTCGAACGACACGATGTCCGGCGCGAAGAACTGCTTGACGCCCTCCAGGTCGGCGGTGCGGATCGCGGTGAGCAACCCGTCGATCCGGGAGCGGATCTCTACTTCGTCGTTGGTCATGCCCGGTAGACGGTGTTGACCTTGCCGGTGTGACGGTGCGACCGAACAGCTCGTGAACCCAGCCGTTGACGTACTGCGACTGTCACCTGTAAGGTCGAACTGACAGGTGATAGTCCGGGGAGGTGGTGCGGCTGACGACAGAGGAACTGCTGACCGTGCTGGCCGCCCTCGGCCACCTGCAGCGGCTGCGCATCATCGGCGAACTCGCCGAGGGGCGGGTGCACGTCAGCGAGTTGGCGCGCCGGCTGCGGCTGTCCCGGCCGCTGCTCTACATGCATCTGGAACGCTTGGAGAAGGCCGGACTGGTCGTCGGTCACCTGGAACTGGCGGCGGACGGCAAGGCGATGAAGTACTTCGAACTTGTCCCACTGGAGCTGAGGTTGACCACCGCGACCATCCTTGCCGCTCTCCGGGAGGACGGGGCGCGCTCAGTGGACACTGACGACGCCACCACGAGCGACACGCACAAGGAGAAACCGACATGACCGGCGCCGTCGTCGCCATCGTCATCGTGCTGATCACACTGGGCGGCATCACGCTGAGCGTGCTGGGCTACTTCCGGTTGCAGCGGCACCGGGCGGACGCGGTCGCCATGGCCGGCTACCGCAAACTCGCCGAAGAGGCCGTCGCGGGACAGGAGTCGCTGCGTGAGGAACTGGCGGCGGTGACGGCCCGACTGGCCGCGGTGGAGGAACTGCTGCGGAGCGTGGAATGACTCGGGTGACGTTGCGCCGCAACCCGTTGCGCAACGTCGCGAGTGGTGGGCCGTGGCGGTCCATGGTCTACCTGTTCAGCTACCTGCCGGTCGGGACGGTGTTGTTCGGTGGCGTGCTGGGCGTGTTCGTGGTCAGTTTCGTACTCAACATCACCTGGCTGGGGCTGCCGCTGCTGGTGGGCGCCGCCGCGATCGTGCGCGGCGCCGCGCTGGTGGAACGGCGGCGGGCGGTGCTGGTCGGCCCTCCGGTGCCGGCGCGGCCCCGCTACCCGACCGGGCCCGGCGTGTTCGCCAAGGTGCGGGCCGCCTGGCGGGACATGGGCACCTGGCGGGCGTGCGCCTACCTGATGCTGTTCTTCCCCGCGCTGCTGATCATGGACGCGGTGGCGCTGGGGCTCTGGGTGACGACGCTGGCCGGCGTCACGTTGCCGGCCTGGTTCTGGTCGGTACCACTGAAACTGCCCGACGGCGGCCGGACCCACGGGGTGTGGGTGGGCTTCGCGGTGGACTCGCTGCCCCGGGCGCTGCTGTTCGCGGTCGGCTGTGCGGTGGTCGGCCTCGGTGTCGCCTACGTGGTCGTGGGCGCCGCACTGTTACACGCCAGGGTGGCCAGGTCGATGCTCGGGCCGGTCGTCGATCCGCTCGCCGAGGCGAAACGGATGCTGGTCGAACCCGGACCGTTGACCGTCTAGAAACTTATTTCATAGCAACAGAATCCAATTCGCCGAACGAGGGGTTCGGCGGTGGGTGGGTGCCGTCCGCGAAACCTGAGGGGGGAAATGGAATGCGTGCCAAGAATGTGGTGCCGCCGCCGGCGGACGTGTTGCTGCTGCGCGATGTCCGGAAGGTCTACGGGCGCTCGCGCAACGCGGTGACCGCGCTGGCCGGTGTGTCGCTGGACTTCAGGCGTGGGACGTTCACGGCGGTGATGGGGCCGTCGGGTTCCGGCAAGAGCACCTTCCTGCACTGCGCGGCCGGTCTGGACCGGCCGACGTCGGGCTCGGTGTTCCTGGAGGGCGAGGAACTGACCGGGATGGGGGAGCGCAGGCTGACGAAGCTGCGCCGCGAACGGATCGGGTTCGTGTTCCAGTCGTTCAACCTGTTGCCCGCGTTGACCGTCGTGCAGAACGTGACGCTGCCGCTGCGACTGGCCGGGCACCGGCCCGACCGGCGGCGGGTGGACGAGGTCATCGAACGGACCGGTCTCGGTCCGCGCCGCAAGCACCGGCCCGGCGAACTGTCCGGTGGCCAGCAACAGCGGGTGGCGATCGCCCGCGCCCTGGTCACCCGACCGTCGGTGCTGTTCGCCGACGAACCGACCGGCGCGCTGGACACGCAGACCGCCCTGGAGATCCTGGGCCTGCTGCGGGCGGCCGTGGACGGCGGGGGGCAGACCGCGGTGATGGTCACCCACGACCCGGTGGCCGCGTCGCACGCGGACCGCGTCGTGTTCCTGGCCGACGGCCAGGTCGTCGCGGAACTGGCCCGGCCGACCGCGGAAGAGGTCGCGGAACGGATGACGCAACTCGGCGCGTGGGCCCGCCCGCAGCGCGTGGCGACGCCGGAACGGGTGTTCTGATGGTGCGCCTGGCGATCCGGACCATGCGGTTACGTGCCGGCGGTTTCCTGGCCTGTCTGGTGGCGCTGTTCGTCGGCGCGCTGGTGGTGCAGGCGTGCGGCGGACTGCTGGAGACCGGCATCGTCTCCCACGTTCCCGCGCGGCGGCTGGCGGCCGCGGTCGTGGTCGTCAGCGGCGACCAGACCTATCCCGGTCACCCCAGCGACGACGCCGACGACCCGATGACCGAACGCGTCCTGCTGGACTCCCGGCTGGCCGGCGTGGTGGCGGCGGTGCCCGGCGTGGGCGCCGCGGTGCCGGACGTGTCGGTGCCGCTGACCGCCGGGTCGGTCCCCGCGTCCGGCCACGGCTGGTCCTCGGCCCGGCTCGCCCCGTACACGCTGACCGCCGGCACCGCGCCTGCCGGTGCCGGTGACGTCGTGCTCGACACGGCCACCGCCGCCCGGCTGCACACGCATCCCGGTGGGTCACTGGCGGTCGCGGTGCGCGGCGCCCAGCACACGTTCCGGGTGACCGGCGTCGTCAACAGTCCACATGCGACTCAACCGGCCCTGCTGTTCACCGACGCGGAAGCGACGCGGCTCTACGACCGGCCGGGCCGGATCGACGACATCGGCGTGCTGCCCTCGGCGGGCGCCGATCCCGGCCGGCTGGCGGCGCGGATCGACGCCGCCGTCGCGGGCCGGTCGGCGGTCACCCTCACCGGCGACGACCGCGGCCTGGCCGAGTTCCCGGACGCGATCGGCGGCTCGCAGGACCTGGTGCCGCTGGCCGGCGCGTTCGGTGGCCTGGCCGTGCTGGTCTCGATCTTCGTCGTGGTCGGCACCATCGCGCTGCAGATGCAGCAGCGCCGGCGCGAGATGGCACTGCTGCGCACGATCGGCGCCGCCCCGGCACAGATCCGCCGGATGGTGATGACCGAGACGGTCGTGCTCGCGATCATCGCGGCCGCGCTGGCCCTGGGACCAGGACTCGGCGTGGGCCGGTGGATGTACGGCGTCCTCGTGAGTCACGGACTGGTGCCCGGTGCGCTGGAGTTCAGCGAGGGCTTCGTGCCCCGCGTCTCGGGCTTCGGCGTGACCCTGATCGCCGCACTGGTGGCCGCCTACATCGCGTCCCGCCGGGTGTCCCGGGTCCGGCCGACCGAGGCGCTGGCCGAGGCCACGTTGCAGACCCGGTGGCTGCACCCGATCCGGTTCATTTTCGCGGCACTGTGCCTGGGCGGCGCGACCGCGCTGGCGATCGTCACGGCCCTTGTCATGACCGGCCCGATCGCGGCCAGCACGTCCGCGCCGGCCGCGATGCTGTGGGCGGGCGGGATCGCCCTCGTGTCGCCGGGCCTGTGCCGTTGGCTGGCTGCGGTGCTGCAGTGGCCGCTGCGGCTGGTCAGCGGCCTGTCCGGCCGGCTGGCCATGCTCAACGCGGGCGTGCGCAAGGTGCGGCTGGCGGCAGCGGTGACGCCGATCATGCTGGTCACCGGCCTGGCCACCGCGTTGATCTACCTGCAGACCACCCAGGACGACGCGGCGGACCGGGCATTCACGCGGAGCCTGCGCGCGGACGCCGTGGCCACCTCGACCACCGGCGCCCTGCCGCCGTCACTGGTCGCCGCCTTCGCCGGCCTGCCCCAGGTGGCGGGCGCCTCGGCGTCGGTGTTCAGCGACGGCCACCTGGAGACCGAACTCGGACCGGGCGAGGACGACGACGGCGACATCGTGCCGGACCGGGTGGCCGACGACGAGATCCCGCTGCAGGGGGTCAGCGCGGCCGGTGCCGTGCGGACCGTCGCCACGCCCGCCGTGTCCGGCAGCTTCGCCGACCTCACCGGCGACACCATCGCGCTGCCCACCGACGTGACCGCCCAGGCCGGCCGGCACGTCGGGGACACCGTCCGGCTCCGCTGGGGCGACGGGCAACTGTCCCGGGTCACGGTGGTGGCGTCGTTCGTGGCGCCACGCGGGTTCGACTCGGCCCTGGTGCCCGCCACCACGCTGCTCCCGCACACCACGTCCGGTGAACTGCCGCTGATCCTGGTCAGGGCCCGGCCGGGCGTGCCGGCGGCCGCCCTCGCGGCGGCGCTGCGCACCGCAGGCGGTGACGTGCCGGGCCTCGGCATCGCCGACCGGGCGGTCGCGACCGCGGCGAACGAGCAGTCCAACCAGACGGGCGCGGCGGCCACCATGCTGCTGGCCGCGGTGATCATCGCTTACGCGGCGATTTCCCTGATCAACACGCTGATCGTGGCGACCGCCGACCGGCGGGCCGAATTCGGGCTGCAACGGCTCATCGGCTCCACCAAGGGCCAGGTGCTGCGCATGGTCGCGGCCGAGGCCGGGATCACGTCGATCCTGGGTGTCGCGCTGGGCACGGCGGTGGCCGCCGGGGCACTGATCCCGTTCGGACTCGCCCTGGACCGGTCGGTCCTGCCCAGCGGGCCGCTGTGGATCTACCTGGCGATCAGCGGGACGGCCGTGGTGCTGACGTTCCTGATGACGCTGCTGCCCGCGTCCCTGACGCTGCGTGGAGGGGTCCGTCCGGCGGTGTGAACCGATAGTCAGCGGTTACCCTTCGCGGATGACCGTTGTGGACTGGCTACTCGATTCGGATCCCGCTGTGCGCTGGCAGGTGCTGCGGGACCTGACGGAGGCGTCAGCGGTCGACGTCGCGGCCGAGCGCGCCCGGGTGGCGATGGAAGGCTGGGGCGCCAGGTTGCTCGCGCTGCAGGACCCGGACGGGCAGTGGGCGGGCGGCGCGTGCTTCCCGTCGGACTTCCGGGGAAACTTTGCGGACGGTCAGCCGTGGACGTCGACGTTTCCGACCTTGACCCTGCTGCGCGACTTCGGTGTCGACCCCGATGCCGGGCGGGTCCGTGAGGCGGTCTCGCGGGTGCGGGACAACAGCCGGTGGGAGCACGCCGGGCAGCGCTTCTTCGACGGTGAGGTCGAACCGTGCATCAACGGGCGCACCATCGCGCTCGGCGCCTACTACGGCGTGGACGTCGAGGACATCGTCACGCGACTGCTGGGCGAACAACTCGCCGACGGCGGCTGGAACTGCGAGGTGGAGAACGGGTCCGTGCGCTCGTCGTTCAACACGACGATCTGCGTGCTGGAAGGACTGCTGGAACACGAGCGGGTCACCGGCGGCAGCGCGGAGTCCGCCGTAGCGCGGCAGCGTGGCGAGGAGTACCTGTTGGAGCGGCGGCTGTTCCGGCGGTTGAGCACCGGTGAGGTGGCCGACCAGGACTGGCTGAGCTTCTCGTTCCCGACCTGGTGGCACTACGACGTGCTGTGGGGGTTGGACTACTTCCGGTCCACCGGGGAGAACCCGGATCCGCGGATGGCGGAGGCCGCCGAACTGGTGCGGTCCAAGCAGCAACCGGATGGCAAGTGGCTGCTGGAGAACACACATCCGGGCGCGGTCCACTTCGCCGTCGAGGACGGCGACGGCAAGCCGAGCCGGTGGAACACGCTGCGTGCGTTGCGAGTCCTGGACTGGTACGACCACCCGGTGCCGACGACCTGACGTCACGCGGCCGGGCCGAGCCAGGTGGTCAGGGCCGCTTCGAGGCCGTCGCGGTCCGGGTCACCCAGCGCGATCCAGGCGATGTGGCCGTCGGGACGGACCAGGGCGGCCATCGGCTGGTCGGGGAAGGCGGTCGGTCGTGCCGTCACCACCGTGACCCGGTCGCCCCAGGCCCGCGCCACCCCGGCGGCGCCCAGGTCCCCGTCGAGCAGCACCGCGCGGCCGTCGCGGAACCGGCCGGCCAGCGTGGTGCCGTCGGCCAGCGGCAGGTCGGGCACCCGGCGGCCGATCAGCGGATGGTCGCCCGGCAGGTCGTAGTGCTGCCAGTTGCCGCCGATCATCGACACCACGTGGGTGGCGCCGTCCGGTGTGTCGAGCAGGGCAACTCGGGGATCGCGCCGAGCCACATGACGGCCGCCTTCTCCACGGCGGGCAGCAGGCCGCGCAGGTGCAGGGCGTGCACCGACGGTGCGTTGACCGCGCGGGCGCCCATCGACCCGAACCTGGCCGGTGGCGTCTCGGTCGCCCGTTCCAGGAGCAGCACGTCCGCACCGCCCAGCCGCAGCTCGCAGGCCGGCAGCAGGCCCACCGGGCGGCCGCCCGCCACCACCACGTCGACGTCCATCGTGCCCCGTAACCCGGCAACGCTGTTCCTGGTATCGCCACGCTAGTCAACTGGGTACAGTGTTCGCAATATCTCCGGCGGAGGTGACCGTGGCCGGCGACCACCCGGTGATCTGGATGCGCCCCGAACACGGGACGCGCGGCCCGAGACCCACCCACAGCAGGCGGGACGTCGCCGTGGCCGGGATCCGGATCGCCGACCAGGAGGGCATCGACGCGGTGTCGATGCGACGGATCGCGACCGAACTCGGCACCGGAACCACATCGCTGTACCGGTATGTGTCCAAAAAGGATGACGTGCTGGAGTTGATGGGCGACGAGGTGATGGGGGAGCTGCGCGGCACCGAGCTCACCGGTGAGTGGCGGGCCGACCTGGCCACCATCGCGCGCCTGCTGCGGGAGACGGCATTGCGCCACCCGTGGATGCCGTCGCTGGCCTCGGGCCGGGCGAATCTGGGCCCGAACAGCCTGTGGTGGGCCGAGCTGTCGTTGTCCGTGTTCGACGGCATGGACCTGGGCACCGACGAGATGCTGGCCAACCTCGACACACTGTCCGCGTTCGTGCTCGGCCACATCCAGGCCGAACTCGGCGACCGGGCGGCGGCCCAGCGGTCCGGGCTGACCCACGAGCAGTGGATGGAACAGCAGGGCGAGTACGGGCCGACGATCGTGCGCAGCGGCCGCTATCCCCGGCTCACCAGGGTGATCGTCGAGGCGGAGACCCCGCACCGGTCCGACCGCCAGGACCGGCGGTTCGCGGCCGGGCTGGAGCGGGTCCTGGACGGCCTGGCCGCGCACCTGTGACGGGTTTCCCAGTCGGTGGCCCGTGGTACGCACCGGTGCATGACTGGCAACGACGACGAGTTCGAGTTGAGCGTCGGCCATGACTACCCGGCCGGCCCGGAGCGGATCTTCGACGGTTTCGTGGGCATGTACGAGCAACCGCGTCCGGAGTGGATCGAACACTCCGAAATGGACCTGCGGATCGGCGGCACGTGGGACGTCACGTTCCACCCGCCGGGCATCGACCCGTTCCGCGAGCACCGGGTGATCACCGAGCTCGACCGGCCCCGCCGCCTGGCGTACACCGCGACGGTCCAGGGCAACGGCGCACCGTTCGACACCCGGGTCGGCATCACGCTGGCTACTGGCGGCGACACGACCCGGTTGACCCTGACCCAGGCCGGCTTTCCCACTGCGGCCGACCGGGATGACTTCGCCACCGCGTGGCCCGACGTGCTGGCGTTCCTGGCCGACCGGATCAGCGCGATCGGTCGGGCGTGACGGGCAACGGCGCGGCGCCGGCACGACTCGGTTGATCCTGACCCAGGCTGGCTATCCACTGCGGCCGACCGGGATGACTTCGCCACCGCGTGGCCGGACGTGCTGACGTTCCTGGCCGACCGGATCAGCGCGATCGGTCGGGCGTGACGGGCAGCAGCGCGGCGCCTGCCCGCTTGAGGTGTCGGGTGACGAGGCTGGTCTCGACCTGGAGCACGCCGGGCAGCGCCCCGATCCGGGTGGCCAGGTAGTCGTAGAGGGCGTCGACGTCCCGGCAGACCGCGAACGCGGCCACGTTGGTGGCGCCGGTGGTCGCTGCCGCGTAGGCGATCTCCTGGTGCCCGGCCAGCGCCCGGGTCACGTCGGTCAGGGCGGTCGGCGCGACGGTCAGCCAGAGCGTCGCCTGGCAGGTGTGGCCCAGCAGTGCCGGGTCGACGTCCACGTCGAAGTAGAGGACACCCGCGTCCTGTAGTTCGGGCAGCCTGCGCCGCACGCTGGACTGTGACCGGCCGGTGATCGCGGCCAGCGTGGGGTAGCTGGTCCGGCCGTCGGTGGCCAGCGCGCCGAGCAGTGCCCGGTCGGCGTCGGTGAGGCGGGCCGGCCCGGTGGGGCGCGGGGCCTGGTGTCCCCGGATGCGGTCGATCTGGTGCGGTGCCAATGCGGAGACGCGGCCGGGCCAGCCCGCCGTTCCGGCGACGGCGTGCAGCAGGCACTGCGCGGTGATGGCGTCGATCCTCGGAGTGCGGGACAGCTTGTCCAGCAGCAGCTGCCCGTCGGCGTTGCGTGACCGGGTGACGCAGGTGATCTCGGTACCGCCGGATGCCAGGCCGACCCACGCCGTGTCGTCCCGGCGGGCGAGCGCGGTGGCCACAGCGGGTGCCGTGGCCGGAGCACAGCGGAGCCGGACGAGCCAGTCCGACCAGCCCCACCGCCGCCCGTCCACCAGACCGACCACCCGCAGCCCGGCCGCGCGCAACCTGCGGTAGCGGTGGGCGACCGTGCGGTCGGACGTGTCCAGCGCGGTGGCGATGCGACTCAGCGGCGCCCGCCCGTCGACGGCGAGCGCGTGCACGATTCGCCGGTCCAGGTCGTCCATGGTGAGTGAATCCACCAGAACAGGTTATCCGTTGGTCGGAATCCGCCGTCTTCGGCGAGCACCGTCGTGCAGAACGCCAGCGGTTCGGAACACTGCCATCATGGCCACTCACCCCGATCTTGATCCCGTCGCGTCGACCGGCAGGCTGACCGCCGCGCTGCGGGCCGTCGAGACCACCCGCGACGACAGGCTGTTCACCGATCCGTTCGCCGCCTACCTGGCCGGCGAGGAGGGCCGCGGGCTGCTGGACGTCTTCGGCGACAACTCCACCATCGCCGTGCGGACCCGGTTCTACGACGACGCGCTCCTCGGCGCGGCCGGTCGGATGCGGCAGATCGTCATCGTGGCCGCCGGCATGGACACCCGGGCCTACCGGCTGGACCTGCCGGCCGACACCACGGTGTTCGAACTGGACAGACCAGAGGTGCTGGACCTGAAGGACCGGCTGCTCGCCGCCGTGCCGGACGGCCCGCCCCGGCCGCGCTGCCGGCGCCACCCGGTCGGTGTCGACCTGGCCACCGACTGGTCAGATCCGTTGCGCGGTAAAGGTTTCCGGGCCGACGAGCCGACGTGCTGGTTGGTCGAAGGGCTGCTGCAGTACCTGACCGAAGCCGCCGTCGCGGGACTCCTGGACCGCATCAGCGCGGTGTCGGCGGCCGGCAGTGAACTGCACATCGACGTCGTCGGGCAGTCGCTGCTGGACAGTCCGGCCATGGCGCCGCTGCTCGACCGGTTCGCCGCCCACCACGCACCGTGGCTGTTCGGTACGGACAGTCCCGAGGACCTGCTCAGCAGCCGGGGTTGGCACCCGGAGGTGACGTTGATCAGCAGCGTCGGCACCCGGCTGGGCCGCTGGCCCTACCCCGAGGTGCCACGCGGCACACCCGGCGTCGGCCAGGGCTATTTCGCGCTGGGCACCAGGTAGCCAACGTTTTGCCGCCGCACGCCTCGGGTACTTCCCAGGGGCACTCAACAGTGCATCCCGGCTCAGGTTGCTGAGCGAGAGGAGTCGGCAGTGACTATCAGCGGCATCATCAGTGCCATCATCGTGGGGCTCATCATCGGCGCGCTGGGCCGATTGGTGGTGCCCGGGAAACAGGACATCCCGATCTGGGTGACCATCGTCGTCGGCATCGTGGCCGCCTTCATCGGCTCGGCCATCGCCCGCGGCATCGGCTACGCGAACACGGCCGGCATCGACTGGCTGGAGATCCTCACCCAGGTGGTCATCGCCGCCCTCGGTGTCGCCCTGGTGAGCGGTGCCATGGGCCGGCGGCGCCGAGGTCTGTCGAACTGGCGTCGCTAGTCCCCTGACGAGACGACCGAACTGGTCAGTTGCCGGCCGTCCCTGCGGGCCAGTACGCAGAGGATCTCGCGGGTGCCGCTGTGGCTGGTCGGGTCGACCTGCCAGTCGCGCCTGCTGGGCACCAGCACCGTGTAGGTGAGGGCGGTGGCCTTGTCCGCCGGCGTGACCCACGCCGACGAGAACACGATCGCGCAGATGCTGTCCGCCTCGGCGGACAGCATCTGCGGTGCCGGTGCCGGGATGTGCAGCGAGTAGCTGGTCACCGCCGACGCGGTGCCGAACACCTCGAAGTCGTGCGGACTGTCGCAGTCGATGGACTCGTCGCTGGGGAAACGGCGGCCGGGCACCAGTTGGCCGTTACCGCACTGCCCGTCGCCCAACCCGAAATCCGGGATGCGCGCGTCCGGCGAGCCGTAGTCCAGTGTGGCCGCGAGCGCGATCGGGGGCGTTGGCGTGCCCGCCGCGTGGCCGAGGACGTAGCCGCCGACCGCGGTACCCGCCGCCAGCAGCACCGCCAGACCGGCCACCAGCCACCGGCGGCCCGTCCGGCGCCGCTCCACCAGCCGGGTCCTCGGCTGCCCGACCGGCAGGGCCGAGGTGGGCGTCACGGGCTGGGACGTGACCTGCGTGGTCACGTCCGGCATGCGGACCAGTGCCTGGACCTGGGACGCGGTCAACCGGGCGTGCGGGTCGGCGATCAGCAGGCCACGGATGACCGTGGCCAGTTGCGGCGGGCACCGGGTGAGCTGGGCCGGTTCGTTCAGCACAGCGTGCAGGGTCGCCGCCGTACTGGTCCGCTCGAAGGGTTCGCTGCCCTCCACCGCGAAGCACAGCACGGCGCCCAGCGCCCACAGGTCGGCCGCCGGGGTCGCCTCACTGCCCCGGACCCGTTCGGGCGCCAGGTAACTGGGCGAACCGATGAGCTTGCCGCTCGTGGTCAGCTTGGGGTCGTCAACGGCCTGCGCGATGCCGAAGTCGGCGAGCTTCACCCTGCCGTTGCCCAACAACATCATGTTGCTGGGCTTGATGTCCCGGTGCACGATCCCGGCCGCGTGCGCCACCTCCAGGGCGGCGGCCACCTGCTCGGCCAGCGCGACCACCTGGTGCGGCGGCAACGGGCCCTGCGACCGGACGATGTCGCTCAGCGTCGTGGCCTGGACGAGCTCCATCACGATGTAGGTGGTGCCGGCGTCGTCGACCACGTCGTGCACGGTGACGATCGCCGGATCGTTGAGCCGTCCCGCCGTGCGTGCCTCGCGCAGCACCCGCTCCTGGAACACCGCCCGCTCGTGTTCGTCGACCCCGTCCGGTAGGCGCAGCTCCTTGACCGCGACCTGCCGCCCGATCACCCGGTCATGGGCCCGCCACACCACGCCCATTCCGCCGCGACCCAGCACCTCCAGCAGTTCGTAGCGACCGCCGACCGCCCGTTGCCGGGCGACCGGGCCCCGCTGCTCCGTCACGGCAGCCTCCCTGTCCCGCTGGTACGTGGTCGCGGCGATTCTGTCCCACTCCGCGTCCGCATGCGGACGGTATCGGTCGGAAGCTGCCGGAACGTGGCCGCTACGAGAGGGGCGCGCACGCATCGACCAGCACCGAGCGCGCCGTGCGCAGCGACGGGCCCCACCAGGTCAGCTCACGGCCAGGGACCAGGGCGAACCGGACACCGGGGAACGCGTCGGGACCGTCGTCGGCGGTGAACGGGTACGGCTCGTCGGGCAGCACCATGCAGTCCGCGCGGCCGTCGGCCACCATCGCCCGCAGCACGTCGATCGGCGGCCGGGGATACCGGTCCTCGGCACCGCTGAACGCGTTGCCGACGCCGATCCGGCGCAGCACGTCCCCGGCGAACGTGTCCCTGCCCAGCACCACCCACGGACGGCGCCACACCGGCACGACCGCGGTCACCCGGACCGGTGCCACGGCGGTCCAGGCCTGCTCGGCCGCGCACAGCCAGTCCGGCGACGGCACGCCGAGCACCTCGGCGCACAGCCTGCGCAGCGACCGCAGGGCGGAGGGCACGTCGGCGGGCGCTGCCGTGACCCACACCGGGACACCCCGCTCGCGCAGCCGGGCCACGTCCTCGGCGCGGTTCTCCTCCACGTTGGCCAGGACCAGCTCGGGGCGCAGCGCGACGACATCGTCGACCCTGGGGTACTTGGAACCGCCGATCCGGGTGGTCACCAGGCCGGGCGGGTGGACGCAGTAGTCGGTGGCACCGGCCAGCACACCGGGCAGGGTGGCCTCGACCGACTCGGTGAGCGAGGGCACCAGGGACACCACGGCGGCCGGCCGGTCCGGCAGCGGCACGGGGGTGCCCAGGTCGTCGGCGACGACCCTCACGTCCGCCGGACCTCCCGGGCGGCGGCCTGCCAGAACTCCTGGGCGGCGAAGTAGACGCCGGTCAGCCCGATCAGGCCCACCGCGACGTCCACGCTCCGTCGGCCGTCCCGCGCCCAGTACACGTCCTGCAGGTCGACCAGCAGAGCCAGTTCGTCCACGATCAGCGCGATGCCGCCGCCGTACGCGGTGGCGACCGCCGGGTGCAGGCGTGCCTCGTCGTCACCGCGCACCGCCACCGCGCCGACCGCCGCCAGCAGTGCGATGCCGAAGTTGTAGTGGTGGATGTGCCGGCCCCGGATGGTGATGCCGCCGGCCGTGCCGGCGCCCGCCCGGTGCAGGCTGTAGGTGATCGCGCGGGTGACACCGAACGTGCCGGTGAACGCGGCCCAGGAGACCAGGACCGAACGCTGGGTGCGGTCCAGGCGATCCTGGTAGACCCGGCGCAGGCGAGTTGTGAGCGTGGCAGTCATCCCGGCCGATTATCGTCCGTCCGGTCCATTTCGGCCCCGCGACGAGCCGGGTGTCAGGTCGGCCATTCCCAGGTGCCGTCGCCCTTCACCACGACCTGCTTCTCCTGCCGGAACGACACCGCCTGGCCGAACATGCCGTCCATGGTGATCGTCATCGTCAGCGGCATGCCCGCGATGACGTCGGTGCCGGAGCCGAACTTGTTGCCGTGCTTGGGGAAGTTGGCCTGGACGTCCACGGTGAAGTCGACCGGCAGGTAGCCGACCTCCAGGGTCGCGGTGATCTGGTCGATGTAGTGGCCCGAGCCGTCCTTCTGGACGCCGTACAACCAGCTCACGCCGACGGTGAAGTCGAAGTCGGCGTTGAGGATGTCGTACCACTCGCTGCTCTGCTTCCACTGCTTGGTGATCGTGCGGAAGTCGCCGCCCGAGGCGCCGCTGCCGTCGTAGCCGACCGGGAAGCCGTTGGCGTAGCCGCCCTCCACGGTCTGCACGCCCGCGTGGTTGGCCAGCAGGTGCAGCACGCTGATGCCGGTGTTCACGATGTCGGTGACTTCGGACATGTCAAGCCTCCTGCACGCCGGATTCGGCTGCCTGCAACATGCTGGCGAACTGGTCGTCGGTGATGGGCTGCGCGGTCTGCTGCGCCGTCTGCTGTGTCGCGCCCTGCTGGGCGCCGGCCTGGTCGCCCTGGTTCACCGGTTGCCACTGGGAGCCGTCCCACCAGTAGTAGCCGTCCTCGGACCGGGGTGCGTCTGCGGGAATGTCCGCCATCTCGCTGTTCCTTTCCCGTGACAGGCGCCACCACGCTACGAAAGGGCGAGGCGGGACGGGGCAGGCGAACGGGCAGGCGTTCAAGCACGATCGGTTGCCCGATCAGGCAAGTTTCGGGCGACGAACCAGTGCCAGCGCGGGCAGCATGATCGCGGCGGTCACGCCGAACGTGACGGAGTAGCCGGCCATCCCGACCAGCGGGCCCGCGCACAGCGCGCCGGCCGCCATGCCCAGGTCGTAGGCCGCGTTCCAGATCGCGCTGACCATGCCCTCGCCGCCGGCCGCCGCCCGGGCGTACATCAGGGTCAGCGAGGCGTTCTGCAGCACGCCGAACCCGACGCCGAACACCAGCGTCCCGCCGATCACCGCGGCCGGGCTGTCGATCGCGACCAGCGCCGCCATGCCGGCCGCGGCCAGTAGTAGGCCGGGCCGCAGCAGCCGGGCGGCACCGAGCCGGTCACCGACCCGGCCGGCCGCCCAGCGGGCCACAGTGGACGCCGACTGCTGGGCCAGCAGCGCCGCCGACGCCACCCACGCGTGCGCCACACCCGAAGCCAGCGGCAGGAACGTGACGAGCACGCCGACCGCGACCGTCGACCCGGCGAACGCCACCGCGGGCCGGGCCAGCAGCGGGTTGCGCAGTCCCGCCAGGACGCCGTGCCGCCCCCGGCTCGGTGCCGGCCGACCGGGCAGACCGGGCACCGACAGCAGGGCCAGCAGCGTGACCGCCCCGGTGGCCAGGAACACCGGCGGGAAGCCCCAATGGGTCGCGATCCACACGCCGGCCGGCAGACCCAGAATGCCGGGCACACCGCTCACCACACCCACCAGCGCCAGGCCCTCGCCCCGCCGGTCGGCCGGGATGAGGGTCGCGGTGACCGCGCCACCGGCGACCACGGCCACGGCGAACCCGGCACCCCGCGCGATGCTCACCGCGACGATCACCCAGGTCCGGTCGGTGACGGCCAGGATCAGGCTGGACCCGCCGAGCACGCCCAACCCGAGGGCCAGCGCCCAGCGGTAGCCGATCCGCCCGACCAGCCGCGGCGTGACCAGTTCGCAGGCGACGGTCGTCACCAGCAGCGCCACCGTGGCGAAGCCGGCGTCGGCGGCGCGGTGGGCCAGCAGCGGAACGACCGACAGCGGCAGGTAGAACCCGACGGACGAGCCGATGATGGACACGAAGCGCAACACCAGCGCGCGGGTCAGCAGCGTGGTCCTCGGCGCAACCGCGCGGCCGGTGGTCGGGCACGTCGTCATGGCTACGACGCTACGAACAAACCCGGCCACCGGTAAGGTCCAGTTCCCAGCCGGCGGACTGGTCCGATTCGAGCCCCGGCCCGCCCCGGGCACAGCTCGTTCTCCTCCACGGTCGCGCCCACACGGCACCGCCACGGCGATACGTGACGGCCTAGGCTTGATCGAATGGCGGGGGATTCGGGCTTCGGTGTGCTGTTGGGGCGGTTGTCGGCTCGCCGAAACCTGGACATCGGTGCCCTGAGCCGGTTGGCCGGCGTCGCCGAATCCGAGCTGGCAGCCGTGTTCGACGGTGTGCCGCCGAGCCCGTCGCTGCTCCGGCGGCTCGCGCCAGCGCTCGGCCTGCATGCCGGGGACCTCTTCGCGATCGCGGCGGTGCCGGTACCCGACGACCTCACCCCGGTGGACCCGAACGCCGGACGATGGGTTCCCCGCCTCGTGCGCGACGCACTGTCCCTGGCGCCGCGGCAGCGAGGCGAGTTGCGCCACCGTGTGGCTTCACTGCCGCAACAGGAGCGACCCGCTCGGCCGCCGCGGGCGCACCCGCATGACCCGGCCGGCTTCGCTCCCGGTGCCGTTGTGCTGCGCCTGCTCGGCAATCGGAACCTGGGCTGGACGGACATCGCGAGGATGTCGGCCGACGTCACCGGCCGGTACTGGTCGGCCGCCACGTACGGACAGGTCGGCATGGGCCGCGAGCCGTTGACCCCCGACCTGCTGATCGACTTCTCGACCCTGCTGGACATACCCGTCGACGACCTGGCCGCTCTGGCCGGCAGCACGCCCGTCGGTGAACCGCCTGCCGCCCTCGGCGTGGCCGAGCTGATCTGGGACGTCCGGCGGCTCACCGCCGATCAGGTGGAGCATGTCCACCACATCGCGGAATCCATGCGGTAGCTCAGAGTTTTGCCTGCTTGGACTGGGAGAGCAGCTCGGTGACAGTCTTGATCTGGTCCGCGAACTCGACCTTCGACTGGATGTACTGGACGTCGATCCCGTAGCGCTGGAACTTCTGGGCCGCGTTGACCAGGAACACCAGCACCTGGCCACGACCGGAGCTGTAGCGGCCGGAGTGATCGTTGATCTTCCAGGCGCCCCGGTACGCCTCCAGCTCGCCGGCGATCCGGCCGGTGCCGGGTAGGGCTTCGCCGGTCGGGCTGAACGTCGCCGCGATCGACGGGTGCCCGAGTCCGTCGCCCGACGTGTCGGTCGGCGCGCTCGGGAACGCGTCCCGCCACACGCTGGGGTCCTCGACGCCGATGACCAGGTGCCCGTCCCCCCGGATCACCCACAGGTACCGCACGGTGGCGACGAGCGTGAGTCCGCCCTGGTTCTCGGTCAGGTCGTAGTAGGCGTGGTTGAGCCGGATCGGCGCGTCGGTGACGCCGTTCGGGTTGACGAAGTCACCTTCGGTCCTGTTGTTCCGGTTGTCGTACGGGGCTTCCTGCTGCTTCACCTTGGCGGGCAGCCGGGCGTCGCCGTACCTCTCGGTCAGCTTCTGCTCCACGTAGAGCTTGAACGCGCGCTCGCGTTCGGCTTCCAGGTCCATCCCGGGTTTCCTTTCCTGCTACCGACGTGCGGTCACCGGCCGCCGGCGATCTCTCTGATCAGTTCCTTGCGACGTTCCTCCGGGATGTCGGCGAAGTCGGCGGTCTGGTCGAAGATCGACTGGAGGTCCTGCTCGGTCAGCTCCACCGGAGCCTGGTCGGCGGCGACCGGCTGCCCGGCGATCCGGACGCCGTAGTCGGCGAACACGGTGATCCGCTCGGCCGCGTTCCGGCCGGCCATGCGCTTCGCCAGCTCGGTGGCCGGCACGCCGAATCCCTGTTCCTGCGCCTGGTAGGTGAACCAGGCGTGGAACTGGTCCCAGGAAGCCTCGTCGCCGGCCCAGCGCGGGCCGTTCTCGGCGAGGAAGCGCTGCCACCCGCCCTCGTCGGCTGCGGTTTCGGCGGGCGCGGCGATCCGGACGCCGTACTGGGCGAACGTCGTGATCCGCTCCGCCACGCCGAGCGTGCCGAGGTGTGCCATCAGCGCGGTCGCCGGCTGACCGACGCCTGCCTCGTCGGCCTGGTAGGTGAACCAGGCGTTGAACTGGTCCCAGGAACCTTCGTCGCCGGCCCAGCGCGGGCCGTTCTCGACGAGGAAGCGCTGCCACGCGGTCTCGTCGTAGGACTGTGCGTCGGCGGGCGGCTCGGCGACCGTCGTTGCCAACTCGTACACGTGCGTTTCGAACTTGTCGCCGTCGGCGAGCAGCGCCATGCGTTCGCTGTCCGGCATCTCGTCGAGTTGGCGGACCAGCGGGCCGAGCAGGGCGTGACCCGACGGGTCGCCGACACCCGTCCGCTCCACGAAGTACGCGCGGAGGTCCGCCCACGGCATGTCGGGACCGCCGGCTCGGCGAGCCACCAGTTCCTGTACCGGGGTGCGCACCCACGTCCACAGTTCGTCCAGGCCGGGCATGTCTACTCCTCCAGTGAGTCGGGGCGGTGGGTCAGAGCAGGCGGGGGAACTCGCGCCTGAGCTGTTCGACGACCACCGCGAGCGCCTGGGCCGCCGGGACCAGCACGGCCGCCATGGTCGGCACCAGCGACGGGTTCTCCTTGTCCACGACGACACAGAACGCCAGGACCTTCACCAGGAAGGCGGCCAGGTTGAGCCAGGTCCGGTCCTTCTTGTACTTCTCCCACGCGTCCCACATCACGACACCTGCGGTGAGAACAGCGACGGTCGACGCGATGTTCGTTCTGGCACTGGTCACGGGGTTCCCTCCTCGACGCTCTGCTGGTCGGCGTTGACGATCGTGCTCGCGTCGCCGGCGGACATGCCGATGCGGACGAGCCAGGACTCGAAGGAGTCGGCCTCGGCGAACGTCGTGAGCCACGGGTACCGGTCGATGTCCACGTCCGCCTTGTCACCGGCGTCGTCAGCGCTCTGCTGGTCGGCGTTGACGAGCACGGTCGCGTCGTCGGCGGACATGCCGATGCGGACGAGCCAGGACTCGAAGGAGTCGGCCTCGGTGAAGGTCTTCAACCACTCGTACTGGTCGAAGTCGACATCCGGTACACCGTCCGGGTCGGTGGTCTCCTCGGGAACGGGATCAGTCGTGTCGTCGAGCAGTTCGACCAGCGTGTCGGTCGCGGCCTGCGGGCTGTCCGCCCAGTTGTCGCCGAGTTTGGTGGCCAATTCCTGGGCGCACGATTCGCCCCATTCGGCGCCCCATTTCGTCTTGAGCTGTTCGGCCCAGTCCGTGCCCAGCTTCTCGTCGAGCAGTTGACCGAACGCGGCTTCCGTCCAGGGCACCTCGGTCGCCATCGTGACCTCCCCATGGCACTTTTCCTGCGACGATAACCACGGCAGGCGGCCCGCCATTGCCATTTGGCGCAGCCAAGGACGCAGCATTCCGGCTCGACGTCGGCAAGTAGTCCATTCGGGATCGTCGTCGTGCGGTTCACCCACGGCGCTGTGACAATCGTCGCATGGCATTCCTGCGATCGAGTGACGTCGACGCGCCGCTGGCCGATGTGTTCGCCTGGCACGGCCGTCCCGGTGCCATCCATCGGCTGACGCCGCCGTGGCAACCGGTGCATGTCGTCGCCGAGTCCGATTCGCTGCGTGACGGGCGAGCGGTGCTGGGACTGCCCGGTGGGCTGCGCTGGGTGGCCAGGCACCAGCCGGACGGTTACGTTCCGGAACGGCAGTTCGTCGACCAACTCGTGGGCCCGCTCTCGGTGGTCGCCCCGTGGCGGCACACCCACCTGTTCGAGGCAACCACGCCCGACAAGACCACCGTCACCGACTCCGTAGAGACCCGGGTGCCGAACGCGTTGCTGCGCTCGATGTTCGACTACCGGCACGCCCAACTGGCCGCCGATCTCGCCGCGAACGCGCGTGCCACGGCGTGGCGGGCCGACCCGGTGACCGTGGCCGTCACCGGCAGCGGCGGGCTGGTCGGCAGGGCACTGGTCGCCCTGCTCGCCACCGCCGGTCACCGTGTCGTCCGGCTGGTGCGCCGGCCGATCCGTGCGTCGGACGAACGCCGCTGGCGCCCGGACGATCCGGACCGCGAGCTGCTGGCCGGCGTGGACGCCGTGATCCACCTGGCGGGCGCGAGCATCGCGGGCCGGTTCACCGACCAGCACCTCGCCGACGTGCGGCACAGCCGGATCGAGCCCACCCGGCGGTTGGCCGAGCGGGCCGCCGGCACACCGAAGGGGCCCACCGTCTTCGTGTCGGCGTCGGCCGTCGGCTACTACGGACCCGACCGCGGCGACGAGGTCCTCACCGAGGACAGCGAGCACGGCGACGGGCCGCTGGCCGATCTGGTCGCCGACTGGGAAGCAGCGGCCGATACCGATGCCGGCCTGCGGGCCGTGTGGGTGCGCACCGGAATCGTGCAGAGTCCCCGGGGTGGTGTGCTTCGCCTGCTGTATCCGCTGTTCCTGGCCGGGTTGGGCGGTCCGCTCGGCGACGGCCGGCACTGGCTGCCGTGGATCGACATCGACGACCTCACCGACGTCTACGTCCGCGCGATCCTGGACACCGCCCTGGCCGGTCCGGTGAACGCCGTGGCGCCGCAACCGGTCCGCAACAGTGACTACACGCGCGTGCTGGCCACCGTCCTGCACCGGCCGGCGCTGCTGACCGTGCCGAGGCCGGCGGTCCAGCTGGCGCTCGGCGAGTCAGGGGCGCGGGAGCTGGCCTTCGCCAGCCAGCAGGTCCAGCCCGAGCGGTTGACCAAGGCGGACCACCACTTCCGGTATCCGGACCTGGAAAGCGCCCTGCGCCACCAGTTGGGCGCCGCGTGACTACGCGAGGACGGCCTGGGTCTGGCTGGTGTAGCCGACCCGCTTGCCGTCGTCGTCCGTGACGTCGGTCTGCACCACGATGAACGACCGCCCGACGTGCAGCGGGCGGCTGGTCGCGTGGACCGAACCGCCTCGCACGGCACGGAAGAAGTTCGTCTTCGACTCCACAGTGGACGTCGAGGCGCCTTCGGGCAGGTTCAGGTAGGCGCACACCGCGCCGACCGAGTCGGCCAGCGTCATCAGGACACCG
Organism: Pseudonocardiaceae bacterium; assembly: GCA_036273855.1. Lineage (GTDB taxonomy): Bacteria > Actinomycetota > Actinomycetes > Mycobacteriales > Pseudonocardiaceae > DATEPR01. The sequence goes on from DASUGU010000068.1 coordinate 30,804, forward strand.
CCGTGCAGCATGCCCGCGACCGTGCACCGCTCCGGTGTCCAGTCAAGGCGGCCGACCACCTCGTCCGGCGCCGCGGCCGACAGGGTGATGCCGAGCGCTTCCGCATAGGGCATCAGGGCTACCAGGTCGGCTGGGCTGGCCGGCATCGAGTGTCCTTTCTGGTCAGTGGGCTCGGTTGGTGAGCGTCAGGTCGGCCATCCGGAGCACGCACCGGGTGACGTGCGCCAGGTCGATCTCGGTGCGCCGGGCGATGAGATCGTCCAGCAGTCCGTCCGCGGCATGGTAGATCATCCGGCAGGCCAGCTCCGGGTCGATGTCGGCCTGGGTCGCGTCGACGTTGGCGAGCACGAAGCCGATCATCAGCTCGATGACCCGCTGGTTGGACCGCTTGCACAGCTCCAGTGCCTTCGCGTTGGCGGAGCTGTAGACGATGCGGTGCAGCTCGGCGTGCCGCACGGCGTGCTCGATCAGCGCGCCGAGCAGCCGGTCGATCGACTCCTGCCAGTCCAGCTCCTGGCCGAGCACCTCCTCCGTGGTCTGCACGAAGGCGTCGACGTAGCGCTCCCACAGCGCCGCGAGCAGATGGTCCTTCGAGGTGAAGTACAGGTAGAACGTCCCTTTTGCGATGCCGGCGGCCCGGGTGATGTGCTCGATGGTGGCGTCCTGGAAGCCGATCTCCCGGAAGACCTCGTCACCGGCCCGCAGGATGTCGGACATCCTGTCCTGCTGGCTCTTGGTCACGCGCTTGCGTCGTGGCTCGGCCGCGGACATCGCAGTCATCTCGCTCACCCGCCTGACAGTACTCGTGGCGATCCGTCACCATTGAGTGTACGACTGACCGCCAGTCAATTGACTGACCGACAGTCATTCGTTTACCCTCGGAACTGAGAGCCACGGTGGGTAGCCGACCGGGTACCCCACTATCGCCACCAGACGAGCAATCGGAGACGAGGGCCTCATGTCATCTCAGACCGCGCCGACGCGCGGAAACGCGCTGACGCTGACGTTCATCTGTTCCGGAATCGTCCTGGTCTACCTCGACCTGACGATCGTGAACGTCGCGCTGCCGGCCATGCAGGCGAGCCTGTCGGCCAGCGTGACCCAACTCCAGTGGATCGTCGACGCATACGCACTGGTCCTGGCCTGTCTGCTGCTGTCCGCGGGCACGTTGGGTGACCTGTTCGGCCGCAAACGGATCTTCCTGGGCGGCCTGGTCGGCTTCATCGTCGCGTCCGTACTGTGCGCGCTCGCGCCGACGTACGAGACGCTGCTGATCGCGAGGGTCATCCAGGGTGTGGCCGGCTCGGCGATGGTGCCACTGTCGCTGGCACTGGTCTCGACCATCTACACCGAGCCCGCTGCCCGCGCCCGCGCCATCGGCGTCTGGGCCGGCGTCGGTGGCCTCGCGCTCGCCGCCGGACCGATCCTGGGCGGTGTGCTGGTCGAGGGACTCGGCTGGCAGAGCATCTTCTGGATCAACGTGCCCGTCGGACTGGCCGCCCTGATCGTGCTGGCCATCAAGCTGCCCACGGCCCGACCCGCCGTCAGCAGGCGCATGGACCTGTTCGGCCAGGTGCTGTTCGTGGTCGGCATCGGCGCACTCGTGTACGGCCTGATCCAGGCCAGCGCGCTGGGCTGGGCATCGCCGGTGATCATCGGCTCCATCGTGGGTGGCGTCGTCATCCTGGGGCTGTTCGTCGCCTGGGAGCGGCGGTTCAGCGACCCGATGCTGCCGATGAGCCTGATGCGCAACCCGGTGATGGTGGCGGCCGCGGCCGTGAACTTCTTCGGCCTGTTCGGCCTGTTCACCACGATCTTCCTGCTGACGCTCTACCTGCAGCGGGTCAACGGGTTGTCCACGCTCGCCGCGGGCATCCGGTTCCTGGCGCTGAACATCGCGATCATGGTCTTCTCCTACCTGGCCAGCGTGATCGCGAACAAGCTGGGCGCCAGGGTGCCGATCGTGGTGGGTTCGGTGATGAGCGCGATCGGCCTGCTGCGGCTGACCATGCTCGAACCGGGCACGACGTTCCTCAGCTACTGGTGGGCGCTGGCGCTGATCGGCGCGGGTGTGTCGCTGGTCGGTGCGCCGGCCACGGTGGCGCTGCTCAGTTCGGTACGCCCGGAGCAGGCCGGCACGGCGACCGGCGTGTCCAACACGTTCCGCCAGGTCGGCAGCGTGTTCGGGGTGGCCATCGGCGGCACGCTGCTGGTCGAGCACCTGCACAGCACGGTGCCCGCGGCGATCGCGTCGCTGCCGCTGTCCGGTGCGCAACGCGCCGACATGGTGCAGGCGCTGTCCACCGGTGACCTGTCGGCTCCCGACCGGCTGCCGGCCGGCCTGCGGGACGCCGTGCTGCACGCGGTCGGACCGGCTGTGTCCGGAGGTGTGCACCTCGGCCTGGCCGTGGCGGCAGTGGGCGCGTTGGCGGGCGGCATCTTCGCCCTGTTCGCCCTGCGGAAGCCGAAGACACCGGCCACCGAACCGGCCGAGGCGTCCGCCGAGCGCGAGCCGGCGGCCACCGGAAACGTTCGTCGCTAACGATGTCGACGCACCCGGCCGCGTCTTCGGACGTGGCCGGGGCGGGACTGGCGGTCGCCCCCATTTCCCCGGCGGCCGTCATGTTCCGTTGAACAGCAGTGAGGAGTGTGAGCGGATGGACATCGACACCCTCGCCGGCGCCTACCGGCGGCTGACCTCGGCCGCCCGCCGGGTAGCCGGGTCGGATGCCCTGAGCACCGCCGACTGGGCCCAGATCGACTGGACACTGAGCCATGTCCTGCTGAGCGACGCGATGCTGGCCGAGACCGCCCGCCGCATGCTGGCCGGCGAACCGGCGAGCATCGACAACAGCGGCGCCATGGACACTTCGGCGATCTCGACGCTGATCGACACGACGTCGCACGCCGAGCGGATCGTCATGGTGTCGGACAACGCCGACCGGCTGGTCGACCTGATCGGGCGGATGCCCGGGGAGTCGGCCGCGGTCCTGGTGCCCACCCGGCTGGTGGACCGCGCCGGCAAGGAAGTCCTCAACGACACCCTGCGGTGGGGCGACCTGGTCAAGGCCCGGGGCACCGAGCAGATCCCGGGACACGCGGCCCGGCTGGAGGGCTTCGCCCGCACAGCCATGAACTAGGTGAGGCCCAGCGCACCGAATCGCCAGTCGCGCCAGAGTCGGCGGGACCGTTCCTCGGGATACGGGCGGACCGCCGGCTCGGCGTCGTACACGCGGGTGACGTGGCCGTCGTAGCGGTCCCAACCCGGATCGCCGGTGGCGGCGAACGCCAGGCACTCCGCCCGCATCAGCTCCGACAGGCGTTGTGCCTGTTCCACCATGGCCGGCCCGGCCGCGGTGACCTCGCCGTCGATGTCGGTGGTGCCGAAGACGAGCAGGGTGTCCAGCCCGTGCGACGCGCCCTGCTGGCCGAATCCCCAGCACAGCTCGTACATCCAGACGCGGGCACCACCGGCGCGGGCGGCGTCGGCGAGGTGGCTGGTGGGCATCCGCATCAGCCAGTCGCCGACGGCCACTTCACGCAGTTCGGCCGCGGAGGCGTCCGGGAAGGCGGCCCGGTAGCCGGTCGCGCTGACCGTCGGCGCGAGGTTGTCCATCAGCGTGTCCACCTGGTCGTCGGTGGCCTCATCGAGCCGGGCGGCGAGCAGGCGGAACTCGTCGCGGGTGTGCCCGATCAACAGGTCGACACCCCTGGCCGCGCCCGCCGCGAGGGCACGCCAGGGCGCGTCCGGCAGGATCTCGCCGTCGACCACGGGGGAGAACGGGGTCGGGGTGAGCGCGATCGGACCCCACCGCCGCGCATACCGGGGCAGCCGGTCGGTCACGGTCCGAGCGGCGAGGACGAGATCCTGGGGCGCGACGTCGGCGAGCTGACCGGCCTGCTGCGACCGGCCGATCTCGGCCGCGATGTCCGCCGCCAGCGCGGTGCTGAAGTAGGTTCCCGGCAGGCTCTGCATGATCGCCCGGCGGAACAGGCCGGCCGCCGACGGCATCACCAGCAGTGCGGCGATCGACCCGGCGCCCGCGGACTGGCCGAACACGGTGACATTGCCCGGGTCGCCGCCGAAGCCGGCCACGTTGTCCTGGATCCAGCGCAGTGCGGCGGCCTGATCGAGCAGCCCTCGGTTGTCCGGAGCGCCGGGCAGGTGGGCGAATCCTTCCGCGCCGGTGCGGTAGTTGGCGCTGACCACGACGGCCCCACCAGCCGCCAGCGTGGCGCCGTTGAAGTGTGGATTGGCTGTGGTGCAACGCAAGTAGGCGCCACCGCTGATCCATGCCACGACCGGCAGCCCGGTCGCGCCGGGGTCGGGCGTCCAGACGGCCAGGGTCAGCCAGTCGTCGCCCGCCGAGGCCGCGCCGGGTTGCGGTGGCGGGGGACCGAACCGCGACACGTCACGCACACCGTCCCACGGCGCCGCCGGCCGCGGTGCCGCGAACCGGTGGGCACCGACGGGCGGCGCCGCGAACGGGACACCGCGGAACGCGGCCACACCGTTCTCCCAGCCGCCCTGGACCAGTCCGGTGGCGGTACGAGCGCGTGGAGCGTCCATGCGGCGATCATCGCAGGAACGTCAGCTCAGCGCGGCTTCCAGCCAGGCGTGCAGATCGGCGGGCGTCATCCGGTCCAGGCGTGGGGCGTCGTCGGCCACCTCGGGCGGCCCGCCCAGCTCGACGAACTTCTCCCGCATCAGCTCGGCGTGGTGCGCCCTGGTGTGTGGCCCGGCCGCACCCAGCGGGATGGACCGTTCCCTGGTCCGGACGCGGCCGTCGGTGAGCCGGACGGTGACCCTGGCCGGCGTGGCCTTGGTGGCGCCGGTGAAGTCGCTCGGCGCACCGCCCAGCGGGCCGACCAGCTCCACCAGCTCGTCCCCGCCGAACTGGCGGATCCAGTCCTCGGCGGCCGGTCCGGCCTGCCGTACGGCCTCGCCGAAGGGCGCCTCCGACGCGAACAGTTCCCGTGTCATCGCCGGATCGTGGGCCAGCCGGACCCGGCCGGCGAGCGCCCAGCGGCCGGGTCCGCCGACCGAGGGCTCGGCGAAGTCGTCGACGGTGAACCCGCCGGTCAGCAGCGCGGTGGCGACCGGGTACGGGATGTCCAGCACGAGTGCGCCCAGGGGTGAGGCCGGACCGTCGATGTAGCGGGCGACACGCTTGCCGGACAGCAGCGTGTAGACCGATGCCTCGACGATCACTTCCTCGATGTCGTCCGCTGTGATGTCGCCGAGTTCCTCGTGCAGTGCGGTGGCGCAGTCGACGGCGGCGTCGATACCGGGGCCGCCTGGGTGCATCTTGAACGACAGCGTCTCCGTGTGCCAGCGGTCGCCGAGCCCTTCGGTGACCGCGTCGGGCAGCGGGACCGAGGCGAAGCGGGCCAGGAAACCGTCGGAGTGCTCGACGATGTCCGGCGCGCCACGCAGACCGGCGACGGCCGCGTCACAGGCGTCCATCGCCGTGCGGACCGGCGAGAACGTGTTGAACAGGCGCGCGTCGCTGGCCAGGAACGCCCGCATCAGGGGCCACGGCGGCATGGCCAGGGCGAGGCCGAACGCGTCCAGCCACACGTCGGCGGACGCGCGCTGGCAGTGCAGCCGCCCGCCGACCGCGCCGACCAGGTGGGTGTGCACGGCGCTGTGTCCGCGCAACGGTCCCAGCGTGGCGGCCGCGGTGATCCTGGCCGCGCACTCGTTGGCCGCGACCACGGCGGTCAGCAGGGCACGGCCGTCCAGACCCTCGGCGTAGGCGAAGGCCAGCGGGACGGCGACCGTGGAGTTGGACAGGTGCCCGGCGTAGGCGGTGTCGTCCAGGTTCAGCCACGAGCCGAGACCGGCCAGCACGCACGCCGACTGCCGGGGGTCGACCCCCAGCGGTGGGCCGAACGCCTTGACCAGACTGTGGCCGAGCGGATGGCCCGCGCCGGCCCGGATCGAGCCGAGCTGGGACAGGATCTGGCTGCGGGCCAGGGCCACCACCCGGTCGGGCAGCGCGTCGAACCGAAGCGAAGCGGCCCATGTGGACAGTCGGGTGGCGACGGTCATCGGGCCACCTCCGCGCCCCACATGGGCAGGGCACCCGGCACGACGTCCAGCGTCATGGTCGGGCTGGCGCCCGGATACACCTCGCCGTCGTGCTCGAAGCACAGGGCGGTGCCGTCCAGGTGTTCCACCGCGATCCGCCTGCCCCGGCCGTAGGTGACGCTCGGCCGGCCGACGTGGTCGCCGGTCCTGGTCAGCGCCAGCATGGCGGTCGCACCACCGTCGGCGCCGATGACGCACACGTCCAACTGGCCGTCGTCGATCAGCGAGTCGGGCAGCAACTGGTACTGACCGGCGCGGTGCCGGCCGCCGCCGACGTTGGCCAGCACGATCTCGCCCTTGTGGATCACCGTGCCGTCCACGGTGACCCGGGCCGGCACCGGATCGAAGCGGGCCGCGGTGGTGGCCAGCGCCTCCTCGTACCGCGCCCAACCGCGCCGGGTCGACGACCTCGCCGTGATCAGCGCGTCGGCGAACAGCCCGGCACAGGCACCGAGCAGGACGAGGTCGTCGGTCTCCACCAACCGGGCCATGTCCACCCGCCGTATGGCAGCGGCGCCGTCGTCGGTCCGGCGCACCACGGCCGACAGCGCCGCCGACCACGGGCGGCGGCCCCAGAGCATCCGGTAGCCCGAGTTGCCGGTGCCGCCCGGCACCGCGAACAGTGTCGGACGCCGGTCGGTGTCCAGGGCCAGCAGTCCGCGCGCCACCTCCAGCACGGTGCCGTCGCCGCCGATGACCAGCACCAGATCGGCCGGACCCAGTCCGGACCCGGTGACGGCCTCGGTGGCGTCGCCGCGACCGCTCGTGCGGTGCACGGTGGCGGTCCGCCCGTGGTGGCGACAGAGGCTCAGGACGTCGTCCATGAGCGCCGGCGTCGTGGTGCCGGCCGTCGGGTTGACGATGACCATGGTGCGGGAGCCGGACGGCTCCGCGTCGTGTTCACGCACAGTTCGTTCACCTCGCGTCCTGGTCGACAACGTGGAACGGCCACGCCAGGGAGTCGAGGGGTACTCACTGGCGTGGCCGGGTCGGGGGGACAGAATCAGGCTGCTTGTCGTTGTGGCTGCGCCGGTATCTCACCGGACCGGACCGGGGCGCTCACCGTGTGCAGGAACGACGCGACCTCGCGGTAGGACCGCCAGAAGCCGACCTCGTGGTAGGGAATGCCGTACTCCCGGCAGAAGTCCCGCACGATCATCCGGCACTGCGGCAGGTTCTTCTGCGGCATCGCGGGGAACAGGTGATGCTCGATCTGGTAGTTCAGGCCACCGCTGAGGAAGTCGATGTACCAGGACGGCCGGACGTTGCGGGAGGTCAGCACCTGGCGCTCCAGCCAGGTCATCCGCTCCTCGTCCTCGTCCCGGACCTCCATGCCCTTGTGGTTGGGCGCGAACAGCATGCCGAAGTACACGCCCTGGACCGCCTGCTGGATCGCCAGGAAGCAGATCGCCTGCACCGGCGTCAGGAACACGAACAGGCACGTGAGGTAGATCGCCGCCCGAGCCACGATGATCGCGCTCTCCAGCACCGGCCTGCGCACCGAGCCGTTGAAGATCATCTGCCAGGCCGTCCGCTGCATCTTCAGGCACTCCAGCGTGAGCAGCACGAAGAACAGGACGCTCTGGTGGCGCACCACGAACTTCTTGTAGCCACGCCGGCTCGCGTACTGCTTCAGGTCGAAGATGATCGTGCGGCGCCCGATGTCGGGGTCCATCTCCAGGTGGTTCGGGTGGCTGTGGTGCCGGTTGTGGTGGTTGACCCACCAGCCGTACGAGGCACCGTTGACCAGGTTGGCGTGCACCAGGCCGACCGCCGTGGCGAGGTTCTTGTTCCGGAACATCGCCTTGTGGCCGGCGTCGTGCCACATGAAGATGCACTGGCCGGCGCAGAAACCCAGGTACACGGCGATGACCATCTGCCACCACGACCGTCCGACCAGGAAGAACGCTGCCAACCCGGCGGCGAACAGTACCGTGTTCAGGCTCAGTTTCCAGATGTAGTAGCCGGGTAGCAGATCCAACAGGCCGGCCTGTTTGATCCGCCTGGACAGTTCGGTGAAGTCACCCCGCATGGCGTCGCTCGGCGCCTCGGACCCGTCCGGGACCTTCGTTACCGCCTCGGCGTCGTCGGTGATGACCGGCGACATGGTGCCTCCAGGGGGTCGTCGCATACCGTGATCTCCTTCGGCGTTACCGACCCGATGACGGCCGGCTGGAACTGTCGTCACATACGAGAGCTCGACATCGGCGCGGTTCCCACCAGCTGCCGGTCGGCCATCAGGCTCGCCATGTGATTGCCATTCGTGCGTTGAGATCTCCCGACCAGTGTGACGAGATCTCCCGTCCAGTGTGACAAACCCGTCTGATCCCCTACTGACACGAACCTGACGACGGCCGGTGGTCAGCTGCGCAGCGCCAGGTGGTCCGCTCTCGGCCCGATCTGGGGGTCGTGGGCCAGCACGGCGACCTCGAACTTCTGGATGGTGGGCGAGGGCTCCACGCCGAGCTCGTTGTCCATCCGGGCCCGCAGCCTGCGGTACGCGGCCAGGGCGTCGGCCTGGCGGCCGGAACGGTACAGCGCGATCATCAACTGCTCACAGAAGCGCTCGTTCAGCGGCTCCAGCTCCACGAGTTCGCTCAGCTCGGCGACGATGTCCATGTCCCGGCCCAGTTTCAGTTCGCTGTCGTACAACCGGCCGAGCGCGGAGAGCCGCGCCTGTTCGTACCGGGCGACGAGCGACTGCCCGAGGGCACCCCGGACCTGGCCGCCGAACGCGGGCCCCCGCCACAGCGACAGTGCCTGGCGGATCGTGCGGGCCACGTCCGACGCCGGCATCGCGGTGTCGTTCTGGATCTTCCGGATGCGCTGCTTGAAGATGGCGGCGTCGAGCTCGTCGTCGTCGATGGAGAGCTGGTAGCCGGGAGGTACCGTACTCAGCCGTGAGTCCCCTCGGCCCGGCTCCAGGGCCGACAGCCGGCGCCGTAGACGGCTGACGTGGGCCTGGAGGGCGTTCTCCGCACTACGAGGTGGGTCCTCCCACAGCTCCGAGATGAGCGTGTGCACGCCGACCGGGTTGCCCCGGTTGGCCAGGAGGGCGGCGAACAACGACCGCTGCGCCTCGCTCCGTAATAACGTCGCTCGGCCGTCGACGGTAATCTCGATCGGCCCGAGAACTGCGAACATAAATATTTCCCCTTTGCGCGATCTTCAGCTCATCTCTATCCAATCTCGACACTCAACCTCGATCGCAAATATTGGGCAGTTCCCATTGTTTACACGGCAACAAAATATCCGCGACAACCCTGTCTAGCACGTAACCACCGACACCGCAAGTTCCGCATCCGCTGGTGATCACCGTTATTCGAGCGCGGTGCGTCTGGTTGGCGGCGACCATTCGTGTGACAGCCGCACGGCGATCATCGGATCCCGGTGACCTGGAGTGGCCGACCGTTTATGCCAGGTAGCCGGCCGTGTCGGCGGAATCTATTCCGCTGCATACATTTCCCGGCGATAACAGTGTTTGTGACAAGGTGAACCGGCTCGGGAGGCATTTTTCCGAATCAGGAAGCTGTCAGCTCCTCGTCAGTTGACGAGCGCACAATGAATCTTGAGTGAATGACAGGGAAGCGCTGGACCGAACGATTCCACCGCGCGCGTACGTGACGACGAACGGAGTGTCAGGTGCATGATCCTCGGGCATTACTTGATCTCGGCTCCGTGGCGCAGGAGAAACTCGCCCGGCGTGGGTTCCGGCTGGATCTGGACGAACTCGCCGAGCTGATCAGCCGCAGGCGGGACCTGGCCGACATGGCCGGCAAACTCCGGACCGAAGCCAACGGCCTGGCCAAGGAGAAGTCCGGTGACCGCGGCGGACCGGTACCCACCGAGGTCCGCGAACACGCCCAGGAACTGCGGGCCCGACTACGACAGATCGAGGCCCAGCGCAAGGATGTTGAGACCGAACTCACCGCCTTCCTGCTCGCGATTCCCAATCTGCCGGCCGACGACGTTCCCGACGGTGACTCCGAGGACTTCGCGGTCGAGATGCACCGCCGCGGTGCGCCCCGGGAATTTTCGTTCGAGCCCCGCCATCACGCCGACATCGGTGAGGCCACCGGAATCCTCGACCTGCCCCGCGCCGGCAAACTGGCCGGCGCCCGGTTCAGCGTGACCAGGGGCGTCGGCGCGAAGCTGGAACGCGCGCTGATCACGTTCTTCCTCGACCTGCACACCACGGAGCACGGTTACCTCGAATACTCGGTTCCCTCCCTGGTGACCAGGGAAACCATGACGGGCACCGGACAACTGCCGAAATTCGAGGAGGACCTGTTCCGTACGTCCGTCGGCGAGCGCGAGTTGTTCCTGATCCCGACGGCCGAGGTGCCGCTGACCAACCTGCATGCGGGCGATGTCCTGACCGCGGCGGAACTGCCGCTGGCGCTCACCGCGCACACCCGGTGTTTCCGCGCCGAGGCGGGTTCGTACGGCCGGGACACCCGGGGCATTCTGCGGCTGCACGAGTTCGACAAGGTGGAAATGGTGCGCTTCTGCCGGCCGGAGGATTCCGACGAGCAGTTGCACCTGATGCTGTCCCACGCCGAGACGTGCCTGACCAGGCTCGGCCTGGCCTACCGGGTGGTACAGCTGGCGGCCGGCGACATGGGTTTCTCCGCCCGGCGCACGTACGACATCGAGGTCTGGGTGCCCAGCCAGCGCCGTTACCGGGAGATCTCGTCCTGTTCGGACTGTGGCACGTTCCAGGCCCGCCGGGCGCGGATCACGACCCGTGGCGAGGACAAGAAGAAGACCCCGGTCGCCACGCTGAACGGTTCCGGCCTGCCGATCGGCCGGACGATGCTGGCGATCATGGAGCAGTACCAGCAGGAGGACGGCAGCGTCGAGATCCCGGCCGCCCTGCACCCCTACACCGGCTTCTCGCGGATCACTCCGGACGGGAAGCCGGCCGCTTAACGCCACGTCGATCGCCGTACGCCGGCCCGGGTCCGCTGCTCCGGCAGTGCCCGGGCCGGTAGCTGTCCATCGCAGCGCTGGGCGAACGCGAAGGCGAGCGTCCTGGTGTGGCTGGGCAGCACCGAACCGGCGTGCGCGTGCACCAGCTCGCACCACGGCAGCCGCTGGTCGGGGATCGACCGGCCGCCGCGGTCGGCGAAGCGCAGCAGGACCGGAGCCGTCTCGGCGTGCGGCGGGATCGTCGCCACGGACGCGACCAGATCGGCCGCGTTGTCCCGCAGGTCGGCCACCCGCCTGTCGTGCGACGTCAGGTCCACAATGGATGAGATCACGCCGGTGTGCATGGCCTCGTAGTTGTCGATCACCGCGGGAACGCCGGTGAGCACGTCACGTGCCGCGCCGGCGAGTACGTGTTCGGTGATGGCCACGTGGGCCACCAGCCAGTCGACCATCATGCGCAGGTCCACCCGGAGCGGTGTCTCGTCCGTGATCGTCTCGGCCACGGTGAGTAGTTGGCGGTAGGCGGATCGAAGTTCGGTGGTGTCCATCGACGCTCCTGCGCGGGTCCCGGGTGCCTCCTCGGTCGCATGTTCGGCGTCAGCGAACATACCACATGTTCGGAGAACTCGAACATGGTGGCCGTTGGCTGATACGATGGCGCGATGGCAAGCCGAACCGCCGTCGAGCTGGTTCACCCGAGCCGGGAAGCGCTGCGGCTGGTGGACGTCATGGCGGCACTGAGCGACCCGGTGCGGCTAGCGATCGTCGCCCGCCTCGCCGAGACCGAATCCGGCGGGGCGCTCGCGTGCACCACGTTCACCCTGCCGGTCAGCAAGTCGACCCAGAGCGGGCACTTCAAGGTGCTGCGCGAGGCGGGCGTCATCCGGCAGCGGGACGAGGGCACCAGGCGACTCAACAGCCTGCGCCGCGACGACCTGGACGCGCGCTTCCCCGGTCTGCTGGACTTGGTCGTGCCCGAAGGGCGCAAAGTGATCTTCGGCTGGTCGATCCCACCTGCGCCGGCCGTCGCGCCGGTCAGCTGAACTGGTGCAGCAGCGTCAGTTCGGTGGTGAGGACGACGTCCTCGCCGGCCGATGACTCCACGGCGATGCCGAACACGCCCTCCCAGTAACCCCGTGGCCGCTGCCGCGCCGACACCACGTGCGCCCGCGCCCGGATCCGGTCACCGATCCGCACCGGAGCCAGGATGCGGGTCCGTCCGACGCCCTGGTTGAGCACCAGCGACGCGCCATCGACCTGGATGATCTCCGACAGCAGCAGCGTCGTCATGGCGAGCACCAGGAAACCGTGCGCGATCGGCGCCCCGAACGGCCCGTCGGTGGCCCGCTCGATGTCGGTGTGCAGCCACTGGTGGTCACCGGTCAGGTCGGCGAACCGGTCCACCATGTCCTGCGTCACCACATGCCACTCGCTGGCCCCGAGCGACGTGGACTCGGTCAGCTCCGTCGGGTCGGCCACCCTGGTCACAGCGCCACCTTCCCGTTCACCGGCAGATCCTGGGCACCCCTACCCAGTGCGTGGGCACCGCCGTCGACGTGGATCACCTCGCCCGTCACCGACGGCAGCCAGTCCGACCACAACGCGCAGACCGCCCGCCCCACGGCCGAGGCGTCCTTGACGTCCCAGGCCAGTGGCGCGCGGTCCGCCCACGCCGCCTCGAAGGTGGTGAAGCTCCGGATGGCCGACGCGGCGACCGTGCGCAGCGGGCCGGCGGCCACCAGGTTCACCCTGGTGCCCTGCGGGCCGAGCGTGTGGGCCAGGTAGCGGCAGCAGCTCTCCAGACCGGCCTTGGCCACGCCCATCCAGTCGTAGCCCGGCCACGCCTGTGCCGCGTCGAAGTCCAGGCCCACCAGCGCGCCGCCGCCCGCGGCGGCCAGCAGCGGTGCGAACGCCCGGCCGAGCGCCACGAACGAATAGGTCGACACGTGCAGCGCCGTCGACACGTCCGGCCACGGCGCGGTCAGAAAACCACCGTCCAGAGTGGATGGTGAGGCGAACGCGATCCCGTGCAGCACACCGTCCACGGCACCCCACCGGTCCCGCAGGTTGGCGGCGACGGCGTCCAGGTGCTCCGGCTGCGTGACATCCAACTCCAGCACGTCGCACTCCGGCGTGAAGTCCGCCGCGAGCTGCCGCGTGATCGCCATACCCCGGCCGAAGCCGGTGAGCACGATCTCGGCTCCCTGCTCCTGCGCCAGGCGGGCGGCGACGTAGGCGATCGAGCTCCGGGTCTGCACGCCCGTTACCAGTAGTCGTTTTCCCTTGAGCAGCAAGGTATCCACCCCGTCCGCGAGTGATCCGGGTTCGTCACCCCCGATCCTGCCGCGTCCGGCTGACAGCGGGCTGATCCCGGTCGGACGGTCAGCGGAGTGTCAGGCGAGGGTCAGCGGACGTGTTCATGCTGTGCCGGCTCCGTGGTCCACGGGGTGGTTCGGCGTGCCCGAGCCTCCGACCAAATGGGAGTTGTCACGACGTGGTCTCCTCAACGCCCCTACCGGCCCGCCAATGGGCGGGCATCTCCATCGGCGCCACACTGGACCGGCTACCGGTCGTCCGCACCCACCGCCTGCTCACCACGGCGGTCGGCGCCGGACTGTTCTTCGACTTCTTCGACAGCAACCTGTCCGGCACCATCTCCAAGGTCCTGCAGGCCGACTTCGCCGTCGGCGCGACGTCGCTGAAGCTGATACTGGCGTCGGCGTTCGTCGGCCAGTTCTTCGGCGCCCTGCTGCTCGGCAGGCTCGCCGACCGGGTGGGCAGGCGGACGGCGTTCCTGATCAACCTGGCCGTGTACTCGTTGGCCACACTCGCCGGCGCGTTCGCCCCGACCGCCGGGTGGCTGATCGTCACCCGGTTCATCGCCGGCGTGGGCATCGGCGCCGAGCAGTGCCTGTCCGACAGCTACCTCGCCGAGATCCTGCCGCCCACCCGGCGTGGCCGGTTCGTCGGCTGGGCCTACACGTTGGCGTACTGCGGTGTGCCGGCCGTCGGGTTCGCCGCGCTGTGGCTGACGCCGCACCACATCTTCGGGGTGGTCGGCTGGCGCTGGCTGTTCGTGCTCGGTGCGGTCGGTTCCGTCATCGCGTGGCTGCTGCGGCGCAGGCTCATCGAGTCGCCCCGGTGGCTGGCGTCGCGCGGCCGCGTCGCGGAAGCCGAGGAACTGGTCGGCGCGATGCGTGCCGAGGCTGGTTCTGTTCCGCTTGCGTCGGATGAGCCGGTGGAATCCCAGCCGACGCCGGCGGTCACGAGCGTGCTGGCGGTCCTGCGGCGGCCGTACCTGCGGCGCACGATCATGCTGTGGGTGTTCTGCGCGCTGTCGTCGGTCATCTACTACGGATTCGGCACTCTCGCGCCACAGGTGCTCGCCGAGAAGGGCTACTCCGTCGTGCAGGGGCTGGCGTACACGGCGGTGTCGTTCCTCGGCTACCCGATCGGATCGCTGCTGTCGCTGCCGTTGCTGGATCGCGTGGAGCGGCGAACCCTGCTCGCGACGTCCGGAGCGGCGGTGGCCGTGTGCGGCTTGGGCTTCGGCCTGTCCGGCGTGTCGGCCGCCGTGGTCTCGTTCGGCGTCGCCTACACGTTGCTGAGCAACGTGTTCGCCAACGTGTCGCACGTGTACCTGGCCGAGCAGTACCCGACGGGGGTGCGGACGACGGCTGTCGGTGCGGCGTACTCGCTGTCCCGGCTGAGCACGGGCGCGCTGCCGTTCGTACTGCTGCCGGTGCTGACCGCGGGCGGCCCGGTGTGGCTGTTCATGGCGATCGCCGGGTGCGCCGCGGTGCTGGTCACGACGGTGTTGGCGCTGGGCGGGCGGACCACGGGGTCGTCCGTCGGGACGTGATGCGGGCGGTCAGGCGGCCGTCAGAACGGTGTCAGCGGCGTCTGTCATAGTTGTTCTATCAGGCGGTGAGGGAAACCGGAAAGCGAGGAAGCCGAAGGATTCCCGATCCGCTTGGGGAGAGGTTCTCGTAGTGGCCCATCGAGTTCCGTCCTTCGGGGCGGGAGGACTACGGTCCCGTAGGTTCGAATCCTGCCCTCTCCGCGCTAGTTGATAATCGAATGCTGGGAGAGGTTCTCGTAGTGGCCCAACGAGTTCTGCCCTTCTGGGGTGGGAGAGCTACGGCTCCGTAGGTTCGAATCCTGCCCTCTCCGCGACAGGCCAGCGACCAGCCAAGGTCGCTGGCCTGCTTGTCGTCCCACCAAGTCCCACCCAGCCCGACTCTCCGGCGTCCCAGGAGAGCCGGCGACAGCACGCGGCGCGCCGGGGCGGAAACCCCGGCGCGCCGCGGGTGTCGCTCAGTGACTCGCCAGCATCCGGTCCAACTCGGCCAGCGCCTCGTCGGCGTCGTGGGCCGCTGTCGCGTTGTCCGGGTCGTGGCACAACTCGGTGAACAGCTCCACGATCCGGTCCTGGACCGGCTCAATCTGTTCCGCCATGGCTTCCACCTCCCTCACATCGCGTTGCAGGCACGGAAGATGTGCACGAACGCCGGGATGCTCGCCCGGTCCTGGAAGGCCGCGTACTCGGTCAGCACCAGGTTCTGGTTCCACTTCTCCTTGTACGCGAGCTGGGTCTTCGCGGGATAGACCTCCTCGCCGTGCTCCCACAGGAAGTTCATGAACCAGCGGAAGCCCGCACTGCTGCCCGGCATCTCGACCGACTCGTCCATGCTGGTGAACGGCGTGAAGCCGAAGTGCAGCCACCGCTCACCTTCGTCCTGGAACGTGTCGATGGCGGTCTTGTTGATCGCCTCCATGATGCCCGGCGAGATGTCCGGCCGCCTGCGGCTCAGGTCGTGCATCCAGCCGGGCCGGGTGCCGAACACCGGCGAGTACAGGATGTAGCCGGCCATCTTGCCGTCGACCAGGCCGGCGAACAGGCGGCGGTACCGCTGTGCCTCACCGCCGCACTGGCCGACCAGGAACTCCAACTGCCGGGCGCCTTCACCCTTCAGCGGCAGCCACATCCGGTCGATCTCCTCGACCGAGTCGTGCCACTGGTCGTAGTCCACCTCGACGACGGTCAGGCCGTTGCGGAACGCGCGGGAGATCTTGTTGCGCAGCCGCATGTACTTCGTGCCCGCCAGGGTGAACTGCTTGAGATCCACCGCATACGACGCGCCGATCTGCTGCACCGTGAAGCCGCACTCGACGTAGATGCGGGCGTCCCGCTCCTGGAGCTGGACGGTGACCATTTCGCGGTCCTGTTCGGCCGCGAACGCGGCGAAGGCCCGCAACAGGTCCCGGTACGACTCGTCGGGTGCGAACGGACCACCGAACTGCACCAGATAGCGGCCCGTCGTTCGGTACACGATCACCCCCGGTGTGTCCGGCAGAGTGAAGTAGGAATTGCCGTCGCTCATCGCGAGATAGGCACTGGGGTTGTCAGCCGCCGAGTACTGCTGAAGGGCGTCCAACACCAGTTCTTTCGAAGCCGTTAACGCAGTCATGTCTCACCTGTCCACTGCGGATTGGGTACAAGACTCGGCATGTCAGTCTGGCACAGCATTGGCGCTCTCACAACACCGACGATCCGGTGACAATTCCTGTCAGGCCGTTGTCAACCGCATGTCAGGACGTCAGAAACCGGTCAGCGGGTCGTCAGATACTTCCCATAATGTCGCTTGCGTTCGAGGGACGTACCAGCCACCACCGGAGAGAACGTGAACGTGGCAGCGACCGAGCTGAAGCAGCATGCGGAACGAACAAAGCCGCTACTGAGCTTTGCCTCCCATATCGGCGGTAAGGACGTCGATGGCATCGGCTGGGTATACACGGTGAGCGCGAAATCTTTGCTCGAGGACGTCTTCACGAGCGTCAGCCTCAAGCGGGCACTGGAGAAGGATCCCGATCCGCGTTCCAAGGCCGCCCAGCATCCCTACGTGGTGGGGCGGTGTGCCGTCGTCGGCGACGACGACGTCGACCAGGCCACCGAGGCGGCGGCGGGCGCGGTCAAGGAATGGGCCGCGTTTCCGCTGGCCGACCGCCTGCGGTTCGGGGCGATGTTCCGCGAGCAACTGATCGCCAACCAGGACACGATCCTGGAGATCCTCGTGGCCGAGGCGCACCCCATCACGCTGGCCAGATGGGAGCTGACCTGCCTGTTGCAGGCGGTGAGCCCGGAGAGCATCTCCTACTACGACCAGCAGATGCACACCGAGTACGACCACGGCGGCCGGCGGCTGATCATCCGGCGGCAGGCCGACGGCGTGGTGTGCATCCACCCGCCGCAGAACGCACCGCTGCCCAATTCGGGGCTGGCGGTGCCCGTGCTGATGGCGGGTAACGCGGTTGTCGTGCGTGCGCCGAGGAGCATCGCGCTGAGCACCCTGTACATCCTGTCCGGCCTGGCCATGCCCCTGCTGGAGAAGATGGGGGCGCCGCCGGGCACGCTGAACGTGATCTGCGGCAGTCCACGGAAGACACTGGACCGCTGGCTCGAGCACCCCGCAGTGAACGACATCATCTACTTCGGCGGCAGCGCCGAGGGGCTCCAGTTCGAGCAGGAGTGCCTGGCCAGGGCCAAGAAGCCGATTCTGGAACTGGCCGGCAACGACGGTGTCGTCGTCTGGCGGGACGCGGACCTGCCGAAGGCCGTGGACGCCATCACGGAGAGCTTCTTCGGCTCCGGGCAGATCTGCATGGTGCCCAACTACGTGATCGCCCATCCGGACATCGCCGACGAGCTGATCGACCGGCTGCGTACCGCGGTGCGGGCCGTGCGGGCCGGCTACCCGGACGACCCGGACGTGCTGCTCTCCCCGGTGCGGCGCAGCGAGCGCTTCTTCGCCCTGCTCCGGCAGGCGCTGGACACCGGCGGCGAGCTGATCGCGGGCGGGCGCCGGATCGAGATGGACGGCACGCCGTCGCAGGCCGGCCAGTTCCTGGAGGCCACGGTCGTGCGGGTGGACGGCCTGGACGACGCCCGGAGCTACGACATGGTGCGTGAGGAGACGTTCTTCCCGCTGCTGCCGGTCGTGGTGCCGGGTCCGACCCCGGACGACGTGTTGCTGGACAAGGCGATCGACTTCGTCAACGACAACGCGTACGGGCTGCGCAACTCGCTGTGGTCCCGTTCGGACAGTGTGATCGACGAGTTCGTCACCAACGTCCGCAACGGCGGCATGTTGAAGGTCAACGACTCGCACATCGGTTTCCTGCCCTACCTGCCGACACACGGCGGCACGGGCCTGACCAGCGGTGCGTTCGGCGAGGCCAACTATCCGATCCTCAAGACGTCGCACATCCAGGGCGTCAGCATCAGCAGGGGCGTGGCACCGAGGACCGCCTTGTTCGACGTCTGAGGCCACCTGCCTGTCACCACACACACCGGAACCGAAGGACATCCCATGCGTTCTCTGGACATCGCACGCGACACCTGTGAGCGCCACCACCCTGGGCTGGGCAAGAGCCTGGCCGAGATCCCGCTGCTGGAACGGGAAGCCAAGGGCAGTCCGGTGGTCGAGCTCTTCCGCGAACACGGCGGTGCCGGTCTCCTGGTGCCCCCCGCCTACGGCGGACTGGGCGTCGACGCGCTGGAGGCGGTACGGGTCACCAGGGCCATCGGCTCCTACTCGCCGTCGCTGGGCGCCGGGGCGACCATGCACAACTTCACGGCGGCCATGCTGTTCGCGCTCACCGACCGCGTCGGCCAGCCCACCGAGGCCCAGATCGAGCTGCTGTCCAGGATCGCGCCGGAGGGCATGCTGCTGGCGTCGGGCTGGGCGGAGGGCAAGACCGAGCAGAACATCCTCAACCCCAGCGTGGTGGCCAAGCCCGTGGACGACGGCTATGTCGTCAACGGCGCGAAGAAGCCGTGCAGCCTGTCCGGGTCGATGAACCTGCTGACGGCGAGCGCGGTCCTGCCCACCGACGACGGCCGGCCGGCACTGTCGGTGCTGCTGATCCCGTCCGACTCGCCGGGCATCACGATCCACCCGTTCTGGTCCAGCGACATCCTGGCCGCCGCGCAGAGCGACGAGATCCGGCTGGCCGACGTGCACGTGCCGGACCGGCTGATCATCCGTGCCACGCCGGAGGACCCCGGCCGGCTGGACGATCTGCAGACCGCCGCGTTCATCTGGTTCGAGCTGCTGGTCACCTCCGCCTACGTCGGGTTGGCCAGTGAACTGGTCAGCCGGGTGCTGGAGCGGGGCAGGGGCAGTGTGAGCGACCGGGGTGCGCTGTGCGTCCAGATGGAGTCGGCGGTGTCGCTGACCGAGGGCATGGCGCGGGCGGTGCGCGACGGCGTCGAGGGCGACGAGGCGGTGGCCGCCGTGCTGGTGACCCGGTTCGCCGTGCAGAAGGCGCTGGCCGCCGCGGCCGACCTGGCCGTGGAACTGCTCGGTGGCATCGCGTTCATCTCGTCCTCGGAGATCGCCTATCTCCTGTCCGCCGTGCACCCGCTCGCGTTCCACCCGCCGTCGCGGACCAGCACCGCCCAGGCGCTCGTGGACCACTTCGCCGGCGGACCGCTCGTACTGGCCTAGGCAACCTGCTCCCACCGTGAGGAGACACCCATGACCCTGTCCATGGACATCGATCACCACGTCGACGACTCCGAACTGGAGATCCTCGGCCTGTACCGCAAGCACCTGAGCAAGGGGCGCGCGACGGTCGCCGAGATGTTCGGCAGCCACATGGAGGTCGCGTCGTCCGGTGCGTGGCTGCGCACCAGGGACGGCCGCGAGTACCTCAACTGCGGCGGCTACGGCGTGTTCATCGCGGGCGCCCGGCACCCGATCGTGATGGAGGCCGTGCTGCGCCAACTGGAGTCGCACCCGATCTCCACCCGCATCCTGCTCGAACCCACCGTCGGCCGGGCCGCCGAGGCGCTGGCGTCGGTGGTGCCGGCGCACCTCAACCGGATCCACTTCGCGCTGTCCGGCGCGGAAGCGGTGGAGACGGGCCTGAAGTTGGCCCGCGCCAACGGTAGGCGCCGCCTGGTGTCCACGAAGATGGGCTACCACGGCAAGACGCTGGGCGCGCTGTCGGCCACCGCCAAGGAGGTCTACCAGAAGCCGTTCCGGCCGCTGCTGCCCGACGTCACGCACGTGCCGTGGGGTGACGTGCCCGCCATCGAGCAGGAACTGACCGCGCACCCCGGCGAGGTGGCCGTCATCCTCGAACCGGTGCAGGGCGAGGGTGGCGTGAACCTGCCGCCGCCCGGTTACCTGCCGGCCGTCGAGGCGTTGTGCCGCGAGCACGGCGGTTTCCTCATTCTGGACGAGGTGCAGACCGGCATGGGCCGGCTGGGCGAGTGGTGGGGTGCCGACCTCTACGAGGTCACCCCGGACGTGCTGCTGACCGGCAAGGCCCTGGGCGGTGGCGTCATGCCGGTGTCCGCGGCGCTGGCCAACCGCACGACGTTCTCCCCGTTCGACAAGGACCCCTACCTGCACACCGGGACGTTCACCGGCGCACCCGTGCTGATGGCCGCCGTGCAGGGCGCGATCACCGCCATCAAGGAGGACCGGCTGGTCTCCAAGGCGATGACGCTGGGCACCCGGCTGCTGCCCGAGATCCAGCGGATCGCCATGTCGATCTGCCCGGACCTGGTGGCCGAGGTGCGCGGCCAGGGCCTGATGATCGGCATCGAGTTCCGCGAGACCGGCATGGCGGGCGAGATGCTCATGGAGCTGTTCAACCACGGTGTGGTGGCCAACCACTCGATGAACGGCAGCTCGGTGGCCCGGTTCACACCGCCGGCGATCCTGACCGACGGCGACGTCAACTTCCTCCTGGAGTCGTTCGAGAGCGCATGCCGTGACCTGGTCGAGCACCAGGCGCGGGTGCGGGAAGGCGGGCACTGACATGCGCAAGGTGATCCTGGACGCGGTGATCCACGGCGAGGACGCCGGCACCGTCTTCGAGAACTGCATGCAGTTCAGCAAGTACCCAGATCTGTCGCCGCACGTGCAGTCGACCACCGTGGAGCGGACGCGGCCCAACCCGACCGGCGCGTCGAGCTGGGAACTGCTGTTCCGCAGCGGCCTGCTGCAGTGGTCGGAGGAGGAGCGCTACCTCAAGGACGACCTGCGCATGGAGTTCGAGCAGACCGAGGGCGACTTCGACGTGTTCGGCGGGTTCTGGACGTTCGACCAGGACGACGACGACGTGATCCTGCACTTCGAGTGCGACTTCGACTTCGGCATCGAGAGCCTGGCCGGGATCCTCGACCCGATCGCCGAGCGCGTCATCAAGGAGACCGTCGCGTGGGCCGTCGTGGAACTGCACGACGACGTCCGCCTCGGCGGTGACCTCGAACTCGTGGCAGACAAGTCCCAGGCCGCCGTCGGCGGCGTGCCCAACTCTCACTGAATGGTGGCTTCCCCATGGATCTCGCGAACCCGTTCGAAACCCCGTCCACCTACAAGCTGCACCGCGCCGAGTACCTGGTCGGCCTGGTCGCCGCGCTCGTGCTGTTCATCCTGCACATCCACCAGATCCACTGGATCGCCGCGGTCGTGCTGTTCGTCTACATCGACCTGATCGGCTACATCCCCGGTGCGATCGCCTACCGGCGCAGCCCGGACCACCGCATCCCCAAGGGCTTCTACATCGCCTACAACACCATGCACAGCATGATCACGCAGGGCCTGGTGGCCATGGTGTACATGCTGGTGGCCGGACCGGACTGGACCCTGCTGGTGCTGCCGCTGCACCTGTTCGCCGACCGCGGCGTGTTCGGCAACTTCCTCAAGCCGTTCACCCTGGGCTTCGAGCCCGAGCCCAACGAGGTCTGGAACCAGGTCAAGGAGCGCCTGTTCCACAGCGCGCACGCGGCCAAGGGCCTGCCGGTGGCCGACGACGCCACCCGGCCCGCCACCGAGCCTGCCGCTCAGGGTGCGGCGCGATGATCCCCGGCCAGGTGCGGTCCGGGACACCGGTCGAGCAGGACGCGGTCCGGCGCCTGACCACCGGGGTGACCGTCCTGACGGTCGCCGACGGGCAGTCGGTGCACGGGGCGACGGTCAGCGCCGTCAGCCTGGTCGCCCGTGACCCGCTGATCGTGTGTGCCGGACTGCGCACCGGGTCCGTCCTGTCCGGACTGGCCCTGGACAGCGGCCGGTTCGCCGTCAACGTCCTGTCCGAGCGGCAGGCGCTGGTGGCCGACTGGTTCGCCAACCCGGCCCGGCCCGGCGGCAGGGAGCAGTTCGCCCTGGTGGGGTGGCGGCAGCACCCGGAGACCGGGATTCCGCTGCTGGACAACACGTTGGCGGTGCTGCTGTGCCGGGTCCACCGGCACGTGCCGGCCGGTGACCACGAACTGCTGCTGGGCGAGGTGGACGAGGCGACCGTCGGCGTCGGCAGCCCGCTGGTCAGCTTCGACGGTGCCCTGTACGGCGCCGAGTTCCGTGACGTGGCACGGCATCGGGGCTGGCGCAACGTGACGACGGTGGCCACCACCACGCTCGACTGACGGACCCTACGCACGAGAAAGGACCAGCCATGACAACGCCGATTCCCGCCGAGACGGACTGGGACACGGCTCCGGGTCTGCTCGACGGCGCCATGAACCTGACACTCACGTCGGAGCAGTGCGACCTGCGCTACTGGCTGCGCAGCGTCGCCCAGGGCACCCTCGCCGGCCGCGCCGAGACCGGGCACGCCGCGCACGAGGCCACCCCGGACCACATGCGCAAGCCCGGCCCGCTGCGCGACGCCCTGGTGATGGAACTGGGCTACCGCTCGGTCGCCGAGGAGCAGGCGACCAGGGTGCTGTCGCACTACGTGGAGAACGCGCCGAGCATCCCGGAGATGGAGTTCTACGCCACCCAGTTGCTGGACGAGGCACGCCACTCCATGGTGTTCCGCGACCACCTGCTCGACCTGGGCGTGCCGGCCAACGAACTGCACGCCACCATCGAGCGGATGTCCGCGGACTACAAGCGCGACGTGATCGACCCGATCCTGGACTTCGCGCTGGCCGCGGTGCGCGACGAGCACGACTTCGTCGGCGGCGTCGCCGTCTTCACCATCATCATCGAGGGCGTGCTGGCGCCGGCCGCGGAGCTGAGCGAGCGGAAGTGGAACGTGCTCGACCCGGCGGCGGGCGCGATCGCGCGGGGCGCGTCGATCGACGAGATCCGCCACCTGTCGGTGGGCAGCTCCATCGTGCGCGAGCACCTGATCCGCGACCCGGAGTACCGGCCGAGGCTGCTGGACATCCTGCAGCGCGGCCGGACGTTGTGGGACGGCATCCCGGACCGCAAGTACGTGCTGGAGCGCGAGGACCTGTTCCAGGAAGGCATGTTCCAGTTCGCCGACCTCATCGCCGACTACGAGGTGTGGCCCGGCGTGAAACTGCTGGACACCACCGCGGAGGGCCGGTACGACGAGGCCGAGCGGTGGACCGACCAGATGGCCGAGGTCCGGCTGGAGTACATGGGCATCAGCGAGGCCCTGCCCATGCTGCTGAGTGGCCAGGCGGCGTCCTGATGCCGGGCATGCCTGGCGACACCGCTCACGCCGTCGTGGCCGGGCTCGGCTCGTGGCTGCCGTCGCGCAGTGTCAGCAACGACGAGCTGGCCGGTTACCTGGACACGTCCGACGAGTGGATCCGCAGCCGGACCGGGATCGCCGCCCGGCGCTGGGTCGACCAGGGGACGACGACGGGTGACCTGGCCGTCGAGGCGGGCAGGCTGGCGCTGCGAGCGGCGTCGGAGGACACGGTCGACGCGGTCGTGCTCGCCACCACCACGCCGGACCGGCGCTGCCCGGCCACCGCGCCGGACGTCGCCGCCCGGCTGGGCATGACCGGCACGCCCGCGTTCGACGTGTCGGCGGTGTGCGCAGGCTTCCTCTACGGCCTGGCCACCGCGTCCGGCCTGATCGCCGCCGGCACGGCCCAGCGGGTGCTGCTGATCGGAGCGGAGACGTACTCGACGATCCTCAACCCCGGCGACCGCACGACGCGGGCGATCTTCGGGGACGCGGCGGGCGCCGTCCTGCTGCGGGCCGGTTCGGCGGACGAGCCGGGTGCGATCGGCCCGTGCGTGCTGGGCAGTGACGGCGGGAACCGCGACCTGATCACCATCCCGGCCGGCGGCGCCGAGCAGCGCTCGGCCGGCACGGACGCGCCACCGGAGGATTTCTACTTCCAGATGCGCGGCGGGGACGTGTACCGGCACGCGGTGACCCGGATGATCGAGTCCGCAGAGGAAGCACTGAGCCGGACCGGCTGGGCCGCCGACGAGGTGGACCGGTTGGTGCCGCACCAGGCCAACTCCCGGATCTCCACGGCGGTCGCCGAGCGGATGGGCATCGAGCCGAACCGCCAGGTCACCAACATCGAGCACGTCGGCAACACGGCGTCCGCCTCGATACCGGTGCTGCTCGCCGAGACGGCGGCCGACGGCCGGCTGAAGCCCGGTCACCGGGTGCTGATCGTCGGGTTCGGCGGCGGGCTGGCCTGGGGTGCCACGACGCTCACCTGGCCCGATGTCCCCGCACTCCGCGGAGAGGGCTGAACCTCAGGCGTACCAACCATTCCCGATCGAACGAGGAGAGGCAGTGTTCGAGGAACTGAAGCAGCTCATGGCCAGCAAGTACCAGCTCGACCCGGCGACGATCACGCCCGACGCGACCCTCAAGGGTCTCGGGCTGGACTCGCTGGACGTGGTGGAACTGGCCATGACCGCGGAGAAGGAATGGGGCCCCAGGGTCACCGACGACGAGCTGAACGAGGCACAGCGGCTGGACGCCATCGTCAAGCTCCTGGAAAGCCGCAACGCGAGGGTCTGATGGCGCACGCCCAGACGATCGTCACGGGGCCGGCCGTGCGGGACACGGCAGCACGGCCGGCCCGGTCCGAACCGGACGCCAGGCAGTTGCTGTCCGCCCTGGCCGACCCGCTGTCCTTCCTGGAGGTGGGCAGCCAGGCCAGGCACCAGGCGACCGCGTTCGACATGCAGCGGCGCAGGCCGGCCGGCGACGGCGTGGTCACCGGACTGGCCACCGTCGCCGACCGCCCGGTCGCCCTGTTCGCGCAGGACTCGTCGGTGCTGGGCGGCTCCCTCGGCGAGACGCACGCGGCCAAGATCGTCCGGATCATGGACCGGGCGGCCCGCTCCCGGATGCCGGTGGTGGGCCTGGTCGACTCCGGCGGCGCCCGCATCCAGGAGGGTGTCGGCGCGCTGGACGGCTACGGCCGCATCTTCCGGACCAACGTCGCGCAGTCCGGCCGGGTGCCGCAGATCAGCGTCGTGCTCGGCACGTGTGCCGGCGGGGCGGTCTACTCCCCGGCGCTCACCGACGTGATCATCATGCGCCGCGGCGTGTCCCGGATGTTCCTCACCGGCCCCAAGGTGGTGCGCACGGTGACCCACGAGGACGTCACGGCAGAGGACCTCGGCGGGAGCGACCTGCACTCCCGGTACTCCGGCGTCTGCCACCTGGTCGCGCAGGACGCGGACGACGCGCTCGAACTGACCCGGCGGGTGCTGTCGTACCTGCCCAGCTCCTGCTGGGACGAACTGCCCATGACCGAACCGGTCGCGCCCGACCCGATGCCCCACGTGCCGACCAACCCCCGCCACGCCTACGACGTGCGGGACGTGATCCGGGGCACCGTCGACAGCGGGAGTTTCCTGGAACTGCAGGAGCGGTTCGCCCGCAACATCGTCATCGGGTTCGCCAGGGTGGCCGGCTGCCCGGTCGGGGTCGTGGCCAACCAGCCGATGGCACTGGCCGGCACGCTGGACATCAGCTCGGCCGAGAAGGGCGCCCGGTTCGTGCGCATGTGCGACGCGTTCGGGCTGCCACTGGTGACCCTGGTGGACACGCCCGGTTTCCTGCCCGGCACCCGGCAGGAGACCGGCGGGGTGATCCGCAAGGGCGCGAAACTGCTCTACGCCTACGCCGAGGCGACCGTGCCGAGGGTGACGGTCGTGCTGCGCAAGGCGTTCGGCGGCGCGTACATCGTGATGAACTCCCGCTCCCTGGGCGCCGACGCGGTGTTCGCCTGGCGGAACGCCGAACTCGCGGTGATGGGCGCCGAGGGTGCCGTCGACGTGATCTACCGCCGCGACATCGAGGCCGACCCGGACAGCAGGCCGGATCTCGTCCGCCGCTACCAGACCGAGGCCGCCGCGGCGCACATCTCGGCGGAACGGCTGTCCGTCGACGAGATCATCGATCCCGCCGACACCCGGGCCGTCGTCGCCATGACCCTCCAGTCGCTGCGCGGATCGCTGCGACCGCGCTTCCGCCACGACAACCTGCCGCAATGACCCACCCCTCCCACGACCGTTCACCAGAACGGAGGATCCCGTGACAGCGACCGCGACCCCGACCCAGACCCCGGGGGAGACCCAACAACTCAAACGGACCCTGAACACGCCGAAGATCGTCTTTCTCATCGTCGCCGCCGCGGCGCCGCTGGGCGCGATGGTCGCCACGGTCCCGCTGGCCTTCGCCATCGGCAGCGGCCCCGGCGTGCCCGCGATGTTCGTCTTCGCCGGACTCACCCTGCTGTGCTTCTCGGTCGGCTACGCCGCGATGGGCCGGCAGATCGTCAATGCCGGCGGCTTCTACACCTACCTGTCGTCCGGGCTGGGCAAACCGGTCGCGGTGGCGGGCGGGTTCGTGGCGATCATCGCGTACAACGCGATCGCCATCGGCGTGCTGGGCGCGTTCGGCTACTTCGCCCAGACGATCGCCGCGTCCCACGGGCTGAACCTGCCGTGGGAACTGTGGGCGCTGGCCGGCGCGGTGGTGATGGGATTCCTCGGCTACCGGCAGGTGGACCTGAGCGCCAAGGTGCTGATGCTGCTGATGATCGGCGAGATCGGCGTGCTGCTCGCGCTGAACCTGGCGGTCATCGTCCACAAGGGAGGCGCCGCGCTGCCGCCGGTGTCGTTCAGCCCCGGTGTGGCGCTGGGTGCGGGTTCCGGTGTGGCGATGATGTTCGCGTTCGCGTCGTTCACCGGGTTCGAGTCGGCGGCCCTGTACGGCGAGGAGGCCAAGAACCCCAAGCGCAGCGTTCCGGTGGCCACCTACATCGCGGTGATCCTCATCTCGTCGTTCTACGCGCTGACGAGTTGGGCCGCCGTCGGCGGTGTCGGCGTCGGCCAGGTGCGGGGCACGGCCACCAAGCAGTTGGGCAACCTGTTCTTCCTGCTCAGTGACCGGTACATGAACCCGATCGCCACCGACGTGATGCAGGCACTGCTGTGCACCAGCCTGTTCGCCGCCATGCTCGCCCTGCACAACGCGGCCAACCGGTACGTCTACGTGCTGGGCAGGGAAGGCGTGCTGCCTCGGTGGTTCGGCGTCGTCCACCGGAAGCACGCGTCGCCGCACCGCGCCAGCCTGGTGCTGACCATCGTGTCGGTCGTGGTGGCGGGCTGCTTCGCCCTCGGCGGGCTGGACCCGTACACCGGCCTGGCGTCCAGCATGCTCGGCCTGGGCACGCTCGGCATCATCCTGCTCCAGGGCAGTGCGGCCGTGTCGGTGATCGCCTACTTCCGCAGGCGGCCGGAACGGCACTGGTGGCGCACGCTGATCGCGCCGCTGCTCGGCGCGGCCGGCCTGACCACCGCGGTCGTCCTGCTGGTGCTGAACTACTCCCTGCTCACCGGCACGAGCACGGCCCTGGTGAACCACCTGCCGTGGCTGTACGTCGTGCTCGCGGTGGCGGGCGTCGGCTACGCCCACTGGATGCGCCGCACCCACCCGAACCGGTACCGCAACCTGGCGTCCGTGCACCTGCGGTCGGACACGGACGCTCCCGAGGCGGTCGACACCGCCGACGTCGAAGCGGGAGCGTTGGCGGAACGTTGACCGCGTGAGGGTCACCAGCGGGGAGGCCGGTGATCCAGGAGGACATCGGCGGCGCCCGTCCAGGCGTCGCCGATGTCGCCTGCCTGTCTGACCTGCCGTATCGTGCGGTCGTGCTCGGCTCGATGGCGGAGATCAGCGGCTGGGGCCCGTTCTTCGCGGTTCGGGCGGAGGCGGCGCCGGGCCCGCCGTGGCGGCCGGTGCGGGACCTGGTGGACGACCCGTCGGTGTTGTCGGATCGGGTCGCCGACGTGCGGGTTTCCCTGGCCGCGTCGGTGCGGGTGGCCGCGTCCGTGGCGCAGCTCGGTGTGGCCGCGCGGTTGGTGGCGCCGTCGCTGGCCGTCGCCGTGCACAGCGGCCGGTTTCCGGCGTTCGACGTGTGGTGGCGGGACGGGTTGAGTGGTGCGTTTCCGCTCGCCATGAGTGGCCGGTCGGTCGACACGCCGGCCGAGCTGGTGGACTTCCTGCGGCGGCTGGTCGACGCCGTCGCGGTGTTCTCGGTGTCCCGGCAGGTGTTGTGGGGCAACGTCGCGTCCGCGACCAATGGTGCGGCAGTCATGATCGGGGTGGCCCGGCCGGACCTCGCGTCGCGCGCCATCACCGTGGCCGACGATCTGCTCGCCACGCCGCCGCTGCGCGGCACCGGCGTTCGTGGTGCGGACGGCCGGTTCCGGCGCCGCAGTTGCTGCCTGATCTACCAGGCGTCGCCCGGCGCGGGCCGGGCCGGGCTGTGCGGGGACTGCGTGCTCGGCTGATGGGATGGCGCTGCGAATCAGACCACGGTGACCAGGCGGCCGGTGGGCGCGTAGTCGATCTTCCAGTCGGCGGGGACACCGAGGGCGCCGCCCGCCGGGCAGCGAATACCGACGCCACCAGGGCAGTACCGGCCCTAACGAGCATTGCCCTATGCAACGTTGCGCAGTACAATGATCCGACCGAGCAACGGTCGCGACAAGCATCCTCGGTCAAAGGTCGGGCTTCCGTCATTTGAGGTCGCCGAGGATTCCCGCCACGCCCTGTCGCGTGGGCGTGGCGGGTGCTCGCGTCGCTCGGTCGACATCCACCTCAGCGCCTGGCCTGCCGCCAGGCGCGCCTGCGCCGTTCGGTCGCCCTGCGTTGCGCGTCGTTCAGGACTTGGCGTTCCTGTTCGGGTGTCGCGGTGCCCTGGGCGAAGGCGTACTCGGCCTTGGCCGCTTCCGTGGTCTCCTCGATCCGCCGTTGCGCGGTCTCCTGGTCGGTCGTCGACTCCTGGGCGAGGGACTCGCCGTGCCACAGCCGTGCCACCGGGTTGTCACCGCCGCGCGCCTGCCGGTAGGGGTTGTCGGCCGGGAGTTGGCCGCTGGCCCTGCCGTACAGGCCGACGCACTGCAGCGCCAGGCCGACGATCAGGCTGAACACGACGTTGGGCAGGGTGAACGCCAGCACGTTCAGGTTCGGGTGCACCAGTGCGATCAGGTTCAGCAGTCCGGACAGGACGAACAGCGCGCCGACCACCACCGACGTCGTGGACGCGGCCCGGCCACCGAGCACGGCAGCGGCCACGAGTACCGCGCCGACCACGAGCGACATCGTGGACAGCAGGCCGTTGCTGGTCATGCCCACGACGGTCGCGCCGTGCGTGCTGAAGAACCCGGCGCCGCTGAGCAAACCCAGGATGGCGAACGCCCACAGGATCAACGCCACCACCACGCAGCCGATCCGGTGCACCCAGAAAACCGGGTGCACGCGACGTTGCGCTGTCGTCATGGCTCCGCTCCGTCCCGAATCCGTGACTTCTGTGTCGCCTACCCGGGCGGCTGACGGGCCAAACCCGACCGTGCCGGACCGTGCGGAGTTTGTCCGGCTCCGTCCTGGGTAGCCCGACTGGCAGAACGGGCGCGAGGAGGTAGCGGCGATGGCCGATCCGCTGATCGGGGACTTCTACCGGTTCGAGGAGCTGCTCTCCCCGGAGGAGCGGCAGATCCTGGGCCGGGTCAGGAAATTCCTGCGCACCGAGGTGGCGCCGATCGCCAACGACTACTGGGCCCGGGCCGAGTTCCCGATGGAGCTGATCAAGGGCTACGCGGACCTCGACATCGCCCGCCTGTCGTACCCGACCGAGGACGAACAGCCGGTGAGCAGCCTGCTCAGCGGCTACCTGGCGCTGGAGATGGCCCGCACCGACCCGTCGCTGGCCACGTTCTACGGCGTCCACACCGGCCTGGCGATGGGCAGCATCGCCGCGTGCGGGTCCGAGGAGCAGCGCGAGCGGTGGCTGCCGGCGATGAGCCGGATGGAGCTGATCGGCGCGTTCGCGCTGACCGAGCCGCAGGGCGGGTCGGACGTGGCGGCCGGCCTGCGCACCACGGCCCGCCGGGACGGCGACGGCTGGGTGCTCAACGGGGCCAAGCGGTGGATCGGCAACGGCACGTTCGCCGACCTCGTGGTGGTGTGGGCCAGGGACGAGGCCGACGACCAGGTCAAGGGATTCGTGGTGGAGCGGGGGACACCCGGCTTCACCACGACCAAGATCGAACACAAGATCGCGTTGCGCACCACGCAGAACGCCGACATCACGCTCGTCGACTGCCAGGTGCCCGAGGCGAACCGGCTGCCCGACGCCACCTCCTTCCGCGACACGGCGGTGATCCTGCGCCGGACCCGCAGCGGTGTGGCGTGGCAGTCGGTTGGCGTGATGCTGGCCGCGTACGAGATCGCGCTGGACTACGCGACGGAACGTGAACAGTTCGGCCGGCCGATCGGGTCGTTCCAACTCGTGCAGGACCTGCTGGTGCGGATGCTGGGCAACACGACGGCGTCGCTGGGCATGGTGGTGCGGCTGGCGCAGTTGCAGGACGCCGGCAGCTACCGGGACGAGCATTCCGCGCTGGCCAAGGCCTATTGCACGACGAGGATGCGGGAGGTGGTCGGGTGGGCCAGAGAACTGTTGGCGGGCAACGGAATCGTGCTCGACTACGACATCGGCCGGTTCGTCGCCGACGCCGAGGCGCTCTACTCCTACGAGGGAACGCGGGAGATCAACACCCTGATCGTGGGCCGCGCCATCACCGGGTTGAGTGCGTTCGTCTGAGGAGGATCATCATGCCCGAGCCCGTGCTGACCGCACCGCCCATCCCGCCGGAACCCATACCGGACCCGCCGATGCCGGACCCGATCCCGTCGCCCGAGCCGCGGCCGCTGCCACCCGACCCCGAACCGCTGCCACCGGAGCCGGGCCCGGGACCGAGCCAAGCCACGACTCCACGGCTGTCCACAGGCACACCGCTGGTGTAGGAATCCGGCAGGCGCGGGTAGTCCACCGGCATGACCAACGAACTCCGAGGCCGCACGATCGCGATACTGGCCACCGACGGGGTGGAGCAGGCCGAACTGGTGGAACCGAGGGCCGCGCTGAGTCGGCGGGCGCCGTGACCCATCTACTGGCCCCGCACGGCGGGCACATCCAGGCGATGAACGGCGACATCGAGCCGGCGGAGAAGTTCGCTGTGGACAAGGTCGTCGGCGATGCGGTCGCGTCGGAGTACGACGGCCTCGTGCTGCCCGGTGGGACGACCAACCCGGACCGGCTTCGGATCGACCGCACGGCCGTCGGATTCGTGCAGGCCGTGGTAGGCATGGGCACGCCGGTCGCGGCCATCTGCCACGGCCCGTGGACGCTGGTGGAGGCCGATCTGGTCCGCGGCAGGCGGCTCACGTCCTACCCCAGCATCCGCACGGACATCCGCAACGCGGGTGGTCAGGTGGTGGACGAGCAGGTCGTGCGGGACGACGGCCTGCTCACCAGCCGGAATCCGGGCGACCTGCCGGCGTTCTGTTCGGCCGCCGTCGCGATGTTCGCCGAATAGCCGCCGCGGGTAAGCCTCCGACATGTGGGGACGACTGAAGCGGCTGCTCACCGGGCGGACCAGGGCACAGGACTCCGGCCGCGAGGCCGATGTGCCGCATGACCCGGCGCAGCCCGACCGGAGCACCAGCCACGTCGGCCGGGCCTCCGGCGACGACCGCAGCTACGCGGGCGAGACCGGAGCGGAACGGCGGGCGGAGGGAAGCCGGTGACCGACCGGCCGGATCCGGGCCGGTGGCTGTGGTACACGTACGGCGGCCGCCTGCCCGACCGCTACCGCGCATGGGTGCGGCACGACACGACGGGCCCGACCTGGTTGGCCCGGCATCTGGCGCGGGTCGTGGTGCAGGCGCTGCCGGTGCTGGTGGTGGCGTTCGTGGTGCTGTGGCTGGTCACGCCCGTGCCCGCGTGGGCGATCGCCGGTGTTCTGCTGCTCGGGCTGCTCCTGGGCCTGTGGTTCACGCTGGGCAGCGCGCGGGACCTGGTGCTGGTTCGCCTGGCCAGGCACGGTTTTCCGCCGGACGTCGTGCCACCACCCACTCGGTTGTTGCCGGAGGACGCCGGCCGTCCCCGGCGGTAAGGAACGGATAAAGGGAGGTTCACCGATGCCGCAGCAGGCGTGGAGCAACAAGCGGGAACGCCAGTACGAGCACATCAAGTCCGGCGCGAAGGAACACGGCGCCAGCGAGGGGCGTGCCGAGGAGATCGCGGCCCGCACGGTGAACAAGAACCGCGCGCGGTCGGGCGAGTCGAAACAGGCCAGCCGCACCTCGCTGAACGACAAGTCGCCCCAGCAGCGCGGCGGCCACCGGGCCGGCAAGCGTCTCGGCCCCGGCGGGCCGACCAGGGACCAGCTGTACAACGAGGCCAAGCAGCGCAACATCAAGGGCCGCTCCACGATGACCAAGGCGGAACTGGCCCGCGCCCTGGGCCGCTCGTAGTCAGCCTGCCAACCCCCGGCGGACCAGTGCCGCCGCCAGCGTCCCCACGTCGTCGGGTGCGACTCGGGCGGCGAGTCGCTTCGGGTCGGTCGGCAGGCCGAGGTCGGCCGCGGTCCGCAACGCGCGGTCGTCGAAGTAGGGCCGCAGTTCCGGCCAGACCACCTGCACCTCACGGCAGAAGATGTGCGCGCCGGTCGGGCCGATGCGCCGGAACTCGGTCAGCGACCGCCGCAGCGCCGGTACGTCCGCCCGCATCCGGCGCAGGTCGCCGTGGTGGACGTCCAGCACGCGCTGCGCACCCTCGCCGAGACTGGTGGCCGTGCTCTCGTCGTAGCGCACGTAATGCGCCCGGCCCAGGGCGTCGACCCGTTGCTGCCACGTCGAATCCGCCATCTTCCTCGGCGTCCGCCAGCCCGCCCGGAACAGTTCGCGGGCCGCGGCCACGGCGATGTCCGCCTTGATGCGGACCGACAACAGGGTCGTCAGCACCAGCAATTGGTAGAGCGGGGCGGGCTGGTCGCGCAGCCGGATGCCCGCCTCGACGGCGTAGGTCGTGCCGTAGCGGCGGAGGAGTTCGTCGATCGTCATCGGATCGCGCGCAGTGCGGGCAGGAGTTCCCGTTCCGCGAAGGTGAAGAAGTCCCGCTGGTGGTCGCCGCCGATCTGGACCAGCGCGATGTCGGTGAAACCGGCCTTGCCGAACTGTTCGACGGCCGACACGATCCCCTCCGGATCTGGACCGCACGGGATGCGCGCCGCGACGTCCTCCGGCGTGACGAACCGGGTGGCCGCCGCGAACGCGTCCGGGCCGGGCAGTTCCGCGTTCACCTTCCAGCCGCCGGCGAACCAGCGGTACTGGTCGTGGGCCCGCCGCACGGCCTCGGCCCGGTCGACGTCCCAGCAGATCGGTAGCTGCGCGATCTTGCGCTGGTCCGACTCGACCGACAGCGAGTCCCACATCCGCACCAGGTCGGCGTCCGGATCGACCGCGATCATCGCGTCCGACCGGGGTGCGGCCACCTCGATCGACTGCCGCCCGGACACGGCGGTGGCGATCGGCACCCTGCGTTCGGGCAGATCCCACAGCTTGGCCGAGTCGACCGTGAAGTGCTTGCCCCGGTAGTTGACGTGGCCGCCGTCGAACAGCTCACCGATGATCGTCAGTGCCTCGACCAGCATCTCGTGCCGCACGTTGACCGGTGGCCAGCCGGTGCCGATGATGTGCTCGTTCAGGTTCTCCCCGGCGCCCAGGCCCAGCGTGAACCGGCCGTCGGACAGCAGTTGCACCGTCGCCGCCTGCTGCGCCACGACGGCCGGGTGGTAGCGCCGGATCGGGCAGGTCACGTAGGTCATCAGGTCCACCCGGTCGGTGACCTGGGCCACCGCGCCGAGCACGCTCCAGGCGTACGGGGCGTGGCCCTGACCGGCCAGCCACGGCGAATAGTGGTCGCTGATCACCTCGAAGTCGAACCCGGCGGCCTCCGCCGCCGCCGCGTGCTCGACCAGGGCGCGCGGACCGGCCTGTTCGGTCATCAACGTGTAGCCGAAACCCGTCATGTCGTGGGACTGCCCGACGCGGCGCGGGGACAAACGGCGGGCGGTGGTCAACCGATCGGTGGATGGGTCAGCCGGTGGGTTCAGCCCTGGCCTGGCTGATCGGGCGATGTCGGGGTGGGGGCCGCGTTGCGAAGCTCATCGGCATGGACACAGCGACTCGGATGACCTCGACCGGACAGACTCGGACCCAGATGGCGCTGCGGGGCGTCAGGGCGCTCGTCGGCGCCTACCTGACGATCAGCGTGCTCACCATGGCGGCGATCGTGCTGATGCGGCACGACGCGACCGCCGTCAACAGCGCGGTGTGGATCCGCGGCACCGCCGTGGTGGCCAGCGCGCTGCTGACCACCCTGTTCGCCGCTCGCGCGGCGGGCGGGTCGCGGCGGGCGTACCTTCGGCTGCGCATCATCTCCACCGTCATGGTGGTGGTGATCGCCCTGATCATCGGCCTGCCCGGCCCGTTCCCACTGTGGCTGAAGATCGAACAGGGCATGTGCGGGCTGCTGTTGCTCGGCGTGGCCGTGCAGGTCAACGGCCCTCGGCTGCGGGCGCTGTTCGCCACCAGGTGACGGGGGGCGGTCGGGACCAAATCGCGGCCGGCGTGCGTTGCACAGGGTGGCGCGCGAGCGCCGGCCGCGGCCTCCGGACGAGGCCTCGACAAGGTAGGGACGGATGACGACCAACCAGGAATACGAGAAGGCGATCCTGGCGGGCGGCTGCTTCTGGGGTGTCCAGGAGTTGGTTCGCCGGCAGCCGGGCGTGGTGTCGACCAGGGTCGGCTACACCGGTGGCGACGTGCCCAACGCCACGTACCGCAACCACGGTACCCACGCGGAGGCCCTGGAGATCATCTTCGACCCCGGCAAGACCTCGTACCGCGACCTGCTGGAGTTCTTCTTCCAGATCCACGACCCGAGCACCCGCAACCGGCAGGGCAACGACGTCGGGGCCAGCTACCGGTCGGCCATCTTCTACACCGACGACCGGCAGAAGGCGGTCGCCGAGGACACGATCGCGGACGTGGACGCGTCCGGGTTGTGGCCGGGCAAGGTGGTCACCGAGGTAACGCCGGCCGGCCCGTTCTGGGAGGCCGAACCGGAGCACCAGGACTACCTGCAGCACTTCCCGAACGGCTACACGTGCCACTACGTGCGCCCGGGCTGGAAGCTGCCGCACCGCCAGGCGACCAGCTGACCGAACTGACAACCCCCTGTTGACATGACAACAGGGGGTTGTCATACTTCGTGGCATGGGCAAGGAATTCCAATCCACCGAGCACTTCGAACTGCTGGCTCGATTGAAGGACGTCCGGGCCGCCGCTCTGGAGCACCACCGGATCGCCGTGCGGCTGGCCCGCGAACGGCGTGAGGTGATCGACGAGTTGCTGGCCGAAGGCTTCTCGCAGGCCGATCTGGCCAGGGAGCTGGGCGTGACCCGGCAGGCGATCCAGAAGATGGTCGCCGCCGGCCGGTAATGGAATTGATACGCCGGAATGCTTTCCAAGAATACTATTCTGTGCTAATATAAGCGAAACTCCCGCTATTGTTCGTGCCATGGCGGCTACCCGCGTTGTGTCCTATCGCGACCTCGATACCCCGCTGACCGGAGAGTTCTACCGGCACGACGAGCGGGTCCGGCCGGGAATCCTGGTGATCCACGGCGGCGCCGGTCTGGACGACCACGCTCGCCAGCAGGCCCGCCGCTACGCGGCACTCGGCTACCACGTCCTGGCCTGCGACATGTACGGCGACGGCGTGGCCGGTGACCGGGAACGGGTCGTGGCCTGCGTGACGGGGCTGCGCGACGATCCCGCGTCGTTGGTCCGTCGAGGACAGGCCGGGCTCACCGCGTTGGCCGACCGCCCGGAGGTCGAGGGCGCGCTGGCCGTGGTCGGCTTCTGTTTCGGTGGCATGGCGGCACTCGCGCTGGCCCGGGCCGGTGCCGCCGTCGCGGGCGTGGTGAGCATGCACGGCAGTCTCGCCACCAGCGCGCCGGCCGGACCGGGTGCGGTCACGGCGAAGGTGCTCGTCTGCCACGGCGCCCTCGATCCGCACGTTCCGATGACCGATGTCACCGCGTTCGTCGACGAGATGATCCAGGCGGGCGCAGACTGGCAACTGGCCGTGTACGGCAACGCCATGCACGGCTTCACCCACGATGGCGCGCCGCCGATGCCGGGTGTCGCCCACGAACCGCTGGCCGACCGGCGGTCCTTCGCCACCGCCAGTTCGTTTCTGGCCGAGCAACTCCGGCACCACGTATGATTCCGCCGTGACCGGGAAGCCCGACGAGGCACAGCACCTGCGCGACCTCGCGCGGCTGCGTCGGGTCCGGGACCGGATCGACCGGGAGTACGCGCAGCCGCTGGACGTCGAGGCGCTCGCCAGGGGCGCGCACATGTCGGCGGGGCATCTCAGCCGCGAGTTCAAGCTCGCCTACGGCGAGTCGCCGTACGGATACCTGATGACACGGCGCATCGAGCGCGCGATGACACTGCTGCGCCGGGGCGACCTGAGCGTCACCGACGTCTGTTTCGCGGTCGGCTGCTCGTCGCTGGGCACGTTCAGCACCCGCTTCACCGAACTGGTCGGCGTGCCGCCCAGCGAGTACCGGCGGCAGGCGGCGCTCGCCACCGCCGGGATGCCGGCGTGCGTGGTCAAGCAGGTGACGCGACCGATCAGGAATCGAGAAGCGCGGTCACCGAGCCGCTCCTAGGGTGACCGGCATGGACATCACCATTCACGGTGCGTTTCTCCCGCAGGACGATCCGGATGCCGCGCTGGCGTTCTATCGGGACATCCTCGGTTTCGAGGTCCGCAACGACGTCGGCTACAACGGGTTGCACTGGATCACCGTCGGTCCGCCCAACCAGCCCGGCACGTCCATCGTGCTGTTCCCGCCGGGCGCCGACCCCGGCATCACCGACGACGAGCGGCGCACCATCACCGAGATGATGGCCAAGGGCACCTACGGCATCATGACGCTGGCCACCGACGACCTGGACGGCACCTTCGCCAAGCTGGCCGCGGGCGGCGCGGACGTCGTGCAGGAGCCGGCCGAGCAGCCCTACGGCATCCGCGACTGCGCGTTCCGCGATCCGGCCGGCAACCTGATCCGTATCAACGAGATCCGCTGAACCCGTCGACCCGGTGCACGGCCAGGCCGCGGGTGCCGGGTGCCACCGACGGGCGCAGGACGAACTCGCCGTCGTAGTCGCCGCCGGCCTGGGACCGGTACCGGATCGGTTCGGTCCGGTCGAGTTCGGCCACGCGCTCGCGCACGAGTTCGACCGCCTGCCGGTACCGGGTGGCGTCGACGTGATCGGCGCCGTGGATCGCCACCGGCGGCAGCACCGCCATGCCGGTGTACCAGAGGGTGCCGTGCAGCAGCGGGAACAGGACCTCGTCGAGTTGGCCGTTGATGCCGCGCGGGCCGAGTGCGGCCTCGGCGCTGCCGGTGGTGGTGATGACCATGGCTCGCTTGCCGGCCAGAGTGCCCGCGCCGTAGCGCTGCGCGTTGGGCACGCCGTAGGCGTAGCCC
The DNA here is from genome assembly GCA_036273855.1 of Pseudonocardiaceae bacterium. GTDB lineage: Bacteria > Actinomycetota > Actinomycetes > Mycobacteriales > Pseudonocardiaceae > DATEPR01. Next base: position 68,514 of record DASUGU010000068.1, read on the forward strand.
TTGACGAACACCCGGTCGAACCAGCCCTTGAGGATGGCCGGCATGCCGTACCACCACAGCGGGAACTGGAGCACGACGGCATCGGCCCGGTCCAACTTGGACTGCTCGGCGCGGATGTCGGCCGACAGCGTGCCGTGCGTGTACGCGTGCTGTGACGCGGCGGTGATCGGCCCGCACCCGTCGGTGAAGTCGTCGCTGTCCACCGTGGCCTTCCACTTCATCGCGTACAGGTCGGACAGCACCACCTCGTGGCCGAGCTGGCGGGCCCGCGCGATTCCCTCGTCCCGAAGGTGCGCGTTCAACGACGTCGGTTCCGGCTGGGCGTAGACCCACAGGATGCGCATGCACCCGACGGTAGGAGTGGCGCGGCCGGCCGACGAGTGGCCGGACAGCCACCCTTGATAAGATTCGGGCTATGCCTCATCGGGTGGCGGTCCTGGTCCGGCACGGCGTCCTGCCGCTGGAACTGGGCATCGTGCACCAGTTGTTCCGCCGGGCCCGGTCCCGCGAGGGCACGCCGCTCTACGACGTGGTGACGTGTGCCGTCGAGGCGGGCGCGGTGCGCACCGACGCCGACTTCACCGTGCACGTCGCCACCGACTGCCGCGTGCTGGCCGATGCGGACACCGTCATCGTCCCGGCGGCCCACGAGGACGACGAGACCATCACCGAGGGCCGGCTGCCCGCCGGACTGGCCGGCGCGCTGGCCAGGGTCCGCCCGGGCACGCGGATCGCGTCGATCTGCACCGGCACGTTCGTCCTGGCCGCCGCCGGTCTGCTCGACGGTGCCCGCGCCACCACGCACTGGCAGTCGGCCGACCGGTTCCGGCAGCTGTACCCGAGGGTCGACCTCGACCCGGACGTCCTCTACGTCGACGGCGGCACCGTGCTCACGTCGGCGGGCGAGGCGGCGGGCATCGACCTGTGCCTGCACATGATCCGCACCGACCACGGAGCCGCCGTGGCGAACGAGGTGGCCCGCGCCACCGTCGTGCCGCCCCACCGGCCGGGCGGGCAGGCCCAGTACATCCGGCAGCCGGTCGCCGACACAGCCGGTTCGTCCACCGGCCCGGCACGGTCGTGGGCGCTGGACCATCTCGATCGGACGATCACCCTGGCCGAACTGGCCGGTCGCTCCACGATGAGTGTCCGCACGTTCACCCGGCGGTTCCGCGACGAGGTGGGCGTCTCGCCGGCCCAGTGGTTGATCGCGCAACGCCTGGACCGGGCCCGCGAACTGCTGGAGGACACCGACCTGCCGGTGGACGGCGTGGCCCGGCACGCCGGGTTCGGCACCGCTGTCTCCCTGCGCCAGCACCTGGACGCCGCCCTGGGCGTGACCCCGAGCGGCTACCGTGCCACGTTCCGAGGGTGGCGCGGTAGCAGTCACGGTGGGTAACCTCGGTCGACGAGACCACGCCGGCCCGCCGGCCGACCGAACTCGACCACGTGGACCGGTGTCGGGGCATCGTGGGTAACCGCCCGGCTGCGCCGCGTGTCCTCCATATGCCGCCTACCGGCACATACATCACCCTTGTGTCACGTTAGGACCGACCGGGATCCGCCCATTGACACTCGGGGCACGCGGTAGTTACGGTCTCCCCGTATACAGAGTTCGTATACGGAAGGCGATGCCGTGGGCGACGACCTGGTGACGACGGACACGGTGCGTGCCCGCGCCCCGGTCGAGGCCGGTGCCCCCGAGCAGCCGCCCGCGCCGCCGACGGGCACCCGGCGCACCGCCTACCAACAGGTGGACCGGGCGATCAACATCGTCGTGGACTCGGTGCTGGGCCTCGCCTTCGTCGGCGAACTCGTCATCATGCTGGCCAACGTCATCGGCCGGTCGTTCCTGAACCATCCGCTGGACTGGAACCTGGAGGCCGGCGCGATCGCGCTGACCGTCATGACGTTCGTCGGCGGAGCACGGGCCTACTCGAAGGACGCCTCCATCGCGCTGAACCTCTTCGCCGGCAAGCTGAGCGAGTCCGGCCGGGCGACGCTGCGCATGGTCCAGGAGAGCGTCGTGTTCCTGACCGCCGCACTGCTGTGCCAGACCGGAATCGAGGGCGCGCAGGCGGAAAGCGGCGTGCGCACACCGCTGCTGTCGGTGCCGCAGAGCACCTACGGCATCGTGCTGGCCGCGAGCATGGCCCTGGTGTGCCTGTACGCCCTGGTCCGGCTGGTCTCGCTGGGCTGGCAGCGGCTGGTCGGCGGTGTCGCGCTGATCGCGGTGCTCGGCATCGTCGTGCTGAGCGTGCGGCTACTGCCGTGGACGGCGACGCAGGGCGCGATCGCCATGCTCGTGGTGGCCGTGCTGCTCATCATCGCCGCCGTCCCGCTGGCCTTCGTGTTCGCCGCCGCGATGGCGGTGTTCGTCGAGTTCACGGCTGCGGCGCCGATCGTCACCGTGCAGCTCACCATCCAGAACAGCATCTCCAGCTACGTGCTGCTGGCCATCCCGTTCTTCATCTTCGCCGGCCACATCATGGGCGTGGGCGGGTTGAGCCGGAAGCTCACCGACCTCGCGTCGGCCACGGTGAGCCGCAGACGCGGCGGCCTGCTGATGTCCGCGGTCGGCGCGATGTTCGTGTTCTCCGGCGTCTCCGGGGCCAAGGTCGCCGACATCGCGGCCGTCGGCACGGCGATGAAACCCATGCTGGCCGAGGAGAAGTACAACCCGGCGGAGAGCGTCGCGGTGTTCAGCTCGTCGGCGGCGATGGGCGAGTCGATCCCGCCGAGTGTCGCGCTGCTGATCCTGAGTTCGTTCACCGCGCTGTCGCCCACCAAGCTGTTCGTCGGCGGTGTGCTGCCCGCCGCGTTCCTGGCCGTGGTGCTCATCGTGTTCGTCCGGTACCGCAACAACGTGCGCAACAGCGCTCCCGGCACGCCGGTCAACCGGTGGCTGTTGCTGGTCAAGGCGTTGCCGGTGCTGGTGATCCCGCTGTTCCTGTTCTTCGGGCTGATCTTCGGCCTGACCACGCCGACCGAACTGTCCGCGGTCGCGGTGGCGTACGCGTTCATCGCGTCGATCTGCTACCGCACGCTCAAGCCCAAGCAGTTGTTCACCGTGTTCGCGGAGAGCGCGACGCTCGCCGGGATGATCCTGCTGATCGTGGCCAACGCCGGCGCGTTCACGTGGGCGCTCAGTTTCGCCGGCATCCCACAGGCACTGGCGTCCGCGCTGACCGGCCTGGGCCACCCGGTCTGGCTGATCCTCATCACCATCGTCGTGCTGCCGGTGTTCGGCAGCTTCCTGGAAGGGCTGCCGGCGCTGCTGATCTTCGGACCGCTGCTGCTGCCGGAAGCCCAGGCGCTGGGCATCGACCCGATCCAGTACAGCGTGCTGCTGGTGATCGTGCTCGGCGTCGGGGCGTTCGCGCCACCGTTCGGCGTCGGCTTCCTGGCGTCCTGTTCGGTCTTCGGCGTCGAACCGCGCCTGGCCGTCACCAGAACCCTGATCTACATGGGCGTGCTGCTCGCCGGCTGTCTGGTGGTCGGCTTCGTCCCGCAGTTGACCACGGTGCTCCCCACCGTGCTCGGGACCCAGTAGCCCACATCCCCCTGAAACCAAGGACTTCGAGGAGAGGAACCACCGATGACGCGCAGACGGGTATGGCTCGCGGCGACCGTCGGGGCCGCGGTAGTGCTCGCCGCGGGCTGCGGCGCCAAGACCAACGGCATCTCCGGCGGATCAGGCGGCGGTGGCGGTGCCGGCAACACCACCACCTACTCGCTGACCTGGGGCGGTGCCACGCCACCGGGTAACCCGCTGACCATCCAGGCGGCCACGTTCGCCCAGCAGGTGGAGCAGAAGTCGAACGGCCGGATCAAGGTCCGGGACGTCGAGGGCGCCGCGCTGGGTGCCCCGCCCAGCCTGGTGCAGCAGGTGAAGTCCGGCGCGATCCAGATGACCAGCATCGCGCCGCAGTACGTCGCGCCCTACGCCAAGTCGATGGACGTGTTCTCGCTGCCGTTCCTGTTCTCCGACGACCAGTCCGCGCTGGACATCATGCGTGGCCCGTCCGGCGCCAAGGTGGCCGACGAGATGCGACAGCAGTCCGGTATGACCGTGCTGGCCTGGGGTTCGCTCGGCTTCACCCAGCTCATGACCAAGTCGACCCCGGTGAGCACACCGGCCGACATGAAGGGCATGAAGGTCCGCGTGCTGCCCTCGGCGATCGGCACGCAGGTGGTGAAGGCGCTGGGCGCGACCCCCGTGTCGCTGGACAGCACCGAGCTGCTCACCGCGCTGCAGTCCGGCACCGTGGTCGGCGACATCGACCCGACGCCACAACTGGTGTCCTTCAAGGACTACACGGTCGCCAAGTACCTGACGCAGCTCAACCTCTTCTACAACCCGGACGTCGTGGCGATCAACACCAAGTTCTTCCAGAGCCTGCCCTCCGACCTGCAGCAGGTGGTCAAGGACGCCGCCGTCGCCGCGACGGACAAGGAGGTCCAGGTCAACACGCAGGCCACCGAGGCCGGCCTGAAGACCATCAAGGACTCCGGTGTCAAGGTCACCGACCTGACGGCCGACCAGCGGGCCCAGTTCGTGGCGGCCGAGCAGTCGGTGTACACGGACTTCGCCGCCAGCCACGGCCAGGACCTGCTCAACGCGTTCAAGAAGTCCTGACCGGAACCGGAGCGTCGATGACGAACGAGCAGCCGCCACCCGACCCCCGGCCCACCGTGCGGTCGCGGTCCGACGGTGGGTACGAGGTCCGCGGCTGGAGATGCGCCCGGTGCACCGCGTCGACGGCGATGTCGGTGCGCCGGTGCCCAACCTGCGGTGGACCGCTGGCCGAGACGTACTTCGGTCCACTCGGGACGGTGTGGTCGGACACCACCGTGCACGTGCCGGTGCCCGGCCGGACACCGCCGTACCGGATCGCGTACGTCGACCTGGACGACGGCCCGAGGGTGGCCGCCGACCTGGACACGCCGCCGGGGCGACCGGCACCCCGGCGGGTCCGGCTGACCGGCACATCGGAGCGCGGCGACGTGACCGTCGCCGCCGCGGAGGAGGCCTGATGACCAGACCGGTGTACGTGCGTGCGGTGGGCGTCAGCGGGTTCGGCAGGTTCCCCGAGCGGGCGCTGCCCGAGCTGTGCTGGGACGCGCTCGACGACTGCCTCGGCGCCGATCCCGGTCGGGACGTCGAGGCCGTGTACCTGGGCAACGTGTACGGCCCCAACGGTCTCGGGCCGCGGGTGGTGCACGGCGCCGGGCTGTCCGGCCGGCCCGTCCTCGCCGTCGAGGCCGCGTGCGCGAGCGGATCGGTAGCCTTCGCGCAGGCGGTGCGGGACGTGCGGTCGGGCCGGCACGAGACGGTCCTCGCGGTGGGCTGCGAGCAGCTCACCACTGCGTTCCGCGGCCCGATCACGCCCCAGGCCGGCGACCCCGAGGGCCGGTCCGGGATGGCGTTGCCCGCCGTCTACGCGATGGCGGCCCGCCGCTACCTGGACCACTACGGCGTCACACCGGACCAACTGGCCGCCGTGGCCGCGAAGAACCTCACCAACGCGGTGCGCAACCCGCGATCGCCACGATCCGAACCGGTGACGGTGGACGACGTGCTGGCCTCCCGGATGATCGCCGACCCGCTGACCAGGATGCAGTGCTGCTCGCTGACCGACGGGGCAGCCGCCGCCCTGGTGACGGCGACTCCCGGTCCGGGTCTGCTGGTCCGCTCGTCGGTGTTCCGCTCGGGTGGTCCGTGGGGCGCAGGCTCACCGCACGTGTGGGGTTACGACCTGGTCCGGCTCACCGGGCAGGCCGCCTACGAACAGGCGGGCGTCGGCATCGCGGACGCCGACCTGGTCGAGGTGCACGACGCGTTCTCCATCGGCGAGATCATCAGCATCGAGGCGCTCGGCCTGGCCGACGAAGGCCTCGGCGGCGCACTGGCCGTGTCCGGCGACAGCGCGCCGGGCGGGAAGTCGCCGGTCAACGTGTCCGGCGGTCTGATCGGGCTCGGGCACCCGCTCGGCGCGACCGGGCTGTCCCAACTCGCCGAGGCGTTCTACCAGCTCACCGGCACCGCGGGCGACCGGCAACTGGACGACCCGCGCTTGGCCGTCGTCGAGACGATGGGCGGCGGCACGGCGGGCGTGGACGGCAACGCCTGCGTGGTGTCGGTCCTGGAGGCCGCGCGATGACCGCCCAGCACGGCGGCACGGCCGCCGGGATCGTCCACACCGCACTGTCCCGCTACGGCGTCGACTCGGGCCGCACCGCGCTGGTGCACGACGGCCGGACCGTCTCCTACCCGGAACTGAAGGTCGCCGTGCAACGCGCCTGCGCCCTGCTGCGGGCGCACGGCGCCCGGCCGGGTGACCATGTCGCGCTGCTGCTGCGCAACAGCCCGGAATACGTGGTGTGGCAGTTGGCCGCGCTGTGCTCCGGCACGCCCATGGCGGCGCTGAACCCGATGTCGTCACGGCCGGACCAGGAGTTCGTGCTGGCCGACGCCGAGGCCACGCTGCTGGTGAACGGCGACGACCAGGCCGAGGCCGCCGCCGCGATGGGATACCCGACGGTGCCTGCATCGTCGTGTTGGGACGATGCCGTCGACTACGGCCCGCTGCCCGACGACGTCAGCGAGCCGGCCGACATCGCGTGCCTGTCCTACACCGGTGGCACCACCGGCCGGCCGAAGGGCGTCGTGCAGACGCACGAGATGCTGCGCCAGGTCGTGCTGATGGAACTCGCGGAGTGGCCGTGGCCCCGGCCGCCCCGGTTCGTCGCCGCGACGCCGCTGTCCCATGGTGCCGGGTTCTTCGTGCTGCCCACGCTGTTGCTGGGCGGCCTGGTGATCACCACCAGCGGTGGCGGCGCGGTCAACCTCGCCGACGTGGTGCGCACGACCGGCGCCACGGTGACATTCCTGGTGCCCTCGCTGATGCACTCGATCCTGGCACAGGTGGACGACCCGAAGACGGCGTTCGCGTCGCTCGCGCTGACCGTCTACGGCGCATCGCCGATCGCACCCGGTGACCTGGTGCGCTGCGTCGACGTGTTCGGCCCCAACCTGGTGCAGCTCTACGGCCAGACGGAGAGCCCGATGATCCTGACCACGCTGCGGCCGGAGGACCACGACGTGGCCGACCCGGCGCGGCTGCGGTCGTGCGGGCTGCCCAGCATCGGCGCCACCGTCGTGCTGCTGGACGAGGACGACCGGCCGGTGGCCACGGGCGACGTGGGCGAGATCTGTGCGCGCGGCCCGCTGGTCATGCCCGGCTACTGGCACCGGCCGGAGGAGACGGCGGCCGCGCTGCGGTCGGGCTGGCTGCACACCGGCGATCTCGGCGTCACCGACGCCGACGGCTACCTCACCATCGTCGGCCGCAAGAAGGACATGATCATCACCGGCGGCTTCAACGTCTACCCCAAGGAGGTCGAGGCCGCGCTGCTGGAGCATCCGGCCGTCGCGGACGCCTCCGTGTTCGGCGTGTCGGACGCGGCGTGGGGCGAACGGGTGGTGGCCGCTGTCGTGGTCACCGGCGACGTCGACCTGGACGAGGTGAAGGCGTTCGTCCGGGAACGCAAGGGACCCGTGCAGACACCCAAGGACATCGTCGTCGTGCCGGACATCCCGCTGACCGCCGTGGGCAAGCCGGACAAGCCGGCACTGCGCCGGCAGGTCACGGCCGAACTGGAAGGTGCCCAGCGGTGACGGTCGTGTTGTTCGCGCCGATCGGACTGGGCCTGCGGTCGTGGGAACTGGTCGACGGGCTGCCCGCCGACTCGGTCGCCGTGGAGTACCCCGCGACCGGCGAGGGCTACCCGTCACTCGCCGAGATGGCAGACACCATCGCGTCCGCACTGGATGGACCGCTGGACGTGATCGGCATGTCCATGGGCGGTGTCGTCGCGCAACACCTGGCCAGCCGCCACCCCGGCCGGGTCCGTTCACTCGTGCTCGGCTGCTGTCCGGCCGAGGTCGACCCGGACGCGATGGCCAGCCGGTCGCGGACGGCACTGACCCAGGGCATGGGAGAGCTGACCACGCAGACCATGCCGCGCTGGTTCGCCGGCTACGACGACACGACCGAGACCCGCCCGGCCGTCCTGCTGGTGCGGGACACGCTGCTCGCGGCCGACCCCACGTCGTTCGCCGGTGCCATGGCGGCCATCGCGCCGCACCGGCTGCGCGACATCGACCCGATCACCGCGCCCACCACGATCATCGCCGGCCGCGACGACCCGGCGGCGCCGATCGACAAGGCGCTGGGCCTGTTCGACCTCATCCCGAACAGCCACATCGACGTGGTGCCCGGCGGGCATCTGCCGCAGGTGGAACACCCGGCCGAGTACGCGTCCGCGCTGCGCCGGCACTTCGACTGGGTGGCCCACCCACGGCCTCGGACCCGGCTGAGCGCACCACGGCAGGCGGACGGCCGCGTGCCGTTCCCGCAGCAGGTGGACCCCCCGATAGCCGACCTGCTGCGGGACATCAACGGCCATCGCGGCCAGCGCCTGCGCATCTACGAGACGTTGGCGCACAGCAGGACTCTGGTCGGCCTGGTCAGCAGCCTGGCGCGGTACTTCATCGACGAGAGCGCCCTGCCGGCACGGGTGCGCGAGATCGGCATCCTGCGCATCGCGGCCGTGGTGGGCTCGGAGTACGAGTACGCCCAACACGTCCCGCGAGCCAGGGCGGCCGGGCTGACCGAAGACGAGATCACCGGGCTGGTCCACGGATCGGCCGCGTGGCCCGAGGCCGATGCCGCCGTCATCGCCATGGCGGACGAACTGCTCGCCGAGGGCGGTGTCGCCGACGGCACGTGGCGGCGGCTGCGTGCGCTGCTGCCGCAGGACCAGCTCGTCGACCTGGTCGTGCTGCTCGGCTACTACGTGTTGATCGCAGGTACCACGAACACGCTGCGGGTCCCGCTGGAGCCCGACGCGGCGCGCTGGCCTTCGGTGCCCGCGCCCGCCGTGCTCCGGTTGGGCGCGCGGGAGAGGAGCGTGCGGGCATGACCATGACCGAGCTACCGCAGGCACGCACGTTCCTGCTGGCGGACGGGAAACTGCACATCCGCCACTGTGCGGCCTGCGAGAAGGACTACCCGGCCTGGATGGTGATCTGCGCCGGCTGCGGTGACACCGCGCTGCCGACCCGGCCCGCGTCCGGCCGGGGCGAGGTGCGGAGCTGGGTGACGTACCGGCGGCAGTACAGCCTGCCGTTCGAGCTGCCCGTGCCGTACACGGTCGTGCTCGTCGAGCTGGCCGAGGGCGTGCGGGTCAACGGCCTGTGGCACGCGCCGACCGCCGACGGACTGACCCGGGGCGCCGCAGTGGTGCTGGCCGGGTCGCCGGACCGGCCGGTGTTCGCGCCGGTGGCCGAAGGGGGTGCCGGTGACGGCCACTGACCGAGGCAACCTGGGCGGGCTGCTCGCCGATCTGGCGCGGCGCCGGGGCGACACGATGGCGATCGGGTCACCCGAGGGCGTCGTCACCTACCGGGAGCTGTACGCACAGGCCAGGCGGGTGTGCGGTGCGCTGCGCACGGCCGGCGTCCTGCCCGGCGACCGGGTGGCGCTGCTCGGGCCGAACTCGCCCCGCTACATCGCGGCCATCTTCGGCACGTTCCTCGCCGGAGCGGTCTCGGTCGGTGTCAGCACGTGGTACACGCCAGAGCAGATCGGTTACGTGCTCGGTCACGCCGAGCCCAAGGCACTGTTCACCGTTCCGGACTTCCTCGGCCGCGACTACATCGCCGAGGTCAAGGAACTGCCGGTGACCCCGGTCGTGTACGACCTCGACGACTGGGCGGCCATCGACACCGCCGCCGAGGTCGACGCCACGCTCGCCCCGCCGGACTCGGCCGCCTACCTGCTCTACACGTCCGGCTCGACCGGACCGCCCAAGGGCGTGCTGCTGCGCCACGACGGCCTGATCCGCAACAGCACCGAGGCGGCGGCGAAGCTGGGCATCGGCCCGGACGACGTGGCCTATGTCGGCGTGCCGCTGTGTTTCGCCTACGGCTGCGTGCAGGGTCTGCTCACGTCGTTCGTGCACGGTGCGGGCGTGGTGATCCAGCGGCGGTTCGAACCGGCCGAAGGGCTGGCGCTGGTGGAGCGCTTCGGTTGCACGACGTGGTTCGGGGTGCCGAGCATGGTCCGCCGCACGGTCGCCGTGCCCGGCTTCCGCACCGACCGGCTCGCCACGGTGACCAAGGGCAGGGTCGGCCACGCGCCGGACGACATCCGCTTCGCGCGGGAGCGGTTCGGCATGGCGAACGTGTGCGTCGGCTACGGCATGACCGAGCTGTACGGGCCGTGCGCGCTGTCCGACCGCGAGGACGACCTGGACTCCCGGATCGAGGGCTGGTGCGACGTGTTGCCCAGCACCGACATCCGGATCGTCGACCCGGACACCGAGCAGGAGGTCCCACCGGGCGAACCGGGGGAGATCCGCGCCAAGTCGGTGTTCGGCTACCTCGCCTACTACCGCGACCCGGAACGCAACGCGGCGCAGTTCGACGCGCACGGCTACTTCCGCACCGGCGACCAGGGCGTGCGGCGGGCCGACGGGCGGCTCCGGTTCACCGGCCGCTACAAGAACCTGATCAAGACCAACGGCCTGAACATCGCCGCAGAGGACATCGAGCGCGGCATGGTGGCACACCCGGCCGTCACCGAGGCGTGCGCGTTCGGCATCCCGCACCGCACCAAGGAAGAGGCACCGGTCGTGGTGGTCGTGACCGACGGGACTGCCGACGCCGAATCGCTGCTGGCGTGGCGGGAGTCGGCGTTCCTGTCGTTCGAGGCGCCCGCCGTCGTGGTGGCGGCCGGCGTGCTGCCGAAGATGTCCGAGCAGAAGATCGACCGGCTGCGGGTCGCGGCGGACTGCCGCGCGTGGCTGGACCAGCAGGACGACCTGACGGCGTTCTTGGACGGCACGCGAATCCTGGCGTGGGACGGAGTGCGGGATGACGACTAGGGCGTCGATCGTCGGTGTCGGTGCGGTCGGCCCGCTGCCACCGCAGGACCGGGAAGGGCTGGACCTCGGCGCGTCCGCGGTGCTCGCCGCGGTGGCCGACGCCGGGCTCGAACTGTCCGACGTGGACGGCCTGGTGGTGGACCACGGCGGGCCGCTCGGGCCGGACTACGACCAGCTCGCGCAGTACCTGGACCTGCGGCCCAACTCGTGCCTGCAGACGTGGAGCCACGGCAGGTTCGGCGCCGTCACCGTGCAGCTCGCCGCCATGATGATCGCGGCCGGCCAGGCCGGGTGCGTGGTGTGTGTCGACGGCTACCACCGCTCCGGCCTGGAGTACGGCGGCACCGGCTGGCACGGCTGGATCGAGGAGAACCGGACCGGCGGCGGCCCGCACGGCGAGGACCCGATGGTCGGCCTCACCGCGCCACTCGGCCCGGCAGCCATGTCCGCCCGCGCCTACTGCGAGCTGTACGGCGTCAGCCCGGACGAGCTGTTCCACGTCGTCTCGGCGCAACGCCACAGCGCCAGCCACAATCCGCACTCCCGGCTGCGCAGCGAACTGGACCGGGACGCCTACCAGGCCGAGCCGCTGGTGGTGGAACCGTTGCGCCGGGCGGACTGCGCGATCGTCTCCGAGGGCGGCAACGCCGTCGTCGTGACGTCCGAGGCTCGGGCGGCACGGCTGGACCGGCGGTCGGTGACCCTGCTGGCGTCGCACGGCATCCCCGCCGGCCGCGACGAGTTCTTCTGGGGCCGGCCGGGCCTGGGCATGGCGGCCCAGACATTCGACCCGCGACCGGCGCCGGACTATTCGGTGCTCCGCGACGCGGGCCTCGCACTATCCGATGTGGACGTGTTCTACACCTACGACGCGTTCAGCCCACTGATCTGGTTCGGTCTGGAGCGCTACGGGTTCTGCCCGCCCGGTCAGGCGCCGGCATTCTGCGCCGACCGGGGCATCGCCTTCGACGGCACGTTCCCGGTCAACACCAGCGGCGGCATGCTGTGCGCCGGTTCACCCGCCGGGTGGGGCCACGTCATCGAGATGGTGCACCAGCTCCGCGGTGAGGCGGGCGTGCGCCAGGTGGCGGGCGCCGAGGTTGCGATGTGGGGGTCCTGTTTCGGCGACGCCCTGGTGATGGCCGGGTAGGGGGCAACGTGGAACGCATCCTGGTGATCGGAGGGACGGGCGCGACCGGCGTACCGCTGGTCAACGGCCTGCTCACGCTCGGGCACGACGTCACCGTCCTGCACGGCGGCCAGCACGAGGTCGACTTCGCGGAGGACGTGCGGCACATCCACTGCGATCCGCACTTCGCCGACTCGCTGGCCGGCGGGCTGGCAGGCGTGCGGGACTTCGACGTGGCCGTCGTCATGTACGGCAGGCTGGAACACGCCGTCCGGACGCTGGCCGGCCGGACCGGCCGGGTGGTCGCCGTCGGCGGCATCATGGGCGGCAACGCGCTGCCCGACGACCCGCGCTGGGGCGCGATGGGCATGCCGCTGCGGGTCACCGAGGACGACGAGCACCTGCTGCCCGACGGCAGCCCCGAGTGGCCGTTCGGCGCCAAGATGGCGTCAGCGGAACGGGAACTGTTCGCCGCGCACGAACGGGGCGACTTCGGCGCCACCTACCTCGGCTACCCGCTGCTGTACGGCCCGCACGCGCCCGGCCCGCAGGACTGGTCGATCGTGCGGCGCGTCCTGGACGGCAGGCGCCAGATCATCCTCCAGGACAGCGGCCTGCGCTACGAGATGCGCGGCTTCACCGAGAACATGGCACACGCCGTGCTGCTCGCCGCGACCCGGCCCGCCGATGCGGTCGGCCGCAAGTTCTACGTCGCCGACACCCGCCAGTACACCGCCCGCCAGCGCGTCGAGTTCATCATCCGGCACCTGGGTGCCGACGTCGAGATCGTGGACATCGCCTACGACCAGGCCCGGCCGGCGCACCCGTTCGCGCGGTTCCGCCGCGACCACCGCATCCGGGCCACCGAGCTGTCCCAGGCGGTGCTCGGCTACGTCGACCCGGTCGACCCGCCGGACGCGCTGGCCCGCACGGTCGACTGGCTGGTGGCTCATCCGCCCCGGCCCGGCGACGAGGACGAGCAGAAGATCGGCGATCCGTTCGACTACGCCAGGGAGGACCGGATCGTGCGGGCGGTGCGGCGGTTCGCCGACGAGGTGGCCGGCATCGGCTACCCGCTGCCGGTGCCCGCGCACCAGTACCGGCACCCGAGGGTGCCCGGCGAACGGTGGACCGCCCCACTGGTGGACTGGAGGGAGAGCACCCGATGACCGAGACGGTGTCGACGGAACCGACCGTCGAGTACCGCAATCCCACGACGGCGTTCGACACGGACGGGCACCTGCTGCTGCGTCACTGCCCGCCGTGCGACCGGTGGTACCCGTCGTGGCTGGACTTCTGCTCGACCGACCTGCACCACGAACTGGTCTGGCGCCAGGCATCCGGAGCCGGCCGCCTGTTCAGCTGGGTCACCTACCACAAGGCGTACGACCTGCCCCGCGCGTTGCCGGTGCCCTACACCGTCGGCCTGGTCGTGCTGGCGGAGGGGCCGAGGGCGGTGGGTCGCGTGCTGGACCCCGAGGTGCTCGCCCGCGACCTGCCGGTGACGCTCGTCCCGGACCGGGAGGGCGGTCACGTCTACCCGGCCTGGCGGCCGGCATGAGCGACGAGCTCGGCGACGCCGTCACCGCGATGGGCATCGTCCGGGCGCCGTGGCAGGACCTGCTCATGGAGCACAGCCCGGACACGCTGGCCGGCTACCTGGAGTGGAGCAAGGTCGCCCGCACCTACGACGAGATCACGCCGAAGACGCGGGAGCTGCTGGTCATCGCGATCGACTGCGCGCTGCTGTGGCCGGGACCCTACATCGACCAGCACTTCGCGAAGGCGGCCGAACTCGGCGCGTCGGTGAAGGAACTCATCGAGGTGGTGGTCACGGCGGGCCACATCGCCGGCCCGCACTCCATGACGCACGGACTGACGGCACTGCACCGGGTCATCGCCGACGGGCGGATACCGGGCACCGGCGAGAGCTGACCGGAAAGGAGCGCACGACCCATGCCAGTCGACCCACGGGACCTGCCGGGTGCCGATCTCGGCACGCTGCTCACCACCCAGGCCGGTGCGCCGGACACCCGCGACCAGCCGGTGATCATCACCGATGACGCCACACTGACCTACCGGGAGCTCGACGAACTGTCCAACGCGTTCGCCAGGGCACTGGTCGCGCGGGGCGTCCGCAGGGGTGACCGGGTCGCGCTGCTCGCACCCAACTGTCCGGAGTGGATCGTGTCGGCGTTCGGCATCGTCAAGGCCGGTGCCACCATGGTGTCGCTGAGCACCTGGTACGGCGCGGACGACACCGAGTACGCCCTGGCCCGCACCGACGCCGTCGTCGCCGTGGTCACCGACCACTTCCTCGGCCACGACTACCTCGACAACGTGACATCGGCCTCGCACCGGTTACCCGCGCTGCGCTCGGTCATCGTGCTGCCCATCGATGGTGGGGCGGTGCCGTCGGCCGATGGTGTCACTTCGTGGTGGGACGCGGTGCGGGCCGAGTCACGCTCGCCGTTCGCTTCCCTGGCACAGCCGCACGACATCGGCTACATGCTGCTCACCTCCGGCACGACCGGCCGGCCCAAGGTGGCGCAGTTGCGCCAGGACGGCTTGGTGCTCAACAGTTTCCACATCGGCACCAATCTGGGCATCGGGCCCGGTGACCGGTGCTTCGTCCCGGTGCCGCTGTGTTTCGCCCGCGGGTGCGTACAGATCCTGCTCTCGGTGGTCGCCCACGGCGCCACGATCGTGCTGCAACGCCGGTTCGACGCCGAGGACGCGCTGGCGCTGATCGAGCGGCACGAGTGCTCGGTGCTGTTCGTGGTGCCGCAGATGATGCGGGCGATGGTCGAGCTGCCGTCGTTCACGCCCGACCGGGTGCGGTCGGCGCGCCGGGGCCGGGTCGGTCACGGCATCGCCGATCTGGAGTACGCGATCGACCACTTCGACCTGGCCGGGGTGTGCAACGGCTACGGCATGACCGAGGTGTACGGCCCGTGCGCGCTCACCCGGTACGACGACCCGCTGGCCGACCGGCTGGCCGGCTGGTGCGAGGTGCTGCCCGGCGTCGACGTGCGGATCGCCGACCCGGATACCGGTCGTGCGGTGCCGGCCGGTACCGAGGGCGAGATCCGGGTCCGCTCCTACGGCCCGCCGGGCTACTTCGCGGACGAGGAGCGCAACGCGGCGGCGTTCGACGACGACGGCTACTTCCGCACCGGTGACAAGGGAGTCCGCCGGGCGGACGGCAGGCTGCGCTACGTCGGCCGCTACAAGGACCTGATCAAGGTCAACGGCCTGAACATCGCCCCGGCCACCGTCGAGTTGGCGCTGCGCGACATCGGCGGCGTGCTGGAGGCGTGCGTGTTCGGCATCCCCGACCCGGTACGCGAGGAGTCGGTCGCCGCCGCCGTCTACGTGGCGGGACCCACTGACGAGGCCGCGATCGTCGGCCGGTGCCGGGCGACGCTGAAGACGCACGAGGTGCCGCGCCGGGTGTGGGTGTCCACTGATCCGCTGGCGAAGCTGTCCGGCGGCAAGCTCGACCGGCGGCGGATCCGCGAGGCGTCTCTCGCGGCGTTCGCCTCGTTCGAGAAGGGCGGTGCCTGATGCAGGCGGCGATCACCGGTATCGGCATGGTGCGCCCGTCGCGGCCGCAGTCACAGTCCGGCATGCGGCTGGCCGGCCTGGCCACCCGGGACGCGCTGGACGACGCCGGGCTGGAACCCGGCCAGATCGACGGGCTGGTGGTGCAGCACGGCAGCCCGGTCGGCCCCGACTACGACACCTTCTGCCAGTACCTCGGCCTGTCGGTGGGCATGGCGACGCAGACCTGGCCGCACGGCCGCTACACCGGTCTGGCCATCCAACTCGCCGCGATGATGGTCGAACAGGGCATGGCCACGCATGTCGCGTGTGTCAACGGCTACCAGCGCTCGTCCGGCACGATCGGCGGCATGGCCTGGCAGAACTGGGAAGAGGAGAACCGGACCGGCGGCGGACCGCACGGCGAGGAACCGGCCGTCGGCCTGACGGCACCCATGTCCCAGGCCGCGATGGCGCTGCGCGCCTACGTCGAGACCTACCACGTCGACCGGGAACGCCTCTACGAGGTGGCCGCCGCGCAGCGCCGCAACGCGGCCAGGAACCCGGTCGCGCTGTACCGGGACGAGATCACCGAGGCCGACTACCGCGACTCGCGGCACATCATCGAACCGTTGCGCCGCCTGGACTGCGCCCCCGTCACCGAGGGCGGCTCGTGCGTCATCGTGTCCCGGCTGGCGGCGGCGCGGACGCTGCCCAACCGGCCCGTGCGCGTCCTGGGCATCCAGGGCCTGCCCAGCGGTCGCGCCGAGTTCATCTGGTCGCGACCGGGTCTCGGACTGTCCATGCAGGACTTCGACCCGGGCCTGACCGTGACCAACCCGGTGTACGAGCGGGCCGGCATCCGCCCGTCGGACGTCAACGTGTTCGCCGCCTACGACTCGTTCGCCCCGCTGGTGTGGTTCGGCCTGGAGCGGTTCGGGTTCTGCGCACCGGGTAGGGCGCCGGACTTCGTCGCCGACCGGGGCATCGCGTTCGACGAGGCGTTCCCGGTGAACACCGGTGGCGGCATGCTCAGCGAGGGCAGCAAGGCGGGTTGGGGGCACATCGTGGAACTGGTCAGGCAACTGCGTGGCACGGCGGGGGAGCGGCAGGTGCCCGACGCCGAGATCGGCCAGTGGGGGCCGTGTTTCGGCGACTCCATCGTGTTCGCGGCGGCGTGACGATGTGCAGGGCACTCGTCGTCGGGGGCACCGGCCCGTCCGGACCGCACGTGGTGGACGGCCTGCTTGATCGCGGGTACCAGGTGACGGTGTTCCACTCCGGGCGGCACGAGGTGGACTTCGCCGGTCCGGTCGAGCACGTGCACGGTGACGCCCACTTCGCCGCCGGCATCGCGGACTGCCTCGGCGGGCGGACGTTCGACCTCGTGGTGGCCATGTACGGGCGGCTGCGGCTGATCGCCGACTGGGCCGCCGGCCGCACCGACCGGTTCGTCGGCGTCACCGGCACGGCCGGGTACGCGGAGCGGGACGACCCGCGCTGGGGCGAGCTGGGCAGGGAACTGTTACCCGACGAGTCGGGCCCGTGGCTGCTCGGCCCGGACATCGCGCCGTTCCAGTTCAAGATCCACCAGGCCGAGGAACATGTCCTGGCCCGGCATGCCGAGGGTGCGTTCCTCGGGTCGGTGCTGCGACCGCCGAACATGTACGGGCCCCGGCAGATCGGACCCGAGGACTGGTCGGTGGTGCGGCGGATCCTGGACGGGCGGCGCCGGATCGTCGTGCCGGACGGCGGGTTGAAGATCGACGCGCGCATCCACGTCCGCAACTTCGCCGCCGCCGTGCTGTGCCTGGTCGACCGGCCGGAGGCCGGTGCCGGCCGCCGGTTCAACGTGCGCGACGAAGCGTTGTACAGCATGCGGCAGCGGGTGGCGCTGATCGCGCGGACATTGGGCGTGGAGATCGAGCAGGTGCCGATTCCGTTCGAGTACGCCAGGCCCAGCCATCCGTGCTGGCGCTGGAGCGCCGTGCACCGGGCGGTGGACGACAGCGCGATCCGGGCGATCGGCCACACCGACGTGATCAGTGCGGCCGACGGGATCCAGGACGCGGTGCGGTGGCTGGTGGACCACCGCCCGGAGCCCGGCGGCGAGGCGGAACGCCAACTGGGCGACCCGTTCGACTACGCGGCCGAGGACCGGTTGCTTGCGGCGTGGGACGGAGTGGTCGCGACCCTCGGTCAGGTGGAGTACACGCTACCCGTTGCGGCGCACCGCTATCGGCACCCGACCGAGCACGACGAGGAGTGGGTGCGCCCCGCCGAATCGACCTACGACCCCGGTGTGTGAGCCGCGACCGCAGCCGGTTCGGCTGCGCGGCTTCTCACGGCATCGCCAGGCGGGTCGCCCTACGATCCTGGCTGGTGAGCCGCGACCGAGGATCGGATCGGCTGGGTGGGCTGATCGTCGGATGGCCCCGGCGGGTGGGAGCGCGGCCACATGGCAAGTGGCGGCGCCACGAGCCGCGAACCGTTCGATCGGGCTGGCGGCGGATCGGTTGCTGGCGGGGTTGGCTGGGCCGGTGTGGTTGTGCGGCCGCGGATCCCTCCATCGCGCGGTTGCTCGCCGCCATCGTCCGGGTCGGCTGTCCTACACCCCGGGCGTGTGAGCCGCGACCGCCCTGCGTAGCTCGGCGGCTGTCGGCGCGTCGCCGTCCTGGACGTCGTCCTCGATGACGTGCAACGTCTTCAGGTGGGCGATCACGTCCTGGGCCGCGGCTCGGATGTGTTCGGACGCGGCCCGTTCCGCGCCTTCGGCGTCGCCGCGTTCGATGCAGTCCACGATCAGCGCGTGCTGTTTGATGACCGTGTCCGAATGGTGCAGTACCTCGGAGATGTAGCCGCGCGGCGTGTTCATCATGCGCAGCAGCGAACGCAGCCGGGCGGACGCGCCGGCGTGGTTGACCCTGCGGTGGAACTCCCAGTTGAGCGTGGTGGCGCGGTCGGAGTCCTGTGTGGTGAGTGCGTCCTCCAGTTGCGCGGACAGGGTCCGCAGGTCGGCGACCAGTTCCGGGGTGGCCACCCGCGCGGCCCGGCGGGCGGCGATGCCGTGCAGGAAGCCGTCCAGCTCGTAGATCTCGTCGATGTCCTCCACGGTGAGCGGCGCGACCCGCACCACCCGGCCGTCCTGGGTGAGCACGCCCTGGGCCAGCAGTTCCCGGATCGCGTCCCTGGCCGGCATCCGGCTGGTGCCGAAGCGCTCCGAGACGTCGTCCTGGGTGAGGCGCTCCCTGGGCCGCAACCGGCCCAGCAGTATGTCCCTGGTCAGCCGGCGCGCGATCGAGTCGCCGAATGTCCTGTCATCCACCGCGTCCGCTCCCCAGGTCGGGCCTTTCGTATACGAACAGCGTATGCGATAAACCGCGCCTGCGGGCTGTGGTCTTCACCCTACGGAACGGACCGTCGTCCTCACTGGTCCTGGTAGAGGTCGGCCAGCAGGCCGATCGCGCGGTCGAACACCTCCGGGGTGACCAGGCCAGGGGCCAGGCGCTGGTAGATCTGCAGGCCGACCACGAGTGACTGCCCGATGGCCCAGGCCTGGACGGGCGTGGCGCCCACGGGGTACTCGTCACCCTCGACGTCGGCGAACTCCTGGAGCCGGCCCTGGAGTCCGCTGCTGTAGCGCCGTAGCAGGTCCGGGGCGCGCAGCAGCGCGGCGAAGAACTCCAGATACATCGCCAGTTCCGCCTTGTCGCCCGGTTCTTCCACGGCGACGGCGCGGCTGAACTCGGCGAGGCGCTCCCGCAGCGGCCGCGACTCGTCGTTGAGCACGGTCACGTAGTCGGGGGTCGTGTCGCGGCCTGCTTCGATCGCGCTGAGCAGGAGATCCTCCTTGCTGGCGAAGTGCCCGTAGATGGCGCCCTTGGTCACCTCCGCCGCTTCCGCGATCTGCTCCAGCGACGTCGCGGCGTAGCCACGGTCGCGGAACAGCCGCTTCGCCTCCGCCAGCAGCCGCTGCCGCGTGCGCTCCTTGGACTCCGCTCTGGTCATTCTGGCCACGCCCACATCCTGTCACATTGACATACCAGCGGCATACGAATACCGTCGGAACTCTGATACCATCAGTATATGAACGAAGGAGTGGGGGATGGGTCTCGGGGAGCGAGTCAAGAACCACGTGGTCGAACCGGCGGTGCTGCGGCTGTTGCAGTGGCGAGGCGATCCGGTCTCCAGGCTCCTGCTCCCGTCGACGAAGGCCGACCCCTACCCGTTGTGCGCGCGGCTGCGGCAGCGCGGCCTGGTGCGCAGCCCACTCGGCGTGTTCGCGGCGGCCGACCACGCCACGGTGGCGAGCATCCTGCGGGACCGGCGGTTCAGCAGCTCACCGGTGCACCAGCGCGGCTACCGGCCGCCGTCCTACCCGCCGGACGATCCACGAGCCGAACTGCCTACCTCACACCTGCTGACGATGGACCCACCCGACCACACGCGGCTGCGCCGGCTCGTGGCTGGTGCGTTCACCCCGACGGCCGTCGCCGGACTCGAACCGTGGATCCGTGACGTGGTGGTCCGGCTGCTGGCGGCCGCGGACGGAGCGGTCGGCTTCGACCTGATCGACGCCCTGGCGTTCCCGCTGCCGATCGCGGTCATCTGCCATCTGCTCGGCGTACCAGCCGAGGATCAGGCCCGGTTCCGGGCCTGGGGTCAGGACGTGGCCGCCACCCTGGACCCGCAGACCGCGGCGACCGCGCAGACCCGCGCCGCCGAACTGGCGCTGACCGGCTACCTGCGGGACCTGGTGCGCGAGCGCCGGGCCGATCCCGACGACAGCATCCTGTCCGCACTGATCACGGCCGAGGACGAGGGCGACCGGCTCAGTTCCGGCGAGGTGGTGAGCACGGCGTTGCTGCTGCTGATCGCCGGGTTCGAGACCACCGTGAACCTGATCGGCAACGGCACGGTCGCCCTGCTGGGCGACCCGGACGGCTGGCACCGGCTGCGCCGGGAGCCGGCCCTGATACCCGCGGCGATCGACGAGATGCTCCGCTACGACAGCCCGGTCCAGTTGACCTCCCGGATCGCCACCGAGGACGTCGAGGTCGGCGACACCGTGATCGCTGCGGGTCGGCCCGTCATCGCGTTCATCGGCGGCGCGAACCGTGACCCGGTCGTCTTCGAGCAGCCCGACCGGTTCCGGATCGACCGACCCGGTCCCGGCCGGCACCTGTGCTTCTCGCTCGGCGTTCATCACTGCCTCGGCGCCGCGCTGGCCCAGCTGGAGGCCCGCATCGCCATCGAGGAGTTGACCCGGCGATACCCGGCGCTCGAACCGGCCGCCCCGCCGACCCGGCGCCCACTACTCGTGTTGCGCGGGTTCGAAAGCGTGCCCGTCCGCACCACGCGAACGCCGGCTCGGTCCGCCGCTTAGGCGAGTGACGGGTACAGCGCGGCGACGCCACCCGCCAGGCCGGCCTGGACCTGCCGGCTGAGGTCGTCGGCGAGGATCTCGGGGTCGCCTGCCTCGATGCCGTCGATCGCCAGTTTCGCGATGGCGGCTGGGTCGGACTTGGGGCCGTCGATGTGGCGGGCCATGTCCGTGTCCATGTAGCCGACGTGCAGTGCGCTGACCGTGGTGCCCTGCGGCGCGAGTTCCTGGCGGAGGGCGTTGGTCAGCGACCACTCGGCGGACTTGGCAGCGCAGTAGGCGCCGCTGCCGGGGAGGCTGAACCAGGACAGGACGGACAGGATGTTCAGGACGGCGCTCTCCGGCTGTTCCGCTAGGCCGGGGGCGAACGCCCGGACGACGTTCAGGGTGCCGAAGTAGTGGGTGTCCATCTCCAGCCGGACGTCGGCGATGTCGCCGGTGAGCACGGACGCCTGCGCCGACGAACCGGCGTTGTTGACCAGGATCGAGACGCCGCCGGTGGCGGCCACCGCTGCGGCGACCGATGCCGGGTCGGTGATGTCCAGCGCGACGGGCGTGACACCCGCCAGGTCGACCGAGTCGGGGTTGCGGGCGCCCGCGTACACGGTGGCGCCCCGGTCGCGGAGTTGTTCCGCGAGGTGCCGGCCGAGTCCTCGGTTGGCTCCGGTGACGAGTGCTGTCCTGCCGTCGATCCGCATGGCGTCCTCCTGAGTAGGCTTTTCCAACCTAGCATTGCTGAGTAGGAAATGACAACTCAGGGTAGGCTGGCCGTATGCCCAAGCCCCTGGATCCGGTGTGCTCGATCGCCCGCAGCCTCGGCGTGCTCGGTGAGCGGTGGGCGTTCCTCATCCTGCGGGAGGCGCTGCTGGGCACCACCCGGTTCGCCGAGTTCCGCGACCGGCTCGCGGTCGCCCCGGACGTGCTGACCGACCGGCTGGCCACGCTGGTCGAGTACGGCGTGCTGACCCGCGAGCCGTACCAGGAGCCCGGCACCCGGACCCGGTATGCCTACCTGCTGACGCCGGCCGGCAAGGAACTCAGCGTGGTGCTGGGCGCGCTGATGCAGTGGGGCGACGAACACCTGCCGCGCCCGGAAGGGCCCAGCATGGTGCAGCGGATGCGCGGCACGAACCGACCGGTGCACGTCGGCTTCGTCGACGACCGAGGCCGGGAGGTCCCGCTCGCCCAGGTCACCACCGTGCCGGCGGCGTAGTCAGAACACCGACGCCGTCGTGCGCTGCCACTGTGCCCGGCCGCACGACCGGCACGGCGCGTCCCGCAGGCCGATGTCGTGCCGCGCCAGGCCCAGTTCGGCGATACGGTCCTCGACATAGCGGGTGTAGGGAGCCCCGGTCTCGCCGACGGGCCACCACGGCCCGTCGTAGGAGTCGGTCAGCCTGCGGGGCACCACCCAGGTCGCCCATCCGGCCGCGGCTCCTGATTCGGCGCAGTCCGGCGGGACACAACCACTGCCGCAGGCCAGGCACCGGTACCAGACCAGGGAACCGAGGCCCCCCGACGCCGTGATCTGGATGAAGCGGTCCCGATCGACCTCGGCGGAGGTCGCCGCCGCCGTCGACGCGTTGATCAGTTGGCTGATGGCGGCGTCCAGCCATGGATCGTCGGTGTACCACCAGTCGTCCAACGAACCCATGCCACCCCTGGCCTGCCGATGGTGGCCGGTCGTGCGGTCGGCGCGCCAGGTGTCGAGATCCTGCCGCATCCACTGCCCCCAGTGCTGCTCGCCGCAGACGCCGAACAACTCGATCAGGCCGATCAGCGCCCGTTCGTACAGCTCACCGGCAGGCCCGGCAGCGGTGGCCAGAACCGGCGGGCCTGCCGTCATCGGCCGGCCCGCCGGACCTTGCGCAGCATCTCGTGGGCCAGTTCGTCGGGCTCGTAGTCCTCCGCCCGCAGGTAGCCGACGTGCGGGTGCAACATGTCGGCCGGGACGTCCACCTCGCCGATGAGCACGGGCAGAAGGTAGCCACCGCCCAGTGCGACGTCCGTCCACATCGCGGCGAGGAACTCGTCCGACGCCACCGGTCGGCGGAAGTAGTCGGCCGAGATGAACGCCACGACGAACCGCGCGCTGGTCCGGTAGGCCCGGCGTTGCGCGGTCAGGAAGTTCTCCCCCCACAGTTCGTTGACCAGGTCCTTGTCGTACCGCACCCGCAGGCCCAGCTGTTCACACGCGGTCTTCGTGTCCTCGACGTACTCGCGGTCCGAACTGGCGAACGAGAACGCGAGGTCGTACTGCTCGCCGGACTCCGGTCGCTGCGGGATCGGCTCGGGCGTCGGCCTGGGCCGCCTGCGCGTGCCGCTGGCGTCGATCGTGTTGTGGTTGCCGATGGACGTCGCCTCGACCGGTCCGTTGAACGTGAACTCCGCCATGGTCAGCTCCGCACCCGGTTGTTACTGCCGATGGAATTCGTGTACACCGGCCCGTTGAACGTGTACTGGTCGCCGATGGCCGCCGCCTGACTCATGAAGTCGGTGACCTCGATGCCGTGGTCCTCCAGGAACTCGCCGATCGCCCGCCACGTCCGGCCGGTCAGCAGTTGCAGGTAGCGCGTGATGTCCGCGTCCTGGAAGTAGTTCTGCGGTTCGCTGGCCGCGGCCAGCTCACGCAGGCTGTAGCTGCTGCCGTACTGCGCCGCCAGCACCACACCCCGGCCCGGCGCGATCGGCCGGATTCGACGGAACAGCGGGCCGATCCTGGGCAGCAGCGAGCCGGGCAGCCGTGTCCACTCGATCAGCGCGTCGCGCAGCGGGCCGAGCGGTTCCAGCGGCTTGCGGTCCACGACCCGGTAGCTGTCCGCGATCGGGTACAGCACATAGGGAATCCACTCGAAGTACAGCATCCGGTCGCTCACGCCGAAGTGCAGGTACGCCGACACCGTGACGTCCCTGCTCCACGTCTCCACCCGGAAGCAGCGGTAGTAGCGCATCCACTCCAGCGACCGCTCGGTCACGTCGGCGATGACGTCCGGCGGCACCGTCTGGCTGGGCGGCTCGTCCAGGCTGGGCAGCACGACTCTTGTCGCCGGGTCGCCGAGGTTCTGCAACAGTTCCCCGACCGGCACGACCACCTGGCTGTGCACGCTCAACTCGGCCAGCCGCGCACTCGGCGCCAGGGACGGCGCCTCGTGCAGGGCGAGCAACTGCTCGGTGACGTAGTCGTAGAGCTCGGCCAGCGTGAACGGTTCCCGGTGCGGGACGTCGATCTCGGAGTCGTCGGTTTCCTTGGCGGTCAACTGGATCGGCTCGCGCAGCGGCTCACCTCGGGCACCCGCACCGACGAACGGGTCGTAGTCGCGGTAGGCGGTCAGGTTGTCCTCCGCCGTGGCCCGCGCGATCCGCTCCAGCCGCCGCCGGTACCGCCGGTGCCCCATGCCGCGCACCCAGCGTTCGCCCGGCCACGTGTCGACGCCCGGCCCGGCGGTGAACATGCCCCGGCGGAAACTGCGGGTCAGCAGGTAGGACACGGCGTACTGGTCCAGCACGAGCACGGCCAGCGCGAGCAGCGCCAGCGTGACGCCGAGCCAGTCGAACCCGCCCGACGAGAACGCGCCCAACCCGGGCACCGCCGCGACGGCCGACGCCCCGACCAGCGCCAGGCTCGCCGCGAGCACCGCCAGCCCGGCGAGCAGCAACGCGATGGCGACCACCCACAGCGCCCGCCGGAACCAGACGCGGGACCGGGCCGCGCGCTCCAACCGGGTCGGGCGGCCGGACCGGGCCACCCGAGCGACGGCCATGCCGAAGCCGAACAGGAACCACGGCAGCGCGGCGCCGAACCGGGTGACCAGGAGCAGCAGCAGGATCCCCAGCAGCACCCAGTCGCGCAGCAACCTGCGCCGCCGGGCGGCGCCCGCCTCGCGCAGCACGGTCGCCGCGTCGACGGCCGGGGACGGCGGGATCGCGCGCAGCGGCTCGGTCAGGAACTCGCGGATCGCGAGATCGGCGAACGTCCGGTCGATGTGGGCCGCGGCGCACAGGTAGCGGGTGGCGTCGTCGCGTTGCGCCGCCGCCCGGACGGCGCTGCCGTTGCCCAGTCGCACCGGCTCGGCCGCGAACCGACCGGTCTGTTCCGTGGCGGTCATGGGGTCCTTCTCGGTCGCGGTCATGGCGTCGCCGTGTTCGCCATGACGGTGAAGATCGGCTGGGTCCGCGCCCAGGTGACCTCGGTCGCCGAGACGTAGAGGAAGTACTCGGTGCCGCCGACCTCCCAGTAGCGGGAGTACACGTGCCGGGTGACGCCCGCCTTGGCGAACTCGAACTCCCAGTCGACGGCGTCGTCGCCGTGGTAGCTCACGCCGCCCAGGGCCAGCCGCTGGTAGCCGGTGTGGATGTTGGGGTTCACCGACTCGGCGTGCTCCAGGCTGGCCAGCAGGGTGTCCGATGGCGCGGTGGTGGCGCCGTAGCGGACGAATCGGCCGCTGTCGGCCGGGTCGGTGGCCTGGTAGTAACTGTTGACCAGCGTCGGTTTCCATCCGCTGGGAATCGCTGTCGTCATATTGTCCGGTCCGCGCACCCGCGTATATCCGTCCGGCGTTCCTGACGGAATGTCCGAGGGTGGCGTGGCGGGAGTGGACAAAACCGGGACACTGCTGTCCACGGAATTTCCATCGGTGTTCACGGAAGGAGCGGGCGAGGAAAACTCCGGCGGGGCCGTCACGGTGTTTGTGTCCGGAAGTTGTTGTGGCACAGCAAGTATCTGCACGGGACCTGGGTCGGCACCGGCCGGTTGCGCCCGCAGGCTCAACACACCGAACCCGATCGCGCCGCTGATCAGAAGAAAAGCGACACCGAACACCAGTCCAACCGTCCACGAACTGGCACGGTTTGTTCGAGACGACGCCACGACTCCTGTTATACACTTCGGCGCATGACCGGCACAGGCGAATCGTGGACATCTTCGGCGCCTCGGACAAAGATTGACGTCTGGTTGAAGTGGACCATGGCCGATTCGGCGCAGATCGATTCGATCGTGACCGCCGTGCGCTCCGGCACGGTCGTCGACCATGTCGCCGGACACGACCCGCTGGTGGTGGCGCTGGTCGCCGTCGCCGACGGCGAGTACGCGCGGGCCACCCGGGTGCTGGCCAAGGCCGAACAGACCGCGCGGACCGTCACCGCCCGCGCGGACATCCTCGCGCTGCAGGGCAACTGGGCCGGGGCGAGCCTGCTGTACCGCCGGGCCGTCGAACTGGACGGTGCCGACCCGGTCGCGCTGCTGGGCCGGGCGGTGGCGGCCGTCTCCCGGCATCGGGCCACGTTCGCCGAGAGCGAGGTGCGGTCACTGCGGGACCGGTTCGGCGACGGTCCGGTGCTGCGGCACTACCTGGTGCTGGCGCTGGTGTGCCGGGCGGGCGAGGTGTGCGCGGTGAGCCGGGACGGCCGGCCGGTGATCACGTCCACCGCGCAACTGGCCGAGTGCGAACGGATCGCGGCGCAGCTGACCGGCCGGCCGGTCGACGACACCGACCTCGCGGCGGCCGCCGCCGGGCTGACCGAGCAGGTGTCGGGCAGCCGGGAGTGGCGGTGGCGGCGGATCGGCGCCAACACCGGCATCCTCGCCGGACTGCTGGCGCTGTCCCTGGTCGTCGCCCTGTTCACCGGGCTCGGGCACGATCCGGCGATGGCGATCGGCTCGCTGGTCGTCGGCGCGGGCACCCTGTACCTCTACGTGGTCACCAACCGCAGGCCGGTCTGGGAACTACGTGCCTTGGGCATGGCCCACATGATCACAGCGCCGACGAAGTCCGCAGTGGACTGAGCGGCCGGTTCCCGCTCGGCCGGCGCCACGCCCCACCCGACCGCATAATCGACGACACCTCACTTCCGCCGGTAGAAGGTGATCGCCGTGGCCGAGCTGAACTATGCCGTGCACGTCTCCCCGTCGCTGCCACTCGCCGCGGCCGCGGGCCTCACCCCGCCCGACGGGTCCGTTCCGGTCTGGTCGCCGCTGTCCAGCACCCTGGTCTACGGCCCGACCGAGGCACTGCTCGTCGACCCACCCGTCACCCGCGACCAGGGCGCCGCCGTCGTGGCATGGGCCGAGCGGATCGGCCGCACGGTGACCACCGTGTACGTCACGCACCAGCACGGCGACCACTGGTACGCCACCGCCGAGATCGTCACCGCCTTCCCCGGTGCCAGCGTGGTCGCCACGCAGGGCACGGTCGACGGCATGCACGCGCTCAACCCCGGCGGGCGGCGGCCGCCGCTGTGGGACGCGATCCTGCCCGGCCAGATCGGCAACACCCCCGTGCTCGCCGAACCGGTGTCCGGCGAGCTCACCGTCGACGGACAGCCGGTGCTGCCGATCGAGGTCGGGCACAGCGACACCGACGCGTCCACCGTGCTGCACGTGCCGTCGCTGGACCTCGTCGTCGCGGGCGACGTGATCTACAACCACGTGCACCAGTACCTGGCCGAATCCGCAGACGGTGGTGTCGACCAGTGGCTCGCCGCGATCGACCGGGTCGCCGGGCTGCACCCGAAGGCGATCGTCGCCGGACACAAGGACCCGGCCCGCGACGACGCGCCGTCGATCGTCGACGACACCCGCCGCTACCTGGCGACCGCGGCCGAGGTGCTCGCCGAACAGCCAGGCAGGCAGGGCTACTTCGACCGGATGGTCACGGCGTTCCCCACCTGGCTCAACCCCACCATCGCCTGGCTGTCCGCGGTGCGCCTGTTCGCCGCCGGGTGAGTGATCAGCGGTAGCAGTAGGAATCGGACGACGCGTCGCCGCCGGAGAGCCGGATCTGGTGGGCGCGCAGGCCGCGGAACTGGTCGCCGTGCGGGAAGAACCGTTCGTCGATCGTGAGCCCGCCGCCGCTGTCCGGGTCGGTGTCCAGCTTGGCCAGCCACGCCCCGACACCGTCCGGGTAGAACTGGTCGTCCCACGCCCCGTACAGCGAGTTGGTCACGTAGACCCGTCGACCGTCCCTGCTCACCTCGACCATCTGCGGCCCGCCGGCCAGCGCACTGTCCGGTTCGGACGGATGGCCCACGCGGCCGACGATGCCGCCCAGCCGGATCGACCCGACCTCGCGCGGGTGCGCCGGATCGCTCACGTCGTACTGCTTCAGCTCGCCGGTGCCCCAGCAGGACACGTAGAGGAACCGGTCGTCGACGGACAGGTTGATGTCGGTCACCAGCGGTGGCACGGCCCCGAAGGGCTGCAGGGCGGGCGGGAGCTGCTCGGTGGGCGCCGGCTCGGCGGGAATGGTGATCACCTTGTCCACCCGCCACTGGTCGCCGTCGCGATGCCACCGCCACACCGAAGCGGACAGGTCCGCCGTGCTCACCACGACCCCGACGAAACCCCACGTCGCCTCCGGATCGTGCGACGGCCGCAGTTCCAACACCATCTGGTGCTCGTCGCCGAGGTCGACCCGCTGCCGGTGCTTGCCCTCCGCCAGGTCCCAGAAGTGCAGCGCGTGCCCGTACTTGTTGCTCAGCAACAGTTCCGGGTTGATGCCGTCCTCGATCATCGACGGCGTGCCCCATTCGCTGGTGATCAGCGTGTTCTGGTTCAGGTGCCACCACGCGTCGTAGGCCAGATACTGCGGGCCGCGGTCGGTCTCCCACGCGCGCACCACGTCGAACGTGTCGTGGTCCAGCAGCGCGATCCCGCCCGGCCCCTCGGCGCCGTTCGCGCCGCCCAGGCAGGACAGGAAGATCCCGTCCGGTCCGCAGTGCAGCGTGTGCGGTCGTGAGTAGCCTGCCTGCTCGGCCAGTTGGCTGCCCGGCACGGTCCGCACCAGCGTGGGCTGCCTCGGGTCCGGTTGCGTGTCGTAGACGTGGATGTCCGACGAGCGCAGGCCGGGCAGCAGCAGGTACCTGCGGTGCAGGCCGTCACTGTGGTGTCCGGCATGGGACAGCGCGCTGCTGCACGCGTTCCAGCCGAAGTGGTGCAGTTCGTCGCCCCTGGTCGGCAGGTCGCTCCAGCCGACGATGTCGCCGTAGCGGTCCGACGCCGGATCGGTGTCCAGCACGACCAGTGCGTCCGGTCGCTGCGCGCCGCGGTCGAACGCGACCAGATAGGCGAGGGTTTCCGGTGGCGCGGCGATCGCGTCCGACGCGCTGCGGTAGAAGGTCGGGTCGGTGTCGTGTTGGGTGGGCTGACCCATCGCGCTCTCCTTTGACCTCGTGGATACTCCAGCGTCGCTCACCACACCGCCGTCGTCCAGTTGGGCTCAGCTCGTGGACGGGCGAAATCCGCTGGTGGGCGCACTCTCCGGCATGCCACGCTGACCGTGTGTTGAGCCAGGCCGGGATCGACTCGTTCGTCAGGGACGGGTTCGTCGCCGTACGGGGTGCCGTGCCCGAGGACGTGGTCCGGGAGTGCCAGGACGAGATCTGGTCCGCGCTGGGCACCCACGGGGTTCGCCGCGACGAGCCGTCCACCTGGCGCGATCCGGTGGTGCGCGTGCCCTGCCCGGAGAGCCCGGCGTTCGCCGCTGCGGGCACGCGGCCGGTGCTGTGGGAGGCGTTCGACCAGTTGATCGGCGAGGGTCGCTGGTGGCGCAGGCAGGGGGTCGGCGGGTCGATCCCGGTGCGGTTCCCCAGCCGGGCCGATCCCGGCGACGCCGGTTGGCACATCGAGGGCAGCTTCGACCAGGGCGGCGAGTGGTGGGTCAACCATCGCTCCCGGGAACGCGGCCTGCTGGCGCTGTACCTGTTCAGTGACGTGGACGAGGTCAGCGCGCCCACCCGCGTGCGGGTCGGTTCGCACCGGGACGCCGCCCGTGCGCTGCGACCGTCGGGCGACGACGGGGTGCCGTTCGGCCGGGCCGCGTACCTGGCCGCGCACGCCAGCGTCGACCGGCCGACCGCACTGGTCACCGGTCGGGCGGGCGATGTCTTCCTGTGCCACCCGTTCCTGGTGCACGCCGCGTCCTGGCCGCACACCGGACACCTGCCCAGGATCCTGGCCCAGCCCGGAGTGGCTGTCCACGAACCGTTTCCGCTGGTACCGCCGCTGAGTCCGGTCGAAATCGCGATCTCCGGTTGAGCGGCCCGATTCCGACCTGCGGAAAACTCCTGACCGGTGACCATTCCTTTTGTTTCCCGGTGCAATATTTGTTGCTACACAAGCACAATCTCATTCGCCAACACTTGGTCCGGTCGACCCGTAACGAACCTTCCACTGTTGCCGGAGCGGGTATCTTTACCGGACCCTGACATACCGCGCGCTAGCGACGATCACTTGCCGTGTCAGGTGATCGTGCGTTTTCGTGCGGCCGACATGCGCGCACAACGGAGTGATTCCGCATGTGCCAGGAAGGAGTGGGTCATGGCCGGAGGAACCGGCAGTCCGACCCGTGGCCGCTGGGGAATCGTGGTGGCAGCGGTTCTGCTGCAACTCGCCCTGGGTGCCGTGTACGCCTGGAGCGTGTTCTCCAAGGCGTTACAGGCCACGGGCAGTGATTTCGCGTTGTCCAAGTCGGCGGCGGCGGTGCCGTTCTCCGTCGACATCGGCATGATCTTCATCGGCACGTTCATCGGCGGCCGCATCCAGGACAAGCGGGGCCCACGCGCGGTCGCGTTGGCCGGCGGTGTCATCTACGCGATCGGCGTGCTGGTGGCCGGTCTGGCGAGCAGCTCGAGCCAGTTCTGGCTGCTGGTCGTCGGTTACGGCGTCATCGCTGGCTTCGGTCTCGGCCTGGCCTACATCGTGCCGATCGCGATGCTGCAGAAGTGGTTCCCCGACCACCGTGGCCTGATCACCGGCATCGCGGTGGGCGGCTTCGGTTTCGGTGCCGTGATCACGTCACCGGTCGCGCAGAAGCTGGTCGCGCACTACGCGGCCGTGCCGACGCGGTCCTTCCTGTGGCTCGGCGCCGCCTACCTGATCATGGTGGTCATCGGGGGGTCGTTCTTCAAGAACCCGCCCGAGGGCTACACCGTGCCGGGGTGGACGCAGCCGGCCCGCAGTGCCGTCGTGGTCACGTCGGACAACCTGTCGCTGAACCAGGCCCTGCGCACGCCGCAGTGGTACCTGCTGACGTTGACCCTGACACTCAATGTCACCGCGGGCATCGCGCTGATCTCGGTGGCCGCGGCCGCCGCGTCCGACATCGCGGGCTACTCCGCGGCGGGCGCGGCGACACTGGTCGGCATCATGGGCCTGTTCAACGGCGGTGGCCGGGTGTTCTGGGGCTGGGTGTCGACGCACATCGGCAGGATGACGGCATTCATGTGCATGCTCGGCATCCAGGCGCTGTGCTTCTTCCTGCTCCCGCACATCGGCGCCGCTGCCGTGTTCGCCGTCCTGACCGCACTGGTGTACCTGTGCTACGGCGGCGGTTTCGGCACCATGCCGGCCACGGCCGGCGACTTCTTCGGGCTGCGCAACGCGGGCGCGGTGTACGGCCTGATGATCATCGGGTGGAGCATCGGTGGCGTCGTCGGACCACTGCTGGTCGCGGCGTTGATCGACGGCACGTCCTACACGCTGGCGTTCACCACGATCGGTGTCATCGCCGCCGTGGCGCTGATCCTGCCGATCGTGACCAAGCCGCGTGCCCAGGTGTCGGCCGACGTTCCGGCCACCGCCGCGGCCCGGCCGGTCACGCCGTAATTTCGTTGGCACGCCTGTGGCGGGACCCGGTCGGGTCCCGCCACACGTGTCTAACCTTGCGGAGGCGACCGACCGAAGGAGTTCGCTGTGACCCGACGCCTCCGCATCCGTGATCTGGCCGAACTGGCCGTGCCCGAGCAGCCGGCGATCTCCCCGGACGGCAGGCGGATCGCGTACGTGCTGCGCACCCAGGACACCACGGCCGACCGGCCGGCGCTCGGTCTGTGGTGGGTCCGCACCGACGGCGGCGAGCCGACCCGGCTCACCCAGGGGCAGCACGACTCGGCGCCCGCCTGGTCGCCGGACGGCACCCGGCTGGCGTTCCTGCGCGGCAGCGCGGACGGCCCGGCCCAGATGTGGACACTGCCCGCCGACGGCGGCGAGCCCGAGGCCCGCACCACGCTGCCGATGGGCGCCGGGCAGCCCGTGTGGAGCTCGGACGGCGGCCGGATCGCCTTCACCGCGCCGGTGGACATCGCCGCCGACGACGGCGAGGACGATGCCGCCCGCGCCGCGCGGGCCAGTACGCCGCTCGTCGCCGACCGGCTGAACTACCAGGCCGACGGCGTCGGTTTTCTGCGCACCGTCCGCACCCACCTGCACGTGCTGGACCTGGAGTCCGGCGAGTGCACGCAGGTGACCGAGGGCGACTGGCACGCGGGCGGACCCGCCTGGTCGCCGGACGGCACCCGGCTGGCGTTCGCCGCGGCCATGGCCGAGGACGCCGATCTCGACTACCGGTCCGGCGCCTACGTGGTGGACGTGACCACCGGGCACGGCCGCCCGGAGCTGGTGGGCTTCGCCGAGGACATCGCGAGCGCGGTCGACTGGACGGCGGACGGGTCGGCACTGCTGGTCGTCGGTGGCGACCGCCGGATGACCACGCCGGAAGGTCTGTTCCGCCTGCCGGTCACCGGCGCCGCCGCCGTTCCCCTCGCCGACCTGACCAACCTGGCCGGACCGTTGGACCGCAACGTGATGACGGGCGGAACGGCCTACCCCGGTGCGTTGCCCCGCCTGGTCGACGGTGGTGCCGACGTGCTGTTCTGCGCGCGCGACAGGGGATGCACCCACCTGTACCGGGTCGGCGTCGACGGTGGCGAGCCGCTGCTGGTGCTCGGTGGCGCGGACCGGGTGGTGTCCGGCATGTCGGTCGCCGGGTCCACCGCCGCCGTCCTGCTGGTCACCGGGACGTCGTTCGGTGAGGTGGCCACCGTCGACCTGGTGTCCGGCAAGGAAACCGTGCTCACCGCGCACGGCGCGAACGTGGTCGACGTCGACTGGTTCGTGCGTGAGTCCCGCGAGTTCACCATCTCCGACGGCACCCGGGTGGAGGCGTGGCTGATCCGCGACCCGGACCGCCCCGGCCCGCTGCCGACGCTGCTGGACGTGCACGGCGGCCCGCACAACGCGTGGAACGGCGCGGCCGACGAGATCCACCTGTACCACCAGGAGTTGGCCGCGCGGGGCTGGGCTGTGCTGCTGGTCAACCCGAGGGCCAGCGACGGGTACGGGAGCGAGTTCTTCGGCGCGACCGTCGGCGCGTGGGGCGAGGCCGACGCCAAGGACTTCCTGGAACCACTGGACGTCCTGGTCGCCGAGGGCGTGGCCGACCCGGGCCGGTTGGCCGTCGCCGGCTACAGCTACGGCGGCTACATGACCTGCTACCTGACCGGCCACGACGACCGGTTCGCCGCCGCGGTCACCGGTGGGGTGGTGGCCGACCTGGTCAGCATGAGCGGCACATCGGACGCCGGGCACCTGCTCGCCGCGCTCGAACTGGAGGCCCTGCCGTGGCGCGACCCGAAGCGGCTGGCCGAACTGTCCCCGTGGACCAGAGTGGGCGACGTGCGCACCCCGACCCTGATCATCCAGGGTGACGCGGACCTGCGCTGCCCGGTCGGCCAGGCCCAGCAGTGGCACACCGCGCTGCGCGAGCAGGGCGTGCCGACCCGGCTGGTGCTCTACCCGGGCGGCTCGCACCTGATGATCGTCAACGGCCCGCCGTCGCACCGGATCGACATCAACGAGCGGATCGTCGACTGGGTCACCCGCCACGCCGACGGTCACCGGCGGCCGCGGCTGGACGCCGGCCACTGGCAGCGGTGCCTGACCACGCTGGCCGGACGCCACCGCGTGCCCGGCGCCCAACTGGGCATCCTGCGGCTGGCCGAACCGGAGAACGAGCTGGTGCGGGCCGCGACCGGGGCGCTCAACCTGGACACCGGCGTGCCGGTCACCACCGACTCGGTGTTCCAGGTCGGCTCGATCACCAAGGTGTGGACCACGACGCTGGTCATGCAACTGGTCGACGACGGCACGCTCGACCTGGACGCCCCGGTCGCGGACGTGCTGCCCGAACTGCGGCTGACCGACCCGGACACGGCCAAGGGCGTCACGCTGCGGCACCTGCTCACCCACACCAGTGGCATCGACGGCGACGTCTTCACCGACACCGGCCGGGGCGACGACTGCCTGGCGCGCTACGTCGACGTGCTCGCCGACGCGGCGCAGAACCACCCGATGGGCGCCACCTGGTCGTACTGCAACTCGGGCTTCTCGCTAGCCGGCCGGGTCATCGAGAAGGTCACCGGCATGACCTGGGACGCCGTGCTGCGCGAACGGCTGGTCACCCCGCTTGGCCTGACCCACACCGTCACGCTCCCCGAGGAGGCGTTGCTGCACAGCGCGGCGGTCGGTCACGTGACGCAGGGCGCCGAGCCGCCGACCAGGGCTCCGGTGTGGATGCTGGCCAGGTCGGCCGGTCCCGCCGGGCTGGTCACGTCGACCGTCGGTGACGTCCTCACCTTCGCCGCCCTGCACCTGACCGGAGGCCTGACCGCCGACGGCACCCGGCTGCTCGGTTCGCGGTCCGCCGAGGCCATGGCCGACAAGCAGGTCGACGTGCCGGACGAGGCCGGCAAGGGCCACTCGTGGGGACTGGGCTGGGCCCGGTTCGACTGATCCGGCCACCGGCTGATCGGCCACGACGGCAACACCATCGGCCAGTCCGCGTTCCTGCGCCTGCTGCCCGAACAGGGGCTGGCGGTGGCACTGCTCACCAACGGTGGCAACGCCAACGACCTGTACCAGGACCTGTACCAGGAGATCTTCGCCGAGGTGGCCGGCGTCGACATGCCGGCACCGCTGACCCCGTCCGCCGACCCGGAGACCACCGACCTCACGCCGTGGCTGGGCACCTACGAGCGGGCAGGCGGCCGCATCGAGATCGCCACCGGCGAGGACGGGCCGAGGATGCGCACCACGGTCACCGGCCCGATGGCCGAACTGGACGACGACCCCACCCAGGAGTACACCCTGGTCCCGGTCGCGCCCGACCTGTACGCGTACCGGCGGCCGGGCACCCAGACCTGGATCCCGGTGTTCTTCCACACGCTGCCCAACGGCGCCCGCTACCTGTTCCAGGCCCGCCGCGCCACACCGAAGGTGGTCTGACCGATGTCCCTGCCCCATGTGGTTCCACCGGGCGGCGGCGAGCGTCTCGTCGCCGGCCCGGTGGTGAACCGGGTCCTGGAGGACGGCAGTCACACCGGTCAGCGCCTCGGGGTCATGGAGGGCAGCCTGCCGCCCGGCTGGTCCGGGCCGCCGCCGCACGTGCACCGCGAGCACGAGGAGACTTTCTACGTGGTGCGCGGTGCCGTGCGGTTCACCTCCGGCCCGGCCGAGTACGTGCTCACCGAGGGCGGGTTGTTCACCGCGCCGATCGGTGTGCCGCATGGTTTCGGCAACGCGTCGGCCGACGAACCGGCTCAGCTCCTCGTCACGGTGTCGCCGCAGCGCTACGTCGACTACTTCCCTGAACTGGAGCGGTTGCGGCCGGGTCCGGACGGGCTGCTGGACCCGGCCGAGATCGGCGCGCTCATGGCCCGCTACGCCACCGAGCCGTACCCGCCGGTCGGTTGATCAGCCGGCGACGGCGGTCGTGATCAACGCGGTCACGTCGTCCGGGTGGGACACCATGGCGACGTGGCTGGAGGCCAGCTCGACGGTGGTCGCGCCCATGCGGCCGGCGAACAGGCGCTCGGCGTCCGGCGGGATGGCCTCGTCGTGCGCGGCGACCAGGAACCACGACGGGTGCGACTTCCACGCCGGCACGCCCATCACGTCGTTGAACGCGGCCAGGGGCAGCGGCTGTTGCACCGCGTACATCACCTTCGCCCGGACCGGGTCGACATCGGCGGCGAAGTGGTGCACGAAGTCGTCCTCGGACAGCCACGCGAAGCCCTGCGCGTCGGTGATCATGTGCTGGAGCGCGGGCGTCACCGGGCCGGTGGCCAGCAACCCGCCCAGCGACTCGCCCTCGTCGATGCCGAACGCGGCGATGTAGACCAGCGCGATGACGTTCGGCGCGTCCGTGCCCAGCGCGGTCACGATCTGACCGCCGTAGGAGTGACCGGCGAGGACGGTGGGACCGTCCTGCATCCGCAGCACCTGACGCAGCCGGGCAACGTCGTGGGCGAGCGACGTCAACGGGAACTGTGGTGCGGTGACGCGGTGACCGCGGGCCTGCAGGCGCTCGATGACGCCACTCCAGCACGAACCGTCGGCCCACGCGCCGTGGACGAGAACGATGTTCATCTCCGGACCCCCTCTTGTCTGGTGTGCTCCGGATCGTGCCCGGGTTGCACGACCCGCGCCATTCCACGCAGGCCACCCGGCGACGGCGACGTCGACCTTGTGGGGGAGTGTGAGAGTTCGTGGCCAGATGACGTTTTCTGGTCAGATCAAGGCGATTCCCGGTTCATTGGTGCCGCCGCGTATGGAAAATGCCTGCTGTGAGGGGTCGCGCTGGGCTGACTCCACTGTGTCAGCCGTGACTACCCGAGTTGATGCAGCAAGCCGGGCCGAGCGGCACGGGCCGAAAATGCGATCCAGGGGTCAATCAGAATCACCCGGCGGCCGAGGGCAGTCGGCCGTTGGCGTGCAGGGCGAGCAGCGCCCGCAGGGTGATCAGGCCGCGCCATTCGGTGGCCTGGCCCGGCGCCCACGCCGCCCAGTCGAAGTGCCAGCCGCCGTCGGTGTCCTGGCTCGCCTCGAGTTCGTCCAGGCACGCCGCGATCTGGTCGTCGGTGAACAGCGCGCGGCTGCGGGAGTGCGGCTGGGGGGACAGGGTCAGGGCGGTGAGGTGCTCGTCGGCGTTGCCACCGGCCACCGGCAGCGAGCCGTCGGGACGCAGTAGCGGCCGCAACGTCTCGATCACCTCGGTCACGCGGTCGGCGTCTGGCGTGCGGTCGAGGAAGTTCAGGGCGAACTTCACCGTGTAGCCACCCAGGTCGTCGGGCTTGCCCAACTCGCGCCAGCACCAGTCGGTGGCCCGGTCCAGCCAGGCGTTCCGCACCCCGGCCGCGGTGAGCAGGCCGGCCACGCCGAACGTGACGTGGGAGGCGCCGCCGGGGGCCATCCACGGGGCCAGCGGGTAGGCCGTCGCGGAGGGCAGCACGAACGGCACGCCACCGTCGGCGCAGGCCACACCGGCGAACCAGTCGGCCACGTCGGCCAGCGGATCGTGCAGCGCGCCGACCTCCTCCAGGACTTCCAGCGCGTGCATCGCGGCGGTGGTCTCGCTGAGCGGGCCGCGCGCGTCGGGCTCCAGGGCGTGGCCGTAGCCGCCGTCCGGATTGCGGTAGGCGGCCAGCGCGGTGAGCACCGGCGCGACGGGCGCGTCGTGCAGCAGCACGGCGGCGCGGTGCAGGTCCAGCAGTCGGGCACTGGTGAGGAGAAACCGCTCTGCGGCGGTCACATCGACAGTCACGGCCGCCACGTTAGGAGCGCCCCGGCGCCGGGTCTTCCGGAAATCAGACAGCGCCGAAGCCGGCCAGGTAGCGCGTCGCCGTGGTGCCGGTGAGGGCGCGGACCTCGTCGCTCATGTGCGACTGGGTGGCGTACCCGGCGTCCAGCGCCCGGTCGGCCAGCTGACCGGGGTGCGGTCGGGTGAGCCTGCGCAGCCGCAGCACCCGCGCCAGCAGCTTGGGGGAGTAGCCGACGGCGTCGACCGTCCGCCGGTGCAGGTGCCGCTCGCTGACCCCCAGGACGTCGGCCACCGACGCCACCCGGGCATCCGGGCGGTCCAGGATGCGAGCTGCCGCTGTGACCAGCGGATCCGGCGTGACGTGCCGGGTGCGCACGGCGTCGGCGAGCAGGTCGAGCCGCGCGGCGGCCGGCGTCGCGGCGAGTTGGTCGACCAGGCGGTGTCCGGCGGGCCCGAGCAGTTCGAGTGCGTCGACCTCCTGGTCGCGGAGCTCGGCCGCCGGCAGCCGCACGAAGGCGCCCGCCGCGCCCGGTCGCAGCCGGATGCCGGTGATCGGCTGTCCGCCGGGCAGCAGCACGGTGCGCGGTCCGGTGTCCGGTCCGGCGACGACCAGCTCGCCGCCCCGCAGCCAGATCAGGTCGACACAGCCGTCCGGCACGATCAACTGCCGCCACGGCGCCGGGGACTCCTGCTCCCACACGCACGCCACCACCGCCCGCAGATCGGTGGGCGGCGGCAGCTCGCGATACGAGACGGCCATCACGTGCCAGGATAGTCAGTCCCTCGGCGGTGCCCAGACGATGCGGACCTGTCCCCAGGTGGTGTCCGCGTCCAGGACCAGCTTCGACCCCTCGAAGCGGTAGTGCCGGACCTGGTCGGTGCCGGCGAGATTGGGGAACCAGCCGCCGAGGATGTGGTGGGTCACGATCTCGGCGTCGGTGTCGATGCCGAACGTGCCGAAGTAGCCGAAATAACCGGGCCACGCGGCGCATTTCTCGTCGGCGGCGGCCACCTGCCAGTCGTCGCTGGCGAACCGCGGCTGGTTGACCCGCACCAACTGGGCCGACACCCGACCCGAGGCGTCATAGCTCAACTGGCCGATGGCGTCCGGCCCCAGCGGGTAACCGACGGAGCCGTCCGAACCGATCGACTGCCAGGCCACCAGCCGCCAGGCGCCCAGCAACCGGGCACGCACGTCGTCCTGTGTCATGGTCATGTCCGGTAGACGCCCGGCGACGCGGATTCGTGAGATACCGGTTCAGATCGCCGCGACGACCAGCTCCGGATGGCTCATCGGCAGCAGGTGGTCGGCGCCCGGGACGACGGTCAGGGTGGCGTCGGGCAGTGCGGCCGCCACCGCGCGGACACAGTCGGCCACCATGGGGTCGTCATGCTCGCCCAGCAGCAGCCGGGTGGGTGTGGTGATCTCGCCCAGCCGCTCGAAGATCGGCGGGTCGGCCTGCTCGTACTCGCCGATGGCCAGCATCGCGTCGACCGCGTCCTCGATCACGGCCCTGGCGGCCGGCCCGGGGTCGGCGGCGGCCCAGGTCCGCAGGCCCAGCTCGACTAGGCCGGCCCGGTCGCCCGCTTCGTACAGCGCCATGAACCGGGGCCCGTAGTCGGTGGCGGGCCACGGATAGCCGTCCACGCCGGGCGCGATCAGGACCAGCCGCTCGACCCGCCGCGGGTGGTCCAGTGCGAGGCCGAGTGCCGCCGCGCCGCCACCGCTGTGGCCCACCAGGATCACCCGGTCGACCGCCAACCGGTCCAGCACGGCCAGCAGGTCCGCACGCCACGTGAACGCCGACGCCGGTGGCGGTGACTGGCCGTAGGCCCGGTTGTCGTAGCGGATGGTCCGACGCGTGCCGGACAGCCGGTCGACCACGCCGTCCCACGCGGCCGAGTTGGCCCAGCCCGCGTGCACCAGCACCACCGGCGGGTCCGCGCCCGGACGGTCGTCGAGCCAGATGTCGGTGCCGCCCACGTCAACCAGACCTGCCACGGCCAGCATGCTAGTGCTGTTCCCATGAATGTCGCCCTGGATCGGGACGACACACCGGTCAGCTACGGCGGCGCGACGTCCACCACCCTGACGTCCTGGCCGAGCAACTCCGTTGGTGGACTCGTCGGGAGATCCCTGTTGTGGCGGATGGGCCCGGCGAACAGCACCAGAGCGGCCCCGAACAACGTCGCGGTGGCGATCCACAGACCGTTGCGAGGTCCGACGACGGTACCGAGGATGCCGGCCAGGATGGCACCGAGCGGGATCACTCCACGGCTGACGGCCTGGACGCTGGCCGTGATCCGGCCGAGTAGCGGTGCGGGACAATAGCTTTGCTGAAAGCTGCGGGCGATGATGTTGGTGACGACGAGGCCCGCCGACACGACGGTGCCACCGACGGCGAACAGCGCGAGTCGTGCGCCCGGGCCGGTGAGGGGAATGAGCAGCCCGAACGGCGTGGTGCCCAAGGAGCACAGCATCACCCCGCGGGCGGAGCCGATCCGACGGATGACGGCGCCGGTGACGAAGGCGCCACAGACTCCGCCGACACCGATGATCGCCAGCATGAGGCCGACGGTTCCGGAACTGACTCCGACCACTCGTACCAGGAACACCACTTCCAGCGTATGCCATCCGGTGAGCGCGAGATTTCCCATGGCGGAGAACACCGCGAGGGCACGCAGGTACCGATCACCCATGACCAACCGCAGCCCGGCGCCGATCTCGGCAACCATGTTCGTGGCCGAGTGGCGGGGTCGGGACGGAGGTTCGCGACGCTCGATGACGAGCAGGCAGACCGCTGACACCACGTAGGTGGCCGCATCGGCCAACAGACCGGCGGCGGCGCCGACCACCTGGGCGAGCAGCCCGGCGATCCCCGGCCCGGCGATCTGGGCGGCGGACCGGCTGCCGGCCAGTTTCACGTTGCCCTCGACCAGTTCCGTCGAGGACACCATCGTGGGCAGGAATGCGACATACGCCGTGGAGAACAGCATGGACGACGCGCCGACGAGCAGCGCGACCGCCACCAGTTGACCGACCGTCAGTACGCCGAACCACGTCGCGACGGGCACGCTGAGCAGCACCAGCATGGAGACGGCGTCACACGCCATCATCAACCTCCGCCGGCGAACGCGGTCCACCCATGCGCCGGCCACCAGGCCCGGACCCAACCAGGGCAGCCACGCGGAGGCGGACAGGACTCCGACGGTGAACGTGCTCGCGTGCACGACAGTGATGGCCACCAGCGGCAAGGCCACTGTGGTCACGGCGTCGCCGACGCTGCTGGTGGTCTCGCCGATCCAGAGCAGCCGAAAATCACGATGCCGCCACAACCCACCCCGTCGACGATCGTCACCCACACGTCCTCCTCCCAGCAGGCCCATGACGTTCGACGACGCTCACCCTGTGCCGTGGTTGTGGGGCTTGTTCCCGCGTGAGCGCTCAGCCGCCGCTCGACGGATCCTGGCCTGAGCAGCCCGACGAGCCTCGTCGTCGCGGGCCGTCGGCCGCGGGTCCGCGAACTGCTCATCCATGGCGAGCAGGATCTCGTCCGTGCCGGGGTGGCGCACCAACCGCACGCGCAACTCGAACCCGGCCGCGCCCACCAGCCGACGCAGAGTCGGCAGCGAAGGCTGACGGAGGTCCCGTTCGTAGGCCGAGACCATCGTTCTGGGCACCCCGGCACGAGCCGCCAGCTCGGACTGACTGACGCCCACTCGCTCACGTGCGGATCGCAGCAGCTCAGCGGCGGTCGACGCGTCCCACTCAGCGCTCACGAACACAATTGTATTCTCCCGGGCCACCAGCGCAACTGCCCGAGAGCGTTGTCCGGTGCGCGGAGAGCGATGAGGCGCGCGTCAGCGGGTGGACCCAGCCAGCCACGACCGGATCGATCAGGGTTCGTGGCGCGCCCGCAGACCTGCGGAATTCCTGAGCGCTGAGTCC
Source organism: Pseudonocardiaceae bacterium (assembly GCA_036273855.1). Taxonomy (GTDB): domain Bacteria; phylum Actinomycetota; class Actinomycetes; order Mycobacteriales; family Pseudonocardiaceae; genus DATEPR01. The sequence goes on from DASUGU010000068.1 coordinate 109,841, forward strand.
GCGCTCAGACGGCGTCCACGTCATCCAGGTGCCCGGCGGGAACCACCGGGTCGCTGGGCGGTGTGGGCGGCCTCGGTTGACCCGCCGGACGGCCGCGCAGCAGCCGCTGGACGAACGCCACCACGTCGTCCGGTGCGGGCAGCACGTCGGGGCCGAACCAGGCCAGCACGATGAGGTCCTCGGCGGAACCGGTCTCGATCGCCACCGACCAGCCGTGCCGGTCGTCCCACAGCAGCGCCGCATCGCGGTCCGGCGCCACGGGCAGCCGGCCGGCCAGTGCCACATAGGCGGTGCGGACGTCGGTGAACTCGCAGAACCAACTCTCCGGCCCCAGATCCAGGCCCGTCGCGACTCTCGCCACGTATGCGCGTAACACCGTCTCGACCCGTTCCGGCCGTTCCCAGAACAACATCCAGCGATTCACCGCCCAGTTCCGACACGATGGTGATTTCCGTTTCGCATCGGCTGTGTCCTCAACCGGATGTCCCAACCGCACATAGTCCTGAGTGGACTCAGATGCCGAGCAGATCCGTCAGGTCGTCGGCGTGTTCCTCTTCCTCGGCCAGGATGGACTCCATGAGCCGCCGCGTGGTCGGGTCGCTGTCGCCGATCCAGCGGATGATCTCCTGGTAGCTGCTGATCACGATCCGCTCGGCGACCAGGTTCTCGCGCAGCATCCGCGCCAGGTCGGTCTCGTCTGTGGTGACGTACTCGGTGTGCGCCCGCTGGGCGAGGCTCGCCGGGTCGAAGTCGGGCTGGCCGCCCAGCTGGCTGATCCGCTCGGCCGCGCGGAGTCCGTGCTGCATCTCCTCGGTGGCGTGCTCGCGGAACTCGGCCGCGACCTGGGCCCTGTCGATACCGGTGGCCGCGATCGCGTGCTGGGAGTAGCGCAGGAAACACACGATCTCGGTGGCGACGACGTCGTTGAGGATCTCGATGATCCGCAGCTTGTCGGCGCCGTACGTCCCGGTGACGGCCCCGGCGTCCATGTGTGCGCGGGCGTTGTCCCGTATTCGGGTGACGTCGATCTCGAACGTGTTCGCCATGACTCTCCCCGTGTCGACTCGGCAGTGACGACTCGTGAATGTCATACCCATCGGCGCGATCCGTACACATCGGCCGGTCACCGGGCCGGCCGGTTACGGGTAGCGCACGTCGTAGCGCAGGAACAGCGCGTCGGGCGACTCCAGCGTGCGCACCGGGTCCAGTTCGACGTGCTCGGCCGCGAGGCCGTCGAACAGCCGCCTGCCCTGGCCGAACAGGACCGGGACGAGCTGGATCTCCAGCGTGTCCAGCAACCGTGCCCGCAGGCATTCCCGGGTCGTGTACGAGCCGTGCAGCAGCACGTCGCGGTCGCCGGCCGCCGCCTTCGCCTGCCGGACACACGATTCGATGCCGTCGGTCACGAACCGGACGTCACCGGCGTGCGGCTCGGCGGGCGCGTGGTGGGTCGGGACGAAGATCGGCACGCCGTCGTGGTGGTCGCCGCCCCAGTAGTCGACGAACTCGCCGAGCCGCTTGCCGGCGATCACCGCACCGGTGGCCAGCACCTCGCCGAACACCGTCCGGCCCGCGTCGGACGTCGGCCGGAACTCGCCGACGTCGCCGTGGACGCCCAGCCAGTCGTGCAGCCGCTGCCCGTGGTCGCCGAACGGGTTGTCCACGGTGTCGCCCGGGCCGGCGATGAAGCCGTCGAGGGACATCGACATGTACAGCACGAGCTTGCCCATCGGTCCGCTCCGTCTCCGTGTCGTCGGATGGTTCGTCCGGGTAGACGTCGCCGGGGCGCCGGATTCATCGGTCCGGGGTACGGTGATCCACCCCACTGGGCGACGGAGGCGTACGGGTGAGCGCGACGGACACCGGGTTGCGGGACTTCGACGACCTGGTCCGCCGGTACCGGCGGGAGCTGCACGTGCACTGCTACCGCATGCTCGGCTCCTTCGACGAGGCCGAGGACCACGTGCAGGAGGTGCTGCTGCGGGTCTGGCGGTCGAGGGACAGCTTCGAGGGCCGGTCCAGCCCGCGCACCTGGCTGTACCGCGTCGCCACCAACGCCTGCCTGGACACGCTGCGTCGCGACGCCCGCCGCGCCGTGCCCGTGGCGTCCGGCTCGGCACCGTCGGTCGCCACGCTGCCGTGGGTCCAGCCCTACCCGGACACACTGCTGGACGAGCTCGTCGCCGACCAGCCGGGTCCGGAGGCGGTCGCGCTGACCAGGGAGACGGTGTCGCTCGCCTTCCTGGCCGCGATCCAGTTGCTGCCGCCGCGCCAGCGCGCCGTGCTGATCCTGCGGGACGTGGTCGCCGGGTCCGCCGCCGAGGTGGCCGACATGCTCGACATGACCGTCGCCGCGGTCAACAGCGCGCTGCAACGGGCCCGCGCCACGCTGCGCGAGCGGATGCCGGACTGGACCCCGCTGGCCGAACCCGACGAGGCGCAGCGCCGCATGCTGGACAGGTACATCGCGGCGCACGAACAGGCCGACCCGGAACTGCTGATCGCCATCCTGCGCCACGACATCCGCCTGGCCATCTCGCCCGACGTCGGCGAATGGAACGGCCGGGAGTCGGTGAGCGAGGCGCTGCGCGACGGCATGAACTCGCTCGGCCGGTGGCGGACACTGCCGATCATGGCCAACGGGCAACCGGGTGTGGCGGGCTACCTCCGCCGGCCGGGCGAGACGGCGTTCTACCCGTTCACGATCGGCGTGCTGCGCTTCGAACCGGACGGCCTGGTCGAGATGGCGAGCTTCGAGGCGCCGTCGCTGTTCCCCGTGTTCGGCCTGCCGGAGAGCCTGCCCGCCCTCGACTGAGCGATCAGGCGCCTTGGTGCTCGGCCAGGTAGGCGTGCCGCCTGGCCGTCGACGCCCTGGACAGCCAGGCGTCCTCGATGACCTCGGCCAGCTCCTGCCGGGTCAGCTCGCCCAGCCGGCAGGCCCGCACCAGCACGGACGGGTGGCCGTCGAAATGCGGCGTGGTGAACCACGGGCTCCGCTCGTCCTGGACCAGCGCCAGCTTGTCGGACTCGGACGGCACCCAGAACACGATGACGTCCGGGTAGCGCTCGCCGGTCGCCGGGTCGACCGCGTCCGGGCGTGGATTGCGGAAGAACACGAACGACTTGCGGCCCACCTGGTAGACGACCGGGCCGTGGCCTGCGTGGTCCACCGTCACATGAGGCATCCCCGACGCGATCTCGTGCACATCCTCGACCCGCGCCCTGCGCGACGACGCCGCCATGGTGCGCAGCCTACGACCCGGTTCCTCTCATCGCGGCACGATCGCGTAGCGCAGGTGGGTCGCGCCGTGCTCGCGGTCGAGGTCCGGCGTCGTCATGCAGCGCACCAGTTCCAGCTCGACGAGCTCGGCGGGCAGGTGGTCGAACAACCGCCGCCCCTGGCCCAGCAGCACCGGAACGACGTGCAGTTCCAGTTCGTCGACCTGCCCGGCCCGCAGCAGCGCCTGGGCCGCGCCCGCCCCGTGCACCATCACGTCACCGTCCCCGGCGGCCGACCTGGCCAGCTCGGCGCACTCGGCAGCGTCGGTGACGAACCGGACGCTGCCCGGCGGCGGCTCGTCCGGGACGTCGTGGGTCAGCACGAAGATCGGCACGCCGCCGTGGTGGTCGCCCTGCCAGTGGTCGGCCAGTTCGTAGGTGCGGCGGCCGCTGATCAACGCCCTGGTGGCCATGGCTTCCTGGTACACCTGGCCACTCGGGCCCGGACCGTCGCGGTGATCGAGCCAGTTGAACAGGCGGAACCCGCCGATGGCCATCGGCGCGTCCGGGTCGTCGCGCGGTCCGGCGACGTAGCCGTCCAGCGACATGGTCATGTCCAGCCGAATCCGTGCCATTCGATCAGCGTAGGGTCGATTCGTGACTGCTGCTCGGGTGTCGGAGCTGACGGGCCGGGTCGCCGTGGTGACCGGCGTGAGCCGGCGGGCCGGGATCGGCTACGCGATCGCCGCGGATCTGTTGGCAGCGGGCGCTTCGGTGCTGGTGCACTCGTGGGCGCCACACGATGCGGAGCAGCCCTGGGGCGCCGATCCCGTGGGAGACACGGGGATCGTCGAACGCTTGGGCGGCGAGGGACCGCGACTGCGGCACATCGCGGCCGACTTCGCCGAGCCGGGGACACCCGGGACCGTCGTTCGGGCCGCCGTCGAGGCGTTCGGCGCGGTGGACGTCGTGGTGGCCAACCACGCCCGCAGCTCGGACCAGGGCCTGGCCGACGTCACCGCGGCCGAGCTGGACCTGACGTGGGCGGTGAACGCCCGCGCGTCCGTGTTGCTGGCACAGGCTTTCGCCGCGGCGCACGACGACGACCGGCCAGGCGGGCGGATCATCCTGTTCACCTCGGGGCAGCACCTGGGCCCGATGAGCCGCGAAATCCCGTACGCGGTCAGCAAAGGCGCCATCCACCAGATGACACTCACGCTGTCCGACGCGCTGGTCGACCGAGGGATCACCGTCAACGCGGTCAATCCGGGCCCGGTCGACACCGGGTGGGCGGACCCGGAACTGACCGAGCGCGTGGGCCGGGCACTGCCGGCCGGCCGGTGGGGCCGCCCGGACGACGTGGCCCGGCTGGTCCGGTGGCTGGTCTCCGACGAGAGTCAGTGGATCACCGGGCAGGTCATCAACAGCGAGGGCGGTTTCCGCCGCTGGGTTATGTGAGTCAACCGAAGGGGGCAGCATGACACCCCTTGTGTCAACCTATGGTCCGAAATCAGGCCGCGACCTGGGTTTCGCCGCGCTGACAGGCGCCGCCGTGCAGTGCGGGGTCGTAGGGCGTGTCGTTCTGCCAGCAACGCCACATCACCCGCACCCAGGCC
>DASUGU010000069.1:0-2044 GCA_036273855.1 Pseudonocardiaceae bacterium
CGCTGATCATCAACGCCCTCCGAACCGCCGGCCCTCAGCCGGCACCGCACACAGCGTAGGAGCACCCGGCACTCCTGGCCACGACACCAGGGCCCACCCAGAACAGGACCAAGGTCACCAACCTGACGGCCGTCCGGCCCCCGACCTGCCAGGACGCCACCCGCGGTGCCGGGATGACGAGTCCAGAGTCGGCCATCGGACGGACTTCCGGCCCTGGGTGCACCGGCGACGAAGCGCCGACCATGCGATCAGGGAATCCACTCCAGTGATGAGGGCAATCATGACCATCCGCGTTAGCATCAACGGGTTCGGCCGCATCGGCCGGGACCTGTTCCGCATAGTGATCGACAGAGGCGACGCCGATATCGAGGTGGTCGCCATCAACGACATCATGCCGGCGGACACGATGGCGCACCTGTTGCGCCACGACTCCACCTACGGCCTCTGGCCGCACGAGGTCCGGGTCGACGGGCCGGACCTGTACGTCGATGGATCCGTCGTACGTGTGACCTCCGAGCGCGAACCGGCACGGCTGGCGTGGGCCGACGTCAACGCGGACGTCGTCGTGGAGGCGACCGGCAAGTTCCGCAACCGCGAGGCCGCCGGCGCCCACCTGACCGCGGGCGCCCGCAAGGTCGTGCTCTCCGCGCCGGGCAAGGGTGTCGACACGACCATCGTGATGGGCGTCAACGACCACCACTACCAGCCGCTCCGAGACCACATCATCTCCAACGCGTCGTGCACCACCAACTGCGTGGCGCCGATGTTGTGGGTACTGCACCGCCACTTCGTCATCCAGCGCGGACTGCTGACCACCGTGCACAGCTACACCAGCGACCAGAACCTGCTGGACGGGCCGCACAAGGACGCCCGGCGGGCACGGTCGGCTGCCGTCAACATCATCCCGACCACGACCGGGGCCGCGGCTGCGGTCGGCCAGATCCTGCCCGAACTCGCCGGGCTGCTCGACGGTGTGGCGGTCCGCGTGCCGGTCGAGGACGGGTCGTTGAGCGATCTGACCGTCCAGGTCCAAGCGCCGGTGAGAGCCGAGGACGTCAACGCGGCATTCGCCGAGGCCGCCGACACCGCGCTGAAGGGTGTGCTGCGCTACAGCACCGAGCCGCTGGTGTCCCGCGACATCATCGGTGATCCCGCGTCCTGCGTGTTCGACGCCGGCCTGACCCGCGTGCGGGACGGGCTGGTCAAGGTCTTCGGTTGGTACGACAACGAATGGGGATACGCGGCTCGGCTGGCCGATCTCGTCCTGATGGTCGGTGCGTCACGCCCGTGAAAGGAGCAGCGTCATGTCCGCACCCGGAGGACCGCTGATCGTCGTCGGTGTCGACGGCTCGCCGGCGGCCTACAGCGCGCTGCGATGGGCTGTCGAGTCCGCGACCCGACAGCACGGGACGGTCCGCGCGGTCAGCATCCGCCGGCCGGACGACTTCGTCCCGTCCGACCTGCTGACGCCCCATGACCTGGGCGCCCCCGAACGCGACACGGCCACCACCATGAGGCGGCTGCGGGAGCTGATCGAGCAGGCCAGATCCGGGATCACCGACCCGGCCGAGGTGACCCCGACCGTCACCATCGGCAACCCGGAAACCGACCTGGTCAACGCCGCGGCGGACGCCGATCTGGTCGTGGTCGGCGGGCACGGGAAAGGCCCACGGGCCGAGGTGTTCCTGGGTGACGTGGCGGCCGCGACGGTGCGCCACGCACCCTGCCCGGTGGCCATCATCCCGGCGCCGGTCCCGGACCGGTTTCCCCCTCGCCTGTGAGCGGAGCCGACCACAGCAGCCGGGTTCCGCCGTCCTCACCGGGTTGCACGACACACGAACCACCGGCGGCCAGCGCCCGTTGCGCCAGATTGTGCAGGCCGCTGCGGGCGACCTCGGCGGGTATGCCGACCCCGTTGTCGGACACGTCGATGACCAGCTTGTCCTCCACCGACACGGTCACCACCAACTCCCGCGCCCTGGCATGGCGCACGACATTGCTCACCGCCTCACGCACCACCGCCTCGGCATGCTCGACCAACCCG
>DASUGU010000070.1:0-60558 GCA_036273855.1 Pseudonocardiaceae bacterium
TCGGTGGTAGCCAGGTGATCGGGGGCAGCCTGACGGTGGGCAGCCTGCTGGTGGTGCTGGCCTATCTGGACGACCTGTACTCGCCGGTGCGCGGGTTGGCCAAGCTGGCCGGATCCCTGGCCAAGGCCGGCGCCAGCGCGGCGCGGGTGCACGAGGTGCTGTCGGCCACCGAGGCCGTCGTCGACGTGCCCAACGCCCGTCCGGCACCCCTGTTCATCCGCGACGTCCGCTTCGAGAACGTCGGCTTCGCCTACGAATCGGGCGTTCCGGTGCTGCAGGACTTCAACCTCACCGTTCCGTCCGGCGAGACGGTGTGCCTGTTCGGGGCCAGCGGTGCGGGCAAGAGCACCGTGCTGCACCTGTTGCTGCGCCTCTACGACGTCGACTGTGGCCGGATCCTGGTGGACGGCCTGGACATCCGCGGCCTGGAGCGCTACAGCCTGCGCCGCCGGATGGCCTTCGTCCCCCAGGACCCCTGGCTGCTGGATGCCACCGTCGCCGAGAACATCGCCTTCGGCTCCCGCCAGGCCACCCGCGCCGAGGTCCTGCAGGCCGGGCACGACGCCCTGGTCGACGAGTTCGCCGCCACCCTGCCCCAGGGCTACGACACCCCGGTCGGCGAAGGCGGCGTGCGCCTGTCCGGCGGCCAACGCCGCCGCGTCGCCCTGGCCCGCGCCGCCGTGTCCCGCTCACCGATCGTCCTGCTCGACGAACCCACCGCCGGACTGGACATCGAATCCGCCGACTCGGTCATGCAGGCCGTCCGCGCGTCCACCGTCGACCGTACCGTCCTGCTGATCACCCACGACCGAGACCTCGCCGCGATCGCCGACCGTGTGGTGACGCTGAGCAGGTCCACAGAACCCGTTCCGGCATTCGGCCGGGCATAAAAGGGAAGGGAGATGGGCACCATGATCGAGATCAAGGGCCCGATGTCGCACCACGGAGGCCGCGGTCGGGGTCGTGGCCGCAGCCGGAGCCGTTCGCGCTCGCGCAGCCGCTCCCGCGGGTGACGTCAGCCTGGCGGCCCACCGCTGCGGCGGTGGGCCGCCAGGCGCCTTTCTGGAGACGACGACATGGATGAGACGTACGAACTCGACGACGACGGCGAGCCCATGTGGGGCTATGACGAGGGCCAGCGGATGCCCGGCGGTGCGCTCGCCGTGTGCCAGCTCGGTGTCGGGGTGCGCTGCGAGACGTGGCTGGCCTGGTCCACCGACCCGTGGTGCCCGGTGGTGGTGAAACTGGCCCGACCGCACCTCACCAGTCACCCCAGGGCGATCCGCGCGCTGCACCGGGAGTCGGTCGCGCTGTCCGGCGCCTCGCACCCGGCGATGCCGCGCCTGATCGCCGACAGCACCGACGACGCCGTGCCGCACCTGGTGATGGAGTACGTCGACGGTCCCACCCTGGACGAGGAACTCGACCGCGTCGGGCCGATGCCGCCGGCCGAGGTGGCCATGCTGGGCACCCAGGTGCTCGCCGTCATCATCGACCTGCACCGAAGGGGACTCGCGCACCTGGACCTCAAGCCGGAGAACATCGTCCTGCGCGACGGCCGCCCGGTGGTCATCGACTTCGGCTCGGCTCGCCTGATCGGCGCGCCCCAGCCCGCCGGCCAACCGGTCGGCACCGCCGGTTACGCCGCGCCGGAACAGGAAGCGTGCCGCCCCATATCCTCCACAATGGACTGCTACGGCGTCGGCTCCATCCTCTACGAGGCGCTCGCCGGCGAGGCGACCGGCCCGGACACCGGTCCCGACGGGCTGCCGCCGGAACTGCGGCAGATCGTCACCGGCCTGCTCGAACCCGACCCCGACGAGCGCACGACCGCCCGCGACGCCATGATCGCCCTCGCCGACGCGGTCCCGGCGGAGCGCCGGCCATGGCCGACGTGGGCCGACCGCCACCTGCGCGTGGCCACCCTGCCGCTGGCCGTGCGCTGAATCGGCGGGGCAGCCCATTCCGGTGGGACAGGAACCCGTGACCCACGGCGACGAGCGGAAGTCGCTAAGGTAAACGGACGAACTGCCGCGGAAGGGGGTCTGGGCGATGCCGCCCGTCGAGGTGGACGCGGGGTTCGGCATCTCGGTCGCCGGGCTCGACGTGACCGGACTGTCCAGGCCGTTGTCCCTGCGAGTACCCATCGGGCGGGTCAGGGCCGTGGTGATCTCCCGGCGGTCGGTGGCCCGCGCCGTCGCCGACGCCGTCACCGGCGTCACGCCCCGGCCCGATCAGGTGACCGTCACCGGCCCGGCGGGCGGCCGGGTGCGACTGGTGCCCTCCGACGGCGCCCTGCTGCCCCACCTCACGGTGCTGGAGAACATCCTGTCCACGCCCGGCCGGCGCAGGCGGATTCCCGACGACGTCGACCACGAGGTCCGGGCCAAAGCCGCCGGCTTCGGCCTGGACGGCCTGCTCGACCGCCACCCGCACGAGATCCCCGCCGGCCGCCGCCGGATGACCGGGCTGGCCAGGGCCCTGCGCGCCCGGCCCGACGCCCTCGTCCTGGAGGACGAGACCGACCTGCCCACCTGGGGCGCGTTGCTGGCCACCGCGTGGCGCGGCTACCAGGTCCGCCCCGGCCCGGTCAGCCACGCCGAGTCCCGTACCCCCGACCTGCTCGGCGGCGTCGCGACCCTGCTCATCGTGCCCAGCAGGGACAGGGCCCTGGGCTTCGACTCGCGCCCGCTCGTGTCGCTCAACGGCACCGGGGACCACCCCAGTGCCGGCTGACCGGCGGACGGTCCTGCGGGCGGGCGCCCTGGCGGCGGCCGTCCCGCTGCTGGCCGCGTGCGGCGTGGTCGACGACCTGCTCGCGGTCAACCTGGTGCGCGTCGCGGTCAGCTGGAGCGACGCCGAACTGGCCGCGTTCCAGGCCGTGCTGGACGAGTTCCGGCGCAACCACCCGTACGAGGTCGACGTCATCCCGCTCGGCGACGACATCGCCGACGCCGTGTCCTCCCAGGTGAACGGCCGCCCGGACATCGTGCTGCTGCCCCGGCCCGGCCTGGTCGCGGAGAACCTGGACCGCCTGGCGCCGCTGCCCACCGGCGTGTGGCGCGACGACTGGCTCTCGCCCGCGTGGCGCGACCTGGTGTGGCAGCCCGAAAAGCCCGGTGGACCGGCCGTGCCCTACGGCCTGCCGTTCAAGGTCGCCAACCAGTCCGCGCTCTGGTACCGCAAGGACGTCTTCGACCGGCTGCGCCTGAAGGTCCCGGCCACCTGGTCGGAGTGGTTGCACGCCAACGATGTCCTCATCGCCAACGGCATCGCACCCCTGGCCATCGGTGCCGGCGACGGCTGGCCGCTCACCACGTTCTTCGCCAACGTGCTGCGCGGCTGCCACCCGTTCGTCTACGAGCAGTTGGCCCGGCCCGATCCGCCGGCCGCGTTGTGGACCGGGCCGGAGTTCAACCAGGCACTGCGGCTGTTCGGCGGGATGCTGTCCGTGCGGGGAGCGCTGTCCGGCGGGGTCGACCGCACGCTTGCCTTGCAGTACCCCGATTCCGTGGTCGAGGTGTTCGGCGACCACAACGCGGCCATGGTGGTGTCCGCCGACTTCGCCGCGCCCATCGTCGAAGAGTTCCGCCAACCGCCCGCCGAGTACGCCGTGGTGCCGTTCCCGGAGGTCGACGGGGTCCTGGCCGGTCGCGGCGACCCGGACCTGGTGGTGGGCACGACGGGGTTTCCCGGTGGGCATCCGCTGGTGATCGGTGCCGACATCGCCGTGCTGCTGCGGCCGGTCAGCGCCGGTGCGGCGGACCTGGTGCGCTGGCTGGCCGGGCCCCGGGCGCCGCTGCCGTGGATCACCGGCCACGGCGGTTTCATCGCGGCCAACCGGCAGACACCGCCTCGGTTCTACCAGCGCGTGGTGGAACCGTTGGTGGCCCAGGTGTCCGAGCAGCCGTTCGCGTTCGGCCTGTCGGACGAGCTGGGGTCGCTGGGCGGGAGCGGGGCGCTGTTCCAGGTGCTGGAGGACTTCCTGCGAACGGTCGGCGACGGCGGCGGTGACCGCGTGGCCGGCGCGGCCCGGACGGCGGGATCGCGGATGCGCGAGATCGAGGCAGACCATGGCCGCTGACCCGAGCCGGACCGCCTGCACGGCGCGGGGGAGCGCGGCCTGCGCGAACGGGCGGGCTGCTCCCGCGGCGGCGACGAGGGATCGCGCGGGCCGATTCGGGCGGATCGCTTGCCTGACAAGGGCGAGGGGCCGCGCTGATCGCGGCGGCTCACCCGGCGTGCGGTGGGTGAGTGTGGGCGATCGGGCGGGGCGGATTGGGCGGCTGGGCGGCTTGGAGTGGGGGAGCGCGGCCTGCGCGGACGGGCGCACTGGCCGCGCGGATTGTGGCGCCCGGACTGGCCGCGGGCGGTGGGCGATCGTGGGTGATCGGGCGCGCCAGGTGGGCGGCTTGGCGAGGGCGAATGCGCGCTGCCGTGCGGATCGTGGCGGGCTCGCTGTCCCGCGTGGCGTGGGGGATCGGGGCTGCTGATGGCTATTGAGGATCCTCGGGTGCGGGCGCCCGCCGCGGCGGGCGGCGATGTGCCGTTGCGGATCGAGGTCGCCGTCCGGGAGATGGCCGGGGCGCTGGTGCCCGGGCAGCCTCGGCGGCCGGGGTCACGGCATCTGGGGCGGGTGGTCGCGCTGGCCGTGTCCGCCGTGCTGGCCGTGCCGATCCTCGTCACGATCTGGTACTCGCTGCGCACCGCCACCGGCGTCGGTCTGGGCAACTACGGCGCGATTCTCACGTCCGGCGCGGTCTGGTCCGCCGTCGGGCACAGCGCGCTGTGGGCGCTGGCAGCCCTGCTCCTGGTCCTCGTCGGACTGGCGATCGCCCTGCTGTCCCAACGGGTTCGGCAGGTGTGGCGGGCACTGCTGCTGGTGCTCGTGGTGCCGCTGGGCATGTCCTCGCTCGCCGTCGGCGCCGTGTTCCGGCTGATCTTCGACCAGGCCCGCCAGCGCGGCACCGTCGACGCGCTGCTCGGCGCGGCGGGCGGCGGCCAACCGGCGTGGCTGGGTTCCGGCCTGGTCTGGCTCGTGCTGATCTCCGCGTTCGCCTGGTCCTGGCTGGGTTTCGTGGTCTCGCTGTTCCGCGCCGGCCTGGACGCCATCCCGGCCGACATCATGCGGGTCGCGGCCGTCGAGGAGGTCAGCCACTACCGGCGGCTGCGCGGCATCGTGCTGCCCATGCTGCGCCCGGTGTTCGCCGTGGTGCTGCTGACCATGGTGGTCGCCGCCGTGCGGATGTTCGACCTCGTCCTGATGGTGGTGCCCGACCCCGGCCGCGCCGGCACCGACGTGCTGGCCACCCGGTGGTGGCAGCTCACCACGTCGTCGTCGGACACCGGCCGGCCCGCCGCGCTGGCCGTGATCCTGTACGCGCTGCTGGTCGTCGTCGCCCTCGCCTGCCTGCGTGGCCTGCGTTACCGGCCGGCGCCTCGGGAGACCCCACCGCCGGACGACGACGTGACGGTCACCCGGACGTGGCCACGGCGCGGCCTGTGGGCACTGGGCGTGCTGATCATCTCCGTGTGGGTGTACCCGGTGGTGTCACTGCTGGCCACGGCGCTGCGCAGCCCGCGCGACGCCGGCGTGTTCGGCTGGTGGCACACCGGCCACGACGGGCTGAGCCTGGGCGCGCTCGCCGAGGTGTCCGAGGCCGGCATCTGGGGTGCCGTGCTGGACACGTTCGTGGTGGCGGTGACCGCGACCACGCTGGTGGTCGTGGTGGCCGTGCCGGCCGCCTACGTGCTGGCCCGGGGCGGCCTGCCGCGCTGGCTGACCAGGACCGCCACCCCGGTACTCGCCGTGCTGGCCGTCGCGCCCGTGCAGATGTACGCCGAACCGCTGGAACAACTGTTCGCCCACGCCAGGCTGGGCGGCTCCCAACTGCCGCTGGCCCTGGTGCACGCCGCCGTGGGCGCGCCGTTCGCGGTACTGGTGCTGCGCTGGGCGTTCGCGTCGGCGCCCGCGCTGCGTCCCGATCCGGCCGACCCCGGCCGGTCCGGTTCGGTGCTCGCCTGGGCGTGGGAACACGCGCGGCCCACGTTGATCGCCATTGTGGTACTGGAGTTCGTGTTGGTGTGGAACGACTTCGCGGTCGGCTTCCTGATCAGCGGACCGGAGGCCAGCCCGTTGACCCTGGTGTTGCGCGGCGAGGCCCGCCAGTTCGCCACGTCGGCCGCGCCGGTGGCGGCGGGCGCCGTGGTGTCGGCCGTGGTACCCGTCGTGGTGCTGCTGGTCACCTGGCGGCGGGTGGTCGCCGGCCTGACCGGGGGAGTGTCCCGGTGACCGAACCGCGCGAACCGGCCCCGCCACCCCGCCCGTCGCCGTGGTCGCGCCGGCTGCTCATCGGCCTGGCCGCCGTGCTGCTGCCCGAGCTGTTCAGCAACACGTTCGCCAACGCCTTCTCCGACACCTCGCTCGGCAAGTGGCTGTCGGCCAACGTCGCCATCGTGGTGATCGTGCTGGTCGTGGTCGTCGGCGTGCTGCTGGCGGTCCTGTTCGTCATCGAACGGCGCCGGCCCCGGCCCGTACCGCCACCACCGGTGCCACCGCAGGCGCCGCCGGACGAACCGCCGGAGCCCGTCCGACTGCCGGTCTGGTACCGGTTCCAGGTCAAGCTGCACGGCAGGGAACGGGAGATCGAGCAGGCACTGGACGCCTTGCGGTACCGGGGCATCGTGGTGCTGGCCGGTTCCCGGGACGTCGGCACGTCGTCGGTGGCCAACCAGGTGGTGGCCAAGTACCTCGCCGAGGCCGGCATCGACGGCGCCGAGGCCGTCGTGTGGGTGGACCTGCGCGGCCAGTCGTCCACCGAACCGCCCGGCGCCCGGGCGGTCGCCGGCCGCCTGATGTCCACGTTCAACCTGGACGAACCGGCCGACGAGACCCGGCCGGTGCTGGCCGCGGCGGCCGACCGGCTGCTCGGCGCGATGCGCGAGCGGGCCACGGTGTTGTTGCTGGACAACGTGTTCCACGCCGACCAGGTGTCGTGGCTGACCAGGGCGTGGCCCAGCGGCGGCCGGCTGCCGGTGCTGGTGGTCGCCGGTGACCGGCCGGTGGCCGCGGCCGTCGAACCCACCAGGGTCGTGCAGGTCGAGCCGCTGCACCTCTCGGCGATGCGGGCCATCCTGTCCGACGAACTGGACGAGAGCTGGCTGCGGCGGATCGCCGGCACGATGCGCGGCCTGCGCCGCGAGTTGCTCGGTGACCGGTCCGACCAGGTCGAGGACCTGCTCCGCACGTTCCGCGGCCGGCCAAGGGCGGTGCGCGAGATCGCCCGGCTGGTGCGTACCACGGACAACCGGCCGTGGTCGTTCGGCTCCCTGCTGGACGACACGTCCGGTGTGGCGCCGCTGGTCGCGATGTGGCGGGCCGTGCTGCCCGAGCTGATGGAGCACACGCTGTCCGCGCAGGCCAACGACCTGATCCGCACGCTGGCCGTGCTCCCGGTGACCGGTCTGGACCGTGAGGCCCTGGACACCCTGACACCGCCCGCCGACGGGCCCGGCTACCGGGACCCGGTGGACGAACTGTGCCAGGCGGGTGTGGTGCAGGAGTCGCCGCCGGGCCGGTTCCGGCTGCCGGAGGAGGTGCGGGTGGCGCACCAGCGGGTCGAGGCGCGGCCGGTGCCCGACGAGGTGTGGACGGCCGTCGCCCGGCTGGTCCGCCACTACGCCACCCAGGCCACCCGCTGGTCGGTGGCGCTGCGGGCGGTCAACGCGGCCCGCCCGGCCACCGTGTGGCTGCACCAGGATGAGCCGCTGCTGCGCGCACTGCTCACCGACTGGCGGGACGACGCCCAACCGCCCGAGTCCCTTGTGGACGATCTGGCGGAGATCGCGGACGCCCTGGACGTCTGGTACATCAGGGAACTCCAGTCCGACGGCCTGGTCCGCACCAGCCGTGGCCTCGCCGTGCTGGCCGAGTCGACCGGTCGCGACGACCTGGTCCGGCTGGCCGCGTTGCGCACCGCGGCCGCCCACCGTATCGGCACCCACCTCGACCTGGCCGACCAGTCCATCGGCGCCGCCGAACCCGACGACCGCACCGCCCGCCACCCGGCGGGCCCCGCGCTGCGGGCCCGCTGGCACCACGAACGCGGCCTGATCGAGTTCGACCGGGCCGCCGCCGTCGACCACGACCAGCCCGCGGCCGTGGAACGGTTGCAGGCGGCCGAGATCGAACTGCACCGGGCGCTGGCCCTGGTGCCCGAGGACGACCTGTCCGGCCGCCTGTGCGTCCTGGTCAACCTGGCCGCCGTCGCACTGGAACAGCACAGGGTAGGCGGCACCGACCTGCACCACCGGCTGTTCGCCGCGATGGAGTTCCTGGACGGCGCGGAAACACTCGCCGGGGCCTGCGCCGATCTCAGCGGTGCCGCGCACATCGTGGAACTGCAAGGCGTCGCCGCGATCCGGGGCGGCAACGCGCCGCACGCCGTGGCCCGCTGGCAGCAGGCGCTGGCCCTGTACCGGGACCTGGGCGAGGAACAGGGCGAGGCTCGCTGCCTGCGCCACCTGGGCACGCTGGCCGTGGTCAGTCCGGACATCGCCGGCCTGCTGGACACCGGCCACCGGCTGCCGGTCGGCCCGGACCGCGCGGCGACGGTCGCCCGGGACTATCTGTTGCGCAGCAAGCGACTCCTGGCCGGCCAGCCCAACCTCACGCTGGTCGACCACTACCTGGACATCGCCGAACGGCGGCTGGCCCGCTGACATGCGCGTGCTGGGCGGGATCTCCGAGGACGAGATGGTCGCGTGTTTCCTGCGCGGCGAGCTGACCAGCCGGCGGTTCGGCGCGGACGTCCGGTCCCAGTTGGTCGCCCTCGGCCGGCCCGAGCGGCTGCTCACCGAACCGGACCTGTCCGACGCCGAAGACAACGCCGCACGCCGTGCCGTCCTCGCCGCGACCCGAGGGTACGGCGAGGACCGTGAGCTGTTCCGGGACTTCCCCGCCCGGGTCACCTGGGTGCGGGCCGTGCTGTCCGCCGGCGAACTGGCCCGGGTGCGCTACATGGACTATTCGTACTGGGAGGAACTGTCGGGCGGCAGCCGGCTACCGGCCGACGCGGCCCGGCGGATCAGGGCGGGCTATCGCGCGTTCGACGTGCCGAATGATCGGTTCGAGTCGGCTGCTCGGGCGCTCGCCGCTGGGGAGCGGTTCGCGCCGCTCATCCTGGTCGGCGACGTTCTGGACGAGCTGGTGTGCCTGGAGGGCCACCTGCGCCTGACCGGCCACGCCCTGGCCGGATTCCCCACGGACGTCGAGTGTCTGGTCGGCACCGCGCCGACCATGCGACGGTGGACGCAGCTACCCGCGGGGTGACTGGCGCGCCTCGGCCGCGGCGGTCCGGAACGACTCCGGGTCGCCGCCGTGGCGTCAGCCGATGATCTGGGCGATCTCCCACACGTGACCCGCCGGGTCGGCGAACGCGGCGGTGCGGCGGCCCCACGGCCGGTCGGTCGGACCGTTGAGCAGGGCCACGCCGTGCGTCGCCAGCTCGGCGATCGTCGCGTCCACGTCCTCGACCTGGATGGTGAGCAGGAACCGCGCCTGCGTCCCGCTGCCCACGGTCGTGTACGGCTCGACCAGCGTCGGCGCGTTCTCGTTCCGCAGGACGTTGATGATCAGGTTCGCCAGCCTGACCACCGCCGAGTCGGTGTCCTCGAAGATCACGTCGAGGCCGAACACGTCCTGGTAGAACGCTTTCGCTCGCGGGACGTCGTCCACGAACAGCGTGATGACGTCGACCTTGTTCAGTGTCACGTGTTCTCCTTGGTCGGCAGGGGGCGTTCCAGCCAGACGGAGTCCGGATCACGGTCCGGCGAACTCTCCCGCCTCAGGAACGTGAACCCGTTGCGTTCGTAGAACCTGGCGGCAGTGTCGTTGCCGTCCAGATACTCCAGGCGGACGGCGGCGTAGTGGCCGCCCGCGTCGGCGATCACCCGCCGCAGCAAGGCAGTTCCGGCGCCGGTGCCCTGGGATTCCGGCAGCACGTACAGCTTCCACACGATCAGGACGTCGCCGTCGGGCGCGCAACTGGCCATGCCGACGGCCGTTGCTGAGGCGTCCTCGGCGATCAGGGCGCGCGGCAGGCCCCGGCGCAGCGCCTCGTCCGACCACCAGTGGGCCAGGCCGCGGGCGACGTACTCCGGGCCGGCGAACGGTTCGTACGTGGCGTGCCAGGTTCGGCGGCCGATGTCGGCGATCGCGGCCAGGTCGGCCTCGGTCGCCATCCGCACCGTGATCGGCATGGGCGCTCCTCTCCGATCGATCAGGGTAGTGGTGGACGAGGTGTCCATCCGGCCCGTGGCCGTTCGTCGACATGTCAGGACCAGGTCGCGGACCGACACGGAGGAGTACCTGATGACGGACAACGAGAACCGGGCACTGCTGGCCGCGCTGGACCGTCAGCGCCACCACGTACTCGGCATCCTGGACGGCCTCGCCGACGCCGATCTGCGCCGTCCGGTGCTGCCGTCGGGCTGGAGCTGCCTGGGCATGGTGCGGCATCTCGCCATCGACGTCGAGCGGTTCTGGTTCCAGGCCGTGGTGGCAGGCGAGCACGAGGGTGTGGATCCGGACGAGTACGCCTGGCAGGTACCGGTCGACCTGTCGGCCGCCGACGTGCTGAAGGAGTACCGGCGGGAGACCGAACTCGCCAACATGATCGCCGCCGCCCTGCCGCTGGACACGGCACCGGCCTGGTGGCCGAGCGAGGTCTTCCCGAACCTGCCCCGCTACGACCTGCGGCGCACCATCCTGCACGTGATCACCGAGACCGCCTGCCACGCCGGGCATCTGGACGCCGCTCGGGAGCTGATCGACGGCCGCACCTGGCGCGTCCTCACCTGACCGGGCGGTCGCCCTATCCCGCCGAGTCCGCGTCCAGTTCGGTCAGCGTGTCGGAGATGCGGCTGATCCGCTGGTCCAGGTCGGCCAGGAAGTCGTCCAGCGCGGCCCGTTTGGCCTGCACCTGGGCCCGCAGCGTGGCGTGGATGGCCAGCGACTCGCGCACCAGCTCCCGCCGTTCACCGGCTCCGGTGCGGTGGTCGTGGTAGGCGGCCTTGATCTCGGCGACCCGGTCCTCGGCCCGCAGCACCGCCGCGATCTCGTCCAGGTTCAGCCCGAGCAGCGTCTGCAACTCCCGGATGTGCGCCACCCGGGCCAGGTCCGCCTCGGTGTACCGGCGCAACCCGCCCGACGTGCACATCGGCGTGAGCAGGCCGAGTTGCTGGTAGTAGCGCAGCGCGCGTTCCGACACGCCCGCCTGCTGGGCAGCGGCGCCGATGCCCAGCAGGCGGTCCTCCGATCCCACGGTCACGGTCGTCAGCCGGCCGACTTGTCCGTCGTCTCGACGCCGGTCTCCAGGCCGACCCGCTCCGCGCTGCCCGCGGCGCCCTCCGCCAGTTCGGCCAGCACCGGCTCGGGCGCGGTGGTGGTGTGCAGGTAGCGACGGCCACGCAGCGCCGACGCGATCACCGCGATCACCGTCGCACCCGCCGCGAAGTCGAACGCCAGCCGCAGGCCGTGCTGGAACGGCTGGGCGATCAGGCTCGGGAAGAACGACCGGCCGGTGATGAACGCCGCCTGCTGCGGTGCCAGGTGCTGCAACGCGCCCGTCGGGCCGAGCAGCTCCTGGATCGGGTTGTAGCCCAGGAACGCCGAGAACAGGCTGCCGATCGGCGGCTCGTCGGCCACCGTCCGCGCCGACGCCGGGTCCACGCCGGCCGCGACCAGCCCGCTGAACAGGTGGGTGGGCAGGTCGGCCGCCAGGCCCAGGGTGACGATCGTGAAGAACAGGCCCATGGACAGCACGGTCGCCGAGTTCTGGAACGTGTTCAGCATGCCGGCGCCGGCACCGCGCTGGTCGGCCGGCAGCGAGTTCATCACCGCGGCCTGGTTGGGCGAGAAGAACAGGCCCATGCCCACCGAGAACATGAAGATCAGCAGGGCGAACCAGATGTAGCTGAAGTTGATCGGCAACAGCTCCAGCAGCAGGAACGCCCCGCCGGACACGACCAGGCCGACCGTGGCGAACGCGCGGGCGCCGTACCGGTCGGACAGCACACCGGACACCGGGCCGACGATGAGGAAGCCGATGGTCAGCGGCACCATGTAGATGCCGGCCCACAGCGGGGTCTGGCTGAAGCTGTAACCGTGCTGCGGCAACCAGATGCCCTGCAACCAGATGATCAGCATGAACTGGATGCCGCCTCGACCCAGCGCGCCGAGCAGACCGGCGATGTTGCCCGCGGTGAACGCCCTGATCTTGAACAGCCCCAGCCGGAACATCGGCTGCGGCACCTTCGTCTCGATCCACACGAACAGCCCCAGCACGCCGATGCCACCGAACACGGCCAGCAGCACCCACGGGTTGGTCCACCCGGTGGGATGCCCGCCGTAGGGGAGCAGCGAGTACACGATCCCGGACAGCACGGCGATCAGGCCGATGGCGAACGTCGCGTTGCCCAGCCAGTCGACCTTCGCCGGGATGCGGATGCCGTTGTCCTTGAGCTTCAGATAAGCCCAGATCGTGCCGAACAGGCCGAACGGCACCGACACCAGGAACACCAGGCGCCACTCGATCGGCGCCAACACGCCACCCAGGATCAGACCGATGAACGAGCCGGCCACGGCCGCGATGCCGTTGATGCCCATCGCCTTGCCGCGCTCGTTCTCCGGGAACGCGTCGGTGAGGATGGCGCTGGAGTTGGCGAACAGGAACGCGCCGCCCACGCCCTGGAACACGCGCATCACGATGATCCAGATCGCGGCCGTGACACCGGTGAAGTACGTGACGGACAACAGGATCGAGAACGCCGTGAAGATGGCGAAGCCGAGGTTGTACATCTTCACCCGGCCGTACATGTCGCCGACCCTGCCCAGGCTCACCACCAGCACGGCGGTGACCAGCAGGAAGCCCATGAACACCCAGAGGAAGTAGGACGTGTTCGACGGGGCTAACGGGTTGAGGTTGATGCCCTGGAAGATCGCGGGGAGCGAGATCAGCAGAATCGACTGGTTGATCGTCACCATCAACACGCCCAGCGTCGTGTTGGACAGCGCGATCCACTTGTAGTGCAGCCCCCGCCCGCCCACGGCGTCATGTGCCGTGGGCGCCTGTGTCACCGCCATTGCCGCTCCTCAGCCGTCACCGCCGGCAGGGTGCCGGCGGTGCACAGCGATCGTACCGACCCTGACGTCAACGTCAGGTTTTCAGTTGTGCCCGCGATCCGGCAGGGATCGGGCGAACGGAACTTTTCCTACTCGCCCAGCGCCGGCGCGACCTCCTTGGCGAACAGCTCGATACCCGAACGGTCGTACGCCGCCTCGGGGAAGTACGTGATCGCGTAGGTCAGGCCCAGCTTGCGCATGTCCGCCAGGCGCTCGACGAGCTGCTCCGGCGTGCCGGTGAGCTGGCCCTCGCTGAACTGCTTCATCGCCGACTCGAGCAGCTCGCCGGACAGGTGCGGCTCGTGGTGCGAGCGGATCCAGGCCAGCCGGTCCTGCACGTCCTTGTCGGTCTGGCCGATCACCACGTTGTAGTTGGACGAACGGGTGATCGCGTCGAAGTCGGTGCCCACGTCCTTGCAGTGCGCGGCGAGGATCTCCGACTTGTGCGCGAACACCTCGGCCGAGCCCAGGAAGTTGGTGTACCGCGCGTACTTGGCCGCGATCCGCAACGTCTTCTTCTCACCGCCACCGGCGATCCACAGCGGGATGCCGCCCTCCTGCAACGGCAACGGCCGGCCGATCGCGCCGTCCACCTGGTAGTACCTGCCGTCCAGCGTCGCGGTGCCGGTGGTCCACAGCTGCCGCATGATCTGCACACCCTCGTCGAGCTGGCCGAGGCGCTCGCCCGCGGTGGGGAAGCCGTAGCCGTAGGCCCGCCACTCGTGCTCGTACCAGCCGCCGCCGATGCCCATCTCGACCCGGCCGCCGGACACGATGTCGATCGTCGCCGCCACCTTCGCCAGGTACGCGGGATTGCGGTAACCCATGCAGGTGCACATCTGGCCGAGCCGCACCCGGCTGGTCGCCGCGCCCAGCGCCGCCATCAGCGACCACGCCTCGTGGGTCGCCTCCTCGGTGGGCATCGGCACGGTGTGGAAATGGTCATACACCCAGATCGACTCGAACGGGCCGTCCTCGGCGGCGCGCGCCACGTCGAGCATGGCCTGCCATTGGTTCTGAGGTTCGATGCCCGCGAGGTCCAACCGCCAACCCTGGGGCACGAAGAGTCCGAAGCGCATGCGCCAACCCTAGTCACCTGCGGCGGGTTCAGAGCGTGCTCAGCAGGCCACTTGTTCGTTAACATTCGTACATGCCTGCTCTGCGCCGGTTCCACCTCGCCGTCCCGGTCGACGACCTGACCGCCGCCGGTCGCTTCTACGGCGACGTCCTCGGCTGCGCCCGCGGCCGCAGCGCCGACACGTGGATCGACTGGAACCTGCACGGCCACCAGTTGGTCACCCACCTGGCGCCCCGGGTGGTGCGGGCACACAACGAGGTGGACGGGCACGCGGTGCCGGTGCCGCACTTCGGCGTGATCCTGTCGGTGCCGGAGTTCCAGGACCTGGCGGGACGGTTGCGGGAACTGGACACGGACTTCGTGATCGAGCCCTACGTGCGGTTCGAGGGTGAGCTGGGCGAGCAGTGGACCATGTTCTTCCTCGACCCGTCCGGCAACGCCCTGGAGTTCAAGGCATTCGCCGACGACACCCAAGTCTTCGCGGTCTGACCCTCAGACTGGGCCGGACACCAGCAGGCGAATGACTATCGCATCCGTGCCAAGACGGCTGGGCGAGGTCACGGCCCTCGCTCGCCATGCTCGGCGCAAGGACCCCGCCCGGTCGCCTCGGCCGCGTCACCGCGCCGGGCGGGCCGCACGTCTGGATCGTCCTTGGCGAGGAAGCGCTTCTGCGCGGAATCGGTGGCCGCGAGGTCCTCTACGATCAGCTTCGATGGCGCTGCTGGATCGCCGCATCTCGCGACTCGCCAAGGAGTAGCAGCACGAACAATCTCGCGTGGCGCAAATCGAGCCGCTCCAGCGGCGGTGACAGCAACTGCGTCGAGGTCGCGTCGTCCGGACTGTTGGTCGCGGTGCGGGACTCCAAGCGGCCGGGGCCGGTGCTGGTTGTGCCGGCCGATGCCTGGCGGGCGTTCGTCGGGCGGACCAAGTAGCGCGTTTCGCCCCAGGGGTGGCGGTGTGCCGACATACTGTCCCGATCCACCACGTCGCCACCCGACAGGAACGCCGATGAAGCGGTGCTACGTCGCAGGTCTTGTGCTCGCGTTCGCCCTGGCCGGTTGCTCGTCCGGCACGATATCCGGGACCGGCTCCGGTACCGGGCAGCCGAGCAAGGGGCCGGCGGCGGTGGTCACCACGGCCGACGCCAGGAAGGTGCTCACCCAGCACGCGGCGGGCCTGAACCAGGCGCTGCACGCCGGCGAGACCAGCGTCCTCGCCCAGTACGTCGGCGGGTCCAGCTACACGATCCGCGCCACCGCGTTCAAGGACCCGACGATCAAGCAGACGCCGGCGCAGACCTTCTCCCGGCCGCGGTTCTACATTCCTTTCCAGACAACGTATCCGGCCTGGTTCGTCGCCCGGGTGCACCAGCAGGCGTCCGATGGGACCAGCCAGGACGACTACCTGGTCTTCACCAAGGCGTCCGCGAGCGCGCCCTGGCTGGACGTGTTCGAGCCGGTCGTGATCGTCAAGGCGACGCAGCCGACCGTCGCGACCGACAAGAACGGCAACGCCGTCGCCGTTCCCGCCTCGCAGGCCGGGCAGCTCGCGCTGGCGCCGGACGCGCTGCCGGCAGCCCAGGCCAAGTACCTCGACCCGGTCACGCCCGCGGCCGGTGCCGGGCGGCCGTGCCCGCCCGGCACGTCCAAGCCGCTGGCCGCCAAGCTGGGTTGCACGCTGACCACACCGACGACGGCCACCGGATCGGCGGCGGTCACGTTCAGCGACGGGTCCACGATCGTCGATCTGCACGACCGCAGCGTCTTCACCTCGCACGGCAGCGGCGAGATCGCCATCACCAACCGGCACACCGCCACGTCCGACCCGGTCTACGCGCTGCGCACCACCGACGGCGGCGCGCTGGTGTTCTACGACCTGTCCGCATCGATGGTGCTCAGCCCGGCGGGCGCTTTCGCCGGGCTGTTCAGCATCGACTACCCGGACCTGATCACCAAGGGCAAGAACCAGGACGCGTCGTTCGAGGTGGACTACCGCGAGCAGTTCGCCGTCGACGAGCCGCAGGGCACCCCGGCCAAGCCGGCAGTGGTGGCCCAGTTCGGCGGCGCGAGCGCGGCGACCTGCGGCGGCGGCCCCTGCAAGTGACGGAGCACCGGCGTCGACGTGCGGTGTCGGGGCCGGCGGCTACCGTGGGACCGTGCGTATCGCTACCTGGAACGTCAACTCGGTGAAACAACGCCTGCCCAGGCTGCTGCCCTGGCTGGACCAGCGGCAGCCGGACGTCGTCTGCCTGCAGGAGACCAAGCTCGCCGACGACGCGTTCCAAGCGCTGCTGGCCGGTGACCTCGCCGAACGCGGCTACGAGTTCGCCGAGTACGGCGAGGCGCGGTGGAACGGGGTGGCGCTGCTGTCCAAGGTCGGCCTGGACGACGTCGTGACCGGCATTCCCGGCGGGCCCGGCTTCCCGCACCAGGAGGCCCGCGCGGTGGCCGCGACCTGCGGTGGCGTCCGGATTCACTCGGTGTACGTGCCCAACGGGCGGGTGCCCGACTCCGACCACTACCAGTACAAGCTGGCCTGGCTGGCCGCGCTGCGCGAGCAGGTCGCCGCCGAACCGGACGCCACCGTCGTGTGCGGCGACATGAACATCGCCCCGGCCGACGCCGACGTGTTCGACCCCGACGCCTACGTCGGCCAGACCCACGTCACGCCGCCGGAGCGCAAGGCCCTGGCCGAACTGCAGGGCGTCGGCCTGCACGACGTCGTCCGCGACCGCTGGCCCAACGACCGCGTGTTCACCTACTGGGACTACCGCGCCGGCATGTTCCACCAGGACCTGGGCATGCGCATCGACCTCGTCCTGGCCACCGAGTCGGTGGCCGACCGCGTCCGGGCCGCCTGGGTGGACCGCCACGCGCGCAAGGGCACCGGGCCCAGCGACCACGCGCCGGTGATCGTCGACCTGGACGACGCCCCGGACGGCGACATCGGTCCGGTGGTGCCGCCGCCGTCGGCCAAACCGGTGAAGCGCAAGGTGAAGCTGCCGCAGTCGTAAGGCTCAGGCGCGGTAGCCGACGTCCACGATGCGCTCGGCCGAGCGGGAGTAGTACGTCGCCGGGTCCTCCGGCACGGTCGTGCCCAGACCGTCCACGTACCGGTTGAACATGCAGAACGCCGCCGCGATCAGCACGGTGTCGTGGATCTCGACGTCGGTCGCGCCCTCGTCCTTGGCCGCCGCCACCAGCTCGGGCGTCACGGTCCGGCCGTCGTCCCGCACCGCGCCGGCGATCCGCAGCAGCGCCCGCAGCTTCGCCGACACCGGTGCCGCGTCCAGGTCCGCCCGCACCTGGTCGACCAGCGGCATGCCGGCGTCCAACTGGGCGGCGGCGAACGCCGAGTGGGACGAGCAGCAGTAGTTGCACTCGTTGAGGCCGGACACGTAGGCCGCGATCAGCTCCCGCTCGCCGGGCGTCATCGAGTTCGGCGAGCGGAGCAGCGTCTCGGCCAGTTCGTTGAGCGGTTTCGCGGTCTCCGGCCGGAACGCCATCAGTCCCCGGATGCCGGGATGTTCCCGCTCGTCGACGCTGCCCAGGTCGATGTGTGCCACGTGCCACGCTCCCACGAGTGCCGTCAGTTCCGTCAGCGCGCGACGCAGGTCACGCCCGCCGGTGCCGCATTGCTGGTCCCATAGCTACCGGTGAAGCCGAGGCTCGTCGAGCCCCCAACCGGCAGGGTTCCGTCGTAGGACAGATTGTCGGCCGTTACCTGCGTCCCGGACTGGGTGAACGAAGCGTTCCACAGCGACGTCACCTGCTGGTCGCCGCCGAACGTCCACGAGACCGTCCAGCCGTTGATCGGCGCGGTTCCCGCCGTGACCGTGACGGCGGCCTGGAATCCGCCCGCCCACGACGTGGTCACCGAGTAGGTCGCCTGGCAGCCACCCGACACCGGCGGCGGGGCGCTCGTGGTGGTCACCACCGGCGGAGCGGTTGTGGTCGGCGGGGGAGTTGTGGTGGGTGGGGGAGCAGTGGTCGACGGTGGCGCTGCGGCGCCGGTCGGCGTCACGAACACGGCGGGCGCCGACGCCAGTGACAGCGGGCCGCTGCTGGCCGTGGCCACCACCTCGTAGGCGTAGACGGTGCCCACCGTCAGCCCGGTCAGGTGCAGCGTCGGCGTCGTGGTGGTGCCGACCAGGCCGGTGCTCGGCAGGAGCTGGTAGAGCCGGTAGCCGGTCACCGCGGAACTGCCCGGCGTCGACGCGCCCCACGCCAGCGTCGCGCCGGTGCCGGTCACCGAGGTCGCGGTGACCGTGCCGGGCACCGATGCCGGGGTGACCGCCGCGCCACCGCTCTGCGACGTGTTCGCCGAGGTGATGAACGTGGCGATGCCCGACCCCGGCGACGCCAGTCCGTGCGTGTCCACGGCCTGCACGAAGTAGCCGTACGGCGTGGTGCGACTGGCGTTCAGGCCGGTCAGCGCGAATGACGTGGTGGTGGCCGGGACGGTGGCCACCGCCGTGCCGGCCGACGTGCGGATGACGTAGCCGCCGATCGGGTCGCTGCCGGCCGTGGCCGCGCCCCAGGTCAGGGTGGCGCCCGTGCCGGTGACGGCGGTCGCGGTGAGTGGACCGGGCGCCGCCGGACCGGTGCCGGAGCTCGGCGGCGCACCCCACACCAGCGTGTTCCCCGAGTACAGCGTGATGGCGCCGGCCGTCACCGGGGTGCCGTTCACCGTGGTCGGGATGCCCTGGAACGACCAGTCGGACTGGTAGTCGTGCGCGGCCGGGAACGTGATCCGGAACTGCATCTGCGCCTGGAAGTTGATGCCCGGGTAGTCGTCCTCGCCGTCCGGCGCGATGTCCATGTTCGCGCAGCTCACCGTCACGTAGTAGACGTTCCCGGCGTACTGGGTCGGCCCGGACGGTGCCTGGCACTGGTTGAACGGCGAGCTCAGCGTGATCTGGCTGGGCGACTCGCCCGCGTCGAGCGTGAAGTAGTAGCGGATGCTGCTGTCCCTCAGGTGCCGCGCCGGCCACGCCGACTGGTTGTTCACCAGCGCCTTGATCTCGATGAAGTTGGTGCCGACGCTGTTCACCGCCGCCTGTACGTACATCTCCGGTCCGTCCGGGCGTTCCGGCGCCGGGAACCCGGCCACCGGCAGACCGGTGTCCGACTGCACCAGCCGGGCCAGGGCACCGGAGAACAGCGCGTTGTAGTCCAGGGCGCCCTCGGTCTGCTGGAAGTTGGTGCGGTCGTCGGAGAACGCGTCGTTGGCCGCGGGCGGGCCGCCGACCAGCAGCCCGTAGTCGAGGTGGCGGGTCTGCGGTGGCGTGGCGAGGTTGTCACTCCACGGATCGTGCGCCGTGCTGTTGTGTGGTTGCGTCGGCCACTTCGAGTTGGTGCCGCCGTTGGTGAACCCGATCTCGTAGCTCATGTGGTTCGGGTTGTCGCCCAGGGCGTAGTCGATCTGGGACACCGCGAAATCGTGATAGGTAGCCGCCCGCACCGGATCGAGACCGTTCGCGGTGAGGTAGTCGCTCATCTCCAGCGCCCCGAACGCCGTGTTGGCCGCGTAACGCAGGGAACCCCACTGGTCCAGCACCGCATCGCCGCCCGGCGAGTAGGCGACCTTCGTGCCGTTCACGCCGACGGTCCACCAGTCCAGCCACCGCTCGGCGTCGCCGACGTACTGCGCACCGCCGGTGGCCTGCGCCAGCAGCAGGTAGTCGGCGAAGGTGACGTCGTCCCAGTTCAGCGTCCAGTTGTACTCGTGCACGGTCTGCTGCGACGCGAACGCCAGATTGGCGTAGTCGGTCTCGGCGGTGGTCAGCCAGGTCGTGTCGCCGGTGGCCTTGTACAGCCAGATGGCCGCTTCGGTCAGCTCGTCCCAGTAGCCGCTGAACGACGTGTAGAAGCCCTGCGCCTGCGTCACGCAGTCGCTGTAGCGGCCCCGGTCGGTGTTGGCGAAGCTGAACAGGGACTGCGCCTGGGCCAGCAGTTGCGCCGAGTACTTCGGGTCGGCCGTGCGGAACACGATCGACGACGCCGCCATCGCCGCCGACGCCTCACCGACGATGTCCGAACCGGGACACGTCGCCGTCACCGCGAACGACGGCCGCGTCGTCGGGTTGGTCTCGGCCGGTCCCCAGAACTGGTGATCGGTGGTCGCGTCGGCGACCTGCGCGTAGTACACGTCCGGCGCGGTGTGCGCGGCGATGATGTAGTCGTCGTTCCACCGCAGGTTGGCCAACGCGGCCTGGTACTGGCCGGCACTGGAGTAGCCCTGCTGGTAGTCGGCCAGGCCCCAGGCCAGCATCGCCGTCGTGTACGCCTGCGGCAGGCCGAACTTCACCAGGTCGCCGGCGTCGTGCATGCCACCGGTCAGGTTCACGCCGTGGTTCGTGCCGTCGGACAGGTCGGAGTCGCCCCGCCAGTCGACCGGGTTGTCCGGCGCGAGCTGCCCGGAATCCTGGGCCGCGTAGAAGAACATCGAGTCGCCCAGCGCCTCGGCGTAGTCGAAACCCGTTGCCGTGGCAGCGTTCGCGCCGCCCGCGGCCTGACCGGCCAGCAGCGACACCACAAGGATCACGGCCGCTGTAGCGGCGCCCAGCACAGTCCGGTTCACTCGCACGCGGCCAGCGTGACGAGGGCCGGGTCGCGGCGGCAATCAGCCACCGCGGCCCGGCCCGAATGTCGTGCGCCAACAACGATTTCCGGTCGAAAGTTACCTACCCTACAAGCGCGGCTGCGCCTCCTGAGCCAGCGCGAGTGCCTGCTGCGGGAACCACGCGCCAGCCGCCGGATCGTTGATGCCCCACAGCGGGTCGAACACCTGCTGGGCCGCCGCCGTGGTCGGCCAGTCGGGTTGGGTGAACAGGCTGTAGTCCCACGCCCGCACGCCCCCGGCCGCGTCGCACTGGCCGTCGGACTGGCCCAGCGTCTTCACCCACAGGTAGGCGTCCAGCAGCGGTGTGCCCGTGTGGGTGGTCGGGCGCAGCCCCACGCCGGAGTTCGGCGGGTTGCACCAGTTGCCCGACGCCAGCTTCGCGACCACGTCGGCCGGCTGGTTGAACGGCGCGCTCGCGAACGCCGTCATGGTGTTCGGGCCCTGGCCGTTGCGGCTGGTGTCGATCACGAAGTGAGTGGTGGCGACCGAGGTGCCCATGTTGGCGGCGTAGAACTCGGTGGTCAGGTGCCAGGTGCTGAAATCGGTCTGGGTCGCCGGGAAGTACTGGCTCGCGCACGCCGACGGGTTGTCGAACAGCGGGTTGGCCGGATCGGTGACGATCGCGATGCAGTCCGAGATCCACGTGCCGTAGTCGATGAGCTCGGCCGTCGGCTGGTAGTTCGACACGTTGAGGTAGACACCCTGCGCCCGCTGCACACCGGCGGCGAGCAGTCGCTGGGTGATCGTGCCCACCGCCTGCCACGCGCTGTGCGTGCCGTCCAGGTAGACGCTGACGTTCGGGTCGGCGGCCAGGGCATCGACCGCGAAGTTGATCTCGGCGGTCCGCTCGTCGTTGGTGAACGGATACACCGACGCCGGCAGGCCGCAGTCCGATGGCATGTTGCCCAGCGCGTCCGGCTCCAGGATCACGATCGCCCTGCCCCGGCCCAGGCCGGCGGCGAAACCGTCGATCCACGCCTGGTAGGCGGCCTGGTCGAGCGCGCCGCCCGCGGAGAACTGGGCGCAGTCCCGGCCCGGGATGTCGTAGGCCACCAACGTCGGCACGGCGTGCTGGCGGCGGGCCTGCGTCATGGTGGTGCGCACGCCCTGCCGCACCTGGTCCGGTGTGCCGCTGGTGAACCACACCGCCTGCGGCGTGGTGACCATCCTGGTCAGCAGGGCGGCGTCCCGCAGGTCGTGGGCGCCGGCGAGCTGGCGGATCTGGTTGACCGCGTTGGGATCGGCCGGCGGGACGAACAGCCGGGTGGCGGCGGGCCCGTGGTTCGGGCCGGGTCCGTGCTGGGCGGCGGCCGGCACCGCGCCCAGCACCGAGGTCAGGGCGGCCAGTCCGGCGGCCAGGGACAACAGTCGTCTCGCCCGCATGGTTCCTCCTTGAGGGGTGCGAGGGCTGGGGGACCGTAGGTCGACCGTCACCGCAGGTCAAGGAGTCGTCGCCGGTGCGCCGGGTCGGGCCAGGTCACGCGTCTCAGGGCGGGAAACTTTCATCGGCACGTGGCAGTGGCCCACCAGGAGTGGACAGCATCGACGTCGCTTCGCGACGGGGCCTCCCGTGCCGCCGGCGCGCCAGGCCCCTGACAGGATGTAAGTGTGGTGCTCTCGACCAAAGGACTGCTGCTGCTGGACGTCGACGGCCCGCTGAATCCCTACGCCGCCAAGGGGTTCATCCGGCCGCCCGGCTACGTGCCCTACCGCGAGACCCCGGACGGCGACTGGGTGTGCTGCCGGGGTGTCCGGTGGGCCAGGGGATACAGCGTGCGACTGCATCCCGGTCACGGTGAGCTGCTGCGCGCGCTGGCCGACGAGACCGGGCTGGAACTGGTGTGGGCGACCGCGTGGGAACACTCGGCGAACCGGCGGATCGCACCGGCCATCGGCCTGACCGACCTGCCGGTGATCGAGTTCCCGGCCGCCGACGTGGAACGGGACAGCCGGGGCAGGCTGCGCTGGCGGACCGGCGGCGGCTGGAAATGGCCCGCCGTCTGCGCCTACGCCGCCGGCCGGCCGCTGGCCTGGCTGGACGACGAGCACCACGACGCCGAGTTCGCCGCCGCCCGGTCGGCGTTCCACCGTGACCGCGCCGGCTGCCCGACGCTGCTGTGCCACGTCGACCCCAGGCGTGGCCTGCACCGGGAGCACCTCGACCAGATCCGTAACTGGGCGGCCGGACTGTTGTAGTCACGGGCGGCGGATACGGTGATCGCCACCGCCCACGCGACCCGGACCCGATGGACCCCATGGAGACGTCATGCCAGTGCTCGCCGACCTGCTGACCGCCCTGCGCTCCGAGCAGCTCGAGATCATCGACCTCACCGCGCCGCTCACCGCCACCACGCCGGTGCTGCGCCTGCCGGAGCCGTTCGCCAACACGATCACCTTCCAGTTGGAGGAGATCAGCAGGTACGACGACCGCGGCCCGATGTGGTACTGGAACAACATCCACACCGGTGAGCACACCGGCACCCACGTGGACGCGCCCACCCACTGGCTGTCCGGCAAGGACGGGCACGACGTGGCCAGCATCCCGCTGCGCAACCTGGTCGCCCCCGCCGTCGTGCTGGACATGTCCGACCGGGTCGCCGCCGACCACGACTTCCTGCTGCAGAGCGACGACGTCAAGGCGTGGGAGGCCGAGCACGGCCCGCTGCCCGACGGCGGCTGGCTGCTCTACCGCACCGGCTGGGACACCCGCTCGGCCGACCAGGACGAGTTCCTCAACGTCTCCGACGACAAGTCGCACACCCCCGGCGTCTCACCGGAGTGCGCCGCGTGGCTGGCCGACGAGACCCCCATCGTCGGGCTCGGTGTGGAGACCGTCGGCACCGACGCCGGCCGGGCGGGCGAACTCGACCCGGCCTTCCCCTGCCACAACCGGATGCTCGGCGCCAACAAGTGCGGGCTCACCCAGTTGCAGAACCTGGCCCGACTGCCCGCCACCGGCACGGTGCTCGTCGTGTCGCCGCTGCCGATCGTCAACGGCTCGGGCAGCCCGGCGCGGGTCTACGCGATCGTGGAGACTGCCTGACATGGACGTGGCGGAAGCGGTCGGCACCACGCTCGCACGCCTGGGCGTCGGACGGGCGTTCGGTGTCGTGGGCAGCGGCAACTTCCACGTCACCAACGCGCTGCGGGCCGGCGGGGTGGACTTCGTCGCGACCCGGCACGAGATGGGCGCGACCGTGGCCGCCGACGCCTACGCCCGGATGAGCGGTCAGGTCGCCGTGGTCACCACCCACCAGGGCTGCGGGCTGACCAACGCGATGACCGGCATCGCCGAGGCGGCCAAGAGCCGCACCCCGCTGCTGGTGCTCACCGCCGACACCCCGGCCGCGGACCTGCTGTCCAACTTCCGGATCGACCAGGACGCCATGGTGCGGGCGGTGGGCGCCGTGCCCGAGCGCGTCCACGGCGGCGGTACCGCGGTGGCCGACACCGTGCGCGCCTACCGGACCGCGCTGGCCGAACGGCGGACCGTCGTGCTGAGCCTGCCGCTGGACGTGCAGGACACGCCGGTGGCGTCCGTCGACGTGCCGTCGGTCGGGTCGGTCGAGCGGGTGCGGCCGGACCGGGAGCGGGTGACCGAGCTGGCCGATCTGGTGCTGGCGGCGCGCCGGCCGGTGTTCATCGCCGGCCGTGGCGGCCGGCCGGCCGGTGTGCGGCTGCGGGTGGTGGCGGAGCGGTGCGGTGCGCTGCTGGCCACGTCGGCGGTGGCCAACGGGCTGTTCCACGACGACCCGTTCGCCCTGGGCATCTCCGGCGGTTTCGCGTCGCCGCTGGCCGAGGAGCTGATCCGGGACGCCGACCTGATCGTCGGCTGGGGCTGCGCGCTGAACAACTGGACCACCCGCCAGGGCAAACTCGTCGGCCAGGACGCGAAACTCGTCCAGGTCGACGTCGAGTCGGCCGCCCTGGGTGCCCACCGCCCGATCCACCTCGGCGTGCTCGGCGACACGGTCGCGACGGCGACCGACCTGCTCTCCGAACTCCAGCACCGAGGGTCACGGCCCGACCCCGGCTACCGCACCGACGAGGTGCGTGCCAGGATCGCCACCGGCATTCGGTGGTCCACTGTGGAGTACAAGGATCTGTCCACTGCGGACTCCATCGATCCGCGCACCCTCACCAAGGCCCTGGACGACCTGCTGCCTGCCGACCGGATCGTCTCGGTCGACTCGGGCAACTTCATGGGTTACCCGAGCGCCTACCTGTCCGTGCCCGACGAGTTCGGCTTCTGCTTCACGCAGGCGTTCCAGTCGATCGGCCTCGGGCTGGCCACCGCGATCGGCGCCGCGCTGGCCCGTCCGGACCGGCTGCCGGTGGCCGCACTCGGCGACGGCGGGTTCCACATGGGCGTCGCCGAACTGGAGACCGCGGTGCGGCTCGGCCTGCGGCTGGTGGTGATCGTCTACAACGACGCGGCCTACGGCGCCGAGGTGCACCATTTCGGTGACTCCGACCTGACCACCGTCCGCTTCCCGGACACCGACGCGGCCGCGATCGCCACCGGGTTCGGCGCGACGGGACTCACCGTCCGCACGGTCGACGACCTGGCCGGTGTCACGGCGTGGCTGGCCGGGGAGCGGGACCGGCCGCTGGTGATCGACGCGAAGCTGGCCAACGACGGCGGGTCGTGGTGGCTCGCGGAGGCGTTCCACGGTCGCTGAACCGGGCCGGGTGTGCTTGCCTGGACGGGTGGCGGAAGCACTGACCGAGTCGGACGTGGCGGCCGAGCTGTACGGCGGGTCGCGCGAGGACTTCACGGCCACCCGATCGGCGCGGGCCGGTGAGGCGCGGGCGGCAGGTGACCGGGAGCTGGCCAAGCGGATCACCGCGCTGCGCAAGCCGACCGTGGCGGCCTGGCTGGTCAACCAGCTCGTGCGCCGGCATCCGGACGAACTGGGGGAGCTGGCCGACCTGGCCGACGAGCTCGGGTCGGCGCAGCGTCAAGGGTTCGGCGACCAGTTGCGGTCGGCGGGGGAGCGGCGGCGGGAACTGTTGCACCGCTTGGATGTCGCGGTGCGTTCGCTGGCGGTTGATCTCGGGGTGCAGCTGAGTGCGGACATGGCCGGGCAGATCGCCACGACGCTCCAGGCGGCGCTGGTCGACACCGGTGTCCTGCACGAGGTCCTGGCCGGCCAGTTGAGTACGGCCCTGGACGTCGACCCCAGCGGGATCGGCCAGTGGCAGTCCGAAGGCGTGTCCCGACCCCGGCCACCTGCTCCGCCGCGGCCCGAGACCGCTCGGCCGGACCCGAAGGCCGAGGCAGCGCTGGCGGAGGCGCGGGACCGGGCCGACGAGGCGGTGGCGGCGCGGGAGCGGGCCGAGCAGGAACTGGCCGAGGCGCAGGAGATCGCGGCCAAGGCGGACGAGGTCCTGGCCGAGGCGCGCGCCCGGCTGGACGAGGCCCAGGCCGCGCAGCATCGGACGCGAGAGGCCGTGCAGGCCGCCAAACAGACGCTGACCAAGTCCACCCACGAGGCCAAGACCGCCGAGACGGCCCTGGCGAGGCTGGACGCGAGCTGATCGGCCCGACGCGGGAATCGGGCGGCCGCACGTGGTCGGTGATGCCGCGGCCTGGGCGGGGGCTGATCGGTTTGCTTGGGGGTTGGGCTGGCCGCCCGGGTTTGTGGGTGGTGTCGCGGCCTGGGCGTGGGTTGATCGGTCTGCCGGGGGTCGGGCCGTCCGTGCACGTTTGGTCGGCGTTGGCGAGGCTGGACGCGAGCTGATCGGCCCGGCGCGGGAATCGGGCGGCCGCACGTGGTCGGTGATGCCGCGGCCTGGGCGGGGGCTGATCGGTTTGCTTGGGGGTTGGGCTGGCCGCCCGGGTTTGTGGGTGGTGTCGCGGCCTGGGCGTGGGTTGATCGGTCTGCTGGGGTCGGGCTGGCCGTGCGGGTTTGTCGGTGATGCCACCGCCTGGGCGCGGCTGGGCGAGCGCTGATCTTCTCACCTTTCGATCGGTCTGCCGCGACTTGGCCGGCCTGTGACAATGTGCCATTATCACAGGCATGGGATGGGCGGAGCTCGTCGACGAGTACGTGGGCGAGCTGCGTGCTCGCGGGTTGAGCCATCACACCCTGCGCGGCTACCGGACCGATCTGGTCCGGCTCGATCTCGACCTGCCCGTCGATCCGGCTGACGTCCGCGACGCGCTGGACGGGCTCGCCCCTGCCACTCGCGCCCGCCGGGCCTCCGCCCTGCGCGGCTGGTGGAGCTGGGCGACCGCAGCGGGCCACGTGACCGGCGAACTGGACCTCGCACCCGGCCCGCCGCCACCCTCGGACCGGGCCCGCGCACCCGAATCGGCCGCCGTCCGCGCCGTTCTGGACGTCATCCCGCGCCAGGCCGACCGCGACCAACTGCTGTTCCGCCTCCTGGCCACCCTCGGCCTGCGACCCGGCGAGGCGCTAGCCCTCCGCGCCGAGGACGTCGACACCGAGGCCGGCACTCTCGACGTGACCGGCTGGGGTGGCCGCCGCCGCACGGTGCTGATCGACGACCGCACCCTGAACATCCGCCTGCGCAACTGGCTCTGGTCCACCGGCATCGAGTCCGGCCCGCTGTTTCGCAGCCCCACCGGGGAGGGCGCGCTGCGCTACCAGTCGGTGGCCGAGCGCTGGGCCCGCTACACCGCGACGGCGGGCGTCACGCTCAGCCTCGGCGACCTGCGCCGCGCGCACAGCGCCGAACTGCTCGCCGGTGGCGTCCCGGAATGGGTGGTGCGCGAGCGCATCGGCCAGTCGACCGGCGACCTCCCGGGAGCCCGTGCCGGGGACGCGGCGGCCGCGATCACCGCGTGGAGCGCCGCCACCCGGAGGGCGAGCTGATGGCGGACTCGGTGTGGCGCAACCGGGCGTTCCGCCTGTTCTGGACCGGTCAGAGCATCAACGGGTTGGGCAGTTTCGTCAGTGTCGTGGCGCTGCCGCTGCTCGCGGTCACCCGATTACACGCGTCCACATTGGACGTTGGTCTGCTGGAGGCCGTGCAGTGGGTGCCGGCCGTGCTGATCGGCCTGCCGGTGGGCGCCATGGTGGACCGCAGCCACCGGCACCGGCGGATCATGATGTACGCCAACCTCGGCCAGGCCGCCTCGCTCGGCTCGGTGCCGATCACGGCCGCGACCGGCACGATCAGCGTGGGGACGCTGCTGGGCGCCGCCGCCGCGGCCGGCCTGTTCGAGGTGTTCTTCGTGACCGCATGCCAGCCCTACATCCGCGACCTGGTCCCCAAGGGCCAGCTCGTCACGGCGAACTCCCGGCTCCAGACCAGCGGGTCGGTCGCCCAGATCAGCGGCCCGTCGGTCGGTGGCGTGCTGGTCCAACTGGTCGGCGCGGCCACCGCCGTGGTCGTGGACGCGGCGAGTTTCCTGGTGTCGTGGCTGTGCCTCTGGGCGGCCGGCAACGCCGGGACCACCCCGGTCGACCGGACCCAGCGGCCGATGCTGGCCGAGATCGCCGACGGCATCCGCACGCTGTGGCAGGACCGGCTGCTCGGCACGCTCGCCACCGTGGCCGCCTCGGCGAACCTGCTGCTCACCGCGATCGGCGCGGTCGAGATCGTGTTCCTGGTCCGGGCGGTGCACCTGAGTTCCGGGGTGGTCGGCGCGGTGATCACCGCGGGCGGCGTGGGCGGGCTGACCGGTGCCCTGCTGTCCGACCGGATCAGCAACCGGTTCGGCGTCGGCCCCACGGCCCGCTGGGCGCTCGCGGTGACCGCGCCGTTCACGCTGCTGATGCCACTGGCCCGGCCGGGTCCGGTGCTGGCGTTGTTCGTGCTGGCCCAGTTCATCGCCACGGCCGGCATCGCCGTCGCCAGCGTCACGCTGATGACCATCCGCCAGTCGGTGTGCCCACCGGACCGGCTGGGCAGGGTGAGCGCCGGATCCCGGCTGTTGATGTCGGCCACGATCCCGACCGGCGCGATCGTCGGCGGCCTGCTCGGTCAACACCTGGGCACCCGCACCGCGCTGCTGATCACCGCGGCCGGTTACGCGGCCGTGGGGCTGGCCGCCGTGGCCAGCCCGCTACGGCACGCGCGGCTCACACCGGAACCGGTTGTCGTGTAAGGGAAATCAGTCCCACTTGCGGGCACGGGCGTACTGGTCGGGCCACGCCGCGTCGGCACCCAGCGTGTGGGCCGCGCGCAGCGCCCAGTGCGGGTCGCGCAGCAGTGCCCGCGCCAGGAACACCACGTCCGCCTCGCCACCGGCGATGATCCGCTCGGCCTGGTCGGCGCCGGTGACCAGGCCCACCGCGCCGGTCGGCACGTCCGCCTCGGCCCGTACCCGCGCCGCGAACGGCACCTGGTAGCCGGGGGAGAGCGGGATCTCGGCCCGCAGGTCGTTGCCGCCGGACGAGGCGTCGATCAGGTCGACACCGCGCTCGGCGAGCAGCCGGGACAGCGCGACCGTGTCGTCGACGGTCCAGCCGCCCGCCACCCAGTCGGTGGCCGACAGCCGCGCGAACAGCGGCCGGTCGTTGCCCAATTCGGCCCGCACCGCCGACGCGATCTCCAGCGCCAGCCGCACCCGGCCGGTGAAGTCGCCGCCGTAGCGGCCGTCCCGGTCGTTGGTCAGCGGCGAGTAGAACTGGTGCACCAGGTAGCCGTGGGCGAAGTGCAACTCGACGGCGTCGAACCCGGCCGACACGGCCCGCCGGGCGGCTGCCGCGAATGCGTCGGGCAGCGCGGCGGTCTCGTCGTCGGTCAGGGCCCGTGGCCGGTTGTCGTCGCCGAAGGGCACGGTGCCGGGCCCGACCGGCTGCCAGCCACCCTCCACCACCGGGCCACGGCCCTGCCACGGCGGCCGGGTGGACGCCTTGCGGCCGGCGTGCGCGAGCTGCATGCCCGTCGCGGCGCCCTGGGAGTGCACGAAGTCGGTGACCCGGCGCCACGCGGCGGCCTGCTCGTCGTTCCAGATGCCGGCGTCCTGCGGGCTGATCCGGCCCTCCGGCACGACGGCACTGGCCTCGGTCATGACCAGGCCTGCGCCACCGGCGGCGAACTGGCCCAGGTGCATCAGATGCCAGTCGTTCGGCATGCCGTCGACGGACGAGTACTGGCACATCGGTGACACCCAGACGCGGTTGCGCACGGTCAGGTCGCGCACGGTGACGGGAGTGAAGAGTTTGCTCACGCCCGAATACAACTACCCGTGCGCCACCAGTCTTCCAGGCAGGTCAGGGGTCGTACCGGTCGTATCGCTCGTACTGGCGGGTCTGCTCCGGCGGGATCGGCCGCTCGACCACCGGCCGGGCGGTGACCACGCGCGGCCGGATGAACGACGTCACGTTCGACAGCGGCAGCGTGATGGCCAGGCCGATCAGGAGGTTCAGCAGCGCCGTCGCGATCCGGCTGTCGAGGTCCGCGCCCAGGCTCAGCGGGATGACCATCGACACCACGATCAGCAGGCCCATGATCCAGCCGAAGAACTGCGTCGCGTGCGGCGTGGTGACCAGCAGGAAGTGCAGGAGCGCGGTGGCCAGCAGGGCGACGACGGCGGCCAGGATCACGTACAGCGTCGTGCTGGCGTCACCCCAGGCGCCCTCACCCTGCGGCGCCAGGATCGCCACGTGGGCAATGCCCCGGGAGATGAGGATGCCGACCAGGGCGGCGAGCGCGGCCACCACGGCCGTGGCACCGCCGGCCGCCCACAGGCGGCGCGGGTCCGGACGTAGGTCCGGTTCGGCGGGATTGACGTTCATGACCGTCCTCCTGGGGGTTGACACGCGCTCCCTGCCGACGAGGTACCCACGCCGCCACGGAACCAATCCCCGGGCAGGCGGCGTCAGCCGAACCGTTCGTCGTCCCGGACCGTGTGGACGGCCGCCTCCTCAGCGGACGCGCCGGCACCGTCCACACCGATGTCGGTGGCGAACGGCTCACCGGCCTCGGCCTCGCCCTCGACGTCCACCAGCCGGCCGGACCGGTCGTCACCCACCTCGTCGTCCAGTGGTTCGCCGTCGGTGTCGGTCGTGTCGCCGATGCCGTCGTCCAGCGGGTCGACGGCGCCGTAGTCGGGCACCTCCCTGGCCAGGCGGGAGTTCAGGCTCTCGCCCTCGGCCTCCTCGCGGGCCGTGGTGCCCCAGTCGTTCACCGCCCACGGCCGCTCGGCGGGGGAGTAACCCTCGTCCAGCGGGTCGGCCGGGCCGCCGGTGTCCAGGGTGTCCTCGGCGTCCAACTGCTCGTAGACGTCGTCGTCGCCGAACTCGTCGCGGTCCATCTCGCTGCCTCCAGTGCTCAGTGTGGTTCGGCGGGCGGATCGGCGGAATCGCCGATGGCCCGCTGCACCCAGGCCACGTCGTGCCAGGTGCCGTGCTTCCAGCCGATCCGCCGGTAGGTGCCGACGGGCTGGAAACCCAGCGCCGCGTGCAGGCCGACACTCGCGTCGTTGGGCAGTGTCATACCCGCGACCGCGGTGCGGAAACCGCGGTCGGCCAGGCGTCGCAACAGTGCCTCGTACAGGGCGCGCCCGCCACCCGTGCGCCGCCTGCCGGGTTCCAGGTAGACGCTGACCTCGCACGCCCACCGGTACGCCGGCCTGGCCTTGTGCTGGCCACCGTAGGCGTAGCCGACCACCCGGCCGTCCTCCTCCAGCACCAGCCAGGCGTGCGCGGCCGCGATCCGGTCGGCCATCTCGGCGGCCGACGGCGGTTCGTTCTCGAACGTGATGGCGGTGTCCAGGACGTAGGGCGCGTAGATCGCCGCGCAGGCCGGTGCGTCGCCCGCCGACGCGTCCCGGATCGTCACCATGCCGACCATAATGGCGGGCGTGGACGGCGAGACGACGGTGGCCGGGGCGGTCCTGCGGACGCTCGGCAACGCGGGGGTTCCGGTGGTGTTCGGCCTGCCCGGCGTGCACAATCTGGCGTTCTGGCGGGTGACCGACGGGCCGGCGATCATGGGCGTCCGGCACGAGCAGACAACGGTGTACGCGGCCGACGGGCTGGCCAGGGCGAGCGGCGGGCTCGGTGTCGCGCTCACCACCACCGGCCCCGGCGCGGCCAACGCGGCCGCCGCGTTCGGCGAGGCCGCCATGGCCGGCAGCCCGGTGCTGCTGATCGCCAGCGAGATCTCGACCGCCGTCGCCCGGCCGGGCGTGCTGCGCGGCGCACTGCACGAGAGCCGGGACCAGGCCGCCCTGTTCGCGCCGCTGGCCAAGGGCGTGTTCCGGCCGCGTACGGCCGAGTCGGCGGTGGCCGCCGTCGCCGAGGCCGTGACCCTGGCGATGAGCTGGCCGCGCGGTCCGGTGTACGTGGACATCCCGATGGACGTCCTGGGCCGGCCGGGCGAGGCCGTCACCCCCACGGTGCCGGACCGCCGCCCACCGGAGGGCTCGGCACTGGCCGCCGCGGCGGAACTCATCGAGCGGGCAGAGCGGATCGTGCTGTGGGCCGGTGGCGGGGTGATCCAGTCCGACGCCGAACACGAGCTCGTCGACCTGGCCGAGCGGCTGTGCGCGCCCGTGGTGACCACGTTCGCCGGGCGCGGTGCGATCCCGCCGGATCACCCGTGCGCCGTCGGCCTGCCACCGCACGAACGCGAGGTGTCCGCGTTGATCGGCGACGCCGACCTGCTGCTCGCCGTCGGCACCGAGTTCGACGGCCCGAACACCCGCAACTGGACGATGCCCCGCCCGCCCGCGCTGGTCGCGATCAACTGCGACGAGACCGACGTGGCCAAGAACTTCCCGCCCGACGTGGCGATCGTCGCCGACGCCAAGCTGGCGCTGGGCGCGCTGGCCGAGACGGTGGCCAAACGCGACCAGTCGCTGGACCACGTGGCTTCGGTTCGGGAGACCATCCGGCAGCGACTGGGCCGGGACGCGGACAGCGCGACGCCGAGCCGGTTCCTGGCCGCCGTCGACGACATCGTCGCCCGGCAGGACGCGGTGGTCGTCGTGGACATGGCGATCCCCGGCTACTGGATCGGCGGCTACGGCCGGGTCGACGGGCCGCGCCGGCTGCAGTACCCGCTGGGCTGGGGCACGCTCGGCTACGCGCTGCCGGCGTCGGTCGGCGCGGGCGCGCTGCGGGCCAGGCCGGTGCTGGCGGTGTGCGGGGACGGCGGGGTCATGTTCGCCATCGGGGAGTTGGCCGTGCTGAAGCAGGAACGGCTGCCGGTCACGGTGCTGGTGGTGGACGACGGCGGTTACGGCATGCTGCGCTACGACCAGACCCACGCGGGCGACCCGCACCGGGGCGTCGACCTGACCCAGCCGGACTTCGCGGCTCTCGCCGCCGCGTTCGGCATCAAGGCGGTCACGGTCGACGGTGATCTTGGTCCGGTACTGGACGAGGCGCTGGCCTCCGGTGAACCGCGCGTTGTGGTGCTGCGTGAGTCGATGACCCCACCGCGGACCACATCGCCGAGATGGGAGACGGTTATGCGGACTGAATCGCTGTACGAGTACGCCGGTGGCGAACCGGCGTTCCTGGCACTGGCCACCGCGCACCACGCCCGCTGCCTGGCCGATCCCGAGCTGAACCACCCGTTCTCGCATCCCGGCCAGCATCCGCGGCACGTGCAGCGGCTGGCGGCCTACTGGGCCGAGGTACTCGGTGGACCGCCGACGTACTCCAAGACGTGCGCCGACCAGTCGCACATCCTCTATCTGCACTCCGGCAACGGCATGCTGGACGACCTGGGCCGCCGATTCGTGGACTGCTTCGTCGGCGCCATGGACGACGCCGGCCTGCCCGCCGACCCGGAATTCCGTGCCGCGATGCGCGCCTACATGGAATGGGCCGTCGCCGACGTGCTGCGGTACTCGCCGTACGGGTCGGTGACACCGAAGGACGTCCCGATGCCGCACTGGTCCTGGAGCGGGCTCCAGGACCAGTGACGGCGGTCGATCAGTGGTTGTTCTTGTACTCGCGGCCGAAGGTCGTCATGCCGGAACCGTTGTAGTCCCTGGGCTTCGGGCCGTCACCGTGACCGTTGCCCCGGTGCACCGGCTGCGGTGACACCGACCGCGCGCTGTCCGCGCCGCAGATCGCGGCCGCGTCGGACACCGGGCCGAGCACCTGGTCGCTGCGCGGGATGGCGCCCGAGCGGACCGGACGGCGCGGTTCGCGCTCCAGCACCTGACCGAGGTCCTCGGCGTTGGCGTCGCGGGCGGTGAGCGCGGACAGGCCGAACGTCGACTCGATCAGCTTCAGCGTCGAGGTGTGCTCGAACGGGCCGTGGTGCACCACCCGGGCGGGGGCCAGGTTGGACACCACGATGGCCGGCACGCGGAAGCCGAGTTGGCGGTAGTCCGGGATGCTCTGGCCGTCGGTCGTGGTGTCACCGACGTGGCTCACGGTCGCCGGGTCGGTGTCGTCGATGACCTTGGGCGGCGGCACGTGGTCGTAGAAGCCGCCCCACTCGTCGAACGTGACCACGAAGACCGTGTTGTCCAGGTAGCCCGCGTCGGACAGCGCGTGGTACGCGTCGGCGATGAACCGCTCGCCCAGCCGGATGTCGGCCAGCGGGTGGTCGTCGGCGGATGTGCCGTTGCCCTCGCTGTTGAACGCCGGGTCGAGGAAGCTCACGTTGGGCAGGTTGCCCGCGGCCACCGTGTCGATGAACGACGGCGTGGTCACCGGGATGCCCAGCGCGTCCTGGTCGCCGTCCGCGAACGGGTGCCAGAACGGGAAGTACTTGGTGCCCCACAGGGCCAGGAACGGCGAGTCACGGAAGAAGTAGCCGCCCGTCGGCACGCCCTGTGTGTTCGGGATGGGGGAGAGCTGGTCCCAGATGGACGGCATGGTGGACAGCACCGTGGAGTTGTGGTCCCGGTCGGTGCGCGCCGCGTGCTGGTAGAACCGGTTCGGGAACGTCTCCCCGGCGAACGAGCAGAAGTAGCGGTCCAGGGTGGTGTAGTTCTCCGCGAGCGCGCCGATCACCGGTACGTCCGGCACGGCCTTGCGGTGCGGGCCGCCGTGGCCGTCGGCCAGGTTGGTGTAGAAGCCGATCGGGAACGTGTTCGCGTCGGCCAGCGTGACACCGGGGTTGTCGGCCGGGTTGGTGGGCCGCATCAGGAAGCCGTCGTTGCGGCCTTCGTTGTGCTGGACCAGGAAGCCTTCCCAACTGTGGTCCGGGTCGGAGTAGCCGCAACCCTGGAAGTCGGGCGCCAGCGGGTAGTTGGGATAGGTGTTGCCGTCCGGCGACGGGAAGGTCAGGTCGGTACGGCCGTCCGCGCCCGGCAGCCAGCCGAGGAAGTGGTCGAACGAGCGGTTCTCCATCATCAGGATCACCACGTTCTCGACGCCCTTGGAGCCGTGCGGGAATCGGGCCGGCGAGGCGTTGGCCACCGCCTGCGACAGGAGGTCGGCACCGGTCACGGCAAGACCGGTGGACGCACCCATGAGCTGCAGAAACGTTCGACGTGTCAGCACCATGGGAGTATTGGTAACACCCGTGAACGCACGACCGGCCCGGTGTGGCCGTGGGGTGACGTCCAGGTTGCGAGATGGTCGTCCCGAACCGGGCCGCCTCGGTCGTAGGCTGACGGCTGACCTGGGCCGACCGGTGATCACCGATATGTCGCGCCCGGCGCACTCGTAACGGTCCACGACCGATGGAGGACACCCCGTGCCCGTGACCACCCCGCTGCTGCCCACGTCGCTGGTGGGCAGCTACGCCCAGCCCGACTGGCTGATCGACCGCGCCAAGCTGGCCGGCCGCTTCCCGCCCAGGGTGCGGGCCAAGGAACTGTGGCGGGTGGCACCGGAGTTCCTGGCCCAGGCCCAGGACGACGCCACCCGGCTGGCGATCCGGGCCCAGGAGGACGCCGGACTGGACATCATCACCGACGGCGAGATCCGCCGGGAGAGTTACTCCAACCACTTCGCCACCGCGCTGAACGGCGTCGACGTCGACAACCCCGGCACGGCACTGGACCGCAGCGGCCACCCCAACCCGGTGCCCAGGATCGTCGGCCCGATCAGCAGGCGCGGCCCGGTCGAGGTGGGCGACGTGACCTTCCTGCGCGCCACCACCGACCACACGATCAAGATGACCGTGCCCGGCCCGTTCACCATGTCGCAGCAGGCGCAGAACGAGCACTACCCGGACGCCGAGGCCGCCGCGATGGCCTACGCGGCCGCCGTGCACGACGAGATCGTCGACCTGTTCGCCGCGGGCGCCGACATCGTGCAGATCGACGAGCCCTACATGCAGGCCCGGCCCGAACCGGCCCGGCAGTACGGCCTGCGGGCGCTGAACGCGGCCCTGGACGGCATCACCGGGACCACCGCCGTGCACATCTGCTTCGGCTACGCGGCCATCATCCATGAGCGGCCGGAGGGCTACTCGTTCCTGCCCGAACTGGCCGGCTGCCCGGCCAAGCAGATCTCCATCGAGACCGCGCAGTCCGGCCTGGATCTCGGTGTGCTCGCCGACCTGGCCGACAAGACGATCATCCTTGGCGTGATCGACCTGTCCACACCGGAGGTCGAGACACCCGAGGTGGTGGCCGAGCGGACCCGGCGGGCCTTCACGTGGGTGCCGCCCGAGCGGATCACCATCGCCACCGACTGCGGCATGAAGTACCTGCCCAGGGAGTCGGCCGAGGGCAAGATGCGCTCGATGGCCGGCGCCGCGGCGATCCTGCGGGCGGAACTGAGCTGAGCGGTGCGGCCGGGCGGCCGCTGCGGCGGCGATTCGGCGGCCGAGCTGAGGTGCGGCACGCTGATCGGGTCGCCCGGGCGGTGCCGTCAGTTCTGGGCGGGCGCGGTGAACGTGTCGCAGGTGGCCGGGTTGCCCGACTCGTAGCCCATGGTGAACCACTGCTGCCGCTGCGCGGACGAGCCGTGTGTCCACCGCTCGGGCTGCACGGTGCCGGTCGCCGCCCGCTGCTGGAAGTCGTCGCCCACCGCGGCCGCGGCGTTCAGCGCCTCCTCGATGTCGCCCTGTTCGAGCAGGCCGCGCTCGTAGGTGGAGTGCGCCCAGATGCCGGCGTAGCAGTCGGCCTGCAACTCGGTCCGCACGGACAGGGCGTTCGCGGCGGCCGGCACGCTATGCGACAGCCGGGCCACCTGCTGGGTGACGCCGGTGAGGACCTGGATGTGGTGGCCGACCTCGTGCGCG
Source organism: Pseudonocardiaceae bacterium (assembly GCA_036273855.1). Taxonomy (GTDB): domain Bacteria; phylum Actinomycetota; class Actinomycetes; order Mycobacteriales; family Pseudonocardiaceae; genus DATEPR01. Next base: position 36,972 of record DASUGU010000070.1, read on the forward strand.
ACGACGTACGCCTGCGCGAAGTCGCCACTGACGCCGAACTGCTGTTCCATCTGATCGAAGAACGACACGTCCAGGTAGACGGTGTGGTCGCCGGGGCAGTAGAACGGCCCGACCTTCGCCGACTCGGCCCCGCACGCGGTCTGCACCGCTGACGTGAACAGCACCAGTCGTGCCGGCTGGTAGGTCAGCCCGGCCTCGGTGAAGACCCGCTGCCACTGCTCCTGCGCGTCGGTGAACACGGCCCCGATGAACTGCTGCACCTGGGCGGTGGACGACGGCGTGGGTAGATCGGGTGCCGCCGTCGCGGCCGGGAACGTGGGCAACTGCTGCGCAGGCCCTTCGACGACGGTCGGCAGCGAGGGCGGCGCCGCCGATCCGCCGCTCACTCCCGCCGAGCAGCCGGCCACCAGGGCCAACGCGGCGACCGCGACCACAACCATCCGCACCCGGCTGATGGTAAGCGCAGGTGGGGCAGCCCGCCCGAGATGCGCGAACCGCCCGAATCAGCGGTCAGTTCTGCAGCGGCAGCAACTCCGACCGGAAGCCGGACAGGAATTCCTCGTACGGCACGGCACCCAGCGGGCGGATCACGAACTTGCTCAGGCCGCCCTCGATGTGCCGCTCCAGCAGCGTTCTGGCGCGCTGCCAGCCGTCGGCGATCAGCTCGGTCGGGTCGGCCTCCGGCCTGCGGCGCCGGGCCGCCGCCAGTTGCGCGTCGGTCACGCCGGTCAACGCCACGCCGAGACTCAGCCCGAAATGGTCCTCCTCGATTTCCCGGCCGGCCGCCGCCGCTGCCGCCTGGATGGCGATCCGCGCCGCACGGGCCTGGGTGGGGTCGAGGAAGCTGCCCAGCCAGCCGTCGGCCAGCCTGCCGATCCGCTCCAGCGCCGCCGGTGCCGCACCGCCCAGCCAGATGTCCAGCGGCTTGGCCGGGCGCGGCCCGACGGTCGCCCCGGTCACCGAATGGAACTCGCCGTCGAACGTGACCTCGTCCTGGGTGAGCAGCAGGCGCAACAGTCGCAGCGACTCGTCGAACACGGCCGCGCGCCTGCCGGGCGGCACCGCGAACAGCGGCCACTCCGCCCGCTGCGCCGGGCGCAGCCCGAACGCCGGCAGCACCCGGCGCGGTGCGAGCGCGGCCAGCGACACCAACTGCTTCGCGACCAGCACCGGATGCCGGCCGGGCAGCACCGCGATGCCGGTGCCGACCTTCAGCTTGGTGGTCCTGCCCAGCGCGTGCGCCATGCCGACGAACGGCTCGACCTGACGGGAGTAGACGAGTTCGGACAGCCACAGCGAGTCGATGCCGGCGGCCTCCAGCCGGTCGACGGTCGCGCCGAACCCGGCCGGGTCGCTGTCCTGGCCCAGCCCGACGCCGATGCGCACCTTCACGGTTCCATCTGACCACGCCCCGGCCCGGCGACACAGGCAGCGTGACCGGCGTCGCCCTCGACGAGTCCACTGTGGTCAGTCAGTTCCGGTTCGATCAGCGGGCCGAACCCGGTCAGCAGGCACACCGCGCCCACCGCGATCAGGTCCAGGTTGACCACCGGCAGCACCACACCGGCCAGTACCAGCGCCACGCTCCACCACCGCAGCCGCCCGGCCAGCACCAGCAACACCGCCAGCGCGACCAGACCGGCGTAGCCGAGGGCGGGTCCGACCTGGTAGACGGCCAGGCGCACGCCGGGCACCGAGGCGAACGCGGCCGTGCGCGCCACCATCGCCGCGTGGTCGGCGGCACCGGTGGCGGCACCGATGTCGACGGCGAACTGGACCGCCGTGGCCGCCAGGCCGAGCAGCGTGCCCAGCACGGTGATCTCGCGCTGCGGGCCGGCGGGCAGCAGCCGGCGCAATCCGATCACGGCCGGCACGAACAGCACGATGCCGATCAGCGCCGCCGTGTGCGCGACCTGCCATGCCGGGCCGGGACCGTAGGGCTGGGCCAGGCGGCCGATCCAGCGCAGGATGCCGTAGGTGAACAGGCCGAGGGGAGCGGCGACGAGACAGAGTCGGGGGACCGTCATGGCTGTCATCGTCTTGACCCGGCCGGGCCGGCCATCCGGGACGTCCCCTGGTCTTTCCCTGACATCACCGGGGAACCGATCGTCCATCCGGGAGCGTGTCCGGCACACTGGTGGCGTGTCATCAACGCCCGACGCAGGTACGGCTCCCGAGCGGAAACGGGGCTGGCTGCTGCTGATCTACCGGATCCCGTCCGAGCCGACCCGACTGCGAGCCGCGGTGTGGCGGCGGTTGAAGGGCCTCGGCGCGATCTACCTGCAGAGCTCCACGGCCGCGTTGCCGGCCAGTCCGGTCAACGAGCGCGCGCTGCGCAAGCTGCATCACGACATCATCGGGATGTCCGGCTCGGCATCGCTGCTGTTCTGCGAGGTGCTGGTCGGTGAGCGGGACGTGGTCGCCGCGTTCCAGGCGGCGCGGGATGACGAGTACGACGAGATCGTGGACAAGTGCCAGGACTTCCTCGGCCAGGTGGCGAAGGAGTACGACGCCAACCACTTCACGTTCGCCGAGTTGGAGGAGAACGAGGAGGATCTGGTCAAGCTGCGCAACTGGCTGGCCAAGATCACCGATCGTGACGTGTTCAACGCCCCCGGCCGGGCGGCAACGCTGACCGCCATCGCGGAGTGCGAGCGGGTGCTGGAGGAGTACGCGACCCGCGTGTACGCGGAGCAGACCGACACGCACTAACGCTCCGGCGTCACGCGGGTACGGAAGCCGATTCGGCCAGCCACCGGATTCGCGGGGTACTACGACGCCCAATTGAGGGGGTCGCCGCCTGATCACTCCGACACTGATGCCCAGGCCAGGGCCGTCACCGGCGCGGACGGCCTCGGTAGTCGGCCCCACTGTTCAAGATTTTTTCAAGCCCTCGGGTTAACGGTGTGTGAGTAGAACGCGATACGGCGGGCATCGGGACTGGAAGGAAGGCGCACATGGTCTCCCACAGCGAGATGCCGCCGGGCGGCCCGGCATCACCCATGGTCGGTAACACGTCGTGAGCAGGCGTACATGGCTGGGTCCGGCGCTGAGCGCCGAGCGCCGCCAGCCGTGACCGACCCGCCGCACCGCGCCATCCCGGGCAGGTGGCGCGGTGCGGCTGCGTTAGTCGCCGGTCAGTCCGCCCGGGGCCGGGTGGCCCGCCAGAGGCTCCACGGCAGCACCACCAGCACCACCACCGGCAGCAGCCACCAACTCGCCACGCCGGCCCTGGCCAGCAGCCAGGTGAGCACCAGTCCGAGCACCACGGCCACCGCGACCCGCCAGTCGTCACCGACGACGAAGTCGTAGCAGAACGCACCGAACGCACGCAGTCGCCGCATGTCAGGCCACCTTTCCGCTCGCCACCGGACGGTCGGCGGTGCGGCGCAGCAGCGCCACCAGTCCGATCGCGACGATCGCCACCACGGGGACGATGCCCAGCAGGGCGGCGTCGGACGCCGGCCAGTGCGCGCCCGCGCCCTCCGCTCCCCAGAACAGTCCGAAACTGGTCAGCAGCACGCCGACCACGAACTTCAGCGTGTTCTCCGGTACCCGCGCCAGCGGCGCCCGCACCGCGACACCCGCGACCGCCACCACGACCACGGCGGCCACCGCCGCGACCGCGGCCAGCGGGACGTCGTGCTGGTTGGCGCCGAACGTGAGCGCGATGAACACGACCTCCAGTCCCTCCAGCAGCACGCCCTTGAACGACACCGTGAACGCGTACCAGTCGCGCACCGCGCCGCGCCCGCTGGCCGCCGCCGTCCGCGCCGCCGCCTGCTCGTTCGCGAAGATCGCGTCCTCGTCGTGCAGTGCCTTGTGCCCGCTGGCCCGCAACACCGCCTTGCGCAGCCACTGCAACCCGAACACCAGCAACAGTCCGCCGACCACCAACCGCAGCGCGTCCAGCGGGATCAGCGTCAGTGCCGGGCCCAGCACGGCCACGACCGCCGCGAGCGCCAGCAGCGCGGCCACCAGACCGGTGACCGTCGACCGCCAGTCCCGCACCGTGCCGACGGCCAGCACGATCGTCAACGCCTCGACGGCCTCGACGACGCAGGCCAGGAACACCGCCAGGAACAACGCCCCACCGGACATCGCCACCGCCTCATGTAACAGCCGTTACTCCGTCTCCGTGACAGCATATGTCACGGAGACGGAGTAACGATACCGGCAGTGTCGAGTCCGCAGTGGACGGTCAGCGGGTGCCAGGGGTGAAGGACACGCCACGCAACACCTGGCCGAAACCGGCCGAGCGGACCGCGGTGAACCGCTCGCCGGCGGCCGACGCGGCCGTCGGGCGGTCGGTGATCGCCACCAGCTTGTTCGGGTCGGCGCCCTGGTCGCCGTCGCCGCTCACGGTCGAGGTGACCGCGAAGATCGTCACCGTGCCGTCCCGGTTGACCCGGCCGGTGATGTTGCGCAGGCCGTCGGTGGCCGGCGCCCACGGCAGGCCGGTGACCGCGTTGTCGCCGGTCGGGTAGCCGGGCACGTGGTAGGGCGTGCCGAGGTCCAGGCCGTTGGTCAGCGTGTCGGCCAGGTGCCAGGTTCCGTTGGTACGCACCCACTTCTGCAGACCTGCGGTGGTCTGGGCGGCGGCCGCGGTGTAGGTGCCGGTCGCGGGATCGAACGTGGTGTCACCGTCGCCTTCGTCGGCCACGTACAGCGTGTTCGGGTCGGCGAACCAGATGCCGAACGGGAACGACGTCGACGACTTCTCCGCAGTGGGGAAGCCGGCCAGCACGCACATGTTGTCGGGCAGGCCGTTCGCCTGCACGGTGGCGGGGTCGAAGTCCAGCGGTGTGGTGGGCAGCGGGGCACCGGGCACCGGAACGCCGACGCCGTTCGGGCACGCCGTGCCTGTCGTGTCGACGAAGTAGACCGTGTTGACGCCGTTGCTGCCGCTGCCCTTGGTGGTGTACAGGACGTTGTCGAAGACCGTCAGGCCGCGGAAGTTGGTGTCCTTGCCGACCTTGTCCGCCTTGTCGCCCAGTTGCGTCACGTTGAAGCCGGCCAGCGGTGTGGTCGGGCCGGGTCGCTGCTCGCGCTGGGGCCGGTTGGTCGGCGTGACCAGTTGCAGGCCGGTGCCGGTGATCACGCCGGCCGGCTGCGGGTTGCCGCCGTTGCCCGCGTTGCCCGCCGTGTAGTAGACGCCCCGGCCGTGGCTGTCGTTCAGGATCGCCGCGCGGCCGTTGTTGCCGCTGTAGGCGTTGGTCTCGGTCACCTGGACGCGGCCCTGGTCGTCGATCCGGCCCACCGCGCGCAGGAACACGCCGGGCACCGGGTCGGTCGGGTCGATGACGGCGGGCGTGTTCGAGTTGGACACGTCGATGCCGTTGACCGGCGCCACATAGCCCATGAACGTCACCGAGCGGCCGTCGGTGGACAGGTTCAGCGCCAGCTCCGACTTGGACGAGAAGCTGGTCACCAGGTCGGTGCCGCCGACCCGGTCCGGGACCTGCAGGGCGTTGACGAACCGGCCGGACGGCGTGAGCTGGTCGATCGTGATCGGCGAGGTGATGCCGAAGCTGGGGTCGACCACGACGTTGTTCCACACGCCGGGGTAGGTGCCGTCGTTGTTCGCCACCACGCAGTCCGTGGTGCAGCCGGGCGGCAGGACCGTCCGGCCTTCGGTGAGCGTGTTCGCGTGGCCCTGATAGGTGCTCTCGCTGACCAGCAGGTTGCCGGGCAGCAGGAAACCACCCTGCCGGGCCACCGCCGGGCTCGCCTGCGTGACGGCCGCGACCAGCGCGGCCCCCGTGATGCCGGTGACGGCGAGCGCGACGACCGCCCGCCGGTGTCTGCCCACCCTGGAGCCCGCTGCGTTGGGCATGACCGATCTCCCGTCCGATCCGATGGCTAACGGCCGTTACGAACCTTGGGTGACGGACCGGGCCGGCAGGTGGTGTGCGGATGGCCGGCCGGTGAACACCGCGTCACGGACCGGCCATCGCGAGGACCACCGGGACGAACCCCGAGCGTCGTCGGCGAAGGCGGTAGCGTCGGCCGGAGTTCCAGCTACCTTCTACACTACTGTAGAAGGTACTGTCGGCCGACGAAGGATCACTCGATGCAACAGTTCATCGCCCACTTCGGCTATCTCGCCGTGTTCCTGCTGATGGTGGCCGAATCGGCGTGCATTCCGATCCCGTCGGAGCTGATCATGCTGCTCGGCGGTGCGCTGGCCGGCGGCGCGGTCGCCGGAGTGCAGCTCAACCTGGTCGCGGTGATCCTGGTCGGGGCGCTGGGCAACGTCGTCGGCAGTTTCCTGGCGTGGGCGGTCGGCAGGTACGCGGGCCAGGCCGCGTGGCGCCGCTGGGGCCGGTACGTGCTGCTCACCGAGCGGGACATCGACCGTGCGGAGCGCTGGTTCGACCAGCACGGCTCGTGGTCGGTGCTGGTCGGCCGCGTGGTGCCGGTGGTGCGCACGTTCATCTCGCTGCCCGCGGGCGTGGCCGGGATGCGGCCGCTGCGGTTCGGGCTCTACACCGCCATCGGCTGCCTGCCGTGGACCGCGGCCCTGGGTGTCGTCGGCTATCTGGTCGGCGGGCGCTGGCAGGCGCTGGCCGACGACTTCCACGGCCCCACCTACGTCATCGCCGCGATTCTGGCCGTGCTGATCGTGATCGGCCTCGTGGTGTTCGTCCGTCGGCGGCGCGCCGAGCTCGCCAGGGAGCGTCAGGAGCGGGCGTACCAGCCGTACCAGTCGCGGCTGGACGGCGACAGGTAGTGCAGCGGGTCGACCTTCTGCGTGGGGTAGAGCCGGAATCCGTGCGGCGGCCCGTCCGGTGAGTCGTGGAAGTAGACCCCGCTGACCCAGTCCGGGTTGATGTCCAGCTCCATGCCGCGCACCACGCCGGCCGCCCGCAGCAGCCTGCCCAGCGTGCACACCGACAGCGCGGGGCCGGCGACGTAGACCTCGGCACCGGTCGCGGTGACGCCGAACGCGGACCGGTCGATGTACGCGACCTGGCCGATCGTGTTGCCCCACTCGGCCTGCCCGCCGCTGGCACAGGTCGGGTTCACCACGCCGTGGTCCACCAGCAGGACCAGGTTCTGCCGCACGCTGGCCACCCCGGGCGTCATCCGCACCTCGTGGTCCCACGAACCGACCGTGGCCACGCCGTTGGCGCCCAGCACCAGGCTGGCCGCGCCGTGGACCAGTGGCAGCACCGTGCGGCCCTCGCTGTAGTAGCCGCCGTGGCTGTCACCGTTGAGCCGGAAACCGCTGTTGAACGCGGCCACCACGATGTGCTCCAGGGCGGGCGTCAGCGAGGTCGGCGCCCGCCACTGGCCGCCGGGATCGCGGTAACCGGGATGCAGTCTGCCGGCGACGAAGGTCGGGTCCAGCCACATCGCGGTCGCCACGTAGGAGGTGTGCTGAGCGTCCGGGCGCAGTGACGCGACCCGCACCGCCGGGTGGCCGTGCACGGTGACCACCGTCTGCCAGCGGCCCTCGCCGGGCAGTGCCGGTCCGGCCGCGACGGGCGTGATCGGTGGTGGCGCGGGTAACCCGGTGATGTGGCGGACCGGCGGCGGTGTGGCGACCACGCCGGCAGCCGGCGGGATGCCATGGGCGGGCGTGCCGCCGAGGGCGGGCGGGTGGCGCTGGTACTGCTGGCGTTCCAGCCAGGTGACGACACCGCCCAGATCGTGGTCGCGGCTCCACTCGGCGAGCCGGGCCGCCGTGCTGTCGCTGCCCGGCACGGTCAACGCGTCGGCGATCGACCAGCCGGTCACGGCGAGAAAGCCACACAGGCCGACGAGCACACCGCGCACCGCCCACCGCGTCCAACGCCGTCGTACCGAGGTGTCGGTGTCCGGCATACGCGCCACATCCTCACATCTACAGGGTTGTAGATGTTAGTGCGCGCCACCGTGTGCTTGCTGTGTGGCGAGAACGAGAGTCGCGACGGTGAGCAGCACCAGCGACGCCGACTCGACGGCCAGCGCCGGGCCGGTGGCCCGGACGTTCTCGTCGTAGACGAACGCGCCGACCAGCACGCCCAGCACCGGATTGACCGTGGCGACCACCGGCAGGCTGGCCGACAGCGGACCGGACCGGAACGCCAACTGGCTGAACACGACCCCACTCAGGCCGACGACCACGAGCGCGTACGGCTGCCAACTCGCCAGCAGTGCCGCCATTCCCCGGCCCAACAAACCGACCGACGACTTCAGCAGCGCGGCCTGGGCAGCGAACAGAATCCCTGACGCCACACCGAGAATCACCGCGGTCGCGCGGCCGCCCGCCCGTCGCGCGACGATCGCGCACGTCACGACGACGGCCAGTCCGGTGGCGCCGGTGAGGATCGCCGGGCCGACGTCCACCGGCTGCGTGACCGCCCGGGACGGCGTGCCGGCCAACAGGAATCCGGCCAGACCGACCACCAGCAGGGCCGCCCAGGCCAGTTCGCGGACCGTGACCCGCTCGCGCCGCAGCGCCCGGTTCAGCGGCAGCGCGAACAGCACCGCACACACCAACAGCGGCTGTACCACGGAGAGTTGACCGAACCGCAGTGCCGTCGCGTGCAGGGCGAAGCCGATTCCCTGTAGTACCACGGCCAACAGCCACGGCCGATGGGTGACCGTGGCCATGACGGACGTGGTCACGGTGGCGTCCGGCTGCCCGGCGACGGACACGGCGGTGCGGTGTTGCAGCGTGCTGGCCGTCGCACCGCAGGTCGACGCGCCCACCGCGGCGGCCACCGCGGTCCACAACGACACCACACGAAGCTCCCACGACGGTCGCGGCCGGGACGCCGTGATCCTACATGTTGTAGGAGACCCGGCGGATGTCCGGATCGACTGGCATGATCGGGAATGTCCGAACGAGGGGAGTGAGCCATGTCGCTGCTGACCACCGACGGCCGGTCGGCCGTACTGGTGCGCGAGGCCGACGCGGAGACACTCGGCACGGCGTCCAACATGGTCCGGCTGTACGCCGACGCGAGCGCCACCGGGGGAAGGCTGAGCAGCCAACGGGTGACCCTGGGCGAGGGCGTGAACGGCGCGGTACCGCACCACCACACCGGGTCCGCCGAACTGTTCTTCATCCTGGACGGATCGCTCCAGGTACTGGCAGGCGACCACGTCACCACAGCGGAGACCGGCGACTTCCTGGTCGTGCCACCGCTGATGCCGCACGCGTTCGGCGCGACGCCCGGCTCCGGAGCCGACCTGCTGATCGTCATCACGCCCGGCATCGAGCGGTTCGACTACTTCCGGCTGCTGGACCGGGTGGGCAAGGGCCAGGCCGACCCGCAGGAGATCCTGGACTCGCAGGAGCGGTTCGACAACGTCTTCCTGGACAGCCCGGTGTGGCGTCAGGCCAGGGGCACGGCGTAGTCGCGGTCGGCGGCCCGTCTCCGGTCCATCTCCCGCCACTCCGGTCGCAGCCCGGCCAGGCTGGTGACCAGGAAATACAACCCACCCGCGGTCACCAACACGGGCGTCAGCCCGATTGCGGTCACCGCGACGCCCGCGACCAGGCCACCCAACGGAATGCCGGTCCAGTACAGCGAGTTGATCAGCGACATCACCCTGCCCAGCAGGTGTTCGGGCACCCGCTCGAACGGGATCGCGCCCAGGATCGGGTTGAGGAACCCGGCGCCCACGCTGCCCGCCGCGGACACCACCAGGATGGTCCACAGTGGAAAGTGCAGTGCCAGCACCAGGAATCGGGGCGCGCCGGCCACCAGGTAACCGGTGAAGAACACCAGCCGGCGCCGCAGCCGGTGCGCGACCGCGGCGGCCACCAGGCTGCCGCCCACCGCGGCCAGCCCGCGCACGCTGCTGATCAGCCCCAGCTCGGCAGGGCCGCCACCGGTGTCATGCACCCACACCGGTAACAGCACCGCGCTGAACCCCTGGTCCAGCAGATTGGTCGCGGACACCATGCCGACGATCGTCAGCAGCAGCCGGTCCTGCCGCAGGAACGCCAGTCCGACGCCGAACCGCCGCCAGTAGCCCTGCGGCTCGGCGTCCTGCGCCGGTCGTTTCGGGCTGCCGATGCCGCGCGGCAGGGTGACGCCGACGATCACCGAGCCGAGCAGGAAGCAGGCCGCGTTGGCCGCGACACCGGTGAACGGGTCGAACACCGCGACCAGCACGCCGCCGGCCGCCGGGCCGACCGTGGTGGCCAGCCGCTCGGTGACGCCGGCCAGGCCGGTGACCCGCTCCAGCGGCAGCCTGCCGCGCCGGGCCACGTCCAGCACCATCACCTGCTTGCCCTGGTCGCCCGGACCCCGCACGGTGCCGATCACCGCGACCAGCACCGGCAGCGGCCAGAACGGCAGCGCGTGCAGCAGGTGCAGCACCGGGATCAGCCCGGCCACGGCCGCGCTGACCAGGTCGGTCGTCCACGACAGGCGGCGCGGACCGATCCGGTCCAGCAGCGGTCCGGTCAGCCCCTGCGCCGCCACGTAGGGCGCCAGTTCGCAGAACGCCACCAGGCCGGTGCGGGTCGCGCTGCCGGTGGTGACCAGCACCAGCCACGGGATCGCGACCGCGGAGATCCGGGTGCCGGTCTCGGACACCGCGATCGCGGCCAGCACCCCGGCCAGCGGCCGCCACCGCCCTGGGTCACGGGTTGTCATGGGCGTCCAGCTCCGGGTGGATGTAGATCAGCACGGCGACCCGCTCGGCGTCGGCGGGCGGGTCGTCCGGCTGGTCGGGGTCGTCCCGCCGGTAGCGCTCGATCACCTCGGCCAGCTCGGTCTTCAGTCGCGTGGCCTCGGCGCTGGTCAGCAGCAACGGGTGCTGGCTGATCTCGAACAGGTCCCGCCAGGGGCGCGGCATCGTGACGAAGTCGTTCAGCGCGCGCTGGGTGTGCAGGGTGTAGGTGGCGGCCACCGACTCCAGGTAGGCGAGTGCCGCCTCCGGTTCGGCATCGGCCAGTTCGCTGTCGTCGAACACGGTCTGCCGGTGCGCGGCCCGCCACCAGCGTTCCCGCGCGTTGCCCCGGTCGGTGACCTCCTCGACGAAGCCGCCCGCGGCCAGTTGTCGCAGGTGATAGCTGGCCGTGCCGGAGTTGACGCTCATCAGCTCGGCCAGGCGGGTCACGGTGGCCGGGCCGTGCTTGCGCAGCAGGTGGACCAACTGCACGCGGGCCGGGTGGGCCAGCACGCGCAGACCCTTGGCGTCCAGTACCGCGCGGGAGTCGTCAGGCATGGACCTACGGTAGATCACGGAGGACTGTTTGCGAAGACTTCTTCGCAAAGAACTCTCCGCGAATCGTTGTCACACTCCGGCCGCCCGAAATGTCATGGTGACGACACCCGATCACGGAGGACAGGACCGATGGACGAACGTGACTGGCTGACCGCGCGGTTCGAGGAGCACCGGCAGCACCTACGGTCGGTGGCCTACCGCATGCTCGGCTCGGCCAGCGAAGCCGACGACGCCGTTCAGGAGGCGTGGCTGCGGGTGAACCGCGCGGACGCCGACGCCGTGGCGAACGTCGGCGGCTGGCTCACCACGATCGTCGCGCGGGTCTCCCTGAACATGCTGCGGTCCCGCAACACCCGGCGGGAACTCCCGATCGACGGCACCGAACCGGTCGACCGCACCGCCGACCCGGAGACCGAGGCGGTGCGGGCCGACTCGGTCGGCCTGGCCCTGCTCGTGGTGCTGGACACGCTCACCCCGGCCGAACGGATCGCGTTCGTGCTGCACGACCTGTTCGGCGTCTCGTTCGACGAGATCGCGCCCGTGGTGGAGAAATCGCCCGCCGCGGCACGGCAACTGGCCAGCCGGGCTCGGCGGCGGGTGCGCGGCGCGTCCACGCCCGACCCTGATCTGGGGCGGCAGCGGGAGGTGGTCAGTGCGTTCCTGGCGGCGGCGCGGGGTGGGGACTTCGCTGCGCTGCTGTCGTTGCTCGATCCGGACGTGGTGCTGCGGGCTGACGGGCGGGCGGTGCGGATGGGGATGGGTGCTGAGATCACCGGTGCTCATGCGGTGGCGTCGACGTTCAACGGTCAGGCGGCGCAGGCTGTGGTCGCCCTGGTGGATGGTGTGCCTGGGATCGTGTGGGCGCCGAAGGGCACTTTGCTGGCCGCTATCGGGATCACCGTGGTGGGTGGGCGGATCGTTGCGCTTGACGCGCATGCTGATCGGGACTATCTGGACGGGCTGGTGGTGCGGTTCCAGGATTCGTGACCGCGGAGGGCATCCGGACGTGCGAGCGCACGTCATGAACCGGTCGACCCCAGGGTTGGGCTTGGCTCGCCGCCGCTCCCTCTTTTTTGATGGTTTGCGTCGGGCCATGCCTGTCAAGCCCGCTCCTTCGTCGCGTCGCTTCGCGATGGCCTTCGGCCAGGCTGGACAGGCCCGTCCCGACGCGAGTGCGGCCTGGACGAGGGAGCAGCGGGGAGGAATGGATCGGCCTCGTTCGGCTCGGGGCCGGTCGCGTTGCCGGCCGCCTGTTTGGTCCTGGATCCCGGGTTGTGGGCGGTGCTGGCTGCCTGTTTGGCCCAGGATCCCGGTCGTGAGCGGCAGTATGGCCGGTCGCGTTGCCGGGCGCCGGTTTCGCCCAAACCCGGGTCGTGGGCGGCAGCGTGGCCGGTTGCGTTGCCGGCCGCCGGTCTGCCCGAGGTCTCCGGGTGCGGTGCGGGAGGGTCAGGTTGGCTCGGTGTCCAGTTGGCCGGTGAACCTGGCCAGTTTCAGTCCCAGGTGGATGGACAGGCGGTCGTTGCCGTCCCGTAGGTCGATGCCGCCGATGCGTTCGGCCTTCTGCAGTCGGTAGTACAGCGTGCCTCGGTGCAGGTGCAGGCGTTCTGCTGTTGCCTTGGCGTCGCAGCCCAGATCCAGGTAGGTCTCCAGGGTGTGTACCACCGGTTCGTCACCGGATCGCAACACCGTGGCCAGGCGTGGATCCAGGGCCGAGGTGGCGATGTCGGCGGACAGCTGGGCCAGGACGCGGAACACGCCCAGGTCTCGCCAGCGGGGTAGGTCGCCGATGGTGGGGACCAGCTCCGCGACCTTCGCGGACAGGCGGGCCTGGTGGTAGGAGGTGATGGCGGCGATCAGGCGGTCCTGCGGTTCGCCCACCGACGCGATGACCCGGCCGCCCGGGTACTGGCGGCCGATCCTGCGCAGTAACGACTCCCGTGCGTCGTGTGCGAGCTGCACCGCACGGGAGTCGTCCTCCTGGGTCCGTAACTGGATCAGCAGCACGCCGTGGTCGCTGTAGGCCAGTTGCAGGTGCCGGGTGGGCTGGCTGCGCCTGGCCACGTCCAGCAGGGTCTCGATGATGGCCGGCCGCAGTTCCGGATCGGCGATGCCGAACGGCTGTACCACGACCACCGTGCACGGCGCCTGCACGTCCAGCACCCCGGTCTCGGCGATCTGCCGCACCGATAACTCACGCAGCGCGGCCGACGGTGACAGCAACTGCACCAGTGCCGTGCTGGACAGGCTGTCGGTCAGCTCGTCCTCGTACAGCATCAGGCCGATGTGACCGGCCACCTTCATGGTCATGGTGAGGTCGGTGGCGCCCAGGTGGGTGTCGTCGTCGATCAGCCACAGGAAGCCCATCAGCCGGTTCAGGTAGCGCACCGGCACACACAGCCGCCCCAGCACGCCGGTCGAGGCGTCTCCCGGTATCCGCAACGGTTCAGTGGCCTGGACGATGCCGAACCGCCGGAACCACGCCTTGACCTCCGGCTGGGTTTCCCGGCGCAGGATCGACTCGCGGCGGATGTCGTCGATCGGCTCGCTGTGCGTCGAGTAGGCGATCATCCGCTGCTCGCAGTCCTCCAGCACGGTCGGCGCGTCCAACCGCGTGGCGAGATCCTGCACGTAGCTTTGAAGTTCTGCGTGGGTCACGGTGAGTCACCCCCTGAGCACGGGGCGGTGGCTCAACAAGATAGATGAACTTTGTGTCGTCTGGACAGGCCAAATGGATAGTTTGTTAACCCAATGTGTCCCGTGACGAAACCGAGACACAGCCGGTGGTTTCTCCGTCTACTGTGGCGGGTACGCCGTACGGCCGATCACCTGCCCACCGCGTAGCCCTGGCCACCACGCGCGTTCGCACCCGCCTTGAACCACTCGCCGTCCCGCGCCACGGCGCTGGTCCGGCCGAGCGACCAGTCGTCGGCCTCGGTGATCTCGTGGCCCCGCCTGGCCAGTTCGGCCAGCACGTCGGCGCCCAGCCGCCGTTCGGCGACGATCCGGCCCGGTTCGGCGGTGCGCGGGTAGAACGAGCTGGCCATGTGCAGGGAGTGGAAGTCGGCCGCGTCCAGCGCTTCCTGCAGGTTCAGGTCGCCGTGCACCACGTTGAGGAAGAAGTGCAGCGGCCACTGGTCCTGCATGTCGCCGCCGGGCGTGCCGAACGCCAGGTACGGTTCGCCGTCGCGCAGCGCCATCGACGGAGACAGCGTGGTGCGCGGCCGGGCACCGGGCCGGATCGTGTTCGGCAGGCCCTCCTCCAGCCAGAACATCTGGCCCCGCATGCTCAGGCAGAAGCCGAGTTCCGGCACGGTCGGTGAACTCTGGAGCCACGCACCGCTCGGCGTGGCGGAGATCATCATGCCGTCCGAGTCCACGACGTCGAGGTGGCATGTATCACCCGTAACGCGGCCGAGGGTCGGCTCGCCGACGCCGGCAGCGGCAGGTCGCTGACCGTCCGGAGTCGACCACCGGGTCGGCATGACGGGTTTGCGGTCGCCCGGACTGCCCGGCACGGTGTCCAGGCTGGCCCGGTCGCCGATCAGCGCGGCCCGCTCGGCGTTGTAGTCGCGGTCGAGCAGGTCGGTCACCGGCACGTCGGCGAAGTCGGGGTCGCCGTACCACGCCTCGCGGTCGGCGAACGCCAGCTTGGCCGCCTCGACGATGGTGTGTACCCAGTCCGCCGACAGGTGGTCCATCCGGTCCAGGTCGGTGTTGGCCAGCAGCGCGAGCTGTTGCAGGAACACCGGTCCCTGCCCCCACGGGCCGGTCTTGCACACCGTGTAGCGGCCGTAGTCGAGCGTCACCGGACGCTCCACCGGCGGCTCCCAGCGGGCCAGGTCGTCCGCCGTGAGCAGGCCGCGGTGCGGGCGACCGGACGTGTCCATCACCTCGTGGTCGGCACAGAACCGGCCGATCGCCTCGGCGACGAAGCCCCGGTACCAGACGTCCCTGGCCGCCGCCCACTCACCGTCGCGGTCCGTGCCGCGCGCCTCGGCCTCGTCGACGATCCGCTGGTACGTGCGGGCCAACACCGGATTGCGGAACCGGCTGCCCGCCGGGGGCACCGCGCCACCGGGCAGCCAGGTCGCCGCCGAGGTGGGCCAGTGGTCGCCGAACAGGTCGCGTACCGACCCGATCGCGTCGGACACCCTGGCCAGCAGCGGATGGCCGGCGCCGGCCAGCGTGATCGCCGGCTCCAGCACGTCGCGCAGCCGTAACCGGCCCCACCGCTGCACCAGCAGCGTCCACGCGCCGAACGCGCCGGGCACCACGGCCGGTAGCTGCCCGCTGCCCGGCACCAGGTCCAGGCCCAGCTCGGCGAACGCGGCCGGGGTGGCGGCCGCCGGCGCGACACCCTGCCCGCAGATCACCGACACGTCGGCGGTCTCGTTGTCCCACAACAAGATCGGCACGTCGCCGCCCGGGCCGTTCAGGTGCGGTTCGACGACCTGGAGCACGAAGGCCGTCGCCGCGGCGGCGTCGGCCGCGTTGCCGCCGCGTTCCAGCATCCGCATGCCGGTCGCCGACGCGAGCCAGTGCGTGCTGGCGACCATGCCGAAGTCGCCGACGAGCTCAGGCCGGGTGATCAGCATGCGCACTCCTCGCTGTCGTGATGTCCGGGCCACCCAGCACCGGGTCGACCAGGTGGCAGGCGACCTGGTGGTCGGCCGACGTGACGGCGGTCAGGACGGGATCCTCGGTACGGCACCGGTCCACCGCGACCGGGCAGCGGGTGTGGAACCGGCAGCCGGACGGCATCGCCGCCGCGCTGGGCAGTTCCCCGGTCAGCACCACGCGGTCGCGGGCCACGATCGGGTCGGGCACCGGCGCCGCGGACAGCAGCGCCTGTGTGTACGGGTGTTGGGCGGCGGTGAACAGGCGCTCCCGGGTGGTGAGCTCCACGATCCGGCCCAGGTACATCACGGCGATCCGGTCGCTGATGAACTCCACGACGGACAGGTCGTGCGAGATGAACAGGCAGGAGAAGTTCAACGCCTGCCGCAGTTCCAGCAGCAGGTTGAGGATCGCGGCCTGCACCGAGACGTCCAGCGCGGACGCCGGTTCGTCGGCCACCAGCAGCTTGGGCCGCCGGATCAGCGCCCTGGCCAGCGCCACCCGCTGCCGCTGGCCGCCGGACAGCTCGTGCGGGTAGCGGGACCGGGTCTGCGCCCGCAGCCCGGTGCGCTCCAGCATGTCCTCGACCTCGCGCCGCCGCTCCGGCCGGGACCGCAGGCCCTGCTGGCGCAGCGGTTCGGCGATGATGTCGCCGACCGTCATCCTCGGGTTGAGCGACGAGTACGGGTCCTGGAACACGATGTGCACGTCCTGGCGCAGCGGCCGCATCCGCCGGTCGGACAGGTGGCCGATCTCCCGGCCGAGCAGCTCGATCGAGCCGGACGTCGGCCGGGTCAGCCGGGTCACGCAGCGGCCGACGGTGGACTTGCCGCTGCCGGATTCGCCGACCAGGCCGAGGATCTCGCCCGGCCCGATGGTCAGGTCGACGCCGTCCACGGCCCGCACCTGCTGGCGGCCGCCGCGCATCCGGGAGCCGCCCGCGTAGAACTTGGTCAGGCCGCGCACGGTGAGCACGTCGTCGGTGGGCAGTTCAGTCACTGGTGACCTCCCGGCCAGGGTGGTGGCAGGCGACGCTGTGGTCGGTGCCGAGTTCGCGCAGCAGCGGGCGTTCCGTGCGGCACTTCTCGGTGGCCCTCGGGCAGCGGGGCGCGAACTGGCACTCGTCCGGGTCGTCCACCGGCGCCGGCACCAGGCCGGGGATCTCGGCCAGCCGCCGATCCCCCGAGCGCAGCGCGTTGGCCGGCAGCGCCCCCATCAGGCCCATCGTGTAGGGGTGTTGCGGTTCGGCGAACAGCGAGCCGACCGACGCCTGCTCCACCGGCCGCCCCGCGTACATCACCACCACCCGGTCGGCCACCTCGGCGACCACACCCAGGTCGTGGGTGATCAGCAGCACGGCGGTGTCCAGGGTCCGGCACAGCGTGCGGATCACCTCCAGCACGCCCGCCTGGATGGTCACGTCCAGCGCGGTGGTCGGCTCGTCGGCGATGAGCACCTTCGGGTCGCACGCCACGGCCATGGCGATCATCACGCGCTGCCGCATGCCGCCGGAGAGCTGGTGCGGGTAGCTGCCCAGCCGGTCGCCGGTGATGCCGACCATGCGCAGCAGTTCCACGGCCCGCTCCCGGCGCTGGTGCCGGCTCAGGTGCGGCCGGTGCACCTCCAGCACGTCGGTCAGCTGGGCGCCGACGGTCATCACCGGGTTCAGCGCGTGCATGGCGCTCTGGAACACCACGGCGATCTCCGACCAGCGCAGTTTCCGCAGCTGCTCGGCGTCCGCGGCCAGCAGGTCCACCTCGCCGCCCTCTGCCGTGTGGAACCACGCCTCGCCGCCGGTGATCACGCCCGGCGGCCGCAGCAGCCTGGTCACCGCGTAGGCCAGCGTCGACTTGCCGCTGCCGCTCTCCCCGGCCAGCCCGAGCACCTCGCCCCGGTGCAGCACCAGGTCGACCTCGGACGCGGCGTGCACGGCTCCGTCACCGACGCCGTAGTCGACGGTCAGCCCCCGGATGTCCAGGACCGGCTCCGTGTCGACCTGCGACGTACGCAGCGCTGTGGACGCCCAGCCCGATCCGGTCACCGAACCGCTCCCTTGCTGATCGACAGTGCCGAGCGACGGGCCACCGGGGTCATGCCGAACCGGGGCCGGCGCGGCAGACCGGAGGCCTTGGCGACCTTGCGGGACAGCCCGGCGGCGCGCAGCCGGGGGTTGATGAACTCGTCGATGCCGAAGTTGAGCAGCGCCAGCGACGTGCCCAGCAGCGCGATGCACAGGCCGGGCGGCAGGAACCACCACCAGGCGTTGACCTGCGCCGCGTTCGCCTCGTTGGCCCAGAACAGGATGCCGCCCCAGCTCCAGTCGGACGGGTCGACGACGCCGAGGAACGCCAGCGCGACGTAGGTGCCGATGGCGTACAGCACGGTGAACACGAACGACGCGGCCACGATCGCGGTCAGGTTCGGGAGGATCTCGTACGCGATGATCCGCGACCGCTTCTCCCCGATCACCCGCGCCGACTCCACGTAGTCCCTGCTGCGCATGGACAGCGTCTGCGCCCGCAGCACCCTGGCGCCGTAGGCCCAGCCGGTGATGCTGATGATCAGCGCGATCACGATCGGGTTGGACGACGTCGACTTGGGCAGGTAGGCGCCCAGCACGATGAGCAGCGGGAGGGCGGGGATGACCAGGAAGACGTTGGCGAGGAAGGAGAGCAGGTCGTCGGCCAGCCCGCCGAAGTAGCCGGCGCAGATCCCCACGATGATCGACAGCGCGGTCGCGACGAGCCCGGCGAGGAAGCCGACCACCACGGTGCTGCGTGCGCCCACGAGCAGTTCGGACAGCACGTCCTGGCCGGACTGCGTGGTGCCGAGCAGATGTGCCGACGACGGACCGGCGAGCAGTTCGGTGCCGGCGGCGGTCGGGTCGTAGGGCGCGATCCACGGGCCGATGACGGCGACGAGCACGAAGAAGCCGAGGATGCCCAGGCCGATCAGGATCTTCGGGGACCTGGGGAGTTGCACGGCGCGTCGCCGCCGGGTCGCGTCCGCCGTGCCCGGCGTGGGTAACGCGCCAGGCGCTGTCGCGATCTGGGTGGTCATCCGGTCATGCCTCCTGCCGGGTACGCGGGTCGAGTACGGCGTAGACGACGTCGGCCAGCAGGTTCGCGGCGAGCACCGCGAACGTGATGACCAGGAAGATTCCTTGCAGCAGCGGGAAGTCCTCGCTCGCCACCGCGTTGAGCAACTGGAAGCCGATGCCAGGATAGGAGAAGACGATCTCGGTGAGCAGCGCGCCCGCGACCACGAAGCTGAGCGACAGCGAGAAGCTGGACACGTTGGGCAGGATCGCGTTGCGGGCCGCGTAGCCGACGACCCTGCGGGTGGGCAGCCCCTTGGCCTGCGCCACCAGGACGTAGTCCTCGTCCATCGTGGTGACCATCATGTTGCGCATGCCCAGGATCCAGCCGGCGATCGAGCTGACCACGATGGTGATCATCGGCAGGAATCCGTGGTAGAGGGCGCTGCCGATGAACGGGCCGTTGAACCCCGGATCGAGGCTGGAGTCCGAGCCGCCGCTGATCGGGAACCAGCCCAGGTCGCTGCCCAGCACGATCAGCACCACGAGCGCGAAGAAGAAGTACGGCACCGCCTGGAAGAACGTGGCCACCGGCAGCACGCCGTCCAGCAGCGAGCCGCGCCGCCACGCCACCAGGATGCCGACCAGCGTGCCGACCAGGAAGCTGACCACCGTGGACACACCGACCAGCACCAGGGTCCACGGCAGCGCCGCGCCCAGCACGCTGGACACCGACGCCGGGAAGAAGCTGGTGGAGATGCCCAGGTCGCCGTGGAACAGCTGGCTCCAGTAGTGCACGTAGTCCGACCACAGCGACTGGTGGCCGGTCAGGCCGAGTTGGATGCGCAACGCGGCCACGGCCTGCGGGCTGGCCTTGCCCTGCTGGCGGGCGATCAGGTTCTGCACCGGGTCGCCGGGCATCAGGTGGGGCAGGAAGAAGTTCACCGTGATGGCCGCCCAGGCGGTCAGCACGTAGAAACCCAGCCTGCGTAAGAGGTGGATCACCGCTCACTCGCTTCCCACGGCGGGACCGCCTCCCCCTGGCAGCCGCAACTGCCACGCACCACGAGACTGGTCGGCAGCACGACTTCCGGCTCGGGCCGCCCCTCACCGCTGATCATGGAATACAGCACGTCGAATGCGGTCGCGCCGAGCTTCTGGATGGGCTGGCGGATCGTGGTCAACTGGGGGTGCAGGTGGCGAGCCACCGGGATGTCGTCGAAACCGGTCACCGCGACGTCCTGCGGCACCCGGATGTGGTGCTGCGCCAACGTGTACATCACGCCGATGGCGGTCTGGTCGTTGGCGCAGACGATGGCGCGCGGCAGCGGCAGGTTGCGGCCGAGGATGTCCTTGATCACCTTGGCGCCGCCAGCGGCCATGTAGTTGCCCCGCCAGACCTCGCCGGTCCACGCCTCGATGCCGACCTCGGCCACCTCCAGCTCGAACGCCTCGGCGCGGGCCAGGTTGTCCGGGCTGTCCGCGTGGCCGGCCAGGTAGGCCACCGTGCGGTAGCCGTGGTCGACCAGCAGGTGCCTGGTCAGCTCCCGCATGCCGGCGGCGTTGTCGCTGCGCACGTTCACGCTGGCCGGGGTCGGCGTGCCGGCGAGCGTCACCACCGGGGTGCGCTGCGCCACCCGCACGATGCCGACCGTGGACAGCACCTGGTCGTGCAGGATCAGGCCGTCGCTCTTGCCGGCGATGGAGGCCACCCGGCCCTGCGGGCTGTGGTCGTACACGTCCACCGAGCTCATCAGCAGGTCGAAGCCCTTGTTCCTGGCCCCGAGCTCCACTCCCCTGTTGATCACGTCGGTGAACAGCAGGCTCTCGTCCTCATCGGAGAACGCGTCGTCGTCCTGCACGTTCGCGTGCCGGAACACGACCCCGACGACCTCCTTGAGCCGGTTGGACAACGCCCGTGCCGCGCCGTCGGGCACGAAGCCCAGTTCGCGTACCGCGGCCAGCACCTTCTCCTTGGTTTCCGGCCGGGGACTGTTGCGCCCGTTGAGCACCCGGGACACCGAGGCGATCGACACACCGGCACGCCGGGCCACGTCGTAGATCGTGAGCGGCCGCGACCCGTGGTCGTCGGGGGTCTCCATCCATCGCCTCCGGCTGGGTTCTGCATCGTTGCGGTAAGCGCTTACCGCAGGCGTCACAGTACGCTACAGCTCGGAAATCCGCCCGCCCAAGTGCCGATCGGCGACCGTTATCCAACTGTGACGGCAGTCACCATGATCGAGCAAGCTCCCGCGTCGCGTCACGCTTCACCACATCGTCGCAGGTCAGGCGCTTCTTGATCGGCCATCTGCCGCAGTGCGTTTCGTCAGGTTTGGCCACGTGCCGTGCCGGCTGAGCGGATCATGACGCCCGTTACCCACCCGTTACTTTTGCTGGTTCCTCGGCCGGTGAGCGATCTTCGCGGATCGCTGACGTGTCACCGGTAAACGGACGGCACTCTCGGAACAGCGCCCCGGTGGTATGGCGACGGACGAGATTTCCCTAAGCTGGCAGCAGACAGCGAGCGGAGCGGGACACAACGTGAACAACACGACCCTGGAACGAAGCGTCGCCCACGACTACTCGACCAGCGGCACCGGCGTCGTACCGCTCACCGAACGCCGCTCCAGATACCACTTCCTGTCCCTGTGGATCACGCTGGCGGCCGGGTTCACCTACCTGTTCCTCGGCTTCCAGTACCACGACGCGGGCTACTCGCTGGGCCGGGCGGTCGGCGCGGGCGCGATCGGCGCAGTAGCCTACCTCGCCTACGCCTTGCCCGCCGCGTACCTGGGCTCCACCACCGGCCAGACCCACTCGCTGCTCACCAGGTCCATCCTGGGCCGGGTCGGGTCCGCGCTGGTCACGGTGGTGTTGATCGGGATCGCGGCCGGCTGGACGGCGTTCGCCTTCAACCTGCTGGCCACCCTGTACGACGGGCTGTTCAGTTGGGGCCACGTCGTGCTGATCAGCGTGTTGCTCGCCGTCGTGGGCATCACCAACAACCTGTTCGGGTTCACCGGCATCGCCGCGTTCGCCCGGTATCTGGTGGCGCCCTTGATGATTCTCTGGGTGCTGTACCTGGTGATCAAGGGCGTGGTCACCATCCCGAGTGGCCAGTTGGCCGGCGCCGGCCACACCACGCTGCCCTTCCTGGCCGGTGTGGGCGTGGCCATCGGCTCGGTGATGTGGGGCAACGAGCCGGACACCTGGCGGTACGGCAGGCCCAAGTTCTTCTGGCCGGCACCGCCGATGGCGGTCGCGTTCGCCGTCGGCCTGGTGCTGTTCGTGGCCGGCGGCTGGATGATGGGCCAGCTGTCCGGGGCGGGCCAGTTCGACTTCGGGCCGGCTTTCCGTTACACCGTCGAGTATTCGCTGTTCGGCGTGTTCGCGCTCGGCGCGGTCGTCGCGACCGTGTTGCAGTTCGCCATCAACGACGGCAACTACTACGAGATGGTGAACGCCGGCCAGAACGTGCTCGGCGGGGTGCGTGGTTGGCGACGCTGGTACACGTGCCTGATCATGGCCGCGGTCGCCGCGCTGTTCGCGTGGCGGTTTCCCTCGGCGGAGAACGGTTTCTTCGTGGTCGCGAGCTGGTCCTCGGTGGCGTTGCCGTGTGTCACGGTGGTGATGTGCGTGGACCGGTTCGTGCTGCCTCGGCTGGTGCTGTTCGACCGGCCGATGGGGACGGTTCCGTCGTGGCGGGACACCGGTGCGGCCAACTGGCCCGGCATCGTGGCGGTGCTGTGCGGTGTCGCGTTCGGCGCGTGGGGCCTCGGGTTGTTCCCCGGCCAGTCGTCCGCCCCCTCGGCCGGGCTGCCGGCCGTCGAGGCGTGGGCGCTGGCCGGACTGATGTACGCCGCGCTGGGCACGGTCGCCGCCCGCAGCCGCGCGGCCGCCGTCCTGCTCGGCTTCGGCCGGCAGCCGACAGTCTCCGAACGGGGAGGAATACCAGCACATGAGCGATCCGGCGCGTGAACTCCTGGCCGACGCCCGCGCGGCACTCGCCCCGGCGGAGAAGGACAACCGGCTGATGCCGCTGATCGCCTCGGGCGCGGCACCGCGTTCGGTGTTCGCCACCATCGCGGCCGAGGAACGGCGGATCGTGCCCAGTGACTGGCGCAGCTTCCTGACGCTGGCGTCGCGGTGCGCCGAACCGAACGCCCGCGAGTTGTTCACCGGCCTGGCCACCGGCGAGAGCCTGGCGCTGGGCAAGCTGGCCGCGCTGGCCGACGCCACCGGTCAGGACACCCAGTCGCTGCGCGTGTACCAGCCGCAGGCCGGTTGCCAGGCGTATCCGGCGTACCTGGCGTGGCTGGCCCTGTTCGGCGAACCGGCCGACGTCGTGGTCGCGCTGATCGCGAACTTCGCCGCGTGGGGCGAGTACTGCGCCACGATCGCGACGGCGATGCGCGAACACTACGGCTTCGACGACGAAGCCTGCGGCTTCTTCGACTTCTTCGCCGCCCCGACGCCGGAACTGGAGGAACAGGCCGTCGCGGCGCTGCGGGCCGGAATGGCCACGGGCCGGCAGGACCGCGACGAGGCCATGACCTACGGCCGCCTGTTCCAGTCCTACGAGCTGATGTTCTGGAACACCATCGCCGACGGCGTCTAAGCTTGTTATTTAACCTGGTTGTGCCGGTGAGCGACCCCGGTTGATCATGGGTGAAGCCCTTGGTTGATCATGCTTCTTGCGACAGAAGGAAGATCACGACCAAGGGCTTCAGTTGATCAGTGTGCATGACACCGGCCACG
>DASUGU010000071.1:0-11209 GCA_036273855.1 Pseudonocardiaceae bacterium
TGGCAGCCGACCATCTCCACACCCGGCCGGGCGGCCACGACCCTGCCATGGTCGGGCCCGGTCCGGCCGGACACCCACCTGCCCGACCACCGCACGCTGACCGAACGACTCACCCACGAATCCCTGCTGCTGGTACTGACCAAGCGTGACACCCGCCGGGACCGCCTGCTGGCCGGCATGGCGATGCAACGAGCCTGGCTGACCGCCGTGTCCCGCGGCCTGGTCGCCTCCGTCGTGACCCAGCCCTGGCAGCTGCCCGAAGTACGCGAGGCGCTGATGGACCGGCTGGACCTGACGTCGGTTCCCCAGATGATGCTGCGGGTCGGCCGTCCCCTCCCCCAGGTGACCGAGGTCCCGACCAGCACCGACATTCGTCTCTCACCCCGCGCCACCCGGCTCCCCACCATGAAGCCGTGACCATGACCGAACGCGACGACAGCGACCGTTCCGGACCCCGACCGGCGACCAACGTACGGACCGGGCCTGGTATCGCCGCCGACGCCACCACGTACGTCACACGACGGCTGCTCGACCTGTCCCGGTACGCGCCGAGGCCGATCGACACGATCGATGCCACGGTGACCACACCTCGCGACCGAACGCGATCACGTGCCGTCGAGGTACGGGCGACGCTCACGTCGGGTCGCAACGTGCTGCGAGCACGGCGGACCGCGGCGAACCTGGGCACCGCCATGCACGACGTGCACGACCGGTTGCGCCGACAACTCGTCGAGCTACCGCACGGCAGCCGGAAAGACTATGTACCGCATCGGAGGACGGACATGAACGAGCCTGCTCGCCGGCACCGCGACCTTCGGGTACGGCACGCCGACGTGAACGGCCGCCATCCCTGGGTGCTCGAGGACGACGCCGGCATCGTGGAAGTCACGGAGTCCCTCGACGTGTTGGCCGACGACCACCCCGAGGCACACATCACCACCGAGAAGGACGGTTCGGCAGGCTGATCGCCGACTACGCCACGGGAGTGGTCGGTCCAGGCGTGCACGGCGATCAGGTCGGCTCCCGTCCGGGACGCGTGGGAAGGCCAACGCGACGGCGGCCTGGCTCGCCAGCTCGTCCGTGTCGTCCCGGCCACTCCGGTGCCGTCGAGGTGACCGTACGCCGGCACGTGCACGGCGAATAACAGCCGGAGCGGCGCCCGCCTACGGACGGCCTCGTCCGCCGCCCACAGCGCGGCGGGCCGTGCCGAGTCCGAACCGTCCATGACCGGCCGGCCGACCTCGTCACCCATCGGATGGTCTCCGCTGGTGTCCTGACGGCGTGACGTGCGCGGCGACGACGCCGGGCACGGCTTCGGCCAGGACCTGCGCCACCCGCCGTTCCGTGTCGTCCCCGTACTCGTCGCCCAGCGAGACCACGCCGTCCTCGACGGCCACGACCCAGCGATCGGGGCCGCAGTAGTTGGCCAACCGGTGCCGTACGTCAGCTTCGATGGCGTTGTCGTCCCGTCCGATGATCCGCACCAGGTCCCGGCGGGTGACGATGCCGACCACTCGCGAGTCGTCCACAATGGGCATACTGCGAATCCGGCCGTCCCACATCGCGGTGATCAGGTCTGCCACGTCCGTCGCGGTGTTCATCGTGGTGACCGGGGAGGTCATCACGGCGCCGACCGTGCGGGCGGGTGTCCGGCTCTGTTCGTCGTCCGACCTTCGGTACCGGGCGTCCTTCGGGAACCGGTCCCGAATGAGGTCCGCCTCGGTGACGATGCCGATCAGCCGGTCGTCGCCGTCCACCACCGGCAGGGCGGTGAAACCACGCGACGCCAACAGGTTCGCCGCATACTTCACCGTGGTCTCCGACAGCACCGTGACCACCGGCCTGCTCATCACGTCACGCGCTCGCATCGTGCGCTCCTCACTTCGTCATTGCCGATCATCGGTCGGGTTCGTCGTCCGCCGACGGTCATCACAGTGCCGGGCACGACCAGCCGCGGAACAGGTCAGGGGGTCACCAGTGCGCGGCCGACCGGCCCTTCGCCCGGTGACGGACGTCCCTCGGCGTACGTCCGGGCGGGGGACTCTGGTCCCATCCGCTGAAGGCCGTTGCACCACCGGGAAAGCCACCGACGTCCCTGCCCTGCCGAGGCCGCGGGCGGCCACGATGACATCCGCAGCGCTCGCCGACCAGGCGAGCCGACAGAGAGGTGTGTGTCATGCGCCGCAGGGTTTTCGACATCCTGGTCAGTGCCGGTGGGCTCGTGGTGGCGGTCGTCCTGGTCGTGGCCGGTGCGCTGGCCATGTGGGGCTACACCTTCGCCAGCTCCAACGTCCACGACCAATTAGCTCAACAGCAGATCACGTTCCCGGCCGCGGGCAGCCCCGAACTGGCCGGCCCGAAGATCGCCCCCTACCTCAACCAGTACGCCGGCCAGCCGTTGACCACAGGAGCCCAGGCCGAGGCGTACGCCAACCACTTCATCGCCGTGCACCTGTCCGAGCTGCCCATGGGCGGTGTGTACTCGAAGCTGTCCACGGCATCCCGCGCCAACCCGAGTGACACCCAGCTCGCCGCCGCCGTGCAGACGTCCTTCCAGGGCACGACGCTCCGCGGACTGCTACTGGAGGCATACGCCTTCTCCACCTTCGCGGTGATCGCGTTGTGGGCCGGCATCGTGTCCTTCGCGCTGGCCTTCGCCATGCTCGTACTGGTCGGGTTCGGCTACTGGCACTCGCGACGAGTCGCCCCTGCCACCGAGATCCTGCCCGCCCACGAACCGGCGACCACCTGATCGGCCTCACATCCGACCCCTCACCGGCGGCCCCCTCGGCTGCCGGTGAGGGGTCGTCCGGGGGACAACCACGGCGGATCGGCGTGCTTCGCATCAGCGCCCCCGGTTGCCGCGAACCAGCACGACGAGCTGCGCCAGCACCCCGAGCGCACCGCCCAGCAGTGCCACGATCAGCGCGATCCGCACGAGGGTGGCCCACGTGGTGGCCTCGCCGAAGTCGAACGGGAACACCCGCAGTATCCGCACAGTCACCGCCACACCCGCCAGGCCCGTCACCGTCCTGCCCAGCGCCACGAACCAGGCCCGGTCGTAGGCCAGGTAAGCGACGCTGGTCGCGATACTCAGAACCAGCACCACCGTGACCGGCGCCAGGACGTCAACGGTCGCCTCGGTGAGAAACGGTACGGCACGCCAGGTCGGCCACCAGTGGATCAACACCAGCAGAGCCACGTTGACCAAGGCCGCGATCGCGTAACCGGCGCGCCGGGAGCCCGCGCTCGGACGGGTCGTCATCGCCGCCCACCTCCGTCGCGTCTCAAGTCGGCAATGCGGGTCAGGTCGGCTCTGCTGGCGCGACGGCCTGCAGGGCGGTGCCGATCTCGGTCGCCCATGCCGTGATCTGGTCGCGGTCGCGGAAGTCGCCGCCCGTGCCGTTGGCCACCATGCGCCGGGCGATCCGCCCTTGGGCCCGTTCGTCGAGCACTCCGCCGAACGTGCGGTGTTGGCGGGCCCGCAGGGCTGTCTCCGCCCGGCGGGCCGTGGCCACCGGTGGAATGTCCCCCTCGGCGGCCGAGTTGTCCAATGGCCCGCTGCTGAACAGCCACACTGGTTTGCCGGAAAGCTCCCTGCGGTGCCGGCGGGCGAACCGGGTCGCGTCCTTGTGCCAGCGGTGCATGTACAGCGCGCCACCCAGCACCACCGCGGCGTAGCCGGTGGTGTCGCGTACCTCCGTGGCGTCCCGGACGTCGACTTCCAGCCCGAGACTCCGCAGCGCCTCCCCCATGGTCTCGGCGATACCCGCCGTACCACCGTTCTTCGTCCCGTAGGCGATCAACACCCGCTGCCCTGCCATCACGCACCTCACTCCGCACTCGGCGTCACACCGCCTACGTTGCACGCGGTTTGCCGGTTCGCCAAGCGACCCATGTCCTCCCTGAACAGTCGTTCGTCCGCTCCGGCCGAGGACTTCCGACCATCGGCAGAGTCCAACGTGGTCCGCTGTTCCGACCTTCTGCCCTCGCCGGGGGTTCGGTGCCTGCCTAGCGTCGGCGGCGATGGAGAGAGAGGCGATGCACATGTTTGCCGACCGCGCCGAGGCCGGGTGTCGCCTGGCCGAGTCGCTGGACAAGTGGCGGCACAGCAACCCGGTGGTGCTCGGGGTACCCAGGGGCGGGGTGCCCGTCGCATTCGAGATAGCCGACGCCTTGGGCGCCGAACTGGACGTCCTGGTCGCGCACCGGCTCGTGGTCCCCGGGCGTCCACCACTGGTCCTCGGTGGCATCGCCGAGGACGACATGAGCGTCCTCAACCACAGCAGCATCCAAGCCTGCGATCTGACCCGTCAGCAGGTCGCCGCGCTCGAAACTCGCAGCAGGTCCGCACTGGACCGCCAGGTCGCGTGCTACCGACAAGACATCCCGCGCTTGTCGCTGGCCGGCCGGTTCGTGATCCTCGTCGACGACGGCGTCGCGACCGGCACGACCGCCAGCGTGGCCTGTCGGTCGGTGCGCCGCCGGGGACCGTTCCGGTTGGTGCTGGCCAGCCCGGTCACCACCCACCAGGTGATCCGGCGGCTGCGCGATGAGGCTGACGAAGTCGTGTCGCTGGCTACGCCAGAACTGGTGGACGACGTCAGCGCCTGCTATCGCGAGCACCACGACGTCACGGACGCCGAGATCACCTCGCTGCTCGCCGACCTCCTGGCGCGACGGATGGCGATCTGACGAGACTCGCTGAGCTGGCGGCCGGGCAGTAGCGCCTGCGCGGCGTGGTGATCGAGGTGAATGCCGGTTCACCGGGACCGTGCCGACGTGTCCGACCGTGGGCGGACAGTGCCCTAGGTCCCTCACCGGCGGACCGGTGTGCCCTGCCGGGCCGGGCGGTCCACGGACATGGGTCCGCCCGGCCCACGACCAAGGGCTCTCGTGGCAGCTGACGTGACACGGAAGTCTGGTGTGGACATCAAGACGAGGAGGCAGCCGTGAATGCCCGCATCCACCGACTCACCGGGCTGGTGCGCAGCCTCGGCTGGGGACGCAACGCCTTGCGTCGTCGCACCGACCGGATCGAGGCAGCCGTCGTCATCGGGGCGATCGTGCTGACGCTGGCCGCGGTGCCCGCCGCACTCGCCATCGGCACCCGCGTCCATCGCCACTACCTGAGCGTGTCCGCCACCCAGACAGCAGCCGAACGGCACGTCACCGCGACGCTTCTGGATCCGTCGGACACCCTCCCACTGGGCAGCCCCGAGTCGACCGTGCCCGTACGGGCGCGATGGACCCAGCCACCCGGTGTGGGCCACGTCGGCATCGTGCAGGCAGCGGAAAGTACGTCCGCAGGCTCCCACGTGCGGATCTGGACCAACCCGGCCGGCACACCCATGGACCCGCCCCTGTCGGTGGACCAGGCGCGCAACCG
Organism: Pseudonocardiaceae bacterium; assembly: GCA_036273855.1. Classification (GTDB taxonomy): domain Bacteria; phylum Actinomycetota; class Actinomycetes; order Mycobacteriales; family Pseudonocardiaceae; genus DATEPR01. Next base: position 5,390 of record DASUGU010000071.1, read on the forward strand.
CGGTGGCTTCGCCATCCTCGCCGCGATGTTGGCCGTCGTCAGTCTGCTGGGCAGCATGATCGCCATCGTCCGGATGCGGCTCAACCGCATCCGCTACGCCGCCTGGTCCGACGAGTGGCAGCACGTCGGGCCGCGCTGGACGCAGCGGAGGAACTCGCCATGACCACTCCCGACGTCGCCACGATCCACACGGCACTCGAAGTCGCCTGCCGCGCACCCTCGGTGCACAACACGCAATCATGGCGCTGGACGCTCGCACCACACTCCGTGCACCTGTTCGCCGACCGCGCCCGTCAACTGCCCGTCATCGACCACGACGGTCGAGACCTGGCCATCAGCTGCGGCGCCGCACTGCACCATGCCCGGCTGGCGTTCCGTAGCCTGGGCTGGCGGGTCGACGTGCACCGGCTGCCCAACCCGGCCTGCCCGGATCACCTGGCCGCGCTCCAGTTCTCGCCGCTGCCCCGGATCGACGCGCACGTGCTCGCGCTGGTCTCGGCCACCGCCAGGCGCCGCGCCGACCGGCGGCCGTTCCTGCCCGGACCGATCCCCGAACCGGACCTGGCCGCGCTGGTCGGCGCCGCGCAGGCCGAAGCCGTCACCTGCACCGTGCTGACTCACCCGGTGGTGCGCCGCGAGGTGATCACCGCCCTGGGCCACGCGGACTCGGTACAGCGCCGCGACCCGATGTACGCCGCCGAACTCGCCGAGTGGACCGGCAGGCGCCTGGGCGCCGTGCACGGCGTGCCGGTGCGCAACGTCCCGGCCCACTTCCCCCGGGCCGTGCCGGGCCGTGACTTCGGCCCCGGGGAAATGGACAGCCCACCGCCGTTGGACGACGGCGCCACCCTGTGCCTGCTGAGCACCGCGGTGGACAGCGAGCCGGACTGGCTGCGCGTCGGCGAAGCACTGTCGGCCGTCACGCTGGCCGCGACCGTGCGTGGCCTGGCGAGCTGCCCGATCAGCCAGGTCGCCGAAGTGCCGATCGTCCGGGAGGCGGTCCGGCGGATCGCGCTCGACGGTGCCGGCGAACCCCAGTTGGTGCTGCGCCTGGGCTGGCCGGCCACGGCCGAGTTCCCCGGTCCCGCGACACCCCGTCGTGACCTGGCCGACGTGGTCGGCGAATGGCGCGACTACTGACGATCCGAGGAGACAGACATGAACCACCGCACCGTGGGCGGCATGATGACCCACGAGGTCGTGTCCGTGCTGCCGGACACCCCGTTCAAACAGATCGCGACGCTGCTGACCGACCATCACATCAGCGCCGTACCCGTGACCGACGTCCACCACCGGGTCCTCGGCGTGGTCTCCGAGGCGGACCTGCTGCGCCGATTCCAACCTCCCGCCCGGCACTGGTGGCCCTGGCGCGCCCGCGAACCCCGGACGACAGCCACGGCGCTGATGACCGCGCCCGCGGTGACCATCGGTGTCGACGCGAACGTCGTGACCGCCGCGCAACTGCTGCACAAGCACAACGTCAAACGCCTGCCCGTGGTGGACGCGGACGGTCGACTGGTCGGCGTCGTCAGCCGGCATGACCTCGTGGGCGTGTTCGTCCGGCCGGACGAGGACATCCGGGATGAGATCCGTCAGGACGTGGTACTGCGCGGCATGTTCGTCGAGCCGACCCGGGTCGACGTGGCGGTGCACGACGGTGTCGTGACGCTGCGCGGCCAGTTGGAGCGGGCCAGCCTGGTGGCCGTGCTCGTCGCGCTCACCCGGCGGGTGGACGGCGTGGTGGACGTGACGAACGAACTCACCTACGAGTACGACGACACCCGGTTCGACGACGGCACCGGACCACAGAACATCGGCATCCAGCACGGCCTGTGGGGCCCGCGTTGAGCCCGGCTCGTGGGCGCGACCAGCGACGTGATGGCGGCCTCGGCAGCCCCCAGGACGAGCACGCCGGAGATGGCGCCGAGGAATCCCCACGCGCGGAACAGCATCGATCGTTGAATGACGCCTTCGCGGCGCGGCCGGGGTGGGCGGTCCATCAGGCCGGGTTCGGCGGGCTCCCTGGACAGCGCGAGCACGGGCAGGATGTCGGTGCCCAGGTCGATCGCCAGGATCTGCAACACCGTCAACGGCAACGGAATCGCGCCGCCAGACAGGGCGAACAGCAGGAACGGCAACACTTCCGGCACAGCGTGGGTGAACTGTCGCGCAGCGCCAGCGGGTGGGTGAACTGGTCACGCAGTTCGCGCGGCCAGCGCCGACCGACCCGCCGGGTCAACTCGTTCGGCCCGGATACCACCAGCCGGCGCTCGGCCTCCCGGCCGGTCAACGCATGGTGCCGTCGGCGGGTTACAGCAGCGGTCCGAAGCCGTAGCTGTCCGGCTCCGGACCGTCCGCGTCGGACTCCGCAGTCGGCGCGAGCCGGGCCGGGATCACGACGACCGGGCACGACGCGTGACGCACGCAGTACCGGGCCACGCTGCCCAGCACCGCCTCGAACAGCGCGCCGTGGCCGTGGCTGCCCACGACCAGCAACTGGGCGTCCCGCGACAGGTCGCACAGCGTCTCCGGCACGCCGCCCGACAACACCCCGGCCGACAACCTCGGGTCATCCTGCTCACCAAGAACGGCCAGCACCGTGTCCTGCAGCCGGATCAGGTGCTCCTGGCCCTGCTCGGCGGACACGGTCGCCGCCATGCCCATCATCGAGGGACGGCCCGCCGCGGCGACCGGTGCGGTGTGCGCCACCAGGACCGCTCGAACCGAGCAATCCCGCCGCCCCGCCTCGGCCAACGCCCACCGCAGGGCCTCCTGGCCGAACCGACTGCCGTCGACACCCACCACGATCGGCGGAGCCGACCGGACGGTCTCGGCCGTCGTGGCCTGCTCGCCCGCTGCCGCCTGCTGTTCCCGCTCCCGGGCTGTGCTCTCCCGGTAGTGCTGCGCACCCAGGTACCGGGCGACGGCCTCGCCGTGGGCCGGCATCGTCACCGGCCGCTTCGACACGTGTCCCCTGGCCTCCGCGCTCGCGCGGTGCCGCTCATCGTCGCCAGTCATCGCCTGCCTCCGGTTCGTCCGCAATTGGCTGACCGCATGGTCGGTCAGGCGCGGGCCCGCCCACACCGGCCGGTGGTCGTCACCCGAAGTGGCTTCGGTCCCTGACCGCGGCGACCGCCATGGTCACGGCAGCGCCCGGGCTACCGGCGGTGGCGATCGGCACGGCGTCCGGCCAGGGCTCCAGGTCGGCCGCCATCCGCGTGGCCACGAACTCGTCGGCATCCGACATCGACGCGTGCCGAGCCCGCAGCCGGGCCGCGGCGACGTGCTCGTCGACCTCACAACGCAGTGCCACGAGCGGGGCATGGCCGCGCCAGGTCACGGTGACAGGCGGTGTGCCAGGACGCGTCGAGTACGACACTCTCCCCCGCACCGAGCAGGCGTTCCGCCCGCCGCAACAGCTCGGCGTAGGTCCGCTCGGTGTGGTCGGCCCGACAGATGCCTTCGCCGTGTCCTGGTCGGCATCGAGGTGATCAGCAAGGTGCCGGCCACCCTGCAACACCGCTGATGTCGGGTGCCGACTCGATTCACGGCATCGTCGTGGTCGGCGCGATGCTCGTCACCGCGACCGTGAGCGGTCGGTCGGCTACGTCCTGGCGGTCGTCGCCGTGGCATTCGCCTCGGCCAACGTCGTCGGCGGCTACGTGGTCACCGGCCGGATCGTCGCGCTCGTGGTCGGCTGACGGGCCGGTGTTCAGCAGGCCTGCGCATCAGCAGGCCGGTCAGCAACACCACGAGACCGATGACCGCGAACACCGCCTGCAACCAACTGAACTCACGGATGACGGCGACCTCGACCGCGATCCACCCGACCAGCAGCGCCCCGGCGGTGATGACGGCGACATCCTGACCGGGCCGGTTCCACGCGGCCAGGAAGCAGGCCCACGCCATCGGCACCGCGACGACCACCAGGAGTGCCATACCGGCCAACACCGTGCTGTGCCATGGCAACCGTGCGGTGATCGTCGCGCCCATGTCCACCGTGCCGGTGGCCAGTCCAACCCCGCCGGCCACGGCCGACACGGCTGTGATCCCGGTGATCATGGCCGCCCAGGACCGCCGGACGCGATACCGAACTGCCGGTGCCGAGGTGTTGTTCATGACGCGAACACCCCTTGGGACACCATCGTGCGGACCAGGTCCGTCCGGGTGACCACGCCGACCAGGCGGCCCTGGAACACGACCGGCATGCAGCGGTGCCGGTGGCGCCACATGTGGTCGACCAGATCGGACAGCTCGGTCGCCACGTCGGCGGTGATCACCTGGTGGCTCATCACCTCACGCACGGTGGCGGGCAGTTGCAGGCACCGGCGGTCGGGCGTGAACCTGCCGCCCAGCACGTCCACCTCGGACAGCATGCCGACCAGGTCGCCGGCCCCGGTCAGGACGGGCAACGCCGTACATCCGTGCTCGGCCAGCAGTTCCCTGGCTCGTGAGACGGTCCACCGTCGCCACGTCGACGGTCATGATGTCGCCTGCACGCATGGCAGCCTCCTCACTCGTCGATCCGGACGCTAAGCCGGCCCGTTCACGCGCACCGCAGTCTTTGTGCACCGGTGGCAGGGCCCAATGACCACTCCGGACCAGTGGTTCCGCTCGGTGACGTTCGTGGATCGGGCCAGGACCAAATGCCCTGACCGGCCCACCGGGTGCTCGGCAACGTGAAGGGGAGTGAATCACCAGTCACATCCGGGACAAGGAGCCGACAATGAAGGCACTGGTGTACGACGGTCCGGGCCAGCGGGAGTGGCGGGACGTGCCCGACCCGACCCTGCTACAGCCGACGGACGCGATCGTGCGGGTCGACACGGTCACCATCTGTGGTACGGACCTGCACATCCTCAAAGGTGACGTCCCCACGGTGGAGTCCGGGCGCATCCTGGGCCACGAGGCCGTCGGCACGATCGAGCAGGTCGGTACCGGTGTGACCACGGTGAAGCCGGGAGATCGGGTGCTGGTCTCCTGTGTCACCGCGTGCGGCCGCTGCCGCTACTGCCGGGTCGGCGCGTTCGGCCAGTGCCTGGGCGGCGGGGGCTGGATCCTGGGTCACCGGATCGACGGTACCCAGGCCGAGTACGTGCGCGTCCCGTTCGCCGACACCTCCACCTACGTGGTACCCGAGGGCCTGGCCGACGAGTCGGTGCTGATGCTGGCCGACATCCTGCCCACCTCCTACGAGGTCGGCGTGCTCAACGGGCACGTCAGCCCCGGTGACACCGTCGCCGTCGTCGGGGCCGGCCCGATCGGGCTGGCCGCGATCACCACGGCAGGCCTACTGTCCCCCAGCCATATCGTGGCGATCGACCTGGCCGCGCCACGGTTGGAGGCGGCCAAGCGGTTCGGCGCGGACGTCCTGGTCGGCCCGGGCGAGGACGCCATGACGATGGTGGCCGAGCTGACCGACGGGCTGGGCGCCGACGTGGCGATCGAGGCGGTCGGTGTGCCGGAGACCTTTGAGCTGTGCACGAAACTGGTCCGGCCCGGTGGGCATGTGGCCAACATCGGCGTGCACGGCGAGCCGGTCACGCTGCACCTGGAAGACCTGTGGATCCGCAACGTCACCATGACCACGGGCCTGGTGGACACCTACTCCACGCCGACGCTGCTGCGGATGCTGGCCTCCGGCCAGCTGGACACCACCAAGTTCGTCACCCACCGGTTCGGCCTGCAGGAGATGGCGGAGGCGTACCAGGTGTTCGCGCGGCCGCAGGAGACCGGAGCGCTGAAGGTGGTGCTGCACCGGTAGCGATCAGCACTCGAACGAGTGTCGGCGACCGATTCGACTCACCGAATCGGTCGCCG